>CAVPKT010000075.1:0-30885 GCA_963705775.1 uncultured Solirubrobacterales bacterium | reverse complement strand
GACGTCCGCGATCCCCTTCTTGACGTTTTGGAGCAGCTCGATCTGCTTCTGGTAGCTGTACTCAAGCGTCTCGCCTGGATCCTCGGCACGGTCTAGGAGCTTCGAGATCTTGGCTTTGATGACTGTCGACGTACCACGGAAAGGCCCGGCATCGCATCCTCCTTGGCGGGTGGTAAAAGGCCCCTCTAGCAGGAGCGGGGCGTGCAGTGAGCGGAGGGTTGCGAAAGGGGCTGCTCAAACCCCGCGCAGCAGGATCACGTGCAAGGCGGTGCGTAGGAGGATCCTGATGTCCGTCCAGAGAGACCATTCCGCGGCGTAGGCACAATCGATCGCCGCCATCTCGCTCAGCGTCGGTCGAATCGGGCCGAGCACCTGCCAGGGCCCGGTCATTCCCGGAGGACCAAGAGGCGCACCCGGTGGCCTTCGTTCACCAGCCCGTCCTCCTCTGGCACGAGCGGACGCCGCCCAACCAGGCTCATCTCGCCGCGGAGAACGTTGAGCAGCTGGGGCAGCTCATCGAGCGATGCGCGACGGAGCGCCCGTCCGACCAGGGTGATGCGCGGGTCGGCCCGGAGCTTGAAGATGCCCACCGACTCATTCAGCGCCGCCAGGGCGCTGCGCTGCTCGTGGGCCCCGACGACCATCGTCCGGAACTTGAACATCCCGAACGGCACGCCGTCCCGACCCACCCGCGTTTGTCGAAACACCGCAGGTCCAGGTGAGCTGGCTCGAATCGACAGCACGATCAGCAGGCCAAGCGGCGCCAGGAGCACGAGTCCGAGCAGCGCAAAGACCATGTCGAACGCTCTCTTGGTCGCCAGCGATGAGGCGCTGAGCGAGTTCCAAGATGTACCCGCGACGGCTACGAGTCGCCTCTGGGATGCGCGAGATCTGAGGGGAGAGCCACGTCGACCGCGTCCCTGGCTGACAGAACTCACTCGGGCTCCGGCTTCGTCTTTGAGCACATGCCCTCTCGATCAGTGGCGACCGGGCTCTGGGTGCTGGCGCGACGCCGCGCGGAGCCTACCGCTCACCACCGGCGGCGGCAACTCGAGGAGCGGATGGCCACGAGCATTGCGCAGGCCCCGATTGAAACTCGCATGGGCGCGCGTTCTGGCGTATGCTCGTGCTCGCTCGAACGTCGTGAAAGGGAGGTCAGATGCGCGCGACCAAGTCGGTAAGTCTTGTGGCCATGCTGGCAGCGACGGTGGCGATCGTCGCTTCGGCATCTACAGCGTCCGCGGCGGGTGTGTGCTCGGCCTCGACCCCTCAATACTGCCCGGTGCCGAGCGTCCAGACAACAGTGGCTACCAACGTCACGAGCAGCTCCGCGACCCTGAACGGGACGGCCAACCCGGGCGGCGTCGACACGAGCTGCGCGTTCGTGTACGGAACGACGACCGGCTACGGGCAAACAACGCCGCTGCAGTCCATGGGCGCGGGCTCGTCGGCCGTACCGGTGAGTGCCGTCGTCTCGGGACTCGCGGCGAGTACCACGTACCACTTCCAGCTCGTATGCGCGAACGCCGGTCAATTCGGGTTCGGCGGCGACAAGACCTTTACGACCCTGTCCTCCACCGGCGTTTCGCACATCGTGATCGGCAAGCGCAAGGAGGTCGTGTCCAAGAAGGGGGTCGTCAAGTTCCGCTTGAACTGCACTTCCACCGTCGCGTGCACGGGGAGGCTTACGCTGAAGACTCTGGGCGGCGCGAAGCTCGCGAACGCGAAGTCGTATTCACTCGTCGCCGGTGGGAGCAAGCTCATCACCGTGAAACTGACCAAGAAGGGGCTGAAGCGCCTCAAGAAGCAGAAGCATCACCGACTGAAAGCGCGCGCGACCGCCACCGACAACGACGGCGCTAACGCCAAGCGCGCCGTGACGCTGATCCTGCACAAGTAGCCGACTCGCCATGCGGCGGTCCCACCCAGCGCGCGGGGGCCGGTGGCCGCGATTCAGTAGCTCTCGCCCGGGACCCTGGCGTGCGCCGCCGTGGTCGCGATCGGAGTTTGCTCACAGCCCGCCCGTGCCGCTCCCCCCTTGGCTCTCGGCATCGACGCGGGTGGGCCGCTCGCATCTGCCGATCCGAGCGTGAGTGGTCCCTGGGCCACGCGTTTTGCCCGTCTCGGGGCGACCGTGGTCCGGATCACGGTCTCATGGTCGGGGTGGCGCCCGCCACCCGCCCGCTCGGGTTCGACGCTGCTGACCCTGCGACCCCGGACTACTCGTGGGGATCGACCGACGCCGTCGTTCGCAACCTCGCAGCCAATGGCCTGTCGGTCCTGATCCAGGTTGAACGGCACCAAGCTGGGCGGAGGGCCCGAGTCGGTCCTCGAGCGCCCCGCCCGGCACCTGGGAGCCCAACGCCCAGGCGCTCGGCCAGTTCGCGCGTGCCGCCGCGCTTCGCTACTCGGGGACGTATCCGGACCCCCTGCATCGGGACAGTTTCTGCCGCGGGTCCGGTACTGGGAGGTATGGAATGAGCCGAACCTGCCCGAGTACCTGAACCCCCAGTGGAGGCGGGTCGGGCACGGCTTCGTCCCCGAGAGCCCGGCGATCTACCGCGCGATGCTGAACGCGTTCTACGCCGGCGTGAAAGGCGTATCCACGGCGAATCGCGTGATCGCGGGCGGAACCGCGCCATTCGGCGACCTTATCCGGGCCAGTCACGTATGCCGCCGGTCACGTTCGTTCGCTCGCTGCTCTGCCTGCACGGATCCCCGCTAAGCCGAGGCAGCTGCGGGCCGCCTGCACGCTTCGACATCCTGGACCACCATCCGTACGACATCGGCGGGCCCCTTCAGCACGCGATCGATCCAGGCGACGTCTCCGTCCCCGATATGGGCAAGCTCACGCGGCTGGTGCGGGCCGCTCGCCGTGCCGGCACCCTCGCGCCGCGTACCGCCAAGCAGGTGTGGACGACCGAAATCGGCTGGTCGAGCCGTCCTCCAGATCCGAGTGGCGTGCCGCTCATGCGGCACGCTCGCTGGCTCGAGCAGGCGCTGTACGTGTTGTGGCGCGAAGGGGTCTCAGCCGTGTTCTGGCTTCTCCCCGCCGACCCACCCGGCGGCCCGACGACGAACTTCGATGCCGGTCTCTACTTCAGCAACGGGCCCCCCAAGCCTGCGGTCAGCGCGTTCCAATTTCCGTTTGTGACAGTACGCCAGAACGCCGCCATAATCCACGCGTGGGGACGCGCGCCCGCCGCCGGTCACGTGTTGATCCAGCGCCGCTCAGGCCCAAGCTGGGTGACCGTGAGGAGCATCGAGGTCCGCGCCCACGGTGTTTTCTTCGTACCACTGCGCCTACACGGACCGGGGCTACTGCGAGCGCGCGTGGGCGGGGTCGCGAGCCTCGCCTGGCGCCAGGCCTAGCGGCCCGGACTCCCGGCTAGGATCGCGCCCTGTGCCCTCCGACCCCAAGCCCCCGGCCGAGTCCCAGGCCCAGCTGATCCGCTGGATGGGAATCACCGACGCCAACAGTGCCGGCAACGTGCACGGCGGCACGATCATGAAGCTGGCCGACGAGGTCGCCGGGCTGGCCGCGATCAAGCACTCCCGCATGCGCGTGGTGACCGTCGGCATGGACCGGATGAACTTCCTGTTCCCGATCTACGTCGGCGAGCTGGTGACGTTCAGCGCGATGGTCAACGCAGCGTGGACCACCTCGATGGAGGTCGGCGTGCGCGTCGACGCGGAGAATCCGCGAACTGGGGTGCAGAGGCACACGAATACCGCCTACATCACGATGGTCGCACTCGACGAGCAGGGAAAGCCCGCTCCCGTTCCAGCCGTGGTCGCCACTTCCCCCACCGAGCAGCGCCGCATGCGCGAGGCCGAACTCGTCGCTCCAACCGGCTCGCGGAGCGGGACAGATCCTCGCCCACCGCGACGGCGAGCAGACCAGCCCCTGACTCCCTGCCGGTCGCTAACGTCCCGCCTCGCAATGCGCCTGATTGCCGTGCCCGCAACCATCCTGGCCTGCGCAGCGCTCGCCGCGTGCGGGGGCGGCACCACGAAGCTGATCGTTACGTCCGCCACGCCGGTGGGTGTCCAGGCGAAGACTCCGCAGGCGGGCCAGAGGCTCGGATTCCCATCGCTCGCAACCAAGAACACGACTCGCGTGTCCGGCGGCGATCCCGTCGCCGACGCCGCCGGCGTTGCTCTGGCCGTCTATCCGTCCTCCGGCTCGGGAACACACCCACCGGCCGTGGCAATCGCGCCCACCGACGACTGGCAAGCGGCGATCGCCGCCTCGGTGCTGATGTCGTCGCCCGTCCGGGCACCGGTCCTCCTCTCCCCGAGCGGCAGTCTGCCATCGGCGACCACCACCGCTTTGGCCCAGCTCGCCCCCGCCGGGTCGGGCGCGTCCGGGGGCGCCCAGGCGCTGCTGATCGGCGACGTGCCGAAGCCGAGCGGCCTCCACTCGGCTTCGATCGGCGGCGGGAACTCCTACACGCTCGCCGCGGGGATCGACCGGTTCGTGAGCGCGGCGCAGGGGAAGGCGAGCCCGGACGTGGTGATCGCCTCCGCGGACGACGCCGCGTATGCGATGCCCGCTGCCGGGTGGGCCGCCGAGAGCGGAGATCCGATTCTCTACGTGAATAGCTCGGGCGTGCCCGACGCGACGAAGCAGGCACTCCAGTCGCATGGGCACCCTCACATCTACGTGCTCGGGCCCTCGAGCGTGATCCCCAATGCCGTGTTGAAGCAGCTCGCCAGGTTCGGCTCGGTGAAGCGCGTCGGCGCCCAGGACGCTGCCGCCAACTCGGTCGCGTTCGCCGAATACCGGGACCCGCCATGCACAGCGGGGCAGCCGTGCGCCCATGTGCCGGGCAGCTTCGGCTGGGCGATGAAGAGCCCGGGGCACGGCTACGTGCTGATAAACGCCTCCCGGCCGCTCGACGCCGCGGCGGCCGCGCCGTTGTCGGCAAGCGGCACCTACGGTCCCGCGCTGCTGGTCGACAATGCCAATACGCTTCCGTCTTCCGTGGAGAGCTTTTTCTTCAACTACGCGACTCCCGGCTTTACGCAGGAGGGCCCGACGGCCGCCGTCTACAACCACGGTTGGGTGATCGGCGATCCAACGGCGATCTCAATCGCGGTCCAGGCGAAGGTCGATTCCGATCTGGAGCCGCAGCCCGTCAGCAACACCTCACAAGGACCGCGATGAGTGAGGCCGAGCATCCAGACCGTGTACGCGAGGGGCGCAATGTGACGCTTGACGACGTCCGCCAGCTGATGGGCGCCTCGACGCCGCATTTCGCGCTCCAGCTGCGCGAGCGCATTCGACGGCTGATCGGCGATCTCCCGCCGGACCATCCCGCCCGGATCGAGGGCGAGCGAGAAATCGCGCGGCTCGACCGGCTCGCGTATGACGGCGAGGTGCGCGGGCACGAGGCCGAGCCCGGCCTCGAGCCGCTTCCTAGCGTGGCGATCGAGGATGCCCGCGAGTCGGGCTTCGCGGGAACGGAATAGCGGTGAACGCGTTCGAGGTTGTGCTGGTGATCGTCGTGGGTGTGGCGGTCGTGATCGGCGCGGCGAGCTACTTCCGTAGGCGGAGCGCGGTGAGCCAGCTCGGACAGAGCCCTGACGCCTTCGCGCACCCCGAGGATCGGCCGCTGAGCGAGCAGCCCTCCGAGGACGACCGCGACGCGCCGCTTCCCAAGCGTCCGTACCGGGCGCGCGAGTAGTCCGGCTAGTCGACGTACAGATCTGGGATCAGGTCCGCCTCGGACGCGCCCTCGCGGTAGCGGTAGGCGCTGAGGTCGCTGACACCCTCGGCGGCCAGCACCTCGTCATCGATGAAGAAGTTGCCGGTGCATTCCCGTGCGGGGCGTTTGAAGATCGCGTAGGCCGCGTCGCCCACGATCTCTGGCTTACGAGCGCCATTCATCGCCGCTTCCCCGCCGACGACGTTCTGAACTGCCGCGGTCGCGATCAGTGTCCGCGGCCAGAGGGAATTGAACGCGATCCCGTCGTCGCGGAACTCCTCGGCGAGACCGAGCGTGATCATGCTCATGCCGAACTTCGAGATCGTGTACGGGGCGTGATGGGCGAACCACTCCGGCCGCATCTCCAGCGGTGGCGATAGCGTCAGCACGTGCGGGTTCTCGGCCTCTTTGAGGTGGGGCACGCACGCTTTCGAGACCAGGAACGTGCCGCGCGTGTTGATGTCCTGCATCAGGTCGTAGCGCTTCATCGGCAGGGACAGAGTGCCCGCGAGGTTGATCGCCGAGGCATTGTTGACGCAGATGTCGATTCCGCCGAAGCGCTCGACGCACTGCTGAACGGCCCCGAGCACCGAGGCCTCGTCTCGAATATCACCCACCACCGGTAGCGCCTTGCCCCCGGCGGACTCGATCTCCGCCGCGGCAGTGTGGACCGTGCCAGGTAGGCGCGGATCCGGTTGGTCGGTTTTCGCAATCAGGCACACGTTGGCGCCGTCACGCGCCGCGCATAGCGCGATCGCCAGGCCGATCCCGCGGCTGCCTCCCGACATGAACACCGTCTTGCCCTCCAGCGGACCGCTCATGCCTACAGCCCCAGCGTCTTGGCGATGATGTCGCGCTGGATCTCGCTGGTGCCGCCGTAGATCGTCGAGGCCAGCGCCGTGCGCACGTGGCGCTCCATGTCGTACTCGGTCGCGTACCCGTAGCCGCCCATCATCTGCATTCCCTCGAGCGCGGCCCGCTTGGCGGTCTCCGTCGCCTTCAGCTTCGCCATCGATGCCTCACGCGGCAGCAGCTTGTCCGGGTTGGCGTCCGTCTGCGCCGCGACGTCGTAGACGAGCAGTCTGGCCGTCTCGATCTCGGTCGCCAGGTCGGCGAGCCTGTGCCTCAACGCCTGGAAGCTCCCGATCGGGCGGCCGAATTGCTTGCGCTCCTTGACATAGGCCAGCGTGTCGTCGAACGCTCGTTGCGCGAGTCCAAGGAGCTGCGCGGCGATCACGAGACGCTCGAAGTTGAGCCCGGCCATCAGCTGCATCCACGCGTGGTCCTCCTGGCCGACGAGGTTCTCCGCCGGCACGTGGCAGTCGGTGAAGAACACGTCGTTGACCTCGCGGCCGCCCATCGTGTCGATCCCGCGGACCTCGAGCCCGTCCGCTCCGGCGGGGATCGAAATCATGCTGAGCCCCTCGTGCTTGTTGCCGGTGCGGTTCGTGCGGCAGACGAGCAGGATGTGAGCCGCTTCGTGGGCGCCCGTGATCCACGTCTTCTGGCCGTTGATCACGTAGCCGCCGTTCTCGCGCTGCGCCTTGCAGCTGAGGTTGCCGACGTCAGAACCGGCCTCGGGCTCGGACATCGCGATCGACTCGCAGTTGCCCTTGACGATCCCACCGAGAATGTCCTGCTTCTGCTCCTCCGTGCCGAAGCGCCGGTACGCCCCGCCGACGATCATCGAGACCGAGAAGAAGCCCATCGGAATCTGCCCGTGCGCGGATTCCTCGAGCAGGAGGCACATGTCCACCGCTCCCCCACCGGAGCCACCGTATTCAACCGGGATCGCGACTCCGAGCCACCCCAGCTCGGCGATCTTCGCGTACAGGTCCTCGTTGAACACCTCCTTGCCGTGATCGGTGAGGGCGTCGCGCTGCTCGCGCGTTCCGCACTCGCGCTTGGCGAAGTCGCGGATCGATTCGACAAAGGCCCGTTGCTCGTCGGTGAGGGTCAGCGTCATCGGTGGCTCCTGAAGTCGTGCTGTCGTTGTTGGCATTGTGCCAACAACGCTTCAGGCGTGCGCTGCGATTACGCTGCGGACCATGGAGATCCGCCATGCAGACCCGGGGCGCGACGCGGCCGCCTGCGCTGCGATCTACGCCCCCTACGTGCGCGAGACCGCGATCTCGTTCGAGCTCCAGCCCCCGAGCGCAGATGAGGTCGCACGTCGGATCGAGCGCTACTCACGCTCGCACGCGTGGGTCGTCGCGGAAGACGAAGACGGCACGATCGTCGGTTTCGCCTACGGCTGCCCGCACCGCGAACGGGCCGCATACCGCTGGGCCGCGGACGTGAGTGTCTACGTCGATCGCGACCAGCGCCGCCGCGGAATCGGGCGCGCGCTGTACGCGGCGCTGCTGCCTCTGCTCGAGCGCCAGGGCCTCTACAGCGCCTGCGCCGGCGTCACGCTCCCGAACGACGCGAGCGTCGGCCTCCACGAGTCATTCGGCTTCCGGCCGGTCGGGGTTTATCGCCACATTGGCTACAAGGCGGGCGCTTGGTGGGACGTCGGGTGGTGGCAGCTCGAGCTCCGGGAGGCGGGCGACGGGCCGCCTGAGGAGCCGGGGGCGCCGGTGCGACTGGGGTAGGCCGCTACCCGCGCTCCCGCTCCAACAGCAATGCCAGCGTCGGACACGCGTCGACCGCCCGGCGCGCGAGGCCTTCGAGCTCGGGTGGCACTTCAGTGTGCTCAATGATCGGATAGCCCCAGTCGTCGAGACGGATCAGCTCCGGCAGGAGCTCGGCGCACAGACCGTGAGCCTCGCACATGATCGGGTTGACGCGCAGGTGCGCGGACCGGCGACCGGTCCGAGGGCGCGCTCGCTCACCGGAGCGCCCCCGCCGCCTGGGTGACGAGCGGCTTTGTCCCGGCGGCCGGCGCCGGGCCGAGCGGCAGCCCTGCCGGCCGCGCGGTGCACCGGCTGTGCTGGTGCGACTCGAGCTCGTCCGCGAACACCGATAGCGCGCTTTCGATGAACCGGGCCGCGCCGTCCGGGTGATGACAGGCACCGCGACCCCGGATCTCGCCCGTCCATCGCAGGACTGTCGAGCGCTCATGAGTACGCGCCATTCCCTCGGCGAGGTCAAGCACGGCGTCGGCGATCGCCCGCAAGCCATGGACGCATGGGCCGCACTGTCCCGCCGACTGGCGGGCCAGGTAGTCGATCACGCGGGCTGACTCGTGCAGGCCGCACGAGCTCTCCCCGAGCGCAATCAGCACACCGGAGCCCAGCGCGCACCCGACCGAGCGCAGGTCCTCGCGCGCCAGCCGCAGCCGCAGCGCCCGATCGGCGTCGACCCACGTCCCGAAGTAGCCGCCCACCAGCAGCGCGCGCAACGGCTCGAGCGAGCCGCCGGCCGCCTCGAGCAGCGCGGTCATCGGCGTACCGAACGCGAGCTCGTACACGCCGGGCGCGGCGACCGCGCCGGTGATCGTCACGAGCGCCGATCCGGGGTCGGCCTGGGTGCCGAGCTCGCGGTACCACGTATCGCCATGACGGGCAACCAGCGCGATCTGGGCGAACGTCTCCGGGTTGTTGATCAGCGTCGGGCGGCGGCGGACGCCGCGCTCGTATGGCCGTGGCGGGACGAAGGTCGGCTTCGGCTGCCCCCCGTTCAGGTAGTTGACGACCGCGCTCTCCTCCCCCGAGACGTACTCGCCTGGGCCGTGAACTAGCACGACCGGCACGCGATCGCCCCGCACCGCGATCGCCCCCTCGAGCGCCTGGATGGATCCGGCCGCGCGATCCGAGACCTTGACGACCACGTCCCGCGCCCCGACCGCCTCGGCCGCGAGCACGGCGCCGTCGAGCACGAGATGCGGCAGGCGTGACAGCAGCAGCCGGTCCTTGTCACTGGCGGGCTCGGTCTCGGATCCATTGACGACCACCACCCGATCCCGGCTGCGCGCGCTCGCGACGGCGCTGAGCTTGCGAGCTGTCGGGAAATCAGCGCCGCCCCGCCCACGCAGCCCGCTCCGATCCACCAGGTCGATCAGCTGGGAGGGTGCATGTTCCGGGCACCGACCGTGGATGCGCTCGTGGTCGGCGAGCGTCATCGGGGCGCCACGCGGGTCGAGGCCGGCGAGGAGGCGAGGAAGCGTTCCGGCCATCAGGCCGCGCCGCCGGGGGTCGCCTCGAGCGAGCCTGAGACCGTGTTGCTCGTCGTGTCAATCTGAAGGACCGCCTGGATGTCGAGTGCAGTCCCGCCGCCGCTCACATGCGCCCTGAAGCGCTCTCCCGCCAGCGAGTTGATCTGACCCTGGAGAACGGCTCCGTCAGTCTCGAGAACCACCTGACTCCCGGTCATCGAGAGGCCACCGCCATTGGCGGGGACGCCGCCGAGCCTGACCCGTAGGAGCCCACCCGCACCGCCGCTGAGGTTCAGCCGCAGGTCGACAACGGCGCCACCCGGGACCGAGGTCTGCTTAACGGAGCCATCGAGGTTGGCGGAAAACGAGGCGTTCCCAATGGAGGGCCGCCTCACCGGACTGCTCTTGACCGCGACCGTGTGCGTGCTCCCCAAGAGCTTCGCGGGTGTCCCCGCCGTGCGCGCCCAGCCGCGCTGGAGCGGACCGGCGAGGGTGAAGATCGCGAGTCCGAGCGGAGTCGCGATCGCCAGTGCCACCGCGGCCTCCCGTGCCCCTCCATACCCCGGCTTGGCCTCCTGGATCCGAGCCCAGACCGCGGCCATGACGGCAACCAGGCAGGCGAACGTCAGGATCAGGTTCCACAGCGCCTTTGTGTCGGTGCCCGTCCCGAGCCCGTGCAGTACCGCGATCGGCCAGCTCGCGTACGCGAGCCAGTGAATCGCCCGCCAGCCGCGGTAGCCGAGCCTGCGTCGGAGCAGGCTCGTGACGACCAGCGCGATCAACAGATCGAACGCCAGCGCACCCAGGCCGAGCCAGAGCGGCCTGTAGGCGGTGTCGAACGGAATCACCGCCGCGGCGATGCTGATCGGGGCGAAGCCGTCGAGGATGCTCGTCGCGATGTGGACCACGAGCACGACCATGACCAGCAGCGACACGTCGCGGTGGACGGTGTCGATCGCGAACCGCGGCCAGCGGCCGGGGACCGAGACGCGGAGCGGCCCGAGGACCCCCAGCACGACGCTGGCGGTCAGCAGCAGCAGAGACACGACTCCGGTGGCCCGCGCGAGGTACCAATAGGCACTCGGGCTGAGCGCTGACGCTAGAGCGATCACGCGAGGTCGTCCCCATCGCTCGGCCATCCGGCCAGATGGACGGCCTCGCCCGTTATCGAAACGAGGCGGCTGGGGAGCGCGAGCGACTCGAGCCATCCGATCGCCCGCTGGCCGCGGACGATCGCGGCGGTCGAGGCGATGTTCGCGTCAAGGCAGGAGGCGGCGGCTACGGTCGCGGTCCGCCAGACCGCATCGACGGGGAGGCCGGAAGAAGGATCGATCACGTGGTGCAGGTCCCGCTCGCCGGCGCGCCATGCGCGCACAGTCGTACTGGAGGTGGCAAGCCCGCCGGTCGTGAGCGTGACCCACTGGCCGGGAGCATCGAATCCGGCTCGGTGGTCATCCGTGACGCGTACGCGCCATCCGCCCTCGGGAGCCGGACCGGCCAGCGCGAGGTCCCCGCCCAACCCGACGAGTACCCCGCATCGCGCTGCAGCCCCGGCCCGCACCGCCGCTCGATCAGCCGCGAGCGCCTTGGCGGTCGCACCGAGGTCGAGCTTCACACCGCGCGGAACCCGAATGGTTCCCCTTTGCGATCGAGCTCAACGGTCCGCCACCCGGGTACTCGGGCAACGCGAAAAGCTCGTGCAGGAAGAGACGCGAAGTCTCGGTCGTAGCCGAGGGCGATCAGCGCTTCGCCAACCGTGGGGTCAACGTCGCCGTCGGTGACATGCGCTGCCCGGATCGCCGCCTCTACGGCGTCGAGTAGCAGTTCGCCGACGCGCATGACAGCGCCGTCAGCCGCGTTCACGGCCGACAGTTCGGAGTCGTCTCGGAACCGGGAGCACGCCAGGTCGAACTCCTCGACCACCGTCTCGACCGCGTCACGGGCGGGCTCGAGCGCCGTCTGATTCGAACGACGGCGACGGCAGCGGTGCTCCCCCACACGGGGAACTCGACCGACTCGATCGCCTGGGTCGCCGTGCTCATGGCTCGGGTCTCGCGAGCGATCAGGAGCCGCCCGACACGACCGCGCCGCTACCCGATGAGGGCGCCGGGGCGGGGGCGGGCGAGGGAGACGGCGGCGCCGGCGGCGCGGATGAGGACGATCCAGACGAGCCGGAGCCGGTGGCCGAGGATCCGGTCCCCGACGATGATCCTCCGATCCGGGATCCGACGAGCTCGACGACCCCGGCGCCTGGCCCGGACCCTGCAGGCCTAGCTGAGTCGGGCTGGCGAGCGGCGGCAGCTTCGCCGGGGCGGCGGCGCTGCGGGGAGTCGCGGACGAGGCGACCGTACGGGTGCGGGCGCGCACCGTGTGTCCGGGAGCCGTGGCCGCCACAAGCGCGGCACCAGCGCCGGTGAGCGCCGCTGCGCCCGCGATCGTCCAGCCGCGGACGCGGGAGACGCGGGAAAACGCCGCATCTCGCTCGAGCGCGGCCGATCTGGGCGCGCGGAAGCGTGGCTCATCAACCATCGTCTGAGATTGTGGACGCAAACGCTAAGACTCGTGTCAGAGAACCATGAGAATCCGCCTACGTCGCATTTTGCTGCCTTCGGTGGATTAGCGGACGTTTATCTGGCGACGTGCATGATTTGGTGAATGCGCGGTCCCACTCGCGTAGGCCGTCCTGGTCCGCCACGTTCTCCTCATCGCCGGGCTCTGTCGGCTTGGTTGCTCGCGCTGATCGCCGCAAGCCTCGTGCCGGTGACGATCGGGCTGGCGACGGCCGCGCGTAGCTCGCGCTCGGGCAACCCGCATGCTCTGGCGGCCCCGCGGCCGGCGGACTTCGACCCGGCCTCGCTCCTCAGGCCCGGCTCAGATCCCTCCGCCGTACCGGGAAACATCCTGATCGCCGACAAGGCGAACAACCGCCTGCTGGAGGTCAACCCCGACGGCGAGACTGTTTGGAGCTTTCCGCAGCGGAACGATCTCCAGCATCGCCAGTCGTTCCGCGTACCCGATGATGTGTTCTTCACGGCCGACGGCAAGTACGTCATCGCCACGCAGGAGGACGAGTTCGCGATCTCGAAGGTCGACGTGCGGACCCGCCGGATCGTCTATCGCTACGGGCATCCTGGCGTCCCGGGCGCCGGCCCCGGCTATGTCTACAACCCCGATGATGCGATCCCGCTACGCGACGGGGTGTTGATCTCCGCGGACATCAAGAACTGCCGCCTGATCGAGCTTCGCCCTCCCCAGCAGCATGTGGCCAGGCAAGTCGGCGCCACCGGCGGCTGCTTCCACCAGCCGCCCGTCTCCTTCGGATCTCCCAATGGCGCGTTCCCGCTCTCGGACGGTGGTGTCGTGGTGACGGAGATCACAGGCAACTGGGTCGACGTGTTCAACGCCAAGGGGCGACTTGTCGCGACCACAAACCCGCCTGGCTTCACCTATCCGTCCGACACGAACGAGCTCCGGCCCGGGGTGTATCTGAGCGTCGACTACGCGCGACCGGGGGCGATTGAGACCTTTGATGCCAAGGGACACGTGCTCTGGCGCTTCTCTCCCCGCGGCGCCGACGCGCTGAACCACCCCTCGCTCGCTCTTCCTCTGCCGAACGGGGACATCCTCGCCAACGATGACTACAACGATCGTGTGATCGTGGTCGACCCGCGCGCGAACCGGATCGTCTGGCAGTACGGACATACGGGCATGGCCGGACGCACGCCCGGCTATCTGAACATCCCGGACGGCGTCGACGTAGTGCGCCCCTACGCCCTCGTCGACAGGTTCCCCGGCGTGCGCGGGCTACCCGGCGGGTGAGGGTCGGTCAACGGCAGCTCGATGGTGAACGCCGATCCTTCGACGCCGATGCGGCCGTGGTGCCGCTCGACGATCGCCTCGACGATCGACAGCCCGAGCCCTGATCCGGGCCGCTCGGTGGCGTCCTGGCGGCGCCAGAATCTCTCGAAGATCCGCGCCCGGTCTTCGGCCGACGGCCCCGGACCCTCGTCTGAGACGGTCACCGCCGCGCTCCCTTCGTGAACGCGCACGGCGACGGTAACCGCGCCTCCGTCGGGACCGTGGATCAGCGCGTTGTCAATCAGGTTTGAGATCGCGCGCGAGAGCGAGTCTCGATCTGCGCGTACCCACACAGGCTCGATCTCCCCGAGCGTCACCCGCTCCGGGTCGGCGACCAGCTCACGCACGAGGGCGTCAAGATCGAGGGGCGCGAGTTCCTCGGGCGCTCCCGATGCGCCGGCGCGCTCGAGCACCAGCAAATCATCGACCAGCCGCGCGAGTCGTTCGGCATCCTGGCGGAGATCCGCGAGCACCTCCGGACTCGCGCCGTGCCGCACCGCGTAGTCGACGTTGCCGCGGAGCGCTGCGACCGGCGTCCGCAGCTCGTGCGAAGCGTCCGCTAGGAACCGCCGCTCGCTGGAACGGGCTTGATCGAGCGAGGAGAGCATCCGGTTGAGCACACCCGTGAGCGCACCGATCTCATCCGACGCCGTGCTCTGCGGAAGCCGCGTCGCCGGGTCGGCCGTGCGCCCAATCTCGCCGGCGGCGGCCGCCAGCCGGCGAAGGGGGCGAAGCCCGCGGGTGGTCAGCAGCGCCGCCGCGATCGCCGCCAGCAG
Source organism: uncultured Solirubrobacterales bacterium (assembly GCA_963705775.1). Classification (GTDB taxonomy): domain Bacteria; phylum Actinomycetota; class Thermoleophilia; order Solirubrobacterales; family Solirubrobacteraceae; genus Palsa-465. The sequence continues at coordinate 16,444 of CAVPKT010000075.1, read as the reverse complement.
GGCCGCACCGCCGCCGCTCAGACCGATCAGCAGGCCGAGACGGCCGACAGTGTGATCGATGTCCGTCGTGTCCGAGGCGACCAGGACCGCGCCGCCGGCAGCCGGGCCGCCGGCTTGCGCGATCGGTGCCGCGTAGAGACGGAACGGCCTGCCGTCCAGCTTGAAGTCCTGAAACCCGGTCGACCCCCGCTTGATCGCTGCGCCCGCGAGCGTCCCCACGGGTAACAGCCGCGAGCCCAGTGTCCCCGAGCGGGCGAGGAGCCGGCCTCGGGCATCGATCACCTCGACGGCCAGCTGGCGACCCGAGACAGGGCTCTCCAGGGCACCTGTAGATGTGAGCACGGCGGGCGCAGAGACAGCGAGCTGCGCGACCTGCTGGGCACGCTGACGGAGCGCTTGATCGAGAGAACTGCGGAGCTCATGCTCGACCAGAAGCACAGCGGCCGTGGCGAACAGACCTACGGCGACCAGGATCGCTCCTGTGGCGGCGATGACCAGCCGCGCGCGGAGCGTGTGCAATACACCAACTAGAAGTAATCTCAAGAGTTAAGTAGGAACGTGGGCGATTGAGAAGGGTTCAGGAAGTTTTGACCCCAGGGGGGTTTTCCGCCGTTGGTGCACGAGGCCCGGGCCGGGACAACAGCAAGGGTGCTGCTTATCGAAGGAAACCCGCGTGATGCGACGCTGATCGCTGGGCTGTTGCGTGCTGCATGGCCCGAGGGTCTCGTCCTTTCTCATACGGAAACCTTCAAAGACGCGACGCAGGAGTTGCTCGACTTCGGCGCCTCGTGCGTGGTGCTGTCGCTGGGCGATGACGGCGGGCTGGAGCCGCTGGAGCACGTCCGTACGTGCGCGCCCGACATCCCGATCGTCGTCTTGAGCGAATACGGAGACGAGGAACAGGGGCTGCGCGCCGTGCGCGCCGGAGCGCAGGACTATCTGATCAAGGCCGAGGTCACGTCGCGTCTGCTTCGCCGCTCTGTGGCCAACGCCATGGAGCGGAATCGCTCCGAACTGCAGCTCGCCCACCGCGCGCTGCACGACCCGCTCACGGGTCTGCCCAACCGCGCCCTGTTCCTCGACCGCCTCGGAGTGGCGCTGGACCGCTCCCGCCGCACCGGGACCGCGGTCGCGGTCTTGTTCCTGGACGTCGACGATTTCAAGCACATCAACGACACCCTCGGTCACGCCGCCGGTGACCGGTTGCTCGAAGGCCTCGCGGAGCGGCTGCGGACCATGCTCCGGCCGATGGACACGGTCGCCCGCTTCGGCGGCGATGAGTTCACGTTCCTGTTCGAAGACCTCGCCAGCGAGCGCGAGGCGATCCTGATCGCCGAGCGGATCAGCCGGGCGGCCGGGCTGCCGATTCCGGTGGCCGACAGCGAGGAGTCGGTGACCGTCAGCATCGGCATCGCGATGGTCCGGGACCCCGCGGTCGCCGCCGAGGCGGTAATCCGGGAGGCCGACGCCGCGATGTACCGCGCCAAGGAGCTCGGCCGGTCGCGCTTCGAGCTCTACGACGAGTCCTCGCGCCAGCGAGCGATGGAGCGGATCGAGCTCGAGTCGGCGTTGCGAGGGGCGATCGAGCGCTCCGAGCTGCGCGTGCACTATCAGCCCAAGGTCTCGCTCAACGGCACGACCAGGGTGCTCGGGTTCGAGGCGCTGGTGCGCTGGGAGCATCCAGACCGCGGACTGATCTCCCCCTCGGAGTTCCTGCCCCTCGCGGAGGAGACCGGGCTCGTGCTCGCGATCGGCCAGTACGTCGCAACCGAGGCGCTCAGAGTGCACGAGCGCTTTCGCGAGACCAGCCCGGATGTGACCATGTCCGTCAACCTCTCGGCCCGCGAGCTCGGGGACATGGGGCTCGTGTCGATGCTCACCGGGACGATGGCGGCCAGCCACACGGATCCGGGCACGCTGTGGCTCGAGGTCAGCGAGAGCTCGGTCGCGCAGGACTCCGACGTTGCCCTGCGCGTGCTGGCGCAGCTCAAGGCGGCGGGGATGGCGATTGCGGTCGACGACTACGGCACCGGTTACTCGTCGCTCCAGGGCCTCAAGCGGCTGCCGGTCGACGCGATCAAGATCCATGAGAGCTTCGTCCACCAGCTCGGGCACGATCCTGAGGACAAGCCGGTGGTAGCGGCGATCGTCGAGCTCGCGCACGCACTCGGCCTGAATGCGGTGGCCGAGGGCGTCGAGACCGAGACCCAACATGAGCAGCTGATCGAGCTCGGCTGCGATGCCGCGCAGGGTTTCCTGTTCGGAGCGCCGGTGCCCGCCGACGAGGCCGAAGCGTTGCTGGCACGGTAGTGCGGTCCGCCCAGCCACAAGTCAGAGCCGAAGTTCGAACCCGGAGCCGCGGACGGTGTGGATCAACGGCGGTGACCCGAGCTTCCGACGCAGCCGGGTGACGTAGCGGTCGACGACATTGGGCTCAGCCGCCCCGTTCCAGATCTCGGCGATCGCACGCTGGCGCGTCAGAAGCTTGCCTGGGGCCCGCAACAGCAGATCGAGGAGCTCTGCCTCCCGCCCCGTCAGCTCGATCGTGCGTCCGGCGCGTGTCGCCCGGCGCGCCGCCAGCTCGAGCGTGAGGTCGGCGTATGAGCGCATCGGCGCCGGGTCAGCCTGCCTGCGGGTCAATGCCCGCAGCCTGGCGGTGAGCTCCTCGGGTGCGAACGGCTTGACCAGATAATCGTCCGCGCCCGCCTCAAGGCCCGTGACCCGGTCGGCCACGGCGTCACGGGCGGTCAGCATCAGGATCGGGGTGGCCAGCCCCTTCATCCGCAGGCGGCGGCAGACGGCCACGCCGTCGACCCCAGGCATCGCGACGTCGAGCACGATCAGGTCCGGGGCACTCCGCTCCGTCTCGACCAGCGCCGACGCTCCATCGGCCGCCGAGGTGACCTCGAACCCCTCGGCCCGGAGCGTCCGCTCGAGCATTCGCCGCAGCGAGGCGTCGTCGTCGACGACGAGGACGCGATCGGCAGCTGTCTCAGCCACCCGCCACGTCGCGGCGCAGGAATACGAGGAACGCGGCGGCGAGCGCCGGCACCCCGTACACGGCGCACACCCACGCGGCGCGGACGATCGGCGCCCAGTCGATCGGCGTGCGCAGCAGTCCCTGCCAGGCGTTGAACTGTGTGCTGAGCAGGTAGGGCTGGACACCGCTGAGACCGGGGAGGATCCCGATCAACTGGAACAACAGCGAGATCATCAGCGTGCCCACGACGGCCGCTGCGCTGTTGCGGGTCACCGAGGACAGCAAGAGCCCGATGCACACGATCGTCGCGATTGGGATCAGGTAGACGAGCAGGCTGGCGTAGACGAGCCCGAGCGCCTTCGGCGCAGACACGATCGTGCCCGAGAGGCTCTGGAGCGAGTTGAAGCCCGACTCAATGCTGCCCGCAAGGACCGCGACCGTGCCGGTGATCAGGATCGCGGTAATCGCATAGGTGGCGGCGGTCAGCGCCTTGCCGGCGAAGATCTGCCAGCGCTCCAGCGAACGGGTGAAGATTGTCTTCAGCGTCCCGTTGTGGTCCTCGGAGGCGAAGATGTCTCCCGCGACGAGCGCGGTGATCAGCGGGAACAGCCAGACCGCGCCGAACAGCAGGATCACGAGCGGGAAGGCAAGGCCGCTCTTGTCCAGGTAAGAGGAGAACGCGAAGTCGCCGCCGTGCCGATCGTGGCGGAAGCTCACGGCGACCACGAACAGGATCGGGACGATCGTCGCGGCGCCCAGGCCGAGGTAGGTGCGCTTCTGGTGCCGGAGCTTGGCCAGCTCCCAGCGGTACACAGTCAGCACGCCGGGCCTCCGGGAAGCAACCGGTCGGACGGCGGCGGCAGGGGCCACCGCACTCATCGCGCAGCCTCCGGAGTCGGCTCCGGCGCCTCAACCGCCGCACGGCCGTCGCCCTCCGTGAGCGAGAAGAACAGCTCCTCGAGGCTCGCGGTCTGGGGCGCCAGCACCCGGATCAGAGCCCCCGCCTCCACGAGCGCCTGCGATAGCTCGGCGACGGCGTCCTCGTCAGCCGTGAACCAGATCCGGCCTTGCTGAAGATGAACGTTCGAGACGCGGGGTTGGGCCTCGCAGACCCTGATCGCGCGCTCGTCGTCGGTCGTATGGAGCGAGTACTGCGCCCCTGCGCTCCGCTTCAGCGCCGAGATCTCCCCTTCGTAGACGATCTTGCCGGTCTGGACGATCGCCACCCGGTTGCACAGCTCCTCGACCTCCGCGAGCAGGTGGCTCGAGAGCACGATCGTCATCCCCTGGTCGGCGAGCATGCGGATCAGGATCCGCATGTCGCGCATCCCGGCCGGGTCGAGACCGGTGGCGGGCTCATCGAGCAGCAACAGCTTCGGCTCGCGCAGCAGGGCGGCGGCGATCCCGAGCCGCTGGCGCATCCCGTGGGAATAGCCGCCGACACGATCGCCTGCACGGTCGGAAAGCTCCACTCGCTCGAGTGCGGCATCGATGCGGCCGCGGGCCCCGGAGCCGTCGAACGCAGCCAGCAGCTCGAGGTTGCGTCTCCCGGTTAGGTACGGGTAGAACGTCGGCGCTTCGACAAAGCCCGCGACGCCGTCCAACGCCCGCACGCTCTCCCACGGGTCGCGACCGAACAGTCGCACGGTGCCCTCGCTCGGGCGGATGAGCCCGAGCATCATCCTCAACGAAGTTGTCTTGCCCGCGCCGTTCGGGCCGAGATAGCCATATACGTCACCGGCGCCGACGGTGACGTCGACGCCGGCGACTGCGGTCAGCTGCCCGTAACGCTTGACGAGCCCGCGAACCTCGAGCGGCGGGGAGCTCATAAGGCCCGCGCCGCGGCCTCCGCTGCCGCGGGCGGCACCGACCCGAGCACCGTGTAAGAGACCTGGCCGCGCGTGAAGGTGAGCACCGTTCCGAGTGCGGTATCGAGCTCGCGGGCGGTCAGCCCGTCAATTGACACGCTCGGCAGGCTGAGGCCGCGCCCTCGATCCCCGCTCACCCCGGCCGGGAGGCCATGGGCCGTCCGGGCGCTCTGCTCGATCACCGCGACGCCACCGAGGTTCTGGCCGAAGGTGACGAGCGCGGCGGGGTGCCCTGACCAGTCGAGCAGCGTGACCGATCGGCGCGGCAAACCGACGAGCGTTTTCGGGGCAACGAGGGCGAACGGCACCCGGCGGGCGACGGCGGCGGCTCCGCTGACGTCCGCTTTGCGGCCACGACGCCTCGTGTCGTGCCGGGCGGTGGCGCGGCTACCGGGAACCGACACCTTCACCACCTTCGCGCCGCTCGGGGGCGAGATGGCGAAGTCGGACGCCGGAACGGCCCCGTAGGAGATGTCCGTCGCCTTGAGCTCGAGAACGGGCGAGGAGCTGCCGCGGGCGTAGATTGCGAACCGCAACGGGACCCCGCGCGCGGCGTCCCAGGCGAGCTCCGCGTTTCCGAGCAGACCGCCGTCGTGCTTGGGCGCCACCGTCACCGTGTACGTGGCCTGGCCTGCCACGTCACTGGGGATCGCGCCGGAAAGGTTGAGATGCTGCATCACGCTGTTCAACTGGGATTGGATCTTCGAGAGCGTCGGGACCTGCCCCGAGTGCGCCTTGTCACGGGTCGCCGACCCCCGCTTGTCAGCGGGGAGCGTCCCCTCGTACGCGGTTTTCGAGGTCGGGTCGTAGATCCAGAACGAGCCGTTGTTCACGACGACCTGCGCATCGCCGTTGTCGGACTGGAGCTCGAGCCGCAACTGACGGGTGCTCGGCGAGAGCCAGAGGCGCCCTGATGCGCCTTGCAGGATGGGGTCCGAGCCCTGGATGTTGGACGCGTCGATCAGGCGGTTGGTGAACGTGATCCTGGCGGTGATCCCCTGCACGGTGGACGCGCTGAGGGCGGTGTGGACGGCCTCGGCGAGCGACGCGCGGGCCGGAACCGGACCGCTGCCCGATGCCGCGACGGCGATCGCTGTGCCACCGGCGACCGCGATCACCAGACCGGCGATGGTCGCGAGCAGTCGCTGGGTGGAAATGGTGCGCAGGAGCCTCATGACGATTCCGCCTCTCTAGATGTGACCCCTCACAAAATAGGTGCGAAGCTTGAAATTACTCTGACAGATCCGAGTTAAGCCTCGCTCACGGCTTGCGCGCGCGGATGATGGCCGCGCCGGCGTGTTTGTGCACGCGGTGGGTCTCCCGGATCTCGATGTCCCCGAGCCCGGCCGCGACAAGCGCTGCACGGAATTCCCGCTCAGTCAGCGCACCCGCGATGCAGCCGGTCCACGCGGCCATGTCGGTACGCGTCCCCTCGTCCATGCCAGGGTCCGCGATCACGTCTGACACGGCGAGCCGGCCACCGGGGCGAAGGACCCGTACGGCCTCGCGGATCACCTTTGGTTTGTCGGCCGAGAGGTTGATCACGCAGTTTGAGATCACCACATCAACACTTGCGTCCTCGAGCGGGAGATCCTCGATGTAGCCCTTGAGGAACTCAACGTTGTGAACGCCGGCTCGCGCAGCGTTGGTGCGTGCGAGCTCGAGCATCTCGTCCGTCATGTCGAGGCCGATCGCCTTCCCGGCCCGACCCACGCGGCGTGCGGAGATGAGAACGTCGGCTCCGGCGCCCGAGCCGAGGTCGAGCACCGTCTCCCCCTCGTTCAGGTTCGCCACAGCGGTCGGGACCCCGCAGCCAAGCGAGGCTTCGAGCGGCACGTCGTCAGCGCCCGAATACAGCGCAGCGCCAAACACGCCTTCGGGATCGGCAGGGCTACAGCAGCTGTCCCTGCCCTTCGCCGCGGCAGCGTATTTTTCGCGCACTGCCTCTCGGATGTCGCTCAGCTCAGCCATCTGGACAGCTCCTCCAGCGCTTCGGGGATCACGTAGTAGTAGGCCCAAAGCCCGACCCGCTCAGACCCGACGATCCCAGCGTCGCGCAGCACCTTGAGGTGGTGGGACACCGTCGGCTGGGAGATCTCGAACAGCGGTACGAGCTCGCAGACGCAGACCTTGCCGGCGTGCTTTCTGAGCACATCGACGAGCTGGAGGCGGATCGGGTCCCCCAGCGCCTTGGCGACGACCGCCATCCGCAGCGCCTGATCACGCTCCATGTCCGGGTACACGACGGGCTCGCAGCACCGCTCACCGGCAGCCCGCTTGGTCTTCGGCGCCAGCTCCAAATCGACAGCCATCTATATACGAATACCAATTGAAGTGATGACTGTCAATGTTTATCCTCCACCGGCCATGAGACCACCGCCGCTTCCCCGCCGGCTCCTCGCCGAGTTTCTCGGCTCGGCTCTCCTCGCGGCGGTCGTGATCGGTTCGGGAATCGCCGCGACTCAGCTTTCCCCGCACGACGTCGGGCTCGAGCTTCTCGAGAACGCCGCCGCGACCGCTGGGGGGCTGTTCACGATCATCCTGATGTTCGGACCCGTGTCGGGCGGACACTTCAACCCGGTTGTGTCGCTGGTCGATGCGAGCTTCGGCGGGCTCAGGCGGCGCGATGCGATCGCCTATCTACCGGCGCAGGTGATCGGCTGCGCGTTCGGTGCGGTGCTCGCCAACGCGATGTTCGCGAAGGCGGCGGTCAGCATCTCCGCGCATCATCGCGCGAGCCCTGCGCACCTGCTCGCCGAGGTGGTTGCGACGTTCGGGCTGCTGCTCTTGATCTTCTCTCTCGCCCGCAGCCGGCGGACCGGGCACGCTCCGGCCGCGGTGGGCGCCTACATCGGCGCTGCGTACTTCTTCACGAGCTCGACCAGCTTCGCGAACCCCGCGATCACGATCGGCCGCATGTTCTCCGACACGTTCGCGGGAATCGCACCGGCGTCGGTCGCCGGGTTCATCGTCGCCCAGGCCCTCGGTGGATTGCTGGCGCTCGCGGCGATCCGCTCGCTCTATCCCGACGTGACTCCCCCCGAGGCGGCCACCGTCGTGCTCCCGCAGCTCGTGGACGTCGACGGAGCCTCGACGTGAGCACCGTCCTGTTCGTCTGCCGGCACAACGCCGGGCGCTCGCAGATGAGCCAGGCGCTGTTCGAGCGCGCAGCCGGCGGCCGGCACGCCGCGCTGTCGGCCGGCACGACTCCGGGCGATCGAGTCCACCCCGAGGTCGTCGAAGCGATGCGGGAGCTCGGGATCGATTTGGCTGACCGAAAGCCCAGACTCCTGAGCCGCGAGCTGGCCCAGCAGGCGGACGTCGTGGTGACGATGGGGTGTGGCGACGAGTGCCCGGTGATCCCTGGGAAGCGCTACCTCGACTGGGACCTCTCGGATCCAAAGGACCGGCCGCTCGAGGAAGTCCGGGCGATCCGCGACGAGATCAGCCGGCGGGTCCTGAAGCTCGCTGACGAGCTCTGATTCGACGACGAGCAGCGTCCGCCCCCTCGCGGTCATAGGGAGTCGTAGAGCTCGAGCAAGTATGCACGCGTGCGGTGCCAGCGTCGCTCGACCCAGGAGGCCTCGCTCGTGAACCGAAGCATCGCAAGCCCCCGCATCGTCGCCAGCCCCAGCTCGAGCACCTCTCCGGCGCGAGGTCGCTCCATCAGCTCAGGAAACAGCTCGGCCGCTCCACGCGCGATCAGCCGCGTCACGTCGCGCTGTACCTCGTCCATCGCGCTGCGCAGCTCAGGGTCGGTGCGCGCCGCGACCCAGAGCTCCATCGTCGCCTGGAACACCGGGCCGGTGTGGATGCTCCACACCTGGTCGAGCAGCTCCTCCAGCCGCCGGCGCTCGGACCGCGCCCGCAACGCATCCTGCTCGCGCACCTCGGCAGCCAGCTTGAACGCGACGTGCCTCACGGCCTCGGCCAGGAACGCGGCGCGCGTGGGGAAGTAGTGCATCTGGGTGCCCTGCGAGACGCCGGCACGCTCGGCGACGTTGCGGGTGGTCAAGTTCGCGTAACCCTCTTCGATCAGGCACTCGAGCGCCGCGTCGAGCAGCGCCGAGCGCGTCGCTGCGCGGCGCTCTGCCTGTGTGCGTCGGGTCGTGTCACGTTGAACGGCCATCTCGTGCTACGGTACACAAACTTATCAATCGATTGATAAGTATCCAGCGTGCGCGAGTGCGGCGGTGACGCTGGACCGAACAGCCGACATGAACCTCAACGACACCCCCAAGCAAGCCGAGTTCCGGGCGCGGGCGCGTGAGTGGCTCGAAGCCCACAGCAACGAGTCTCCCCCGCCGACCCGCGGGCTCCACGTCGATGACCCGGCGCCGTACCGCGCCTGGCAGAGCCAGCTCGCCTCGGCCGGGCTCGTCGGTGTGACCTGGCCGGCCGAGTACGGCGGCGGCGGCCTTGGCCCGTCCGAGGAGATGATCGCCGCGTCTGAGATCGCGCACGCCGGGTGCGCGCAGATCATCGACCACATCGCGATCGGCGAGCTCGGCCCCGACGATCATCGCCTGGGGCACCGAGGAGCACAAGCAGCGCTACCTCGCGCCGATGCTCCACGGCGACGAGGGCTGGTGCCAATTGTTCTCCGAGCCGGCGGCGGGATCGGACCTGGCCGGCATCACCTCTCGAGCTCGCCCACGGGACGACGGGGGCTTCGTTCTGAACGGCCAGAAGGTGTGGACGACGCTCGCCCAGTTCGCCGACTTCGGCCTGTTGCTGGCGCGGACCGACCCTGATCTCCCCAAGCACAAGGGGCTGACGATGTTCATCGTGCCGATGGACGCGCCGGGCGTCACGGTCAGGCCGCTGCGGCTGATGTCGGGGTCGGCGCCCTTCAACGAGATCTTCTTCGACGATGTGGAGCTCACGCCCGACGCCCTCGTCGGCACGGTGAACGGCGGCTGGACGGTGTCGATCACAACCCTGATGTACGAGCGGCTGATGGCGCTCGCGGCGTTCGAGCACTGGCGCCCCCGCCCGAGGCGCTGCTCGAGCCGATGCTCGGCAGCCCTGTCCTTGAGGACGGCAGGGTCCGCCGGCTGATCGCCGAGCTCACCGTCGACCGGCTCGCGCTTCGCTACACCGCATTCAGGGCGCTGTCGGATCTCGAGGACGGGCGGATGCCGGGGCCGGGTCTGGGCTGGGCAAGATCGGGGTCATCGAAGCGGGCCGCAAGGCCGCCGCGCTGATCGCGGAAGCGCTCGGACCGGACGCTCTAGCGGGCGAGTGGGGCGAGCTGGCGGCGGAGATGCCGGGGATGCGCTCGGCGGGAGGAACCGAGGAGATCCTTCGCAACACGATCGGCGAGCGCGTGCTCGGGCTCCCACCCGAGCCTCGGTTGGACAAGGATGTGCCGTTCTCGCAGTTGACGCGGTCGCGCGTCTCCGAACAAGCCCCCGCGTGAACTTCTCGCTGACCCAGGAGCAGGAGCTGCTGCGCGAGGCCGCGGTCGACGCGCTCTCGCGACTCGACACGATCGCCAATGCTCGCGCCGCGCTCGACGGCGCGGAGCTGCTGGACCTCTGGCCGACCGCGCGCGAGGCGGGCTGGACCGGACTGCTCGTTCCCGAGGACCAGGGCGGCGCCGGCCTGGGCGCATTCGACGGCATGCTGCTGATGGAGCAGTGCGGGCGGCGGTTGTCGGGATCCGGACTGGTGGGTCATCTGGCAGCTTGGGAAATCGCGAGTTTTTCCCCCTCACCAATTCAAACGAATTGATAATCCGATGCACATCCACCTTTCCGTACTCTACCCCTGTAAAATACGAATCCCGGAGCAAATAATCCATAATATCTACCGACAGTCCTCCCCCGATTACGTCGTTCATGAATTCCTTTTCGGTGTTCGATTTTCCGATTGACAAATCGCTGATCCCTTTCTTGGAAAACCCATGACGCTCGACGATGTCTCCGATCTCGGTTCCCCTGACGATCTTCCGTGTCATGTCTTCGTGAGTCAAGGTTGTTTTCTCGGCAAGTACTTCCTCGAACATGTGGCTGAATGGCGATGCCCAATGTCATGAAGAAGGGCTGCGATCCTCAACTTATTGCCGTCTTCTCTCCGAAACCCGACATTCCTAGTTGAGAGAACCTCCGATACATTGCCCGCGAGATACATACACCCTATTACATGCTCAAATCGTGAGTGCTGGCCGCCCGGATAAACGAGATGGCACCCAGCAAGTTGTCTTATTCTCCGGTCTTTGGAAGATGGGCGTGTCGATTATTTCGCGTTCGAGACCCGTTGCGTAAATGTAGCCGTGAATTGGGTCGCGAATTTCCGCGCTGGCAACTCTTCTCACGTTCCTTCTGTTAGACAAAAGTGACGGGCTTCTAGATTGCCCTCGGGACGCGATTCCTATGAACCTTTCTTGTAAATCCTTTCTGAGCCCTTGGCCTTAAAAGTTTGACACCTTGCAAGAAATTACCATTTAGGCTCTCTCAAGCCAACTTTGCAAGAAGCAGTGAAGGATCAAGAGCAGCCGGAATCAGGATCGGCTTTTCCTCGAGATGGAGCCAAAAATTAGGCAGCAGATTCGGATCGTCGGCAGACTGTATCTTTTGCTTCAAGTGCGAAGGATCAAAAGAACTCGCAAGTTACTATCGCGCATGCGGGTCATTCTTGTGCACATTGCACTTAGCAATGCACACCTGCCTAGTTTCCTCAAGTATGCAATACAACGAGGAATTATTGCAGAGCCTAAGTTAGGCTACCTGTACATTTTTGAACGGAGCTTAATACGCGCAGATTCAGCTGACCGGTTTCGGTGCTTTCTGCAAAATTCATTTCGTGCTCCGGATTCGAACAGATGTGTTCAGCTTTAGCCATGTTTCTCACCATCACTAGGGCCTTTTATCTTCTTGCATTAAAACATGGCGAATAGGCAGACCAGTTGTTTGATTCCGCGGTGATAGTAGTCCAGGACGATGTTTTCGTTCGGAGCGTGGAAACTTGCGCCAGGATAATTGATACCTAGACCCATTGCCGTCGATGACCCAAGGAGATTTGTGAATAGGCTCATAGGCCTGTTCCAGCGATGGTGGGCCAACATTTGGCCGCTCGCCCTCTGCCATCTCTGCGCACTGAATCATGGTTTGCGCAATGTAACTCTCCACCGGAGTTTTGGCGGGGCTTCTGCCGAGGACACTTGCACCTCCACATCTCTGAAGCCTTTTTCCGTCAGATGATTTCGTAATTTGGCTAAAATGTCGGATGCCTTCATGTCCGCGACTAATCGGAAATCCATTTTCGCAAAAGCTTCCTTAGGGACGATTGTTTTGGCTCCTTTTCCTTGATATCCTGAGACAAATCCCGCAATGTTCGCTGTCGGGGAGTACAGGTGCTTTGTCATTGTTGCGACATCGTCTTTTTCTTCCAGAAGATAATCGATTTCGAGCGCTTTTTGCAAATCTTTTACCGAAAACTCGTTTGCCCTAATCAATTCCTTCTCTGCAGGTGTTGGTGGTAGGACATCATCGTAGAATCCCTCGATGAGGATTTTTCCATCTGCATTGCGAATGGTCTTTCAGCAATTTTACGATCGCCATGCAGGGTTTGGCGGATGCCTGCACCGTATTGCGAGTGCTTCGTCTTCTTTTCCAGACTTTATCGATACTCTACGTAGAGCGCCTTTCACTCCAAGATGAATTTCTGACCTGCCCCGCCCGGCAAGCGATCTCCGGCTTCCGACAGACAGCCCTCCCCTCTAAGAAACGCCTTGTTTTTCTCGACAAATCCATGAAGGTGCAGGCTGCCTACCTCTTCTTCGCCTTCGACAAACCACTTTAGATCGGTTTGACTCACCCCACCGGAATTCAAGATCGCTTCGATTGCGTTAAAGCGCGCAATCGACTCCCCCTTGTCGTCACCGACGCCTCTTCCAAAAGAGCTTCCCGTTTCGCACTACGGGATCGTCGGGTTCCGACTTCCATTCTTCAAGAGGCTCTGGAGGCTGCACATCGTAATGATTGTAAATTACGAGAGTCTTTTGCACTTCTTCGTAGCCTTTCAAAGTCCCCGTCAACGACGTCGGGCGCGCTGGGAATCTTGATCAGTTTCACGGAAAAGCCCAATTCCGCCATTTGTTTCCTCACCATTTCCGCGCATTCCTTGAGACCGAGGTTCTGAGCGGAAACGCTAGGCTGCTTCACCAATTTCTTGAGCGATTCCACAAAATTCGTCTGATGACCTGTGGCATATTTCCACGCTTTTTTTCACTGAATCGGGCGGGTTGATTGGCTGTTTTGCCATTCATTTTTCACCCTGTCAGATTTGATGTGCCTAGTGACCCTATACAACAACAGTCCTCACATCGGAGGAGTTCTTCGAGCAGATATCCAGAGTAGAAGAACCGTATAAACCTGCGCGCATTTCACCAAGTTAGGAATTGTACATCGTGCCGCGAGTTTCTTTTCCGGTCCACCTGAAGGGCGATAATTATGGCAATTATTCCGTGACGCGTTAGAATATTTGCATCGGATGACCAGGAGAAATCTATGACTCTGCAGGAGAATGAAAATCTCTTTGTGTGCATTTCTTACCGATCTGGAAACTTACTCCTTCTTTACGAAACGTCGGACCATTCATTCGTCACATAAATCTCCAGTCCCGCTGCAATTCCCTGTTCTTTCTTTAGACGTTCTCCAATACTCCTTGCACCTCCCGCTTTATCCGCAGAGCGTGATACCTGGGCGGGAATCTTACGTCGAGTAAGAGTTGCAAACACGGGAGTTCTCGGATGCTCTCCAGGGCCACCCTCCCTCGATTGAGCCAATGTTTACAGTTGGCTCTTTATTTGTAGATGTAGCGAGCTTTGTATAGTCTGGCGCCCATTTTTCTAGCGCAGAAATAATCTTGTCATTTGCTGATTACGTCAGAGACTCCGCCCGCGTGCACTTGTGGACGAGTGTTCCTTTAAGGTCGCGACTGTAAACCAGCAGCTTCCACTGTGCAGCACATGAGTCTCAGACCTGTGGGCTCGCCGAGGATCGCGACATCAGCGGTGCCGCCATGTGCCACCAAATATGCAGTGCCATGACCGTAGCCGCGGTATTAGAGGGCCCTTGTAATGTGACCCACCTGCGCTTTTTCAATTTCTCCGATTACCCGGCGATAACGATGCTGCCAGGTAATTTTTCACAGGAATAGATAGTTCGGACGGCGGCTGCATACGCTGCAAGAGCGGATTTCATGTTAAAGGCACCCATGCCGTAAATCCAGCTGACATCAACTGACCCAGAGAAATGGCGATCCACTGGAGAAATCGCCCTGAGACATCGGGATAAGCGTTTGCCGCAAAAGATATATCCAGATGACCATTAAATAAACGTGGCTGCCATCAGGATTATCTCCCTGCAAAGTTCCAGAAGCGTTATCTTCCTTGTTCGACTTCTTGCATGGAAACCTTCATTCCCAGCGCGCGCTTTTGATGCATTAAAGCTCTCCGACCTCTCCCTCTTTTCCCGTCGGACTGTCAACGTTGACCAAGTCTAGAGAATCCTGCACTAATCTCTGAGTATCTAGAATCTGCGATGGTTTTGCGGCAACTCATAATAGATTTCTCCCGAAATTTTCACAAAGTGGGGCGATGGGACGCACCAAAGAACCCGTCGCACCCTTCACCTTCAACGGCAAGACGATCGAGGTTGGAAACGTACATGTTCCGTCTTTTGCTAATTGTTCTAGGTTGAGGCTTTTTATCATGAAGATCCCGTTTTCCACCAAAAACGCTTGATGCAACTCGAAGGGCTTTGGCACTCCAAACGCCAAATTGTCGGAACAAGCAACGGAAATTTTCATCGAGGCTAGCAACCGCGCTGATTAGCCGTCATCCCCGCGAATTTATGGAGGTACACATCCGAATCCGTAGTCATGAACCTAGAATAACCTGTTCTCGCGAGCCGGCATCCCTTCCTTGATCTTTACATTTTCAGCGGCAAGTGCTCCTTCGACATCTTCACGGAGAATTTCATATCTTGCAGGTAATAGATCGACGCCTTTGTTCCTTGGGAAATGTCGGAATATTGCCCTTTTGATTATCGGTCGAATCTCTTCAACGCTCATCCTCGAATGCCACACGAGTGGGAAACCACCCGCCGCATTCACTACGCCGTAAGCTTCCGTTCTTTGACATGTGACACAGAGCGTCGAGATGAGTACCTGAATGCATCTCGTAGTTACTGACCCCAAAAGTACGCAAAACCGCCAGACCGGGAGCTGATGGTTTCAACAATTTCTTCGTTTGCTCGTGATACCGATAAAAGATAGATCAGGAATGGCGAGTTATCTCAGGATACACGGCATCCCCCACCAGTAAGGCTGACCTAGGTCGTAGATTTTCGCGTTGACGAGTCCTGGTTCACGAAATCTTCGTTTCGTTCCTTTTCTTGCCATAATGCGATGTCCGCAAGAAAATCGGCTTAAAACGTTTGTCAGAAGAACGATTTCATTACGGAATCAAACTAGAAACGAAAGAATTTGTTTTTCAAATTTTTGGAGCGCGGTCAGCTACTTCGAGCTTCAAGTATTTCTCGACAAAGTATCACGGCGTTTACCGGAGTTATTTGCTTCGGACTTGTTTTTGAAGAAATCCTTTACTTCATCTATTCTGAGAAATTTTCCTTCCTCTATTTCATTGGATCTAATGAAAGATTAGAGTCAGAGTGCGTCTCAAAGACAAAAGAGATTTCATGTTCAACTAGCCCATGAAATTCTATTTTAGGAAGCAAGTAGCGAAAAAGAAATTGCGACTCCGTTTCCAACCCCACTCTTCCCCGACTCACGTCTTGCGGCTTCTTCAGGAGTCTCTCCGGCTTTTACGTGACCTGCGCAAGAAAAGGTCCATTTTCCCGGCATCCAATCATCTCTAAAACTGCGTCGCTGGAGGAATAACCTACCCGAAGAATCTCTCAGAAAGACAGCCACAACTCGATGGAGCAAACCTTCCTTCAGGCACTCTCCAAGTGGTTTCTCGAACAGCGAAACGTTGTCCCTCGACGACCTCGACAATCTCGGTCTCAGGCAAAAGATTGTGCCTCTCTAAGAGCGGATTTTTGGCTGCGAGTTAAGAAGTTTGAAAATTCTAACCCCCATTAAGGGAATAGGATTGGAGTTTCCGCGGAAAGGCGGTAGACAATTTCGGCCAAGCGTGATTACTCAATTTCGCCACCTTTTGTAGAGAAAAAGAGTAGGAATAGATGGCCAAAGCGATTTCGAATAGGCCAACAGAAAGTGCGAAGGCAGTTTTTCCAATATTTTATTAAGAAAAGCGTAGTTTTGCAGAATGTCCTAATAAATTGTATGTATTATTTCTCTAGAAAAAACTTTGTCACTCTAGAGTTATATGGGGACTCTGGGCGCCTATTGAGTCAATTCTAGTTGGATAATTTGCGAGTGTTGGATTGATCAGCAACAAGAACAGCAAAGAATTCCGAGGCTTGGTAGCGAAGTCAGATTTGGAGACGGAATAACCGCGGGAAGAATTAGGGCAATCAATACCGACAACTTCGTCGTCATCAGAGGCAAGAAAAGAATTCGAAGATTAGTCTTTCCCTACAGACTCAATCGCATCCATAGGAAA
>CAVPKT010000074.1:0-73247 GCA_963705775.1 uncultured Solirubrobacterales bacterium | reverse complement strand
ATCTCGCGCGCCGCGTCGGCCCGGCCACGCATCGCCTCCAGAACCGCCTGGCAGCGCAGAGCTACCGCTTCCACGTGCCGGTTGCCCGGCGTCATCCGCAAGATCCGCACCACATCCAGGCAGCGACCGGAAGCGCGGACCACTGGCGATGGGCCCCACAACGCCGCCCGCGGCGCCGCCGCGAGCACGGCTGTGATCCGCCGCCGATCCTCGGCTTTCCGCGCTGCGAGCAGCGCCTGGTTAAGCGACGTCTCCACGTCCGCGACGCGTCCCAGCTGCGCCTGCACTGCCGCGGCGACGTGGTGCCCCTTGGCCTCGGCGGCCGCGTCCCCGCTCGCGGCGAGCGTCGCCGTCGCCGCCGTCACGCGCTCGAGTGTCGGCTCGAGCGAGCCGGTCCCCGTCAGCACCCCGAGCTGACCTTCGAGCACGTCGGCGCGCGGGCCGGACAGACGCGCCACGACGTCGGCGGCCTGCGCGGTTTCACCCGCGGACAAGAGCGCCTCGCCGAGATCCCAGAGGACGTCGGCGTCCGGATCGCGATCCAACGCCCGCTGCAGCAGGTTGGCAGCGGCGGCCAGGTCCTCGCGAGCGAGCGCACGCCGTCCCGCCGACGCAAACATGGTTGCGGCTCGAACCCCGATCGCGCGGCCCCGGTCGTCGAGTGGACCGAGCTGCCGGCGGTACTCATGCGCCTGCTCGAGGTGATACGCGATCACTTCCTCGTGCTCACCGACGAGCTCGCCGGCCTTCGTCTCCAGCCAGTCCGCGAACCTCTCGTGCAGCTCCGCCCGCGCCTCTTTCAAGAGCAGGTGGTAGGCGGCGTCACGGATCAGGACGTGGTGGAAGCGATAGACCGGCTCGTCGATCCAGTACGTGCCCTCTGGCTCGACCATGTCCTTGCGCCGCAGCGTCTCCAGGTGGCCATCGATCCCCAAGCGGATCGGCGGCGCGACCAGCTCGGCGACGGCGCCCCGATAGAACTGCTTGCCGATCACCGCGGCGCGCTCGACGACCGAGCGCTCGTCCGCGCGCAGCCGCTCGATGCGAGCGGTCAGCAGAGCCTGAATCGTTGGCGGTACCTGGACGGCCTCGGCGCCGCCCGCTGCCACCCACACCTCGTCCTCCTGCTCGAGCGATCCCTCATCGACGAGCATCCGCAGAAGCTCGCCGAGGAACAACGGGTTGCCCTCAGTCGTCTCGAGGATCCGGCCGAGCAGCTTGTCCGGGAGATCAACCTGCCCGAGCAGCCCCCCGACGAGCGCGCGGCTCTGCTCGGGCTCGAGCGGCTCGAGCTCGATCACGTCCACGGCACGCCGCCCGGTGTGGGAGAGCGCCTCGCGTATCTCGCGCAGCTCGGGGCGAGCGAGCGCCACGAGCAGGATTGGCGCATCCCGCGCCCACTCGACCAGATGCTCGACGAGGTCGAGGAACATCGGCTGTCCCCAATGGACGTCATCCAAGACCAGCACCAAGGGTCGCTCGCGGCCAAGTGACTCGAGCACCGTGCGGACACCCCAGAAGGTCTCCTCAGGAGCCGCCGGCGCCCCAGCTCCGAGCAGCCCGGCCACGCGGGCCACGACTCGCTCATCGCCGACGACTGCCGTCAGCTTTGCGACTACCTCCTCGCTCGAGTCGTCGTCGGCGATCGACGCTGCCGTGCGCAGCACCTCCGCGACGGGGAGGAAGGTGATGCCCTCGCCACTGGCTTCGCAGTGACCCTCCAACACCAATGCCTCGCCCTCCAACGATCGGGAAAACTCGGAAGCAAGGCGCGACTTGCCGAGACCGGGGGACCCGATCACGGTGACCAGCCGGCAGGCCTGACTGTCGACGGCCTGCTCCAGGGCCGCTCGCAGCCGTTCGAGCTCGCGGCCGCGGCCGACCAGCGGCGCTTCCGTCGCGGCGCCGCCGCGTGGCTGCGTCGAGACGAGCCGCCACAC
The DNA here is from genome assembly GCA_963705775.1 of uncultured Solirubrobacterales bacterium. Classification (GTDB taxonomy): domain Bacteria; phylum Actinomycetota; class Thermoleophilia; order Solirubrobacterales; family Solirubrobacteraceae; genus Palsa-465. The sequence continues at coordinate 71,307 of CAVPKT010000074.1, read as the reverse complement.
CCGTACCGGAGCCGTCTTGCCCTTCAGCTCGAGTGGTGCGATCTCTTCGACCTCGATCTCGTGTCGCACCAGGCGCAGCGTCGCGTCCCCGATAAGCACCTGACCAGCAGCGGCCGCCTGCTCGAGCCGGGCGGCGGTATTCATCGTGTCGCCGACGAAGATCCCCTCGTCGCTGACCGCGAGCTCGCCGGTATTGACGCCCGTTCGCATCTCGAGCCGCACACCCCAGGTACGTTCGAGCTCGTCGTTCAAGGTCTCGAGCTCCTCAGTCATCGCCGCCGTACAGCGGACCGCCCGCAGCGCGTCGTCCTCGCGCACGATCGGGGCGCCGAACACCGCCACCACCGCGTCACCGATGAACTTCTGGATCGCGCCGTCGTAGCGCTCGACGACTCCTTTCATCGCCTCGTAGAAGCGCGCCATCACCGTGCGCACCGACTCAGGCTCGAGCGCCTCCTGAAGCGCGGTCGAGCCCACCAGGTCGCTGAACACCACCGAGACAACCTTCAGCGCGCCCGTCGGGGTCGGCTCGTCAGCGGTTATCGAGGAGCCGCAGCTGCTACAGAAACGGGCCGTCGGCGAGACTTCGGCGCCGCAGGAGGCGCAGCGGGGCGCCAGCGAGTTGCCGCATTGCTCGCAGAACCGAGCATCACTGCCGTTCGCTTGGCCGCACCCCGAACAAATCAGTGATGACACGATCTTCGCCCCCTCGTCCTTCAGCCCCGCAGCCCCGCTGGGGACCCGCCGAGCTCGTGATAACGGGCCAGCAGACTGTGTCTGTCATCCGGGTCGTACCAGTCGCTGTGGATGGTGAGTCCGTTTTCGACCAGCGTGATGAATCCGACGGGGTAGTCGAACCGGCCTCCACCCGCTGACGCCTTGGCAGTTCCTCGGAAGGTGCCGGTAGCGGCCAGGACCCGATCGTCGGCCGCCAGTACCTCGTTGACCTCGAGGTGGACATTTTCGATCTGGGCCCAGATCGCCCGCTGCTCGTCGGCGTAGTTGTCTTGATCCAACTCGCGCCAACCGAGCTGCCGGTGGTCGACAAGCCGCCAGTCCTCCGCGTTCAGCGCTCTGAGCCCGTCGAAGTCCCGGGCAGCGTAGCGCCGGGCGTATTCCTTGATCTGGCGCTCTGAGGCCGTGTCGCCCAGCAGCCCGAGCCCGCCGCCGAGCTCGGCGTAGCGAGCAGTCATCAGCTGGCGCTCGGCTGGCTCGTACTGATCGATGCGCTTCAGCCGTCCGCCCTCAATCAGTGAGACGACTCCCACTGGACGCTCCAGATCTCCGCCGCTTGCCGGGTCCTTTCCGCGCCAGGCCGCCCGCATCGCCATCACCCGGTCATCGCACGCCAGCACCTCATCGACCTCGAGCTGGACCTCGCTCATCATCGAGAGCGCAGAGCTCACTAGGGCACGCGCACCTTCTGGGAAGAGCTCGAGGAGCGGCCCGGTCTCCTGGGTGGCGAGACGCCGGTTGCACTCGGCCCAGAACCGCATCGGTGGGCGTTCGCGGGTCTCCCGAGGTTGCTTGCCGTCGCGTCCGCCAAGCTCCTCCTCAAAGCGGGCGACGATCGATGTGTAGTCGTCCGGGTCGAACAGCTCGAGTCGCGTCATCAGGCCGCCCTCGATCCAGCAGATGCGGCCCATCGGTATCTCGGCCTGGACCCCGGCCGGCCCAGTTCCGCGCCATGTTGTCCGGATCGCGATCGTCCCGGGCTCGCAGGCCAGTACCTCATCGATGTGGAAGCGCAGGTCGGGACACATTTCCATCCCGCTGCGGAAGACCTCCTCGTGTGCCTCGCGTCCCACGCGCTCGCCCCACCCGATCTCGCGGTGGTCGAAGACGACTGAATCCTCGGTGTACATCTCGAGCAGGCCCTCGATGTCTCGCTCCTCAACGAGCGCAGCAAAGCGCGCGAAGTAATCGGCCAGCTCGGGATCATCGATCGCCGCGTCCTTCAGGCTCTCTGACTCGGTCGGTCCGGGGCTGGTCATGTCCTGGGAGCGCGCGAGCTCGCCAGCGCGCTGCATGCCGACCACATGCCCCTTCGACTGGTAGAGCACCCGCGCCGCCTCGGCCGCTGAGCTTGTGTCGTCGAAGCGCTTCGACTCGCGATAGACGCGCGCGAGGACCATGTTCGCGTCCGCCTTGTCCGCCAGCGCGTCAGTGGGCTCGGCCAGGTCCGCGGACCGCCTTGCCAGCTCGAGCGCCTCGTCCCAGCTTCCGCCGCGCGCCAACGCCTCGGCTCGTACGCCCTGCCAGGTGATCGTCGTCTTCAGGTCTCCGCCCGCATGTTCTTCGGCGAACTTGGTCTGCTCGATCGCCGCGGCATCCTGCCCCTTTTCGACGAGCGCTCTGCCGAGCAGCGCCGCTGCCTGCGCAGCGTTGACGAAGACTCCGAGCGATGCGAATCCGTCTCGTGCTGAACGCAGCAGATCTGACGCCGCATCGTGCTCTCCGGCTATCAACTCGACGATCCCCGCGTGCATCGCCAGCTCATGTAGTTCGAGCGTGAGCCCGAGCTCCTCGAGCGTCGCCCGTCCGGCGTCGAGAATGTCTCGCGCTGCTGCTGCCCGGCCGCGCATTGCCTCGAGCACGGCTTGACAGCGAAGCGCGATCGGCTCGACGTGGCGACTACCCGGCGTCATGCGCAGGATCCGCACCACGTCTAGACACCGGCCACTGGCCCGCATCACCGGCGAAGGTCCCCAAAGCGCAGCGCGGGGCGCGGCGGCCAGCACCGCTGTGATTCTGCGTCGATCATCAACCTTGCGCGCCGCGGTCAGCGCCCTGTCAAGCGCTGTCTCAGCGGCGGCTACCTGTCCCAGTTGGGCGTGCGCTTGGGCCATGACGTGATACCCCTTAGCTTCGCCCACGCCGTCGCCCGCGGCGGCCAGCGCTTGCGTTGCGGTGCCGATGCCCGTCACGGTCTGCGCAAGCGCGGCCGCGCCGGTCAGGATCGCCAGCTGTGCCGCGAGCACGGCCGCGCGCGCAGTAGGTCCTTCATCGCCAGCCGAGACTGCGGCAAGCAGTTCGACAACCTCCGTCGCGCCAGCGGTCTCGCCAGCCGACAGGAGCGCTTCCCCGAGGTCCCAAAGAATCGTCGCTTCGTCGATCCCGGACTGGCGGGCGAGCGCTCGACGCAGCAGGTTGGCTGCCGCCGCCAGGTCCTCTCGGGCCAGCGCCCGCCGTCCCGCTGACGCGAGCCTCGATGCAGCGTGAGCGCCAAGGGTCCTCCCGCGTTCGTCGAGCGGTCCGAGCTGCCGCCGGTATTCGTGGGCCTGCTCGAGGTGATACGCGATCACCTCTTCGTGCTCGCCGACGAGCGCCCCTGCCTTCCCCTCTAGCCATTCGGCGAACTTCTCGTGCAGCTCGGCACGCGCCTCTTTGAGCAGCAAGTGGTATGCCGCGTCGCGGATCAGGACGTGGTGGAAGCGGAAGATCGGTTCATCGATCCAGTACGTGCCCTCCGGCTGGACCACGTCCTTGCGGCGCAGCGTCTCGAGGTGTCCGTCGATCCCCACCTTGATCGGCGGAGCGACCAGTTCTGCGACGGCGCCGCGATAGAACTGCTTGCCGATCACCGCGGCGCGCTCGACCACCGCCCGCTCGTCGGCTCGCAACCGCTCGATCCGAGCGGTCAATAGTGCCTGGATCGTCGGTGGGACCTGGACCGCGTCCGCGCCACCCACAGCCATCCATGTGTCGCCGGAGCGCTCGAGCGACCCCTCGTCCACCAGCATCCGCAACAGCTCTTCGAGGAACAGCGGATTGCCGTCGGTCGTATCAAGGATCCGCTCGAGCAGCTCGTCGGGGAGGTCGACCGAGCCGAGCAGTCCGGCCACAAGCTCGCGGCTCTGCTCGGGCCCGAATGGCTCGAGCTCAATCACGTCCGCAGACCGGCTGCCCGGATGTGTTAGCGCCTCACGCGTCTCCCGGAGCTCCGGTCGCGCGAGGGCGACGAGCAGGATCGGCGCCTCGCGCACCCACTCCACAAGGTGCTCGACAAGGTCCATGAACAGTGACTCTCCCCAGTGCAGGTCGTCGAGGACCACGACCAGTGGGGCGCGCTTGGCTAGGCACTCGAGCACGCGCCTGACGCCCCAGAACGTCTCTTCGGGGGATGCGTGGTCCCCGGTTCCGAGCAAAGCCGCGGCTCGGGCGACGGCTCGCTCCCACTCCGGGGTCCCGCGCAGGAGCGCAGATAGCTTTTCCACGACCAGCTCGGCCGAGTCGCCCTCTCCGATGCTCGCGGCGGAGCGAAGCACCTCGGCGGCGGGGAGAAACGTGATCCCCTCGCCGCTCGGCGCGCAGTGGCCGACCAGGACCGTTGCCTCGGATTCCAGCTCGCGTGCAAACTCCTGCGCGAGGCGCGACTTGCCCAGGCCCGGCGAGCCGATCACGGTCACGAGCCGGCAGGTACGTGTGGACATTGCGCTCGAGAGCGCTGACCGCAACCGCGAGAGCTCTTCCGACCGTCCGATCAGCGGCGTCTTTGCCCGGACGCTGACACGCGCGCGCGCCGAGACGAGCCGCCAGGCCCGCACCGGTTCGCGCTTGCCTTTCAACTCGAGCGGAACGACTTCCTCGAGTTCGACGTCGTGGCGGACCAAGCGCCAGGTCGGTTCTCCGATCAGGACGTCGCCCGGAGCGGCCGCCTGCTCCAGCCTGGCGGCTGTGTTCATCATGTCCCCGACGAGTATTTCGGCCTTGTCCACTACCAGCTCCCCGGTGTTCACCCCAGTGCGCACCTGAAGGCGGACGCCCCATCGCTCCTCCAGCTCCTGGTTGAGCAGGTCCACCTGGAGGCCCATCTCCGCAGCGCAGCGCACGGCGCGCAGCGCATCGTCTTCGCCTACGGTATGGGCTCCGAATGCAGCCAGGACCGCGTCCCCGATGAACCGCTCGACCGTCCCGCCGTGCAGTTCGACCGCCGCGCGCATCACGTCGTAGAACCTGCCCATCACGTGCCGGGCCGATTCGGGCTCCAGCGTTTCCTGGAGCGTCGTCGAACCGACGAGGTCGCAGAACACCACGGACACGGTCTTCAGCGAGCCCTCCGCGGCGCGCGCCCAACCCAAACGAACGCCGCATTGGCTGCAGAAGCGGTCCTCGGCCCCGTTCTGGTGGCCGCACCCCGAACAAATCAGCGCTGACATCTCTCTGCCACCCCTCGCCGGATTGTACGGGCACGCTATAGGCTCAATGGGTGCCATCGTCCAGAACGGTGACCACCCCGGATGGCCGCACGCTCGAGCTCGAGCTCGACGGCCCCGACGAGGGCGACGTCGTCTTCCTCCACACCGGGACGCCGGGCGCCGGGACGCTGTTCGCGCCGCTTGTCCAAGCCGGTGCCGAGCGCGGTCTTCGCCACATCGCCTACTCGCGGCCGGGCTACGCGAGCTCGGACCGCCATCCCGGTCGGACCGTCGCCGATTGCGCGGCCGACGTGAGCGCGATCGCGGATCAGCTGGGGATCGATCGGTTCTTCGTGACCGGGTGGTCCGGGGGCGGTCCACACGCGCTGGCGTGTGCGACGTTGCTCGGCGACCGCGTGATCGCCGGAGCGACGATCGCAGGCGTCGCACCGCGCGACGCCGAGGGACTCGACTGGCTGGCCGGGATGGGGGAGGAGAACATCGAGGAGTTCGGCGCGGCCGAGGCCGGAGACGAGCCACTGTCGGCGTTTCTCACGCAGATGGGTTCCGAGCTCGCACAGACGAGCGGTTCCGACCTCCACGCCGGCCTCGGCGATCTGCTCTCAGAGGTCGACAGGCGTGTTCTGACGGGTGAGTTCGCCGAGTACATCGCCGAGAGCTTCAGGCGTGGTCTGGCGTCCGGGATCTGGGGCTGGTTCGACGACGACATGGCGTTCATGCGCAACTGGGGGTTCAATCTGGACAAAATCGACGTGCCCGTCACGATCTGGCAGGGAGAACAGGACCGCTTCGTCCCCTTCGCGCACGGCCAGTGGCTCGCCCAGCACGTTCGAGGCGCCCGGGCGGAGCTCCACCCCGAGCACGGTCATCTGTCGCTCGCGGTCGCGTCTTACGGGCGGATTCTCGACGGCCTCCTCGCTCCGGCGTGAGCGGCTCCATCCACGAAGTTCGTCGCGATGCGTTCAACTACGTTTGGGACCACTCCATCGAGCCCGTGCTCGAGGTGGAATCCGGAGAGGTGATCGAGCTCCACGCGCGCGACGCGTCCGACGAGCAGATCCACAAAGGTTCGACGGCGGCCGACGTCCCGCGTATCGACTTCTCCCACATCAATCCGGTCAGCGGGCCGGTGTACGTCAAGGGCGCGGTCGCCGGTGACGCGCTCGCGGTGGAGCTGTTGGAGTTCAGGCCCGGAGACTGGGGCTGGACGGCCATCATTCCCGGCTTCGGCCTGCTTGCCGACGAGTTCACGGAGCCGTGGCTGCGCATCTCTTCAGTCGCTTCGGACGGCGTCCACTTCTCGGACAACATCACCGTGCCGCTGCGCCCGTTCCCGGGCACGATCGGCGTCGCCCTGCCGGAGCCCGGGCAGCATCCGATCCTGCCGCCCAGCCGCTGGGGAGGAAACCTGGACACCCGCCATCTGACGGCGGGCGCCACGCTGTACCTCCCGGTGGGCGTCGAAGGAGCGTTGCTGTCACTCGGCGACACGCAGCCGCCCAGGGCGACGGCGAGGTGTGTGGCACCGCGATCGAGAGCGCGATGGACGTCGTCGTGCGGGTGTCGGTTCGAAAGGACCTCTCAATCAAGGCACCCGCGTTCGACACTCCAGCCGCGTCCGAGCCGGGTCCGTTTCACGTCTGCACGGGCGTCGGTCCGGACCTGCTCGGCGCCGCCCGTGACGCGACCCGTGGGCTGATCGACCATCTCGTCGCGACCCGCGGGCTGGAGCCGGAGGAGTCGTATGCGCTTGCGAGCGTCGCCTGTGACCTGCGCATTCACGAGGTCGTCGACGCGCCGAACTGGGTCGTCGGGGCGTTCCTGCCGGAGGGGATCTTCGGTTAGGGTTATCGCGCGTGCGCGAGCCGGTCACAGCACCCGATGCCCCAGCGGCGGTCGGTCCCTATGTTCACGCGGTCAAGGTCGGAGGCCTGCTGTTCTGCTCGGGGCAGATCCCGCTCGATCCCCGTACCGGCGATCTGACCGGTGCAACAGCCGCGGAGCAGGCTGGCCGTTGCCTCGAGAACCTCGCAGCTGTCTGCACCGCGGCGGGCACTACGCTCGGGAAGGCAGTGCGGATGACGATTTACCTCACTGACATGTCCGCCTACGCGGCGGTGAATGAGGTCTACGGCTCGTTCTTCGAGTCCGACCCGCCTGCCCGCGTCGCGATCGGGGTGGCCGCGCTGCCGCGCGGGGCGATGGTCGAAATCGACGCGGTGGTGGCGCTCGAGGAGCAGTGAGCCCCGAGCCCCTCGGCCGAGGACATCCGCCGGGCCTACACGGCGGGCGAGGGAGTGATCCGCGAGACGCCGGTCCTGAGCTCCCGCACGATCTCGGACCGTGCCGGGGGGACGTCGCATTCAAGGCCGAGAACCTCCAGCGCACGGGGTCGTTCAAGCTGCGCGGGGCGCTTGCGAAAATCGCCGCGCTCGGGGAAGGCTGCGCCGCCGGGGTGGTGACGGGCAGCGCCGGCAATCACGGACAGGCCGTCGCGTACGCGGCCCACGAAAGAGGGGTTCCGTGCGAGGTGTTCATGCCGGAGACCGCCTCGATCCCCAAGGTCGAGGCTGCGATCGCGCGCGGTGCGACGGTCCGGCTCGTCGGCGCTTCCGTCGACGAGGCCTTGGCCGCAGCGCGACAACGAGCCGACGAGGGCGGGCTCGCGTTCGTCCATCCGTTCGAGGACCCCGACGTGATCGCGGGACAGGCGGGATCGGGCTCGAGCTGCTTCAACAGGTCCCCGACATCGCGAGGGTGGTCGTGCCGGTCGGCGGCGGCGGGCTGATCTCGGGGATCGCGATCGCCTTGAAGTCGGCCAAGCCGTCGGTGCAAGTAGTCGGCGTGCAGGTCGACACGTGCGCGCCGTTTCCGGGATCGCTCGAGGCAGGCGAACCCGTCGCCGTCGAGACGGCGCTGACGATTGCCGACGGGATCGCCGTCAAGCGCCCCGGGGAGCTGACGCTCTCACTGATCGGCGAATGGGTCGACGGGATGGTGGTTGTTCCCGAGGATGATGTGCCGAGGCGATGGTGTTCTTGCTCGAGCGGGCCAAACTCGTGGTCGAGGGGGCGGGTGCGGTCGGCGTCGCTGCGCTCCTCGGAAGTCGGGTCCCGCTGTCTGCCGAGGGCACCACGGTCGCAATCCTGTCCGGCGGCAATGTCGACGCGGGGCTGCTGGCCCACGTCGCCCGTCGCCACGAGAGTCAAGCCGGCCGTCGGCTGGTGCTGCTCGCGCGTGTTCCCGATCGCCCCGGATCGCTCGCGCAGCTGCTGACGCTCGTCGGCGCGCGGGGCGCGAACCTCCTGGACGTTCAGCACATCCGCGAGGGTCTCGATCTGCACGTCCGCGAGACCGCCGTCCAGCTCGTGCTCGAGACACGCGGCCCCGAGCACGCAGAGCAGGTCACGCGGCGCGGTGCGCTCCGCGGGCTACGGCGAGCCGCCTCGGCTACCAGCATCCTGATCACGCGGCTGCGTTCGTCGGCCTCGGGGTGCCACTGGACACCCAAGACGAAGCTCGGGGACGTCCCCTCGATCGCCTCGGGTATCTCGTCGAGCGCCGACATACCGGTGATCGTCAGCCCGTCGCCGAGCTCGGCGATCCCCTGGTGGTGATGCGAGTTGACTTCGTGGAGTCCTCACCCGCGGCACGGGCGGCCAGCGAGCCCGGATCGAGCCGCACGTCGTGGTCTGAGTCATCGAACGTTCCGGGGTGGCGTCGATGCTCCTCGTGCCCTACTTCGTCAGGGATGTGCTGGAGCAGCGTGCCGCCGAACGCCACGTTCAGCAACTGCATTCCGCGGCATATTCCGAGCAGCGGTATCCCCCGATCGAGGCGCGCGTCGCCAGCGCGAGCTCAACGCGGTCGCGCTCGGGGACCGTCCCATTCGTCTTCGCGTGCGGCTCCGCGCCATACGAGAAGGGTCGATGTCGGCACCGCCGGCGAGGATCAGCCCGTCGATCTTGTCGAGCACCTCGTCGGGAGCCTCCTCCAGTGCCGGGTCGGGCGGGATCATCAGCGCCAAGCCACCGGCTTTCTGGATCGCGAGGATGTACTCGTGCGCCAGCAGCACCGCGCGGCGATTCCACACGCTCCAGCTCGCATCTTCGAGAGCAGCACAGATGCCGATTGTGGGTCTCACGCCATTGAGCGTAGCTGCGCTCGCTTGACCTTTCCGCTGGACGTCTTGGGCAGCTCCGCCGCGAACTCGACGATCCGCGGGTACTTGTATGGAGCGGTCTGGAGCCTCACGTGCTCCTGCAGCTCGGTCTTCAGCTCGTCGCTGGGGGCGAAGCCGTCGCGGAGCACGATGACCGCGCGCACGACGCTGCCGCGCTCCTCGTCGGGGGCCGCCACCACCGCCGCCTCCGCCACGGCCCCGTGGGAGACGAGCGCCGACTCCACCTCAAACGGTCCGATTCTGTATCCCGCCGAGATGATCACGTCATCGGTGCGTCCCTCGAAGTAGAGGTAGCCCTCTTCGTCCTGGCGGACGCGGTCCCCGGTGTGCCAGGGCTCGTCTGCAGGCGCTCGCTCACCGTCCAGGTACGCGACGAAGAACGTGGGGTCCGTTCGAGGGTCGCTCAGGATGAGCTCGCCGTCGTCAACGGTCAGGTCCACGCCCGGTAGGGGTACCCCCATCGACCCAGGCCTCGCTCGTTCTCCGGCCGGGTTCGCGGTCAGCTGGCCGGTCTCCGTCTGGCCGTAGCCGTCGCGGATCTCGATTCCCGTCGCCTCCTTGAAGGCGCGGATCACCTCAGGGTTGAGGGCCTCGCCGGCGGCAACCAGCTCTCGTACGTGCTCGAGCCGAGGAATCTCGACTCGCTTGGCGATCACCCGGTACTCCGTCGGGGCCATGCAAAGCACGTCCACCCGCTCGCGCTGGAGGATCTCGATCCGCTCGGCCGGGTCGAATCGCGCGTCGTGAAGCAGCGCGGCCGCGCCCCGGATCCACGGTGCGATGAACACGTTCCGCGCCGACTTCGACCATCCCGATGCAGCGGTGCACCAGACGAGGTCACCGGGGCGTGTTCCCAGCCAGTGTTCTGACTGGAGTTGCTGACCGGGGAGGTAGCGCTGACCGTGAACGACCCCCTTCGGCTCGCCGGTTGTCCCACTGGTGAACGTGATCAGGCACGGGTCCGCTGGTTGCAGGTCCACTGCGGCCGCCGGCGCGTTCGTTACCCCGAGAAGGTCCCTCCCCCACAGGACCGGGCAATCCGGCGCTGCCGCCTCGACTCCGTCGCGTTGCGGTCGTCAGCGACGATCAGCTTCGGAGCCGCGGCCTCGAGCCGGATCTCCAGGTCCTTGGCTCTCAACTGCTCGTTGCACGGCAGCGCGACCGCGCCGATCCGAAAGCACGCGACCATCGTCAGCACCCACTGGGGTCGGTTGCCGATCACCGTCATGACTACGCCGCCCTGGGCAACGCCGGCGCCCTCGAGCCGCCCAGCGAGGCGTGCGCTCTCGTCCGCCACCTCGGCGAACGACCACTCCTTCCTATGGCCGTCGCGCGCCAGCTCCAACATGGCAAGGCGGTTTCCGGGAGCCTTGTCGACGACGTCTCGCGCGAAGTTCATCTGGCAGGATCGTGCCGCATCACCCTCTGGAACGGCATCCTGTGGCTGCACCTCCTGTCGATGGCCTTCTTCGTCGGCGGGCAGCTGATGCTCGCGGCGATCGTCGTGCCGGTGCTGCGCGCGGCGTCCGAGGACCGTGCCCCGTTGCGCGCCGCCGCGCGGCGATTCGGGATCGGGACGCTGATTGCGGTAGGCGTGTTGGTGATCACGGGCGCGGCGATGGCGTCCCACTACCACCGCTGGAACGACTCGACGCTTCAGGTCAAGCTCGGGCTGGTGGTGCTCGTGTTCGTGCTGATCCGACGCACATGCGAAAGCCCGGGTGGCACGTGCTGGATGCCGGCGATCTTCGCCGTGTCGCTCGCGATCGTTTGGCTGGGGATCGTGGTCGCGGTTGATTGACGCGTCCGTGCGCGGCCCGCAAGCTCGCCCTGTTGAGCCTGAACCGTGGGTCTCATGTACGGCAACGGTCCGCTCGGCAAGAAGCCCGCCGGCACGTTCAACTTCGAGCCGCCGCCGCCGGGCAGTGCACTGTATCTCGAGCCGACGCCGAAGCGGATCCGCGTCGAGGTCGAGGGCGAGACGGTCGCCGACAGCCGCCGCGCGATGCTGCTGCACGAGTCGCGGTCTGCAGCCGATCTACTACTTCCCGCCCGAGGACGTGCGCGTCCGACTTGCTCGAACCAACCGACAAGCACACCAACTGCCCGAAGAAGGGCGACGCTTCCTACTACTCGATCCGGGTCGGGCGACCGTGTGGTCGAGAACGCCGCCTGGTACTACCCCGATCCGCTCGACGACGCGCCGCCGCCCTTGAAGAACGCGATCGCCTTCTACTTCGACCGCGTCGACCGCTGGCTCGAAGAGGACGAAGAGATCAGGGTCCATCCGAGTGACCCGTACCACCGGATCGACATCCTCGCGTACCGACCGCCATATCCGGGTCTCGCTCGATGGCGAGCTGCTCGCGAGACACGACGCGCGCGCTGGCGCTGTTCGAGTCGAACCTCCCGACGCGCTGGTACATCCCGCGCGAGGACGTCGTCGCCGAGCTCGAGCCAAGCGACAAGCTCACCGGCTGCCCGTACAAGGGCACCGCGAACTACTACTCGGTCGGGCGGCCACGAGAATCTGGTCTGGTGCTACGCCGACCCACTTCCCGAGGTCGGCCGGATCAAGGGCTCCGTCGCGTTCTTCAACGAGAAGGTCGACATCGAGCTAGACGGCGAGCTTCAAGAGCGCCCCGAGTCTCCCTGGAGCAAGCCGCTCAAGTCCGCCTCGTCCCGCTGACGCCCAGCTCGCGTAGGCGGGTGGCCTCCCTGACCGACCGGTACTTGATCCGCTCCCAGGTGATCCGGACGGGCGCGTAGCCCGCGAGCTGGCGATCGAGGTCTTTCTCGCGATCGGTCTCGAACGCCTCCTTGCCTTGGTGAAACTCCCAGCTGTCGAGCTCGATCACGATCTTCTGGTCCGGCCACAACGCGTCCGCTTCGTGGCCGGCGACCCAAGTGCTCATCACCGGCTCAGGGAGGTCGTACTTCTTGCAGAAGGCAGGGAACTCGTCCTCCCATTCCGAGCGGGTCGGGCCGCCCTTGATGTGGAGCAGCGGTCGGAGTCGTCTTGGCCCCGGGATGATGCCGAAAGCGCTCGACCGACGTCGGCGACGTCCGCCAGGGTCAGGATCTCGGCCCGGCGGGCCTCGTTGACTCGCCGATTCAGGGCGCGGTTGTCCATCCGCGGCGCGATGTCCAGGAGGGTGCGGGCGGGGCTGGTCACGCGGAGGCCGTAGCGCTCGCGGATGTCGCGGCCTTCGCCGAGGCCACGCAACTTATGCGTCTTGATCCCGGTTGGCCGACGGTCGCCTGGCACGGCGACATGGATCGGGCAGCTCCCATCGTTTCCACATCCCCCAGATCACATCGCCGAGTCGTGGCTGAGTGCTGCGCCCTCGCCACAGGCCAGCAGGGTGGCTGAGCGTGTTCGAGCGCCTGTTCGGGGCGGTCCGCCGACTGAGTAGACGCCGCGGTAGACGGAACAGCCATTTCCGGCGTGCGATCGCCCAGTCGTTGACACCTAACTCAGCAGCTGTTGTCGCGTCAGGTTGCGGTAACGGCGGGCCAACCGGACGATTGCCGGATCGCGTGGGAGTTCGTGCTCGTAGAGGCCATGTTTCTCCCTAGAGGCCCCGGGCGGGGTCGGGGTCGCCCCCAGCGCCGCTACGTTTGACAGAGTCTGACACATGGCGACCACGACCCCTCAAACGATATCACCGACGAGCAGAAGGCCATCACCGAGATGGTCCATCAGTTCGCCGACGAGCAGATCCTCCCCAATGCCGAGCACTACGACCACGAGGACGAGTTCCCGGAGCCGATCGTCGAGCAGATGAAGGAGCTCGGGCTGTTCGGGGTCACGATCCCCGAGGAGTACGGGGGGATGGGGCTCGATCTGACGACCTACGCGATGATCGTCGAGGAGCTCAGCCGCGGCTGGATATCATCTCCGGCATCGTCAACACCCACTTCATCGGCTCCTACCTGCTGATGAAGTTCGGCACGGAGGAGCAGAAGCAGAAGTACCTCCCGAAGATGGCCACCGGGGAGATTCGGGCCGCCTTCTCGCCTGTCCGAGCCCGAGTGCGGCTCGGACGTCCAGGCGATCAAGACGACCGCCAAGAAGACCGACGACGGCAGCTACGAGATCAACGGCCAGAAGATGTGGGTCACCAATGGCCTTCTCTCCGGGCTCGTGTTCGTGCTGGTCAAGACCGACCCGAACGCGGACCCGAAGTACAAGGGCATGACGTGCTTCATCTGCGAGAAGGAGCCGGGGGCGAGCCGAGAACGACGGCCTCACGGTGCCGCCGAAGATCAAGAAGCTCGGCTACAAGGGCGTTGAGTCCACGGAGCTCGTGTTCGACGGCTACAAGGTCCCGGCGGAGAACGTCCTCGGTGGGGAAGACCAGGGCATCGGCCAGGGCTTCATCCAGATGATGGACGCGCTCGAGGTGGGCCGCGTCAACGTCGCCGCGAGAGGAGTCGGCATCGCGCAACGCGCGCTCGAGCTCGCGCTGAAGTACAGCCAGGAGCGCAAGACCTTCGGCAAGGAGATCGCTCAGCACCAGGCGATCCAGTTCAAGCTCGCCGACATGGCCACGCAGGTCGACGCCGCCCGCCTGCTCACGCAGAGGGCCGCCCGCCTCAAGGATGCGGGCGAACGGTCAGACCTGGAGGCCGGGATGGCAAAGCTGTTCGCCTCCGAGGCCGGCCGGTTCTGCGTAGAGGAATCGTTCCGCATCCACGGCGGCTACGGGTACTCGAAGGAGTACGAGATCGAGCGCCTGTACCGCGATGCGCCGCTGCTGCTGATCGGCGAGGGCACGTCCGAGATCCAGCGGATGGTGATCGGCCGCAAGCTGCTTCAGCGCCACAAGCTCTAAACGCGGCCGCCTCAAAGTTCAGGGTGGCGACCCCGATGCGCCCGACCCCGCCCCGGGTCACACTGGGGCGCATGAGGCGCACAATCACACTGCTCTGCGGCACCGCCGCATCCGTCCTAGCGCTCGCCGCCTGCGGGAGCTCGTCAGGGCTGTCGAAGTCGCAACTCGCGGCGAAGGTGGATCCGATCTGCACATCGCTGGTGACGCAGGTCAAGACAATCCCCGTCCCGACGGACTTCGTGCAGAACCCGGCGCACGCCGCCACGTACCTGGGCCGGCTGATCACGGTCGTGGAAAACGGATACAACCAGGTCTCGGCGTTGAAGCCGGCCGGCAGCGTCAAAGCGCAGTTCGACTCCTACAGCCAGGCGATCCAGCACGAGCTCACGCTGCTGAAGAAGGCTGAGTCGGCCGCCAAGGCCAAAGACCCAAGCGGGCCTCAAACCCTCAACCAGGAATCGCAGTACAACAGCTCTGTCGTGAAGCCTGACGCGAAGGCGCTCGGCTTTACAAGCTGCACGTAGACTGAGGCCCTCTGGCCTCGCAAACAGACACCAAGTCGCTGATCGAGACAGCGGTCAAGCGGTTCCTGGACGAGGTGCCCGCGCTACAGCCGCTCAAGCTGGTCGTGGGACTGGAGCTACACGGGCGCGGACACGACATCCAGATGTACCGGATCGAGCTGCCCGGACCCAAGGTCTCCAAGGACATCGCCGCCGACGCGAAGGTCCGGGTCTCAATCCCGCGTGCGCCGTTTAACGAGCTGGCGACGAAGGGGCACATCAAGGACTGGCGCGACGCGTTCGTCCACGGCGACGCCAAGGCCACCGGCATCGAACAGGTTATGAAGCTGATCGTCAACGTCGTCGAGCGCCAGGAAGAGCGGTCGCGGACGCGGAAGGCGAGAGCCTGAGCCTCACTTGACGTTTCTCTCGCGGCGGCTGTACAGTTCCGCCGGGACCGCGCTTGGGGCAACGTGGGGGCAGCGCCCTGGGCAAGTGGTCGCCAGCAACCTATGACCAATGACATCAGAGGGGGCAAGATGAGGAATCGCCTGGCCTGCAGACTCGCGCTCGCGTGCGCGGTCTTGGGAAGCTTTGTAGTGCTCGTGCCGAACGCTTCGGCGGTCGTTGCTACGGGATCCAATGGCCAGCGCGCCAGTTTTGCGCTGCCCCAGGGCGTCAGCCCGGCGTCCATTCCTGGCTCGGTTGCGGCCGCGCGTGCGCATGCGGGGCTCCCACTGGCTAGTAACGGAAATTTGGACTACCACGGCGGTCCGGTCGTTCATTCGATGGCGCCTTACCTGATCTACTGGGTGCCGTCGGGGGAGACGTTCTCGAGCACCACTCAGAACCTGATCACGCGGTACTTCACCGATGTCGCGCATGACAGCGGTGGCGCGAGCAATGTGTACGGCGTCGATCGCCAATTCACCGACTCGACCGGGTTTGCCGACTATCAGCAGACCTTCAATAGCGGGTCCCAGGCGATCCTCGACACGCAGGCCTACCCCACCACGGGTCGCTGCACGGTGACGACCGGCGCTGTCCCGACCTGCCTCAACGACGGGCAGATCCAGGCGGAGATCAATCGCCTGATCAGCGTGAACGGCCTGCCGACGGACGGCTCGAACTCATCGCAGCTCCCGGCGAACGCGCCCCAGTACTACGTCGTGCTACCGCCCGACGTGAACGAATGCAACCCGGCATTTGGGACGAACCAATGCGGCACCAACGTCTTCTGCGCCTATCACAGCGTTTATGCCGACGGCTCGAACAATGTCCTGTACTCGATCATCCCGACGTTGATCCCCGCCGGCAACACTGGGTTCAGCCCGAAGGCCTGCCAATCAGACGGCAACACCCTGGTTCAGAAGCCCAACGGCGACACGGTCGGCGATATCACGATCAAGTACCTGAGTCACGAACAGTCGGAGACGATCACGGATCCGTTCCTCAATGCGTGGTGGAACGGGAACAACGGCCAGGAAGACGGCGATCAATGCAACTTCTTCGGCTCGTTCAACCCGAGCGGTGGCTCCAACCCCAACGCCTTCACGCCGACTCTCGGGCGGCAGCGCCGGCGCCGGAACGCTCTTCAACCAGAGCAACAACGCCAACCCGTACTACATCCAGAGCGAATGGAGCAACGGCGACGTCAACTGTAGGATGAGCCCATCGGCCGGCGCGATCTCGCCGTCGTTCTCCGTGGCGGCCACCGGTGGTACCGGGATCAGCGTCGACGGCAGCGCTAGCACGAGCTCGGCCGGCTTCTCCAGCACGACGTTGGACTTCGGCGACGGGCAGTCGAGCTTCGGCACGGGCGGTCCAGGTGCGACGTCGCACACGTTCGCCGCACCGGGTACCTACACGGTCAAGTTGACGCTGGTCGACTCGGTCGGCAACCTCTCGACTACGACCCAGCGGGTCACGGTCGGGGCCTCGCCGTCCGGCTCGTTCAGCCTTGGCCCGAACAATGCCGTTCAGGGCACAACTGTCGGCTTCAACGGCAGCGCGTCCGATCCGAACACCGGCGTGTCCACGGTGATCGGCTGGAACTTCGGCGACGGCTCGACGGGCTCGGGTGCGAGCACGACCCACGCGTATTCGACGCCGGGCACGTACACCGTCACGATGGGGATCGTCGATACCGCAGGCAACGCCGGGACGGTCACCCACACGGTCACCGTGACCCAGGCCACGATCACCAGCGTCAACGTCAAGAACAAGACCAAGAAGGGCGCGACGATCGTCGTCGGCGTGAATGCCGCGGGCAAGGTGTCCGGTGGCGGCAAGTCGAAGACCGCCGGCGGCGCCGGGACGGTGAGCCTGAAGATCAAGCTCAGCAAGTCGCAGCGGAACAAGCTCGCCAGTCAGGGCAAGCTGACCGTGAAGATCAAGGTCACGTTCCAGCCCAACGTGGGCAGCGCGGTCACCAAGACCGTGAAGATCAAGTTCAAGGCGTAAACGGACGGCTCGGTCCCCGCCCGGATGCGGGCGGGGGCCGTCGCCTCTACAACGGCTTCAGCTTCAGAGCGATCGTCGTCGCCTGACCGCCGGCGTCGACGACCTTCAGCGTTACCCCGAGCTTGCCCGACCGACGTCTCTGGACGTTCCCGACCAGCCCCGAGCTCGCACTCAACGCGGGCGGTGCGATCGTCACCCGCACCCGGGTCGTGCCGGCACCGGACAGCGTGATGGTCAGCTTCCCGCCGCTGACCTTGAGCGAAGCGGGTCTGATCCGGCCGCCGTTCCGGCCCCTCAACGTGATCCCGTTACGAAGGCTGCGCGCGTTGCGTACGAACGCGAGCCCACGAGGCAGTGCGACCACGATCTTCTTCAGCTTCGGCGCCCCCGTGCCGGCCGTGAGCGTGAACGCGAGCTTCGGCTGCCCCTTGCCAATGCCCGTGAGCGAGGCCCGGGACTGCTTCGGCAGACCGCTGACCCTCCAGCCGAACGTGGTGATCCCAAGGCTGCCGCGGGTGTCGACCGCGCGCACGGTGACGGTGTAGACGCCAGGTGTCGTCGGAGTGCCGGAGACAACCCCGCTCGCCGCGCCGATCGAGAGCCCCGGCGGCAGGCTCGTTGCGCTGAAGCTCACGGGATCGCCGGCGCTGTCGCTCGCGATGATCTGAAGGCTCAGCCGGGTTCCGACGCGTGAGGTCTGCGACCCGGGGTTGGATACCCCGATGGTCGGGGCGCAGAGGTTCGCTGCGAGCGTGGTCGCGTTCGGGCTGCCCAGGCCGGTGGCCATGTCGTAGCCGGGACCTGCCGCGAAGACGCCCCCGTTCGTGCCGAGGATGTCGTTGTTGCCGGCGGTGATGTCGTTGAAGTGGCCGGCGTAAGCGTGCCCGGCGGTGCCATATAGCGTTGGGTTCGCAAACCCGATCGGAACGCCGCGGCACGCGGCCGACGCGTTGACCTCCGCCATCAGCGCTGCCCACAGCGGTGCGACCGCGCTGGTCCCCCCGAGCGGGGTGCCGTTCGCCCAACCTGTGGGATCAGACGGCAACCCTGTCCCCAGGTAGTAGATCGTGTACCCGGTGCTGGGATCGGCGTTGGCCGAAACATCGGGGACCTCTCGGCAGAAAGAGCCGGCTGCGGCGCCGCAGACGGCACCGGACGAGCTCGCGTTGATCACGCGCAGCGCCGCCGGCGCTCCCGACTGGTAGCTGGGCATCGGCCACTGCTTCGAGATCCCGCCGCCGCCCCCGCACGGGCCAGAGGGCGGACCCTGACAGAGGTCGTTCCACACCGACTCCGACGGCGGTGGGCCGGGCGCAGACAATGACGTGCCGCCGCCACCGGTGACGAAGGGCTGGCTCGCGGGATCGTCGACGGTCAGCGATGTGTCGCCGCAATCCTCCGACCCGTTGTCCCCCGACGCCGAGAAAATCGACTGGCCCTGCACCGCGGCCTCCTGGAAGAGCGTGTTCTCGTTCTGCTGGGCGGTCGGCACGGGGCTGTCCTGCGGTTCGCAGATCCCCCAGGAAGTCGAGACCACCTTCGCGGCGTCCTGGCTGACGATCGTGTTGTAGACGTCATAGGGGCCGGCCCCCGGAAGGTTGGAGGCCGAGTTCGGCCCCTGGTAGACGATCACGTTGGCTTTGGGCGCGAGCCCGACGACGTTCTCGATGTCGAGCGCGGTCTCCAGGCCATCACCCGGGAGGACCAGCCCCGGCCCGCCGTCGACCGCCGCGTAGCTCACGGGCGCGGTGATCCCGTAGCACGACTCGTATGCCGTGATGTCCGAGTGGAAGTTCCCTTCGAGCTCGTAGATCGCGACGGTCTGTCCGGCGCCGAAATCTCCCGCGCCGTAGAGCCCGGGGAACCCGTAGGCCGCTGCGATCTGGTCGGCCGTGTATGTGTGGTTGGCCGCCGCGGCCGATGTCGCCGCCGCGCACGGCTGCGGCCCACCGGTCACGACATGCTTGGTCGAACGCACCCGGCCCTGTCCGGTGCGCAGCCCGACCGGATGCGGCGCGTACAGGTTGTCGAGCCCGACCACGCCCTGTACAAGACCCGATACCGAGGAGTCGAGCAGCGGCGCCTGCGCATTCACGTAAGCGGTGCGGCCGCTGGGCAGCGCCACTCGCTGTAGCGACGTCGAAAAGGCATGCTCGACCGCGCCGGCGGTCGCGGTCACCGAGATCGCGAGTCCGTTGGCGCTCACCGGAGACGGGCTGAGTCCCCGCGCCCGGAGCGACGCTTCCACGGCCGCGATATGGGCGTCGGTGGGGGCGAACCGTTGCCTGAACTGAGCGACCGACAGGAACTGGCGGTAAACGCTCGAGCCGGGCGTCGAGACGGCAGTAGCGAACGCCTCGAGCGCCGCGGGAGCCCGGGGCTCGAGCGCCACGGTCACCTTCATCTTGGTCGTGCTCGGAAAGGACCCGACGACGTGCGAGCCCGCTGGAAGCCGTGGAGACAATCCGAGCCGGACGGCTCCAGGCCCTGACGCCAATGACGTCGTCGCTCCCCAGGCGACCCCGCATATCAGCAGCCCCAGGGCGAGCTTGAAGGACGTACGCGACTTCAAGAGGCGGGCGAGCCTAGCAACCGGCCTGTCAGCTTCGCGTAGCTAGCTCCTCGGCGGCGCGCAACTGCTCCTCGACGAGCTGAAGCCCCGCGTCCCAGAATCCGGGGTCGGCGAGATCGATCCCCACGATCTCCCCGAGCTGCTCGGGACTGCGCGACCCGCCGGCGGCGAGCAGCTCGAGGTACCGGGGCGCGAATGACGGTCCTTCCTCGAGGTATCGCCGGTATACGGACAGCGCCAGGAGCTGGCCGTACGCGTAGGCGTACACGTAGCCAGGCGTGTTGATGAAGTGGGGCACGTAGGACCACCACATCCTGTAGCCGTCGGTTATCTCGACCGAGTCTCCGAACAGCTCGGCCTGAGTCTCGGTCCACAGCTCGGAGATCCGGTCGGTCGAGAGCTCGCCCTCTTGGCGCCGCCCGGTGTGCGCGAGGTGCTCGAAGCGGTTCATCGCCATCTGGCGGAATACGGTCGCGATCGCGCCGTCGATCCTGTCCGCGAGCAGGCTCAGGCGGGAGGCGTCATCGGGCGCGTCGTCCAGCAGCCGTCCGAACACCAGCGCCTCGCCGAACACCGACGCGGTCTCCGCGAGCGTCAGCGGGGTCGATTGGTGGAAGATCCCTTGCGGCTGGGCGAGCGCGGCGTGCAGACCGTGGCCCAGCTCGTGCGCCATCGTGAGGACGTCGCGCCGGCGAGCGGTGTAGTTGAGCAACACGTACGGATGAACGCTCGGCACCGTGTAGGAACAGAACGCGCCACCGCGCTTGTTGGGGCGGACGGGGGCATCGATCCATTGCTCGTCGAAGAAGCGCCGCACGATCCGCCCGGCGTCCGGCGAGAAGGACCGGTAGGTGTCGACCACCAGCTCGCGGGCTTCCGAGAAGGCGTAGGTCACGTCCTCGGCGCTCACCGGAGCGGCCCGGTCGTAGTCAGCCAGCCGATCGACGCCGAGAAGCTTCGCCTTCACGCGGTACCACCGCTGGGGAATGTCGTATCGGCCGCGCACGGCGGTGATGAGCGCCATCACTGACTCGTCGGATGCCTCGTTCGCGAGGTTCCGGCTCGCCAGCCAGTGCGGGTAGGAACGCAACCGATCCTCGACCGCCTTGTCGTGGATCAGCGTGTTGTAGATGAACCCCCGCGTCCGGAGGCCCGGCTCGAGGGTCGTGGTGACCGCCTCTGCGGCCGCTCTCCGTTCGTCGCGCTCGGCGAGCTGGAGTCGCGAGAGGGCGACATCGAGTGGCACCTCCTCCTCGCGGAGGCCGACCCGCAGGGCCGAGACCAGCTCGCCGAACAGCCTGCTCCACGCGCTCTCCGAGGAGATCGACTTCTCGGCGAGGATCTTCTCCTCGGGCTCGGTCAGCAGGTGGGGGCGGTAACGGCGGGCGCTGCGAAGGTAGTGGCGGCAGAAGTCGAGTCCGTCGGCATCGAGCAGCTCATCGGCGCGCTCGTCCTCGATCGCCGCCCACTCGAGTTCAAAGAACAGGAGCTTGGTCTGGATCTCCGTCGCACGCTCCTGCATTCGCTGGAGCAGCGCCCCGCGGGCGTGGTCCGCCGTGTCGGTCGAGAACCACAGCGAAGCGTACGACGCAGCCCGCCCAACAAGATCTTCCATCTCGGCCATCTCCCGCATCGCGACCTCGAGGCCGGCGGAATCCAGCTCGCCCACGTGGCCCGCGTAACGGTCGGCGAACTTCGTCGCCCGTTCCACTGCCTCGCCGAGCTCGCGTTCCACGCCTTGCTCGCCTTGACCGTCGACGAGCGGCTCGAGGTCCCAGGCGGTCGCCAGCAGCTCAGGGTCTGAGAGATGGTCGGCAGTCGTCGCCATGAAGCTCAGGAGGTTAGCCGCCGCGGCACTTCAACCCAGAGGTGATGGATTGAGAATAGAATATTATTCTAGTCCGCGAACCTCGGAGGCCCAACGACATGACCGCCACCTATCAGGACATGCTGACCCGGGAACGCGAGGGCGACCGCGAAGAGCTTGTCGTCGTCACGCGCGAAGGAGCCCACGCGATCGTCACCCTCGACGACCCGGAGAGACTCAATCCGCTCAGCGCGCCCCTGACGCTTCAGCTGCACGATCACCTGAAACGCCTCGCAGCGGACCCGGCCGTGAAGGCGATCGTCCTGACGGGTCGCGACCCGGCCTTCAGCGCCGGCGGGGACCTCAGGCTGATGCAGGACACCGCTCAGCCGATGCTGAACGAAAGCCCAGGAGGTGCGACCGACATCTGGCGCTGGATCCGCAACCAGTTCGGCGGGATCGCAAAGCTCATCACCCGCACGGATAAGGCGTTCATCGCGGCCGTCAACGGCCCCGCCGCGGGCGTCGGACTGGCGTTTGCACTCGCGTGTGACGTGCTGCTGCTCTCTGAAGAAGCGAAGATCGTCCCGGCGTTCGGGCGCATCGGGCTCGTCCCGGAGGTCGGAAACAGCTGGCTGCTCACCCGGCGGCTCGGATACCAGCGGACCTTCGGCCTGTTCGCGTCGGGCCGGCACCTGAGCGGCGAGGAGGCGTTCAATCTAGGGCTCGGCAATGAGCTCGTCGCGCACCCCGATCTGATGCCAACCGCCAAGACGTGGTGCGAGCAGATCGAGCGCCTGCCCGGCCACGTGCTGGAGATGAGCAAGCCGCTGCTGCGACACGCCGCCGATTTGACGTGGGAGCAGGCGATCGCGATGGAGGAGTTCGCCGAGCCGATGTGCTTCACCACGCGGGCCCATCGGGAGGGCGTGCAGGAGCTGCTGGACAGGCAGTAGCTCACCCGCCGCTACGCTTGCGCGCGACCCATGACCCAGCGCGCACTCGCAATCGTTGGAGCCGCGTTGGCGGCTGGCCTGCTCGCCGGCTGCGGCGGCGGAGTCCACACTCCGAAGCTCTCATCGCTACCGATCGTCTCGGGCGCACACGTACTCGAGCGGGTCAACCGCTGCAACAAGGGTTCTAACGCGTACTGCGCGATCCAGTTGGTGGTCGTCGGTCCGCGGTTCCAGTCGTCGCGATCGCTGGTCCTGGCCGAGCGGGACCAGCTCTTGCGGGAAGGCTGGATCGGCGCGAGTCCGTACACCGGCGTCGAGCTCGCCGATGAGTCCCCGCACCACAAGCTGCGGGTCACCTACGCGACTGCCGTCGACGACCTCCAAGGCTGGGAGCTCAACTGGATTCACCCTCCCTGGCCGATCATCTCGACCCTCGACCGATCGTTGTTCGACCGAGCACCGGCGATGTCAGTGCTGCTCGAGGTCGGCTCGCGCTAGATCCGATCGAGCCTCAGGCGCCTGTCGTCCCCGACGGCCACAGCGCCGCGGCCGGCGAGCAGATCGCGGAGGTCGGAGCCGACAAGCTGCTCCCGCCAGCCGGTGAGCGGCCGCACAGGTGGGTCCGGATCGCCGCGCCGCGCGGCCCCGACGATCGCCTCGAGCTCGGCCCGCGAGGCGATCAACTCGTACGCGAGGCCAGCGTCGAGCGCACGGGCCCGCAACAGTGCCTCCGCAAGCGCAATCAGCGGCGAGTCGCTCGGGTCTGAGCGGTCGCGTCCACGCTCGCGAGGAATCGGCGAGTCCTGCAGGCCGCGCTCGATCGCTTCGAGGATCGCCTCGCCTCGGCGCTTGATCACCGAGCGGTGAACCCCGCGGATCTGCGCGAGCCCATCGAGCGTGTCAGGGAGGCGCTTGGCGGCTTCGACCAAGGCGGGATCAGCGAACACAGATCCGACCGGGCGGTCCTCGGCGGCTGCGGTTCGCTCTCGCCACGCCGCGAGCTGGCGGGCGACGGCACGGGCGCGAGGGTCGAGCTGCGCAACGCGCGGCAGGCGCTCCCACACGGTCTCCGGATCCCGGTCCTCGGTCGCGTCCTCGAGCCGTCGGCACTCCTCGCGCGCCCATTCGAGCCGATCGGCCTCGGACAGGCGTCTGCGAATCTCGTCGGCGAGCTCGAGCAGGTGGGCGACGTCCTCAGCCGCGTAGCTCATCTGCTCGGCCGTCAGCGGCCGGGCGTCCCAGCGTGTGTACGAGGCGGTCTTGCCGACCCGGCGCCCGACGATCGACCCGAGCAGGTTTCCATAGCCCGCCTGCGCACTCGACCCGACGAACCCAGCCGCCACCTGGGTATCGAACACGTTCCTGAACTCGGTCTCCCACGCCCGCTTGAGGATCGCGACGTCCTGGCGCCCGGCGTGGAGCACGACCTCGACGTCCGGATCGGCCAAGAGCGCGGCCAGTGGGGCGGGGTCGAGGTCGCCGCGGAGCGGGTCGATCAACGCGATCTGAAGACCCCCGGCGTCTTCGACGACGATCTGGGCGAGGCATAGCAGGGGCCGGTACCGGCCCTCGGACATGAACTCGGTGTCGATCCCGAAGCGGGCAGCGGCGGCGGCGCGCTCAGTGACTGAAGCGATTTCCTCGGGGCTCGCGAGCGTAGGAACCGTGGCCTGCGGCACGCCCGGAGCCTACCCGGGCCGGGCACGAGCCCGAGGCCCGGCACCAGCGCTGAGTAAACCTAGTGGGCTGGTAGGATTTCGCTAGAGATGATCTTTTCCTCCAAGGCGGAGTACGGCGTACGTCTGATGGTCGAGCTCGGCCGCCAGTCTCTCGAGCAGCCGACCAGCCTGAAGGCGATCGCCGATGCCGAGGGGCTGCCACTCGCCTATCTGGAGCAGGTAGTCGCTCGGCTTCGCAAGGCGGGGCTCGTGATGAGCGCTCGCGGCGCGCACGGCGGCTACTGGCTGGCCCGCCCAGCGGAGGAGATCGCGATGGACGAGGTCGTACAGGCGCTCGAGGGCGCGATCGCCCCGATGGAGTGCTTCGTGCACGACCACACCGAGCGCGTCCTTTGCTCTCACGAGCCGGACGCCGGCCGGGGCTGCGCGACCAAGCTACTGTGGATGCGCGTCCAGGGCGGGGTGATCCGCTCTCTGCAGACGACCACGCTGGCCGAGCTGGTCGAGTTCTCGCGCCGTCATGACGAGCGCGAGCCGATCGTGGTCACGGCAGCCGCCGATGTGCCCTCAGTGCCGGCCGCATAACGACAACTACGAGAACGAGATGGCAGATCTAGAGATTCGAAACCTTTACGTGCGCGCGGGTGAGAAGGAGATCCTGCGCGGGTTGGACCTGAGCGTCGGCAAGGGCCAGATCCATGCCCTGATGGGCCCGAACGGCTCCGGGAAATCGACGCTCGCAAACGCGATCATGGGCCACCCGGGCCTCGAGGTGACCGACGGCCAGATCATCTTCAAGGGCGAGGACATCACCGAGGCCGATCCCGACGAGCGCGCCCGCATGGGCCTGTTCATGGCCTTCCAGTACCCGGTCTCGGTGCCGGGCGTGACCGTCACCAAGTATCTGCGCACCGTGCTGAACGCCCACCGGGACGCGCACGGAGAGGAGCCAATCGCGCTGAAGGACTTCCGCCAGTCGGTGGAGGCGGCGATGAAATTGACAAACGTGCCGAAGGACTTCTCGAGCCGATACCTGAACGAGGGTTTCTCCGGCGGCGAGAAGAAGCGCATGGAGATCCTTCAGCTCGCGCTCCAGCGACCCGAGATGGCGATCCTCGACGAGACCGACTCCGGCCTGGACATCGACGCGCTGCGCGTGGTGGCAAACGGCGTCAACGCCGTCTCCGGACCGGACATGGGCGTTCTGATCATCACCCACTACCAGCGCATCCTTCATCTCGTGCAGCCAAGCCACGTGCACGTGATGTACCGAGGCCGGATCGTCAAGGAGGGCGGCCCTGAGCTGGTCGGCGTGCTCGAAGAGAAGGGATACGGCTGGATCGCCGACGAGGTCGAGGCGGCAGCGTGACGGCGATCGCGGGTCATTCTCTCGAGACGGTCGCCGACGAGTTCCCCGTGCTCAAGCGGCGGATCGACGGCTACCCGATCACCTATTTGGACAGTAGTGCGACGTCGCAGACGCCGCAGCCGGTGATCGACGCGATGACGCGCTACTACACCGAGTCGCGCGCATCGATCCATCGCGGCGTGTATCCGCTGGCGGTCGAGGCGACCGACCTGTACGAGGGCGCGCGGCGGCGAATCGCCGACTGGCTCGGCTCAACGGTCGAGGAGACGATCTTCACCTCGAACGCGACGGCGAGTATCAACCTCGTCGCCTACACCTGGGGGCGCCAGAACGTCAATCGCGGCGACCTCGTGGTGCTGACCGAGATGGAGCACCACTCGAACATCGTCCCCTGGCAGATCCTCTGCCAGGACCGCGAGGCGGAGATCGCGTACGTCCCGGTGCTCGACGACGGGCATCTCGACCTCGGCGCGCTCGAGGCGCTGCTGGAGCGCCGGCCGAAGCTCGTCTCACTCGCCCACGTCTCGAACGTCGTCGGGACGATCAACCCCGTCGCCGAAGTGGTCAGCAAAGCGCACGACGCCGGCGCGGTCGTGCTGCTCGATGGTGCTCAGGCCGTGCCGCAGCTGCCGGTCGACCTCAAGGCGATCGACGCCGACTTCTACGCATGGACCGCCCACAAGGCCTACGGCCCGACCGGCATCGGCGTGCTCCACGGTCGCCGCGAGCTGCTCGAGGAGATGCCGCCGTTCATCGGCGGCGGCCACATGATCCGCACCGTCGCCGCCAATGAGTCGACCTGGACCGACCTGCCCCATAAGTTCGAGGCGGGGACATCGCAGATCGCCGAGGCGATCGGGCTCGGCGCGGCGGTCGACTGGATCCGCGCGATCGGGCCCGAGCGGATCCGCGCGCACGAGGAGTCGCTGCTCGACTACGCGCTCCCGCGGCTGATCGATTTCCCGGGACTCAGCGTCCACGGGCCGACCGAATCGGCGGAGCGCGGCGCGCTGATCTCGTTTTCGCTGGAGGGCGCCCACCCGCACGACATCGGCGACATTCTCGGTCGCACCGGCGTCTGCGTCCGCGCCGGCCACCACTGCGCCCAGCCGCTGATGCGCCGCCTCGGGGTGTCGGCGACAACGCGGGCATCGTTCGCGGTGCACAACTCCACGCAGGACATCGACCGGCTGGTCGAGGGTCTCCACCAGGTCCGCGAGACTCTCCGGCTCGATTTGACGGTCAACCTCTACAGCGACACCCAGACGCGGCCCACCGAAGGGATGCGCGCCGCGATCGCGGCTGCCGAGGTGGGGACGAGCAGCGGGGGCAGGATCCCACCACCCGCGCGCTCGAGACTCGCGTGGCCGAGCTCCTCGGCCACGAGGCGGCGGTGTTCCTACCGAGCGGGACGATGTGCAACGAGATCGCGTTGCAGCTGCACATCCGCCCGGGGGGCGACGAGGTGGTCCTGGATCGCACCGCGCACCCCGTCAACGCTGAGGCCGGCGGCCCGGCGCAGCTCACCGGGGCGATGATCCGCACGGTCGACGGCGACGGCGGCATCTTCACCGCCGGGCAGCTGCAGGAGGCGCTCCGGCCGCCGGGCAACCGGTACACGCCGCGGTCGCGGCTGGTCTCGGTGGAGCAGACCAGCAACCTCGGGGGCGGCCGGGTGTGGCCGCTCGAGACGATCCGTGAGGTGCTCGAGACGGCCCGCGAAAACGGGCTGAGGGCGCACATGGACGGGGCCCGTCTGATGAACGCGGTCGTCGCAACCGGCGTCCCCGCGCGCGACTATGCGTCGGGCTTCGACACCGCGTGGATCGACTTCACCAAGGGCCTGGGCGCGCCCGTCGGGGCAGTGCTCGCGGGCTCCAGAGAGCTGATTGACGAGGCGTGGAGGTTCAAGCAGATGATGGGCGGCGCGTTCCGCCAGTCGGGGATCGTCGCCGCGGGCTGTCTCTACGCGCTCGACCACCACGTCGAGCGGCTTGCCGAGGACCACGAGAATGCCAGGGCGCTCGCTGAGCGCCTCGCTCAGCTCCCCAAAGTCGATCTTGACCCGGAGAAGGTCGAGACGAACATCGTGATCTTCGGCGTGGGCGATGCGGCGAGCTTCGTCAAGCGGATCGCCGACCGCGTCGAGCTACAGGTCGTCGATTCGAGCCGCGTCCGCGCCGTCACCCATCTCGACGTCGGGCCCAAGGACATCGAGTGGGCGCTCGAAGCGTTCGCCGACGAGCTGAGCTGATCACCCGGCGCTGCGCGCCGGGTCCCCTCCGGCAGCACGTCGCACGCCCAGTCGGATCGCTTCCAGCCCGGTACGGGGGTTTCGCGATCAGCGTGAGGTACGAAGCGCGACCGCTCGACGAGCTCCATCCGGTGGATGTACCGCGGGCAGTTGGGAAACACCTGGGTCGCCCGAACCCGCACGATGAACTGCGCGCCCGGGTAATCCGCGGCGAGAGGGTCCTGCTCCTCGATGTTGGCGGTGCCATTGAGCCTCAGTCGGGAGGGCCTTGCGGAAACGAAGTCGATGAACAGCATCCCGACGTGCGGGTTCGCGAGCAGGTTTCCCATCGACAGGTACATCCCATTGCCGTCGTAGTTCGGAAACGCGACCGTGCGTTCGTCGAGCACTCGCACGAAACCCGGATCGCCGCCCTTGTACGAGCACTGGGGGTGTCCGTCCGCGTCGGCCGTGGCGAGGAAGAACATGTCCATGCGCTCGATGAAGGCGCGATCCTCGGGGTCGATCATCGGGCGCGAAAGAAACTTCTCGTCCAAGCGGTCGGCGAGGCGGCGCGTGTCGAAGCGGTCCTGCAACTCGCGAGAACCGTCGTGGTAGCTCACTCGATCGCCTCCAGCTCGCGGCCGAGCACATCGTCACGGCTGTAATGGCCGACTGAGTCAAACCACCGTTTCGCGTGTAGGCCGACGCGCAGGTCGCAGTCGGCCTCGACGATCCCCTCCTCGCCGTACAGCGGGCCGGCGATCACTTCCCCAGACGACGGCTCGATCACGACGGCCCCGCCGCGACCGAACACTTCCTTGTCGGAAGGGAGCGGAACCGGGAAATCGTCCGGGAACGCGGAGGCCGGGATGTATTGGGGTACGGAGACCACAAACGCGCCCGACTCGATCGCGATGTGGCGCATCGAGGCCAGCCACCCGTCGCTGTCGTCCGCAGTCGGCGCCACCCAGATCTGCGGGCCACCGCGGTAGACCCGATAGCGCGCGAGCGGCATCCGGTTCTCCCAGCAGATGAGCCCCCCGACCCGCGCGTCCCCCACTTCGACTACGGCCAGGTCGTCGCCGGCGCCGATCCCGTGGAAGAGCCGCTCATGCTGGGTCGGCATCAGCTTGCGATGGCGGGCGAGCAGGCCGGATGGACCGATGTAGACGATCGTGTTGTAGAGCGTTCCCGGTCGCTCGGACTCGCGCTCGTTGACGCCGACCACGCAGAACAGCTCCCGCTCCCGGCAAACGTCGATCAGGCGGTCGAGCAGCGGCCCGGGCACGTCGACCGAGTTGGCCCACAGCCGCTCCCAAAGCTCGTTCCAGCCGCCGAAGCCGGCGGCGCCGCGCCCCCAAACGTTCGACGGATACAGAGGGATGAAGCATTCCGGCAGGACCGCGAGCTTCACCTCGCGGTCCGCCGCCTCGTGGAGGAGTCGCGCCGCTTTCTCGACGCAGCCCTCCGCATCGAGGACCACCGGCGTCGCCTGAATCGCGGCGACGCGGACAGTGGGAAATGAGGTCATGCGGGTCCCATCACGGTCTCGCCTCCAGGACGATATTGAACGGGGTCTCCGTCGCGCGCCGGAAGCGCGTGAACCCGCCCTCGGTCACGACGTCGCGCAGCCGTGCCTCGCCCGCCTGAGCGCCGAGCGCGAGGCCGACCTCCTGGTCGCGCGAGGCCGGCGTGCAGACAAGCGTCGAGGCGCCGTAGAACACGCGGCCGACCGGGTTGAGGTTGTCCTCGAGCCGGTCCCCGGCATAGGGCTCGACGATCATCCACGTGCCGTCATCGGCGAGCGTCGTCAAGACGTGCGCCGCCGCCCCGACCGGATCGCCCATGTCGTGGAGGCAGTCGAACATCGCCACGAAGTCGTAGCCCTCGCCGGGGTACTCCTTCGCCGGCGCGACCTCGAACGAGACACGCCCGTCGACGCCCGCCTCGGACGCCTTCCTGCGCGCCACCTCGATTGACCCGTCGTGGTAGTCGAACCCCACGAACTCCGAGCGGGGGTAGGCCTCCGCCATCAGGATCGTCGAGGCGCCGTGACCGCAGCCGACATCGGCCACGAGCGCACCGGACTCCAGCTTCGCCTGCACCGCGTCGAGCGCCGGGATCCAGGAGCTGATCAGGTTCGCGGAATAGCCCGGGCGGAAGAACCGCTCGGTGCCCGCGAACAGGTCGCGGTGATGCTCGTGCCAGCCGACGCCGGCACCGGTCTTGAACGCCTCCGTGATCACGGGCTCGTCCTTGACCAGCGATGTGGCGAGCTGGAACGCCCCGGGTACGAACGCCGGGCTGCCTTCCTGTGCGAGCGCGAGGGACTGCTCGGGACTGAGCCTGAAGCCGCCGTCCTCGTAGCTCACATACCCCCCGGCGGCTTGGTTTGAGAGCCATTCGCGGACGTAGCGAGGGTCG
This sequence comes from uncultured Solirubrobacterales bacterium, assembly GCA_963705775.1. Lineage (GTDB taxonomy): Bacteria > Actinomycetota > Thermoleophilia > Solirubrobacterales > Solirubrobacteraceae > Palsa-465. Next base: position 41,118 of record CAVPKT010000074.1, on the reverse strand, counting down.
GTGCCCGTCCGTTCTGCGAGCTCCTCCGGCGTCACCGGCGAGCCATCCGCCATTGCGCGGTAGAGCCCGAGCCGATCGCCGATCACCACCAGTGCGGCGCTGAGCGCGGCGCCGAGGTCGCCGACAAAGCGACCCATGAACTCGTCGAGCTTTGCCTGATCGATTGCCTGTTCAGTCGCCGACATCACTTCTCGTCCCAGACCTGAGCGATCGTCTGATCGGAAATCAGGTCACCCTCGATCTTGAACACGGTCGCGCACAGCACGTTGGTGCCGTCCGGATAGCGACACGCGAGCGTGAACGCGGCACCCGTCGTCGTCCTGGACCTTGTGCTGCACCTTGTGGGCCATGTCGCGGCCGTAGAGGTCCTCGAGCCAGTCCTTGATCTCGTCTCGGGTCCTCAGGACCCGCGGCGAGCCAGGCTGGGTGATCTTGTCGACGATCGTGACCGTCGCGCTCGGGCCGTACATGGACAGCTGCGTCGCGGCGTCACGCTCCTCGACTGCACGCGTGAAGCGGGCTAGATCGAACTCTGTGATTGTGCTCATGGCGTGCTCCTTTGTGGTTGTCGTTGATGCCATGTGTCCGCGAGGTTCGGGGAGGCGCGTGTCGCCGCCGTCAAACGAGCGTCAAACGGGCGCGGCTGTACGCTTTGACGATCGTGCTGCGTGCACGCCTGCTTGGGGCGCTCGAAGTCGAGCTCAACGGGACCGCGATTGATTCGCCGGCAACACAGCGCCCGTGGGCGCTGTTCGCCTACCTCGCGTTGGCCCCGAGCACCGTGTCGCGCAGCGAGCTCGCGAATACGTTCTGGCCCGACGTGCTCGACCAGAGCGCGCGCGCCAGCCTCCGCAGCGCGCTCTGGGCGCTTCGACGCCAGCTCGGTGAGGCCCTGGTAGTCGACGGCGAGCGCGTTGGTCTGAGCGACGCGTGGATAGACGTCCGCGAGTTCGAGCGGCTGGCGGCTGACGATCCCGCCGAAGCGCTCGAGCTATGTCGGGGCGAGCTGCTCGAGGGGGTCGAGGACGAATGGGCGTTGACGGCGCGCGATCAGCATCGCGAGCGGGTGATCGAGCTGCTCGAGCAGCGGGCGTGCGGCAGCGACAACGAACGCCAGGCGATCGAGTTCTCGAAACGCCAGGTGGAGCGTGATCCGTTTGACGAGGCTGCCAACCGACGGCTGATCACGCGGCTCGACGCGGCCGGCGATCGCGCGGCGGCGCTCCGCGTCTACCAGGCGCTGGCGGATCGGCTGCGGCGCGATCTCGGGGTCGCGCCGTCGACGGTCACGGGAGCTGGTCGATCCCCTTCGAACGAATTTCGCCCCGCGGTGCAGGACTACGCCGATTCCTGGTTTGCTGCCGCTCGTCGGCCGCGAGCGTGAGCTCGGAGAGCTGATGGACGCATGGCAGGCGGCGGCGAGCGGGGTTGGGGGGTGGCCGTGGTCCGCGGCGAGGCCGGGATCGGCAAGACGCGACTGGCTACCGAGCTGCGTATCCGTGCGAGCGCCTCGGTGCCAACCGGCCGCGTGCGCCGCGCTCGATCTCGGTGGCACGGCGCCGTTCAGCCTGTGGGCCGAGCTGATCCGCGAGCTGCTTCCGGCGCTGCCGGCTCCGCCCCCGGAAGTCGCCTGGCCGGATGACCTCGCCGTGCTCGTCGCCGAGCTGCCGGGCCATTTCGCGCGGCGAGGAGGTCCGCGGGCGAGCGCGGTGGCACCCGACCTACAGCGCACGCGGCTGTTCGAAGCGGTCGTGTCGCTGCTGGGCTGGGCGGCACGAGCGGCGCCACTGCTGCTCGTGCTCGAGGATGCCCACGACGCCGACGCGTCCAGTCTGGAGCTCGCCGGATATGCGGCCCGACGCGTCGCGGGAATGCCCGTGCTGATGGTCATCACCCGCCGTGATCGGCCAGGAAGTGCCGAGGCGGACCGGCTCGAGCACGCGCTGCGATCTCGAGGTCTGATTTGCAGCGAGCTGTCGCTCGGACCGCTCTCGGCCGAGGCGGTCGCGACCCTCGCGCGCACGGCCGCCCGATTGCCAGACGCGGATGTGACGCGCGTCGTCGAGCGAGCCGAGGGCAATGCGCTGCTCGCCGTCGAGACGGCGCGGGTGATCAACGAGCAGGTCGCGCCGAGCATCCGCGGCTCCGTGCGCGCCACGCTGTCCCCGCTGTCGGGCGACGTGCGGCACCTCATCGAGACCGCCGCGGTGGCCGCCCGGGCCCTCGAGCCCGCCGAGGTCGACCAGCTCGCGCTGCACGACGCGGCGACCCAGGCGCTCGAAACCGGCTTGCTGATGAGTGACGGCGGCCGGCTCGGGTTCCGGCACGCACTGTTGCGCGAGGCCGCGTTTGAGGAGATCGCTGAGCCCCGCCGGCGCTCGCTGCACAAGAGCTGGGCCCAAGCGCTCGTCGACGCCGGACAGGATGGCGCCGAGGTGGCGCGCCACCTGCGGCTGGCCGGCGCCGATCGTGAATCTGTCCCACATCTGGTTCGCGCAGCAGCCGATGCAAGGGATGTGGCGGCGCTCGGCGAGGCGGCCGCCTACCTCGAGGAAGCCCTCGCGATCGCGCCAGACCGCGCCCAGGAATGGCTGGAGCTGGGCGAGCTCGAGTCCTGGCGCGGTCGACGCGAGGAGGCCGAGACAGCGTTCGGCCGCGCGCTCGAGCTGCTGGAGAACGGAGACAAGCTGGCGATGGCTAGGGCCTGGCTCTGCAGGGCCCGTGCGTATCACGGTCCGCTCTGCGTCCCCCGCACGGTCCTCGAGAGCGCGCAGCGAGCGATCGAGCTCGTGCGCGACGCCGAGGGGGCAGGCGAGGAGCGCAGCGAGGCGATCGCTGCCTGTGCGTGGGCCGAGGCGGTCGTCGGCAACGTTGACGAGGCCGAGCGGCTGCTGGTCGCGCTCAGCGCGGAGCCGGCTCCCGATGCCAATCAGCGGACCTACGACGCCGGCCACGCCCGGGCGCACGCGCTGATGATGCGCGGGCGCTTCACCGACTCCTACGCGCCGTTCATCGCTGCCGCGCACGCGGCTGTCCGCGCCGGGAGACCAGACTTCGCGTACGGCTGCTGGGCCAACGCCGCAGGGGCCGCTGCGGCGGCCGGGGAGCCGGACCGTGCTCTGGAGTTCATCGACCGGGGAATGGAGGCCGTCGCCGATCAGGGACTCCAGAGCATCGAGATCCAGCTCTTGGCGGCTCGTTCGTTCGTCCTTCGCGGCGTCGGCCGTCTCGACGAAGCCCGCCAGGCGGCCGAATCCGAGCACGCGCTCGCGGAGCGGGTCGGGCAGACAGAGCTGTTGGCGATGTCCAGCCACGACCGCGGTCTGCTCGCTCTGTCACTCGGCGACTACAGGCTCGCCGCCGAGTTGCTGGCGGGAGCGCTTGTCGACGGCGCGCGGGTGAGCCGTCCCTTGACTCGCCTGGCTCTCGCCGAAGCGCTGGCGTGCGCCCGGAATCCTGACCGCGCGGAAGAACAGATCAGGGCGACTGTGCTCGAGCCGCTGAAGCCCAGCGACTTCCCCGATGCGCTTGTGCCGCGGCTCGCTCGCGTCCAGGGACTCGTTGCGCTCGCTCGCGGCGACGAAGCTGACGCTAAACGCCGGCTCGAGGAATCGATCGCCGGGTGGGAGCGGCTGCTGCGGCGGAACATTCGCGCCGAGACGATCGGCTCAGTGCTCGCCGACTTAGGCCGCCCGGTCGTCGGTCTGGTAGAGCCCGAGCGCGAGCTCGCCAAGGCCCGCCGGGAACTCGAAGCGATCAAGAAGGAGACGCAAAATGCCGTCATTCACTGACACCGCGAGCTCTGAGGCTCCACCCGAGGAGGTGTGGAAGCTGCTCTACGACCCCTCGCGGTTCCCCGACTGGTGGGCCGGGATCGGCACGGTCGACGTCACCAGCGACGGCAAGTACACGATGTACCCGGACGGTTATCCGGACTTTCCCATGGCGCAACTACTCGACACCCGCCGCGAGGAGCAGCGCGTGACGGTCTCATGCCTCGTCTCCGACCTGCGCTTCGAGTGGCGCCTCGAACCAGACGGACCGGGAACGAGGATTACGGTCGAAGTCGAGATCCCAGAAGCGGAAGCACACCGGCTCGAGACCCAGCAGGGCGTGATCAGCCAGTCGATGCGGCGGCTTGCGGCGCTGGCGTCGAGCCCCTGAGCCGGAGGCACGCCCCGCTACGCTAGATCGGATGGACGAGGCCCTTTATCGCGAGAACATCCTCGAGCACTACAAGCGCCCGCAGAACTTCACCCCGCCGGCGTCAGAGCTCGAGCGCGTCGACCTCGAGTTCCACGACCTGAACCCGCTGTGCGGCGACGAGCTGACCGTGCAGCTCGCGGTCGATTCCGAGGGGCGAGTCGAGGACATCCGCTTCCAGGGCCACGGCTGCGCGATCTCGCAGGCCGCCGCGTCGATGACCTCCGAAGAGGTCAAGGGGATGAAGGTCGATGAACTGCTCTCGCTCGATCGCTCGTTCGTGCTCGAGCTGCTCGGGATCGACATCTCAGCCACGCGAATGAAGTGTGCGCTTCTGTCGCTGAAGGTTCTGAAGAGCGCCTCGCTCGGCCACGCCGTGGCCTGGGAGCCCGAGACGCCGGAGAGTGTCGGCACCGTCGGTCCCGACGGGATCTAGAGGATCACGGACTTCGTGACGGGGTTGCAGCCGGCCCGCGACGCGGTGATCCGGTGGCGGCGCTTGTGCCGCGACTTGAATCTGAAGGTCACGTCGCCCTTGCCGTTCGTCGTCTTGGTGTGACCCGCGAGCCTGACCGTCACGCCGCCGACCGGATCCAGCGCGTACCCCTCGAGCACATTGACGTGGACGTGGACGACCGTCGTCTTGGTCCGGTGGACCGTGTATGCGAGCCTGAGCGTCGGGGCTGCTGATCCGGTGCAGGTCGCGTACGCGTAACAGGCGAGCGGCGGCTCGGCGGTGACGTTCTGGACGCCGCTCGCCAGCGGCGCGAGCGGGCCGAGCCCGGTGCCCAGAAGACTCGGAAGTCCCAATAAGGGCTGGATCCCGGCGCTGAGCTGCGCCTCGGTAACCCCCGGCATCAGCAGCTGGGAGCAGACCGAGCTCGAAACGCGTGCCGGGTCGGCCGGGCCGGCGTGCATCAGCGCGTCGAGCGCGAGCGCGTATGCGGTGGGATCGGCGATCACCGAGATGTGCTCGAACAGGTCGTTTGGGCAGATCTTCTGCACGGCAACATTTCTGATCCGGCCCGTTCCGGTGAACAGGCAAGAGCTGCAGGTCGAGGGCGTATCGCCTGAGTCGGGCAGGACGACCTCATCGTGGTAGGTGTAGATCTCGGTGTAGGAGATCCCCGCAAACGTCTCGGCGTCGCTGTTCACCGCGTGGATGAACGCCGAAGATGCGCCCTGCTGTATCGAGGCCGGCGGGCAACCGACCGACGCGCAGTCCGGAGGTTGCGCGGTCGTGCCGTGGTTCGAGCCGTCGTACCCGATCACCTTGTCCACCATCGCTCGCGTGTCGGGCCAGAACCGCAGCGCCCAGCGCATCGACATCCCGCCCTGGCTGTGGCCGAGGATCGCGATCTTCCGGTGAGCGAGGCGGTACATCGCGCGGATCGCGTGAACGATGTACTCGCCCGAGGTCTCGATGTTGTCGAGCGTCGCGTGCGGCGCGGTGTAGGCACACCACGGAATGCCGAGCGCGTCGAGCGCGGGCTCCCAGTTCCACGCGTAGTTCTGTGCGGCGGTGACGCCCGTCGCCGGGTTGAGCAAGACCGGCTCGACCCTTGCGTTCTGCACGCCGGGCTCGCAAACCAGTGACGCCCGCAGCGCCGGTTGGGGAACCGTCAGCGGCGGCCCCGGCTGACCGAGCGCTGCGTACCTAACGGCAGACGCGGTAGCGGCGCCGACTGCCAGGAGCGCGATGCTCAGGCAGAGGGTGCGCCCGCACCCTGCAACCCACCGAGACTGCGCCGTCCTCTCCGCCACGAGGCGAACCTATCGGCCAGGCGAAAAGTGTGCGCTGGTTGGAGGCCCTTAGCGTGCGTGCGCATCAGCGCGACGATCGCGGTCGTTGGGAAGAAGGGATCGGCAATGACATCTCCGTCGTCGAGCGACAGTGCGACGCGAATTTGACCGTCGATCTCGGCAACCAGCAGCGGCGACTTCGGTGCGAAGTCGGCGCTGTCGAGCGCGGCGAGGCGGTTGAGACTCAGCTGGTCGTCCGCATAAGCGGGTCTGATGGTGATGGTGTTCATGGCATGAAGCTTGGACTGAGAGGAGGTGTTTGGCATCGGGAGAAAGGAGTTGATTTGGTGGTCGAGGGCCTTAGTTGTCCCACCCGGTGCCTATAAATGCAAATAGGGGTTCGCTTGAGGTGGTATAACATTTGGTCATGCTTGACAGTCGCCGCCTACGGGTCCTTATCGAGGTCGCCCGCCACGGTTCGTTCTCCGCTGCCGCCGAGTCGCTGGGATATACCCAGCCCGCGATCTCGCGCCAGATCGCGACGCTGGAGGCCGAGGTCGGGACCACGCTCGTACGCCGTGTGCCCAAAGGCGCGGTGCTCACCGACGCGGGTCGCCTCCTTGTCGACCGAGCCGAGAACATCCTCGCCCGGCTTGACGACGTAGAGACCGAGCTGCGCGCCCTCGCAGGTCTCGACGGCGGGCGGTTGCGAGTGTCGACGTTCGCGTCGGCGGCTTCCTCGGTTGTCCCGCTCGCGATCGCCGCGTTCCGGCAACGGCACCCGGCGGTCGAGCTGAACATCGCGATGGCCGACCCGATCGACTCGATCCCTCGCCTAAGGGCCGGCGAGCTCGACCTTGCCCTGTCTCATGACGCGCTCTGGGACCCGCGCGAGGATGTGGCGATGGCGAATCTGGCCGCCGCAGCGCCGCCCGGGATCGAGCTCGTGCACCTGTTCGACGATCCGATGTACGTCGCGATGCCGGTGGGGCATCCGCTCGCAGACGCGGCGACGCTCGACCTGGGTCGGTTTGCGTCCGAGCCGTGGATGCTCGCCACAACCCATACGTGCCCCGACTCCCGGCTGTTCCTCCGCGCTTGCCACGCCGCCGGCTTCGAGCCCGAGATCGCCTTCCAGAACGACGATTACCCCGCGATCCTAGGCTTCGTGGCCGCGGGCGTCGGGGTCGCGCTGATCCCGGATATGGTGGCGCGCGGCGTGCGCGAGGACGTCGTCGTCCGGCAGCTCGACCCGCCGCCCCCCGCCCGCCCGATCCTCGCGGCGACCGCCTCCGGCTACCGCTCGGCTGCGGTCACGGCGATGCTCGACGTGCTCCATGAGATCAGCGACGAGTGGGTCGAGGCGCGGGTGTTCCCTGGCGTGCGGAGCGACGCGCTGGCCGCGTAGGAATCGGCCCACCGCGGTGGGGGGGCACCTCTTCCCGGGGTGAGGGCGGACGCTCGGGGCGCTCGAGGCGCGCGCGGGCGGTTGCCCGAGGCGCGGGAGTCGCCAATGGGCGATTACGGTGAATTATTCACCGAAATATCCCTCGCCCCCGGGATCGACCGGGGCGGGTCCAGCGGCGGTGGGCTCGCGCCGCGCCGGCGCTCGGAGCGCCCCGTCAGCCGCTAGCAGATCGTGAAGGTCACGCTCAGCGTCCGCGTGACCGTGACCTTCTTCTTGACCTTCGTCCGCTTGGACCCGTGATGCACCCTGACGGTCTTGGTCTCACGGAAGTCGAACACGACCTTCAGCGTGTGCGAGCCGGCCTTGAGGCCCTGAAGCGAGAGCTGCTTGTTCGCGGGCAGCGCGTAGGTGATGGCGTTCGGGGTGTACGTCGTGACCTTGACGCTCTTGCCGTGGCGCCTGACCTTGTGCGTGTGCTTGATGCCCTTGCCGAGGTAGAAGCTCGCGCGCACGAACTTTGCGGTCTTACCGTGGTTCAGTTTCGTCGCGCTCAGCGACGCCGCGAGCGAGCCGCTCGAGCCCTGGCAGACGAGCGGCGCCGGCGTGATCAGCGTGACGCGCTGGTTGCCGACCGTGATCGAGTGGCTCGCGTTGATCGTGACTCCTTGCGAGACGCTCGCTCCTGGATCGGTCACGCACGAGGGGGACTGACCTGTGTACGGGCCCACAACGGAGCAGCCGGCGTTGTCGATCACGGTCAACACGGCGTTGTAAGCGCCCGGGTGAGCGTAGGTGTGGGATACGGTCGGGGTCGTGCTGGTGGTCGTCGCTCCGTCCCCGAAGTTCCACAGGTACTGGACGACGGTCCCGTTCGGCGAGCTCGACGCGCCGGCGCTGAAGGTCGTCGGGAGGCCCTGCGGCTGGGCGCCGACGGTAAACGCGGCCGTTGGACCGTCGACGGGCCCGACGGTGACGCTGCCCTGATCGGGAGCGCCGCCGCTGGTCGGCACCGGCGATCCGATCGGCGTCAGGGCGCCATTGGCCTGGACGGCGTACGGTTGGACCTTCTTGGACACATCGGAGGCGAATACCTCGCCTCCGCCGGGAGCAACCGCGACCGCCTGGGGCGCTACCGCACCCGGAAATGCGTACGGAGTTCCAGGCAGCACACTGAGGGCCCCACCGGCGCCGATACTCATCCCGCCGAGCGTCGTCCCCCCGACGAGGTACAGAGAGCCACCGGTTGGGGACACCGCCATATCTGGAGTTCCGCCGGTGTGGCCGGTGCCGAACGGAGAGCCCGCCAGCGGCGTCAGCGCTCCACTCGCCGCTATCGCATAGGCGGCCACGCTATCTGCGCCGTAGCCCAGCCCAATCAGGAGCTCGTTTCCCGCCGGCGTGACGCCGGCCGCGGGAGCATTCAGCGACCCCGGGATCGCGTACGGGGAACCCGGCGCGGGCACCAGCGACCCGTTCGTCTGCACCGCGAAGGCGACGACCCCTTGTGTGTCGGGTACATAGAGGTAGCGCCCGTTCGGGGTCAGCGCGGGAAAACCCGGGCCCCCCTGGCCCGAGCCCAGCGTGAAGGGGGACCCGGGGATCGCCGTCAGGACCCCGTTCGAACCGATCGAGAACGCGGAGACGTCGTTTGTGCCGCCGTTGGTCGCATATAGGTAATGGCCGTCGGGCGTGAGCGCCAGCCCAACCGGCTGCGTTCCGGCGGCGTAGGGGGACCCCGAAAGCGTCGTGAGCGCGCCCGTGCTGCCGACGCTAAAGCCGGAAACGGAGTTCCCGCTGAAGTTTGTGACGTACGCATGCTTGCCGTCGGGCGTCAGCACCACGCTATCGGCGCCGCCGCCGGAGCCGCCCGTCGCAAATGGCGAGCCGGGCACGGCCGTGAGGCCGCCGCCGGCTCCGATCGAGAACACCGAGAGCCCCGGCTGTGTGGTGCCGTCGTCGGAGACGAACAGGAGCCTCTGAGCCGAGGCGGGAACGGCCAGCACCGCAAGCAGCGCTAAGCCGATCAGAATCGCACCGGCCGCCCGCGCCACTCGCCGCATCGCTGGATCATTACACGTTCCTCTCGAGTCGCACGCGCCGCGTGTTGCTGCCCCGCGCCCGCTATGATCCGAGTGGAAATCCGATCAATTCGCTAGGACTTAGAACCAGGTGCCACAAGTCATTGAAGTCTGTCCCACCGATCAGCTCAAGCCGGGAGAAATGCGCCTGGTCGAATGGGAGGATCTCGAGATCGGCGTGTTCAACTGCGCCGGCACCGTGTATGCGATCGAGGATCGCTGCTCGCACGACAACGGCCCCCTCGTCGAGGGCGAGCTGGACCAGGAGCACTGCACGATTGAGTGCCCGCGCCACGGCTCGCAGTTCGACCTGAAGACCGGCAACCCCCTGACCCTGCCCGCGTATGTTCCGGTGGACACCTTTCCGGTAATCATCGAGAGCGAGACCATCAAGCTGGAGGTGGAGTAGTGGCTACTCCCGAGACGATTCCCCCGCAGACACCGGTCCTTACTGAAAACGAGCAGCTCGCGGGGATCAACGCCGACTACACCGAGCGCTACGGCTTCCACGACGCAGAGAACTACCTCTACAAGGCACCCAAGGGCCTGAACCGCGAGATCGTCGAGAAGATCTCGGAGTTCAAGTCAGAGCCGCAGTGGATGCGCGACTTCCGCCTGAAGGCGCTCGACCACTTCTTCGCCCGTCCCCAGCCGACGTGGGGCTCGCCGATGCTGGCCGAGGTCGACTACGACAACATCCACTACTTCGTCCGCGCATCCGAGCGGGCCGAGCGCTCCTGGGACGACGTCCCCGAGGACGTGAAGAACACCTTCGACCGCCTCGGGATCCCCGAAGCGGAGCGGAAGTTCCTCTCCGGCGTCGGCGCCCAGTACGAATCCGAGGTCGTCTACCACCAGGTTCGCGAGGACCTCGAGAAGCAGGGCGTGATCTTCAAGGACATGGACACGGGGCTGCGCGAACACGAGGACCTCGTGCGCGAGTACTTCGCGACGATCATCCCGCCCAACGACAACAAGCTCGCCGCGCTCAACAGCGCCGTCTGGTCCGGTGGCTCGTTCGTGTACGTGCCTCCCGGCGTCCACGTAGAGATGCCGCTGCAGGCTTACTTCCGGATCAACACCGAGTCGATGGGCCAGTTCGAGCGGACGCTGATCATCGCCGACGAGGGCTCATATGTGCACTACGTCGAGGGCTGCACCGCACCTACCTACAGCGAAGCCTCACTCCATTCCGCGGTGGTCGAGCTGATCGCCAAGCCCGGTGCGCGGATCCGGTACACGACGGTCCAGAACTGGTCGACCAACGTCTTCAACCTCGTCACCAAGCGCGCGATCGCGGAGGAGGATGCGACCGTCGAGTGGGTCGACTGCAACCTCGGCTCGCGCCTGACGATGAAGTACCCGAGCGTCTACCTGATGGGCGAGCGCGCCCACGGCGAGGTCCTCTCCATCGCGTTCGCCGGCGCCGGCCAGCACCAGGACGCGGGCGCCAAGATCATCCACGCCGCGCCGAACACGACCTCGAACATCTTCGCCAAGTCGATCTCGAAGGACGGAGGACGCGGCTCGTATCGCGGCCTGCTCGAGGTCGCCAAGGGCGCCCACGGCGCCAAGTCGAAGGTGGTCTGCGACGCGCTGCTCCTCGACGAGCACAGCCGCTCTGACACATACCCCACGATCAGGATCGGCGAGGACGACGTCAATGTCGGCCACGAGGCGACCGTCTCGAAGGTCGGCGATGACCAGCTCTTCTACCTGATGTCGCACGGCATCCCGGAGGAGGAGGCCTCGAAGCTGATCGTCAACGGGTTCATCGAGCCGATCACCAAGGAGCTGCCGATGGAGTACGCGGTGGAGATGAACCGCCTGATCGAGCTCCAGATGGAGGGCTCGATTGGCTAGCGGGAGCTCCTTGGCGGATCGCCGGGAGCAGGCGGCACGTCTCGCCGAGACCCTCGAGCTTCCGCAGTTCAAGGGTCGGCCGGGCTGGGAGTTCACTGACCTCAGTGGCCTCGATCTGGGCGCCTATTCGGAGGCGCCGGCGAACGGCGGCGCGCCGGACCTCCTGTTCGACCTGCCCCAGGACGCCGACCTCCCCGATGGCGTCATCGTCTCCACCATCGCCCAGGCGGCGGACGAGCATCCTGAGCTGATCGAGCGTCACCTGGGCAGCATCGTCACCGACGACTCGGACCTGTTCAAGGTGCGGAACGATGCGGCGCTCACCGACGGGTCGTTCGTCTACGTGCCGAAGGGTGTCGTGGTCGAGCAGCCGATCCTGCTGACGGCCATTCAGTCCGCTCCCGGTTCCGAGCTCGACCGCCACACTCTGGTCGTCCTCGACGAGGGCGCGCAGGCGGAGGTCTGGGAGCAGCAGCTGTCAGCCACCGAGGACCTGGACGCGATCTTCAACACCGTCGTCGAGCTCAGCGTCGGCGACAACGCCCGGTTGCGGTTCGTTTGCGGGCAGTCCCTGTCCGAGAAGAGCTGGATCTTCGGCACCCATCGGGCGGAGGTCGGCCGAGACGCCTCGCTCGACTGGGTGGCGCTGGGTTTCGGCTCGGCACACGGACGCGTCCGGATGGAAACGCGCCTGGGCGGCGAGGGCGCCGAGGCACGGGTTACGGGCGCTTACGCCACCCGCGGTCGGCAGCACATCGACTTCGATACGACTCAGGAGCACGCCGCGCCGAACACGACCTCGGATCTCGCGTTCCGGGGCGTGCTGCAGGGCCGCTCGACCGCGGTGTGGAAGGGCAACATCATCGTCGATCCGGGTGCCCAGAAAACGGATGCTTTCCAGGAGTCACGGAACCTCCTGATCTCAAAGCGAGCCCACGCCGACGCGATCCCCGGGCTCGAGATCCAGGCCAACGACGTGCGCTGCACCCATGCCGCCGCGGTGGCCCAGGTGGATGCCGAGCAGCTGTTCTACCTCCGCTCCCACGGCTTGCCCGAAGCCCAGGCCAAGCGGCTCGTGATCGAGGGGTTCCTCTCGGCGCTCGTGGAGCGCTTCGAGGAGGGCCCGGTCCGCGAGGTGCTCGCCGATGCCCTCGAGCGACGGCTTAGCGCCGTGCTCGAGAGCTAGGCCGAGTCAGCGCGGTATCACGCCGCGTCGCCTTCGATGCGATGCGGGTCGCCGAACCGGCCCGGACGCGCGTGACGCGCGGAGATGTCATGGATGTACGTGGCTACCACCGCATCGGTGATCAGTTGGTCGCTCGGACGGTGGGTGTACCTCCGATCGCTCCGATTTCTCCGGTCGGCGGTCCTGGTTGGCGCCGAAGTGTGCCGGCGCGGACGGTTGATGTTTGTCATGCGGCTTCTTGCTCCAAGTCGAGGTTGACGGGGGCGGCATTTGGTGCGGGGGCGAGCTGCAAGTCGGGCTCCTCGCTACGGGGCCGCAGTAGGAGGAATGCCAGCGCGATGCCCGTGACGACCGCCGCCGCTCCGACCAGGAACGCCAGGTGGTAGCCGCTGATCAACGAGCTGGTCACTCCGTGGTGGGCGGCGAGGAGTCCCTTGGTGTGGTTGGCGGCGACGGTGCTGAGGACCGCTAGTCCCAGCGCGCCGCTGATCTGCTGCGAGACGTTCGTTATCCCTGACCCGAGTCCCGAGTCTGCGGGTGGGATGTCGGCCATGGCGATCGTCAGCAAGGGCATGAACGCGCTGCCGATGCCGAGTCCGATCGTGAAACACGCGAAGAAGATCGTCGGGAAGAAGCTCGTCTGCGGCCCGACGGTGCTGAACAACAGCAGCCCGAAGACGGCGCTAGCCATCCCGCCCGTCAGCACGCGGAGCTGACCGAAGCGCCTGACGAGCCGGGCGGTGATCCCCTGTGACAGCACGGCGACGGTGAGCGTCCACGGCAGGAACGCCGCGCCCGTCTGGATCGCGCTGTAGTGCCGGACGTGCTCGAGATACAGCGTGCCGAGGAAGAAGGTCGAGTACATCCCGGTCACGAGGAAGCCCCTCACGACGCTCGCGTTGACGAGCCCTCGTAGACGCAGGACGCGGAGCGGCATGATCGGGTTCTCGATCCGCGCCTCGACGGCGAAGAAGGACGCCATCAGCAGGGCGGCGAGGCCCAAGAATCCGATCACCTGGGACGAGCCCCAGCCGTGTGTGGTCGTCTGGACGATGCCGTAGATCGCGCTCATCAGCGACGTCGTGACGAGCAGTGAGCCGAGCCAGTCGACCCCGTGTCCGACACCGAGTCCCTCGTCGGACCGGATCAGCGCCCGGCCGAGCGCGAACGTAGCGATGCCGATCGGGATGTTGACGAAGAACACCCAGTGCCAGCTCAGAGCCTCGGTGAGGATCCCGCCCGCGAGCAGCCCGAGCGATCCCCCGGCGACCGAGACGAACACGTAGGCGCTCATCGCGCGGGCCCTCTCGCTGACCTCGCGAAACTCGGAGATGATGATCGCGAGGATCACCGAGGCCTGCGCGGCTGCGCCGACTCCCTGCGCGAAGCGCGCGGCGATCAGCGTTCCCTGACTGGGCGCGACGCCGCACAGGAACGAAGCGACGGTAAACAGGGTGAGGCCGACGAGGAATACGCGTTTGCGTCCGAGCAGGTCGCCGAGCCTGCCTGCGAGGAGCAGCAGGCTTCCGAAGGTCACGAGGAACGCGTTGACGACCCAGGTGAGGTTCGCCTGGCTGAAGTGGAGGTCGTGCTGGATCGAAGGCAGCGCGACGTTCACGATCGTCACGTCGAGGACGATCATCAGCTGCGCCAGGCAGACGACCATCAACGCGGTCCAGCGGCGGCGGTCTGGGGAAGAGGAAGAGAGAAGATTCATTCGGATCCCGACTTGTCTTTAGGTGGACTTTGAGGCTAAAATGGAGGCCACCTCCGAAATATCTGGAGGCTCCCTCCGAAAACTATATGGAGGATGCCTCCGTTTGTCAAGGAAAAGTTCATGAACACGGCCGACATAGCGACGCAGGCTCTGCTCGAGCGCCCCAAGCGCGCTGACGCGCGACGCAACTACGAGAAGGTGCTCGCGGCCGCACGTGAGGCGTTTGCCGAGGGCGGTGAGTCGACCGCGCTCGAGGAGATCGCGCGCCGAGCTGGCGTCGGGATCGGCACGCTGTACCGGCACTTCCCCAGCCGCCAGGCCTACTTGAAGCCCTCTACATCGGTGAAGTCGAGGAGCTCTGTCGCTCGGCCGTGGAGCTCGAGGGCGAGGATCCCTGGGACGCCCTGAGCGGTTGGTTCAAGCGATTCATCGGCTACGTCGCGACCAAGAAGGCGCTCGGCGCAGAGCTCCTCAACTACCTCGATCAGGACGCCGCACTGTTCCAGGTATCCCGTGCCTCGCTGTTCGAGGCGGGCGAGCCGCTGCTAAAGCGCGCGCAGGAGGCGGGCATCGTGCGGCCGGACGTCGAGTTCCCCGAGGTCCTGCAGATGGTGATGGGGATCGCCAAGGTCCCCGCCCGCGACCCCGCCCAGACCGAGCGCATGGTCCAGATCGCTCTCGACGGCCTGCGCTACCGCCCGGAGGGGTAGTCCGGTCCGGGTTGTACGCCGCGGCGCGACCTCGAAAACGTCACAGATCTGTCAAAAAGCGCCAGCTACTCTGGGTCGCCACCGATGGTTGCTCTCAGTCGCTGGTGCATAGCCCACCGCCGGTGGGTCGTCGTTGGGTGGATCGCGATCGCGATCGCCACGACCCTGATCGCGTCTGCCGTCGGCAGGCATTACGCGAACAACTTCTCGCTTCCGGGCACGGAGGCACAGCGGGTCCAGAACCTCCTGACCAGTGAGTTCCCGGCGCAGGGGGGCGACCGGGACACGATCGTGTTCCACAGCTCGCGGTCCACCGTCGACGCGCCGGCGGTCAGGAACGCGATCGAGCCGCTGCTGGCGAAGGTGCCCAAGCTGCCGCACGTCGTCGGCGTGGTGAGCCCGTACTCGCAGGCCGGCGCAGTCGCGATCTCTCGCGACAGACACACCGCGTTCGCGACGATCAACTACACCAAGCGCGCGAACCTGCTCCCCAACGACACCGGCAAGCCGGTCCTCGACGCTATCAACGCGATCCACGTTCCCGGCCTCCAGGTCGCCGCCGGCGGCCAAGTGATCGAGCAGGCGGAGGGCTTCAGCATCGGCCCGGCGACGTTCGTCGGCGTGATCGCCGCACTCGTGATCCTGCTGATGACGTTCGGCTCCCTGATCGCGGCCGGGATGCCGCTCCTGACCGCAGCGCTCGGACTGGTGACCGGGATCGCGCTCGTCGGGCTGGCCACCCACGTCACCAGCATGTCCAACGTCTCACCCGAGCTGGCGGTGATGATCGGTTTGGGCGTCGGCGTCGACTACGCGCTGTTCATCGTCACCCGGTTCCGGGAGAACTACGCGCGCATCGGGAACGTGGATGAGGCGGTGACCCAGGCGATGGACACGTCCGGCCGCGCGATTCTGCTCGCGGGGGCGACCGTGATCATCGCCTTGCTGGGGATGTTCTCGACCGGCGTGAGCTTCATGTACGGGCTCTCGATCGCGTCCGTCGTCGCCGTGTTGCTCACGCTGACCGCTTCGCTGACGGTTCTACCCGCGCTGCTCTCCCGCTTCGGCGAGAAGGTCGCTCGCCCGAGCCGTCTCGCGCGCCGCCGCGCGGCGCGCGGCGAAGCACCGCGCGAGTCCGCGTGGCGACGCTGGAGCATCATGGTCCAGTCGCGCCCGTGGCCGCTGGCAATCGCTTCGCTGCTGGTGATGGTCGTGGTCCTGCTGCCGACATTCGCGCTCAGGCTCGACAACTCAGACGCCGGCAACGACCCGACGAATACCAGCACCTACCGCGCCTTCAACCTGCTCTCGCAGGGCTTCGGTCCCGGCTTCAACGGCCCGCTGCAGATCGCCGTCGAGCGACCCAACCAGAGCGCTCTTCGGCAGATCAGCGCGGCCGTCGCGGGCACGCGGGACGTCGCGTCGGTCGCGCCGCCGCGGATCGCGCCGGACGGCAAGGTGGCGGTGATCCAGGCGTTCCCGAACTCGGCTCCGCAAGACCAGGCGACCACTGATCTCGTTCAACGCCTGCGCGACTCGGTGCTTCCGCCGCTGAAGAAGCAGCTGGGCGTAAGCGCGCTAGTCGGCGGGTTCACCGCCGGCTCGATCGATTTCTCCAACGTCCTCTCGAGCAAGCTACCGCTGTTCATCGGTGTGGTGGTCGTCCTCTCGGCGCTGTTGTTGTTCGTGATCTTCCGCTCGATCGTGATCCCAATCCAAGCGGCGGTGATGAACTTGCTCAGCATCGGCGGGGCGCTCGGCGTGACGACCGCGGTGTTCCAGTGGGGCTGGTTGTCGAGTGTCTTCGGGCTCTCGAAGGGCCCGGTCGAACCGTGGGTTCCGGTGCTGATGTTCGCGGTCGTCTTCGGCTTGTCGATGGACTACGAGGTCTTTCTGATCTCACGCGTCCGCGAAGAGTGGGTCCGCCACCGCGATGCGGGCCAGGCGGTCGCGGATGGGATCGCGTTCACCGGCCGCGTGATCAGCGCGGCCGCGGCGATCATGATCTGCGTTTTCCTGTCGTTCCTCCTTGGGGATGAGCGGTCGGTCAAGGAGTTCGGATTCGGGCTCGCGGTGGCCATCTTCCTCGACGCGCTCATCGTCCGCTGCGTGTTGCTCCCCGCGGTGTTGGAGCTTCTCGGAGGGCTGACGTGGGCCTTGCCCCGGCCGCTGGCCGTCCGGCTGCCGCGCATCAACATCGAGGGGAGCGCGACCGTCGCCGAGGCGCAGGCGGCCGAGTCGCGGTCCTAACCGGCTAGGTATCTCTCGACCGCCGCGGCTTCCTGCTCGAGGGCGCCCAGCGTCGTCCGGCCCTGCTCGCGCCAGAGGCTCAGCTCGACCTTCCCGCCGGGCATCTTCCATGTTCCCGCGGCGCGGCCCTTGACGAGCACGATCGGCTTGAAGATTCCATTCACGGTCACCACCCCGGTCGCATCGCCGAGCACGAACTCTCTCGAGCGCCAACCGAGCAGCACCGGCTCGAACGCCCCAAGCAGCCGCGGCGGGGGCAGCCGCGCGGCTTTGGAGCGGCGCTTGAGCCTGATCAGCCCATCCGTGCCTCGGTCGATCTCCGAGGTGATCGCGCCCAGGGCGGCCCTCGCGTCCCGGAGCGGGAGCTGCGCCCATCTGGCGAGGTCGCGCTCGTCGGCCGGCGCGTGGCCCACGAGGTAGCGACGGGCGAGCTCCGCAAGCGCCTTGTCCCGATCGACGTTCGGGCGCCCTCCGAGCCATTCGCTCACGAGCGCGAACGCGTGCTCCGATCCGACCATCGGCCCGCGCACGATCAACCCGTCGAGGGTCGCGCGGAACAGGACGTGCACCAGGGCCTGTCCCGCGGTGGGCACGTCCGCGCCTTCGAGCACCGATCGGAGCTGAGCGCGGGTCATCGGCCCCTGATCGGCCAGGGCCTTGACCATCGCTTTGGTGCCGCGTCGCGCTGCCACGTCGGTGACGCCGAGCTGGTTGAGCCGGCGGTCGCTGCTCGCACGCAACTGCGGCGTCGTCAGCGCGTGCAGCAGCGGCTCGTCCTCGGTCGCGACGAGGTGCAGCGTTCCCCGGTTCACCCACGTGATCACTAGCGAGCGCTCGTCGGTCAGCGCGCGGTCCAGGTCCGACGAGTGCCCGTCGGCCGTTCGCGCCCTGAGCGCGAGCCGCGCCGCGCGTGGATCCTGCGCCTGGACCGCCAGCAGATGACGCGTGGCCTCCAGCACAGTCTTGGCGGGCGGTCCCGAGAGACGTTGCGCGGTCAGTCGCGCAGCGAGCAGCGACGATTCCGAGGCCACACACCCAAGGTAGCCGACCCGCCACGCACGCCGACGGCCCTCAGCGAGCCGAGGCGGCTAGAGCGAGAACGCGTGCGCGGAGGCGTCCAACTGGATGGGTGCCTGCTTGCGTGGCGCGACCGGCGCCTCGCCGGGATCATGCATCCCGATCATCCAGTCGATCAGCCCGTGCATCGCCTGACGCGTCTCCGCAGTGGGCCGCCGGCCCAGCGAGCGCACGACGAATTCCGCGATGTCGTTGGGCGAGGCGTCGACCGGCAGGCGTTCTCGCCTGATCAGGAACGCCCAGCGGCGCTTGCGGCCGTACATGCGGCTGCGCGCCCACGAGAGAGCGAACTTGGCGCGCCACTCCTGGACCGCGTACCCCTCGCGAGTGCCGACCGCTTCGGAGGCGTAGCGGTACAGCTGCTGTCGCTGCTCGTCGCCGAGCGCGTCGTTGTAAGCGCGCAGCAACGCGCTGATCGTGGGGCAGACCGCGCGCGGGTGGTCCGAGAATCTCTCGCCGGCGAGCATCGACGCGAGCTCCATCACGCACATCGATTCGCCCGGTTCCCCATGGCGACCCGCGTCGAGCCGCACGGTCTGATGATTGGTCGACCGATCCGGCCGACCCGGCGCCCTGCCCCGTAACCAAAGCCTCATCGCCAACTCCCTGCGTGTTCCCGCAACAGCGCCCCGGACAGCGCCCTGGATACACATATTTTTGCGCGCGGGTCAAGGGGCGGCGCTCCGACAGCGCGCCTGCGCCCGCCCCGAGCGACGGGGGCGCCCCGAGCGACGGGGGCGCCTTGGCGTCGCTACGGCATCCGGAGCGCGGGCGGCAGCGCCAAATCCGCGATCAACGCGTCGAGCCCGCTCATCTGGGTGCCCTGGTTCACCATCGGCGACCGGACCGGGCTGAGCGGCCAGCCCCAGTAGAACACGAACTGGCAGTTGGCCGCGCTGTCGCAGTTGCCCGGCTGTCCGCTGTCTTGTCGGACGGCGTTGTGGACGACGGCTGAGGCCTGGCGCTTGATGAAGCTCACAAACTCGGTACTCCGCGTGGCCATCGTGTAGTCCGAGAACCCCTGCATCAGGATGCCCTTGTAGACGAGCATGTCCAGGTAGCGGTTGGAGCCCGTGCAGCCGTCGCGATCGCGCTCGCACGGCTCCTCGAGGATCCCATGCGAGACCATCCCCGCGGGCGGGCTCGGGACGTAGCGCAGGAAGGGAGCGGCCAGCTTGTAGTAGGCGGGGTTGTGCGTCGTCTTGCCCAGTTCGACGAACGCGTCGGCCACCTCGCCCTGCGTGTAGGTCAGCGGTGCGGGGATCACCTTGTTGCAGGCGGCGTTCAGGCGGTCCTCGACCTTGCCCTGGCGGAGGTCGATCAACCCCCGGTGCTGGAGCCAGGCCATCGTCGTCTGGGCCTCCTTGAGCCACGTCGCCGCCGCGGCCGGCTTGTAGAACGGGCCCGGCGTGCTGCGCAGCGCGGCGATTTCGGCGCCGAGTGCCGAGAATGCCGCACTCGTGATCGTGTCCGGTGGCGTGCCGATCTGCCATTCGATCCCGCCGCATCGCTTCCCGTTGGTGGCTACATAGCTCGCGTCGTGCTCGGCGAGCCGCAGGAACTGGGCGGCGTGCTGCGTGTCATGCCGGTTCAAGAGCTCGTACCTGGCGGCCTCCATCCAGGCAAGCCCCCACCACGTGGTGTCGTCCATGAAGTCGTCGGTGAAATCGTTGTTCGCGATCGCGAATGGGGTCATGTACGACGTGTGGCCCGATTCGCGCTGATAGGTGCGCAGCAGGATCGTCTGGACCTGTGGATCCCAGCTATGTGTGACCTCCGCGTACCAGATCACGGTCCGCAGCGACAGGGCGGACTGCCACCAGTGCGGCTTCATGTGCGCGCCCCACAGGCCGATCTGGTAGTTCCACCGCCAGTCGAGGTTGATCCCGCCGTTCGCGGCATAACCGAGACCTGCGCCGACGGAGGGATCGGCGAACTCGTTCATACCCTGAAGCGCGGCCTTGGCGACCGTTGGCGGGCTGTTGAAGCCGGGCGCGTACGCCAGCTCCCCACACCAGTGCCGGTGGCTGCTGGTCAGCGGGTTGTGCTGACAGAGGCGAACCGCGTCCTGATAGACGGTCGGGGTCGCGGCCGGCGGAGGGGCCTTGCCCTGGTTCCGCCCCAGTATCTCGCTCGAATTCGTCGAGGCGCCGCCCGCCCGGGTGAGCACGACTCCGAGGCAGACGATGGCGAAAATCAGCAGCCTCAATATGGCTGCGCGCTTGTGGACAAGTGAACTCAGGGGATTGGCAGGCCGAGCTTGCAGGGTTCGCACATTGTTATGACCCCCAGACGCCAGCAGGCGTCGACCTCCTCCGACCCGGGGATTTTAGCCGTCATTGGGTAATGCGGCGGGCTCCCGCTCGTACGAATTCGCACGACGCCGGGGCCGAGCGTCGTACGATTCTCCACATGCAGGCACGCCGCCCGGCAGCGTTGATTCCCCTCGGTTACGGGAAGTTCGTCCGTGCGGACCGGGTGTACGCGCTGGTCCCTCTGGAAGGCGCCGAGCGCGGCGACGGCCGCCGGACGCTCGTGCACGTCGAGGGTATCGACGCGCCGTTGATCGCATCCCGCTCGGAGGCCGCGATCGCGGAGGACCTGGCTGACGCGCTTGGTCTGGACGGACCGCGCTCGCGCCGAGGGGGCGCAGGGATTCCGGGCCAGGATCCGCTGTTTTGAAGCCGGCTACGGGCCAGCGGCAGATCGTCCTCCTGCGGGGAATAAACATCGGTCAACGGCGGGTTTCGATGCCTGATCTCCGCGACCTCTTAGGCGG
The DNA here is from genome assembly GCA_963705775.1 of uncultured Solirubrobacterales bacterium. GTDB lineage: Bacteria > Actinomycetota > Thermoleophilia > Solirubrobacterales > Solirubrobacteraceae > Palsa-465. The sequence goes on along the minus strand of CAVPKT010000074.1, from coordinate 20,104 downwards.
CGCAGGGTTCGAGCGAGTTGACACCTACGTTCAGAGCGGCAACGTGGTGCTCACCTCGGCGCTGACAGAGAAGGGACTCGCGAGGAAATGCAAGCAGCTGATCTCCGAGCGCTTCGGCTTCGACGTCCCGGTGATCGTGCGCTCCCGCGACGACCTCGCCGAGGTCGTTCGCCGCAACCCGCTTGCCGATGTGGCGGTGGACCCGAAGCGCTACCAGGTGAGCTTTCTCGAGCGCGAGGTCGAGCCCGAGGTGATCGAGCGTCTCAAGGGGTTCGCCGCTGAGTCCGAGCGCCTCGTTGCTGTCGGTCGCGAGCTCTACGGGTGGCACCCGGAGGGCGTCGCGCGGTCGAAGCTCTGGGGCCGCCTGTCGGCGGCCGGCGGCCTGGGCGGCGTGACCGCGACCGCGCGAAACTGGACTACGGTCACGACCCTGCTTGAGATGGCCGACGCTTGATGCGATTTCCTTGCGCCGACCCCCCTTCGGTGAGATGATGTACTCGCTGGCGGGGGCGCCGGGGCAACAACCGGGAGGTTGTAATGAGTGGACCGAAGGAGCTCATCGAGAGAGGGCTCGAAGCTTGGCGCGCGCGTGACGCCGAGGCGTTCGCGGCGAGCTACAGCGAGGACGCGGTGCTTACAGCGCCCGGGGGCGTGGAGCTCCGCGGACGGGATGGCGCGCGTGCGTTCATGGGAATGTGGAATGAAGCGTTCCCCGACAACGAGATCGCGATCGCTTGCGAACACGACGCCGGATCGGTCGTCGTTCAGGAGGGAACGTTCAGCGGTACGCATACCGGGACGCTGATGACACCGGACGGCGAAGCGATCCCGGCTACGGGCCGGTCAATAAAGGCCCCGTACGTCGACGTGTTCGAGGTCGAAGGAGACCAGATCGTCTCGGAGCGCCTGTACTTCGATCGGGTCGAGCTGCTGACGCAGCTGGGCCTGATGCCTGAGCCGGCCCAGGCTTCAAGCGCGTGATCTCGGCGTGGGCCGTCGCCCGTCGCGGGGCGGCGGCCCACGGTCGGGGCGGCGGCCCACGGTCGGGGCGCGAACGCGAACTTTGTCCCGATTGTCCCGAGGGGTGCGACGCCAGGGACAAAGTTCGCGCGCTCGCCTTCGGCCGCCCACGTCCCGCGCCCGCGACGGCCTCCCGCGCCCACCGAGCCGCCCGGACCTCCCGCGACCACCTCCCGCTGGATTGACGCGACTGCGACGTTTACGATCGTTGCGCAGATGGCGACAAAGACCTCCACGCCCCCCCACACCGCGACGCTCATGTACCGCCTCGCGAAGAAGATCACGCGCAACACCCCCGAGGATCAGCTCGGGATGCGCCTGCGGCAGTTCTGGGTGCTGTCGTATCTCGCCGACCGCGATGGCGTCCCCCAGCACGAGCTCGCCGACGCCTTCATGATGGATGCCAACAACGCCGTCCTGCTGCTGAACGAGCTCGAGGACGCGGGCTGGATCGAGCGCAGGCGAAACCCCAACGACCGGCGGCGGCACGACGTGTTCGTCACCGATGCCGGCCATGGAGCGGTTACTCGCGCGCAGGAAGCGAGTGCGACGGCCGAGGCCGCGACACTCGGGAACCTCACGACGCGAGAGCGGGAGACGCTTCGCGCCTTGCTGTTCAAAGCGCTCGAGGAGTAGGTTTTCGCGCGTGGAGCTGACTCCCCGCCAGCACCGCGCGCTCGAGGAAATCTGCGACGCCTTCTGCCCCTCTGGCGACGGTGTGCCGACCGCCCGCGAGCTCGGGGTCGCCGAGGCGGTGGTCGAGGCAATCGGCAAGAACCCCCGGGCGTCCGAGCGCAAGCAGCTGCAGGCGCTGCTCGGGCTGTGGGACACCCCGGCGCTCGGGGCGCTCGGCGGCGGGGGGTGGAAGCGGTTCAGCGCGATGACCCCGCAACAGCGCGACGACCTCCTCCTCAACTGGGCCGGCTCACGGGTCCCGCAACGGCGCGCGGTGTTCCAGGCGCTCCGCAAGGCGACACTGCTCTTCTATTACATGCTGCCCGGCTCGAACGGCGGACGGAACCCGGCCTGGGACGCGATCGGCTACGACGGCCCGCTCGGCAAGCTCGACTCGGCCCCGCCCAAGCCGTTCACGATCACCCCGGTACAAGCCGACACGACGCTGACCTGTGACGTGGTGATCGTCGGGTCGGGCGCGGGCGGCGGAACCGCGGCGGCGGTCCTGGCGCAGGCGGGGCTCGACGTGATCGTGATCGAGGCGGGCGGCTACTACGACGACGAGGATTTCGACGGCTCCGAGCTGAACGCGCTCACGAACATGTACATGGCCGCGCCTTCGGGGAGCGTCGATCAGAGCGTCAGCCTGATCGCGGGCTCGTGCCTCGGCGGCGGAACGGTCGTCAACTACTCGACGTCGTTCCGGACCCCCGACGAGATCCGGGAGGAGTGGGCGTCGACCGGAGTGCCCGCGTTCACCACCGACGACTACACCGCCTCACTCGACGCCGTCTGCGACCGCCTCGGTGTCAGCCAGGAGTACAACGACCCCTCCAGCCGCGAGAAGAAGCTCCAGGAGGGCTGCGTCAAGCTCGGCTGGCACGTCGACGCGATGCCGCGCGGCGTGCGCAACTGTGCCCAGGGGAAGGAGTGCGGCTACTGCGGGCTCGGCTGTCGGGTCGGCGCCAAGCAGTCGGTCCTCAAGACCTGGCTCGCGGACGCACATCAGGCGGGCGCCCGGTTGATCACTCGGACGAAGGTCACCCGAGTTTTGATCGACGGCGGCGCGGCCCACGGGATCGCGGGCGTCACCGACGACGGCCACCACCTGACGGTCCGCTCCAAAGCCGTGATCGTCTCCTGCGGCGCGCTTCACACTCCGGCCCTCCTCAAGCGTTCCGGCCTCAGCAACCCGAACATCGGCAAGCATCTGAAGCTGCACCCGGCGACCGCGGTGATGGCCGTGTTCGACGAGGAGCTGAAGCCCTGGGAGGGCGTGATGCAGGCGCTCTACTCAGACCAATACCGGAACCTCCACGACGGGTACGGCCTGAAGTACGAGACCGCGGCCGGCCACCCGCACCTGCTGCTCCAGTTCATGCCGTGGCGCGGTCAGCGTGCCCACTTCGAGCTGATGCAGGCGCTGTCCAACACGGTCCCGCTCGGCGTGCTGCTTCGCGACCGGGATGGCGGCGAGGTCCGCGTCGGCCGCGACGGCGAGCCGATCATCCGTTACGGGCTCTCCGAGTTCGACAGGGGACACATGCGGACCGGAATCGACGGCGCGGCGCAGATCTTCGAGGCCGCTGGGGCCCAGCGGATCTACAGCGGTCAGACGAAGTGGGTCGCCTACGAACCGGGCCGCAGCGGTTCCCGTCAGCAGTTCATGGTCGACGCCGACGCCGCCGGCTACGGCGCCGGTGAACTTCCCCTCGGCTCGTTCCACATCATGGGCTCGGCGCGGATGGGCGGCAGTCCGGCAACGTCCGTGTGCGACCCAACCGGCCAGACCTGGGAGGCCCGGAACCTGTACGTGGGCGACGGCTCGTCATTCCCCACGGCGTCGGGAGTCAACCCTCAGATCTCGATCGAGTCGATCGCCCACATGAACGCTCGGGGGCTGGCCGCAAAGCTCGCTTGAGCGTGGTGGGACAATCTCCGTAGCCCCAACACCGGGAGGTGAGTCCATGTCGGAACCAGCCTCTGTCCTTGTCGTCGCCCATCAGACGGCCGCAACCCCCGGCTTGCTCGATGCGGTGCGTGAGCGCGCCAAGCGCGGCCCCGCCAAGTTCCATCTCGTTGTCCCGCGGATGCCGCACGGGATGCACAAGGTTGTCGATCCTGAGGCGACCGGTCACGATGACGCCCAGAACGTGCTCGACGATGCGCTGCCGAGGCTCTCAGAGGCGGCCGGTGCCGAGGTGACCGGCGAGCTCGGCGATGCGGAGCCCCTGATGGCGATCCAGGACACGATCAATCTGGGCCATTACGACGAGATCATCATCTCGACCCTGCCCAAGCGCGTCTCGCGCTGGCTGAAGCTCGACCTCGTCTCAAAGACGAAGGGCCTCGGCCTGCCCGTGACGCACGTGGAGCAGGTGGAGTCGCCGGCGACGGTCGGCTAGAACCGCACGATCACTTCGAGCCCGCCGCCGCTCGCGGGGGAGGGTAGGCTGCCGGGCGCGTGAAGCTCGCGACGATCCAGGTGCCCGAACTTGAACGCCCTGTCGCGGGCGTGGTCGTCGATGACCGCGTATTCCTGTTCGAGAACGACCGAATGAGCGTGAAGGAAATTCTCGGTGGCGCGTCGGCGGATCGTGGACCCGACTCGTGGCCGCTGTCCGATGTCACGCTGCTTGCCCCGGTCCACATCCGGGCACGATCTATGCGATCGGCCTGAACTACGCCAAGCACGTCGAGGAGACCGGCGGGCAGCGACCCGATCAGCCGATCGTATTCGTCAAGGTCGCGAATTCGGTCGCCCCACCGGGCGGCCCGATCCGCTGCCCTGAGGTCGTGCATCGCCTCGATTACGAGGGCGAGCTGACGATCGTGATGGCGGCGGGGAACCGGATTGGCGGGTACTGCATCGCCGATGACGTGACCGCGCGCGACCTCCAGGGTCGCGAGCCGCAATGGACGCGAGCGAAGGGAGCCGACACTTTCTGTCCGTTCGGCCCATGGATCACGACCGCCGACGAGGTGGGCGATCCGGAACAGCTGCAGCTGCGCACATGGGTCAACGGCGACCTGCGGCAGGACTCGAACACGTCGGACCTCATCTTCGGTTGTCAGGATGTGGTCGATTTCATCGCGCAGACGTGCACGCTCGAGCCGGGCGATCTGATCCTGACGGGGACCCCCAGCGGCGTAGGGATGGGCATGGATCCGCCGCAGTTCCTGCAGTCGGGCGACGTGGTCCGGATCGAGATCGAGCGGCTCGGGACGATCGAGCACGCGGTCGCTTAAGACCCGGCTCTCCTCGCCGCAGCCTTCGCCTCAGCTCGCGCGGCCGCGAGCGCCTCGTCGGCTTCCTTCAGCGCCCGCGCGGCCTGGTCCCGACGCTCCTGTGCGGCGACCACAGCCCGCTCCGCCCGCTCCTTCGCCCGCCGCGCGTCCGCCTCGGCGTGCCGCGCCGCCTGATGCGCTTCGTCCCGCTTTGGCGTCGGCGTGGGCGCTCGGGCGGGCGCCGTGCCGCCGGCCATCCCGACGTGCTTCAGCTCTCGTTCCAGACGGCCCTCGCGTACCTGCTCGCGAGCCTGCTCCTCGAGCGCGGCCGCGTGAAGCGTGTCGGCCACCCGCTCGAGCGTCATGTTGCTGAGCTCGTGGCCGCCAGAGCTGAGGAGGCCACGGGCCAACTCGAGCAGCGACTCGACGGCCTCGCGTTCGCGGCGGGCGGCGTCGCGCAGCGCGCCGGCGTCGCCGCGCCCCGCGAGGAGCTCGGCCTGGGCACTCTGAGCATCGTCGCCCGCCTTGAACAGCTCGGCGATCCCCTTCTTCTGGGTCCAGACGAGCTGGTTGACCGCCCAAGCAGCGACCGATGGCTTTCGTGACTTGCCGACCCGCGTCGCCTCGTCGCGCTCGCCGCGGTCCCGCAGGGCGCGGGCCAGCGCGCCGCGTTCTGGAATGAACCGATCGAGCGGGAGCCCGTAGAGGTCGTCTACCCCCAAAGCTCCTCCGCGGGTCGCTCGATGACCATGTGGATCTCCGGCTGCGACGGTGCGCCAAACCCGAATCGCCGGTACAGCTCGTGGGCGTCGGCCGTCGCCAGCGTCCATCGTCGGAGGCCCTGGAGCTCGGGGTGCTCGAGCACCGTCTCGACGAGGAATTTGCCGAGCCCTCGGCCACGGTGCTCCTCTGCCACGAATACATCGCCCAGATAGGCGAACGTCGCCCGGTCCGTGACCGCGCGCGCAAAGCCCGCCTGAATGCCGTCCGGCGCGTACAGCCCGAACGGGAGCGAGTTTGCGATCCCGCGCTCGAGCACGTCTCGCGGAATCCCTGGGGACCAGTATGAGGTCGCTAGGAACGCGTGGATGAAGTCGAGGTCAAGCCGGTTGCGGTCGGTCGATACCTCGTAGCCGATCGCGTTATTCCAGGTTCGCGGTGACGTGAATCTCGACTCCTGAGAGAGCGCGGGAGATTGGGCAGTTCTTGCCCGCGGCGGTGGCAGCCTTGATGAATCCCTCCGCATCGATGCCGGGAACACGGCCCGTCACCGTGAGCTCCGATGTCGTCACTGTCGGCGTGCCGTCCTTGTCGTCGAGTGTGACCTTGGCGGTGACCTCGAGCTGCTCAGGAGGGTTGCCCCCTTGCGTGAGCTCGTTCGAGAGCGCCATCGAGAAACACGACGAGTGCGCGGCGGCGACGAGCTCCTCCGGGCTCGTCTTTCCCTCCGAGCGCTGCGTCCGTGAGGCCCAGGTGACCTCGAAGTCGGAGAAGGCCCCGCTGGCTCCGGAAACCGAGCCTCGCCCGTGGGCAAGGTCGCCGGTCCAAGTCGTCTGCGCGCTGCGTTCGGCAATCGGCATCTCGCCCGCCTCCTGGGTCTAGTGGTGTTCGATCACGCGGTCGATCAGACCGTACTCAACGGCCTCGTCCGCTTTGAAGAAGCGGTCGCGCTCCATGTCTTTGTGAACCTGCTCGAACGGCTGGCCGGTGTGAAGCGCGTAGAGCTCGTCGATCCGCTCGCGGACCTTGAGGATCTCCGCGCGTGGATCTCGATATCGCTCGACTGCCCTTCGAAGCCGGCGGACGGCTGGTGGATCAAGAGGCGGCTGTTCGGCAGCGAGAACCGCTTGCCCTTCGCCCCGCCCGTCAGCAGTAGCGAGCCCATCGACATCGCGATCCCGATGCAGATCGTCTGGATGTCGGGCTTGATGAATTGCATCGTGTCGTAGATCGCAAGGCCCGAGTAGATCGAACCGCCGGGGCAGTTGATGTAGATAGAGATGTCTTTGTCCGGGTCCGAGGACTCGAGGTGGAGCAGCTGAGCGACGACCAGGTTCGCGATCTGGTCGTCGATCGGGGTTCCCAGGAAGATGATCCGCTCATTCAGTAGCCGGCTGTAGATGTCGAACTCGCGGTCACCACGCGCCGTCTGCTCGATCACCATCGGTATCAGTTGCATGGGGCTAACCCTAGATGGTCGCTAGGGGATGACGACAGCGGTGCCCTCGAAGCGCCCCGCGCGGAGGTCGGCGAGGGCCTGTTCGGATTGGTCGAGCGGGTAGGTGGTCACCGTCGTTCTGATCGGAATCCTCTGGGCGAGCTCGAGCAGCTCGTATCCGTCTTGCCTCGTCAGGTTGGCCACCGAGCGGATCATGCGTTCGCCGTAGAGATCGTCGTACGGAAAGGAGGGGATGTCAGTCATGTGGATGCCCGCGCACACCACGACGCCCCCGGGAGCGAGCACCTTCAGCGCTTGTGGCACGAGCTCCCCGGCCGAGGCAAAAATGATCGCCGCGTCGAGGCGCTCCGGCGGCGCGTCAAGGCTCCCTCCCGCCCAGGATGCCCCCAGCGACTTCGCGAACTCCTGCGTCTTGGTGTCTCCCGGGCGCGTGAACGCGAATACCTCCCGACCCTGGAACACCGCCACCTGGCAGATCATGTGAGCCGCTGACCCGAACCCGTAGAGGCCGAGGTTGTGTCCGTCGCCCGCGAGCTTCAGCGCCCGGAAGCCGATCAGCCCCCCGCACAGGAGCGGCGCGATCTGGTCGTCGGGGACGCCTTCGGGAAGCGGCAGGCAGAACCGCTCGTCGGCGACGGTCAGCTCGGCGAAGCCGCCGTTGATGTCCCGGCCGGTGAACCTCGCGTTGACGCACAGGTTCTCGCGCCCGCTCCGGCAATAACGGCACTCGCCGTCCGTCCAGCCGAGCCATGGGACCCCGACCCGCCGGCCGTCGTCCGTCTCGCCGACGATCTGGTGACCCAGCACCACCGGGAGCTTGGTCGCCTCGATCTCGTGGTCCCGCAGGTGGAGGTCGGTTCGGCAGACGGCGCAGGCCTTCACAGTCAAGCGCAGCTGATCGGAGGTGGGCTCGGGATCCGGCAGCGTCGCGGTTTCGAGCGGCTGACCTTGCTGCTGCAGGACGGCGGCACGCATGCTGACATCATGACGGTTGGCGATGGTTCCACTGAATGTCCCCAACGTCCTGACGGTGATCCGCATCCTGCTGGTGCCGGTGCTCGTGGTCGCGCTGCTCGAGAAGACGAACAACGGCGACCTGCTGGCCGCGATCGTGTTCGCGGTCGCATCGCTGACAGACGCGATCGACGGCTACCTCGCCCGCTCCCGGAACTGGGTGACGACGTTCGGCAAGCTGATGGATCCGATCGCCGACAAGCTGCTGATCATCGCGGCTCTGATCGCGCTCGTGTCCCTGAACCGGCTCGAGGCCTGGGTGGCCATGGTGATCATCGCTCGCGAGTTCGCGGTCACCGTGCTCCGGGTCGCAGCCGGGACTCAGCAGGGAGTCGTGATCTCGGCGAGCTCGCTCGGCAAGCTCAAGACGGCCGTTCAGGTGGCGATGGTGCTCGTCGTGATCGCGGTCCACGGCCACCCGCTGTGGCGATCACTGCTCATCTACGCCACCGTCTTTGTGACCGTGCTCTCGGGCGCCGACTACTTCTTCGGGTTGCGGCGGCATCTCTCGAGCCGCGAGGCATCGCCCGAAGCCCGGGTCTAGATCTCCCGCGAGGCGCTGCCAGCGCCGGTGGCATCGAGCCATTGGCGGCGGGACGTGTGGGTCGGCGTCGGCTCGCCGGTCGCGAGCTCGCGGCGCACCTCCCCCAGCGTTCCGAACCGCTCGGCCACGACGTTGTGCTGGTGGATCGTCTCGAGGTTGACCTGACGGGCTTCGACAAACGCGGCGTCGGCGAGCCCGGGGTACGCCTCGACCACTCCGCGGATCATCTCTCGGACGCAGTCCTCAACGAAGCGGGGACGCCGATGGGCCTTCTCGACCACGGCCACCTCGTCCGAGCGCTTCATCAGCTCGTAGATCTCCGACGACATCGACTGCTCGACGATCTGCAGCAGCGTTGCAGCGTCGATCTCGTCGTCGCACAGCTCCGTGCAGCCGATGTGCAGCGTGCCGAGCCCGCGCTGGTTATGGGTGGCGACCGGGACGGCGGCGATGATGCGCTCGACCTCGTCCTCATCGAACCCGTCCTCTTTCAGCCGGCCGCGGGCGCGCTCGGCGACGAGCTCCTGAGCGCACGGGCAGGCGGTGATGCCCTGGGCGGTCACGCCGATGAGCCTCCGCGTGCCGAACTCGGATGACACCGCGGAGCCATGGAGCGTGTAGAGCTCCTGGGTCTCGACACCCGACACCGGAGCAGGTTTGTGCTCGGGGAAGCGGGCCTCGACCGTCACTTCGGCGCGCCGGGCGCCCTGCCGTTCGCGCACCAGCTCGGCGATGTGCTCCGCGAGCGTCTCGGCCTTGAACGTGGTCTCGTGCAGCACGACCTCGCGGATCGCCTCGTTGATGACCTCCTCGAAACGCGACATGTGCGCGCCCTTCTGACTCGGGCCAAGATCGACCACGCACTCGAACCGCGCCGAGAACAGCTGCTCGGCGCCGTTCTCCTGCAGCCGGATCACTTTCTCGACGCCGGTTACCCCGACGCGGGAGAGGCTCAGCTGGACCGTGGGCTGCTGGGACTGGACGTCGACGACCTGCAAAGTGGGGGAGTGGTTGGAGGGCATTGTCGACATAGGGTACAGACGGACGACTCCCGTCGGCCGATCGGCTCTCGCGATCAGGACGTGACAAATGCGCCGCTGAGCCTTACATGGACAAATGCCAGGATTGTGGTATCACTCGCGCCGGTCGCATGGGAGAGCAAGAGGGAGTCGCCCGGCCGGGTGGTGTCGAGACCAACTCTGGAAGGAGCACAGGGGCATGAGCGATAAGGAGATCGGTTCGTTTTGACCGATGAGGCGCCGATCGCGGAGCTCGACGAGCTGCGGCCGCTGATCGCGGAGGGCCACGAGCGTGGATTTCTGACGTTCGAGCAGATCGCCGCGTGCCTCGAGGAGGCCGACGTCACGAAGGAGCAGGTCCAGGAGCTCCACGCCTATCTGGACGAACAGGGCATCGACGTCGTCGAAGCGGACGGGCGGCCGGCGAAGTCCGAAGGAGGGAGCGTCGAGGCGACCGCGGGCAAGCGACCGAGCCGCGGCCGGATCAGCGCAAGAAGGTCGAGATCGATCTCACCGTCGAGCCGTCGCTCGACTCGCTGCGGCTGTACCTGCGCTCGATCGGGCGCGTGAATCTGCTGACGGCCGAACAGGAGGTTCTGCTAGCGCGGCGGATCGAGCGCGGCGACATGCCGCCAAGCAGCAGATGATCGAAGCGAATCTCCGCCTCGTTGTCTCGATCGCGAAGTCGTACCTGGGCAGAGGACTCACGTTTCTGGATCTGATCCAGGAGGGGTCGATGGGCCTGATCCGCGCGGTCGAGAAGTTCGACTACCGCCGCGGCTACAAGTTCTCGACCTACGCCACCTGGTGGATCCGCCAGGCCGTTACCCGCGCGATCGCGGACAAGGGCCGGACCATCCGGATCCCCGTGCACATGGTCGAGAAGCTCAACAAGGTCGTGCACGTCGAGCGCCAGCTCGTCCAGCAGCTGGGCCGCGAGCCGACGCCCGAGGAGATCGCCGTCGAGCTCGAGACGACGGTCCGGGAGGTTCGCGACGTGCTGCGGATGGCCCAGCAGCCGATCTCTCTGGAGAAGCCGATCGGCGAGGAGGAGGACTCCGAGCTCGGCGACTTCGTCGAGGACCAGACCGCCGAGTCACCGTTCGAGCTGGCCGCAGACCACTTGCGGCGGGAGAACCTGCGGCGTGCGTTGGCAGCTCTTCCCGAGCGCGAGCGCGAGGTGATCGAGATGCGCTTCGGGTTGGTCGGCGAGCGCGCCTACACGCTCGAGGAGGTCGGCCGCGCCTTCAACGTCACGCGCGAGCGGATCCGTCAGATCGAGAACCACACGCTCAAGAAGCTCGAGGCGCTGCCGGAGGCGCAGCGGCTGCGGGACGCTTCGTAGGGCGGCTTTCGGCGGGGGCCGGCGGGGGGGCGGGGCGCGGGGCGGGGGAGCGCGGGAGCGGGCGCCGCGGGGAGGCGATCGCTTCGGCGGGCCCCGGGCTGGGGGCCGGGTAAACCGAGGCCGTGGGATATCACGGTGCCTATACGACCGCAATATCCCATGCCATGAGCTGGCTGTTACAAAGACGCAATACGTTCCGAGGGTGGTCGTATGTTGGGGAGCGATGTGACTCAACCCTCGACTGCAAGGAGACCTCGGCGAGCGGTCCGCGATGATGTGGTTCGGTGCGCGGGGCGCTGCGGTGTTCATGCCGGTCTTCCACAGCCGCGACTATGACTTGATCGCTGACTGGGGCGAAGGCATCGCCCGTGTGCAAGTAAAGACATCGACCGTCATCGAAAACAATCGTTGGAGAGTCGCCGTGTGCACGATGGGCGGCAACCAGAGCTGGAATGGGGTGGTCAAACGGCTCGATCCGGCCACCTACGACTATCTCTTCGTCCTTGTTGAAGATGGTCGCCGCTGGTTCATTCCCGCCAGGGAGGTCTGTGGCGGGCGGTGCATCTACCTCGGCGGTCCTCGCTATGCAGAGTTCGAGGTCGAGCCCGATCCGATCGGTCTTCGCGCCGCCGCAGAGGCGCCAACCTTTCTAGAATCAGAACGCCGGCGGGGTACCCAAGCGGTCAACGGGGACCGGCTGTAAACCGGTTGGCTCAGTCCTTCGCAGGTTCGAATCCTGCCCCCGCCATCACGCGCTGCTGCGCCGAATTCCGTCAACCCTCGAGCGGGATCACTGACACGATTCCCGCTCCTAGCGCTCGAGGGCACCGGCCGGGCTGTGAGCACGTTTTATCCTCCGGCCCATGGTCGATACGGACGAGTACGAGCTCCACGATCAGATCGATGTGCGCCCGCGCTCGCTATCGCGGCTACGCAACTTCATGGCCAACGTGGACAGCCGGCCGGCGCTCCTGGCTGCGGCAAGGCGGCTGCGACGCCGCCTCCCCGGCGATGAGAAGTTGGCGACCCCTTGTCGATCGCGGGAATCAAGCCCGTCGAGGTCGTCGCCCGCAGCATGTCGACGCTCGGACCAGAGCGCGAAAGCGTCGTCCAGGAGGCTCGGGTTTGCCGGGCTCCAGGTGTGGCAGTCGCTCTCCGAGGCAGCGGGGAGGGGCCGCGGCGATCAGCCGCTGGCGCTGCTGTTCACCGATCTGGTCGGGTTCTCGTCCTGGGCGCTGAAGGTGGGAGACGTGGCGACGCTCGAGCTGTTGCGCGAGGTCGGCAACGCAGTCGAAACGCCGATCCTTGCGCGGGGAGGTCGGATCACGAAACGGCTGGGCGATGGGCTGATGGCGACCTTCCTCGACGCTCAAGCTGCCGTCGAGGCGGCGTTCGACGCGCACGACGCGCTGCTCGGGTCGAGATCGCCGGTTACCAGCCGCAGATGCGCGCCGGCGTCCACTGGGGGCGGCCGCGACTGCTGGGTGGCGACTATCTGGGCGTCGACGTCAATATCGCGGCGCGAGTCGGGGACGTGGCCAAGGCGGGCGAGGTCGTCGTGTCGGATCCTTTACTCGAGCGGCTGGACGTCGAGGGCCTGAGCGTCGGCCGTTCGAAGCGCCTGCGAGCTGAAGGCGCTCCGCGAGAGCTGCATTACACGAAGATCTCGCGCAAGTAGATCGCCCGTCGAGCAGGGGCGAAGGAATCCCTGCTCCTGCACGATTTCGTGCATGAGAGGGCCACCATGAGCCACCCGGTCCTACTCGTGTTACGGTGCTCGCCGCCAGCCCCGCGGTGGCTCGCGCTGATCCACCGGAAGCCTCCGACGCGCGACCAAAGGGGTACCAGCAACCATGCTCAGCCTTCACCGGTCATCCCTGCGCGCGCTCGTTGGGGGAATCGCTGCGCTTGTTGCCGCCGCCTCCGTGGGGCTCCTCGCGCGCGGGACGCCCGCACACGCAGCGAGCGCAGCGCAGCTCCAGCAGCAGATCGGCGCTGGACAGAACCGCATCAACGGCCTGTCGGGCACGGTCTCGGCGCAATCGAACCGATACGGGCAGCTCGGAGCGCAAGCCTCGAGTCTTCAGCGTCAGATCGCGGCGCTCCAAGCGCGCATCGCTCCCGAGGTCAACGAGCTCTTCCGTCTGCGCTTCGAGCTCAGCTCGGCGAAAAGCCGGCTGTCGGACCTCGAGGCGGTGGAGGCTGAAGCCCAGTCCATCCTTGCGCAGCAACTGGTCGGCGCGTACGAACAGGACCGCCCGGACTTCGTGACGATGGTGCTCGAAGCGAAGGGGTTCCAACCTGCTCGATCAGCTCGCGTTCGAGAAGCGGATACGGCAGCAGGATGCGCAGCAGATCTCGATCGCCCGCACGGCGCGGAAAGCAGTGGCGGCCCAAGCAACCCGGCTCGGCGCGCTCGAACTGCGCCAGCAGCGGCTGACCGATCAGGTGCTGGCGCAGCGAAACCAGATGTACCGCGCCCGCCTCGGTCTTGTGAACCAGCAGATCGCGGTCGGACGCACCCGCGACGCGAATGCACGACAGCTCGCCGCCGTCCGCTCTCAGGTGGGCGGCCTCCGGGCCCAGCTGTCAAAGATCGAGGCTGCTCAGGCAGCCGCCGCGGCCCGGGCTGCGGGCCTGCCCGTGGGAGGGGCCGGCATCGTCTCCGGCGGAGGCTTCACGTTCCCGCTGCCGAAGGGCTCCGCGGCGCCTCCGGGCGCTTGGTCGCCGGATCAGGGCGTCGACATCTCGGCGCCCGGCGGAACTCCCGAGCTCGCGGTGTGCTCTGGGACGATCGTGCTCCACGGCATCGGGGGGTTCGGACCTTGGGCACCGGTTCTGCACTGCGATGGCTCCGTCGCCGGCTACAGCTACGTGTACTACGGCCACGCCGGGCCGGCGAACGAGCCTGCGATCGGGACGCACGTCGCGGCTGGCCAGGTAATCGCCGAGGTGGGGCCGGGGATCGTCGGCATCTCGACCGGCCCTCACCTCGAGATCGGGTTCTGCGACTCGAGCGGCTCGCCACTCGGGTCTGGGACCGCGGGCCAGATGCTCTCGCTACTTCACGCCGCATACGGCGCATAGCGCCGACCCCAGGGTCTGCTGGGTTACAGCGGATCTACCCGTATTTACCTCAACGGCGTACGCTCTGTGGGTCGAGAGTCGATACTTGAGGGGTCGCGGGAACTTCATGTCAGTGCTGGTAGGCATAGAAGAAGTGCTCGTCAGACTGAAGGACCGAGGTCCGCAGTCGACGAATGCGGTCGCCCAGGCATTCGGGCTGAAGCCACTCGACGCGCGCATTCTGCTCCTGGACGCCCACCTTCACGGCCTCGTGATCCGAAACGATTGGGGCGAGTGGGCCATTTCATCCCGGGGCCGCGAGGCGCTCGCCACCGGCCACGAGTCGCTCGGGAGCCGGCCGCGAGTGACCGTCGCGCGCACAAGCACCCGGTCGCACTCCGACATCTGGCAGCGCGTGCCGCGGCGGTCCATCGCAGTTGGTGCGAGTGCCGTTGTCTGTGGCTTGGCGGCCGGAGTTGCGATCGGGTTCGTTAACTCCGCTGGGGGTCCGGCTCCGAGCCCAGTAAACCAGCGGTCTGAACGCTTCCTCGCGGCGCACGGACGCCATTTCGTCCGCGGCAGGGTCCGCAGCACCCGCGGCTCGGCGAGCACGGCACGTCGGTTCCAGCGGACCTTCATAGCCGCGCGGCAGCTGCGCTCATTCCCTCGGACATCGTTGCGCCGTTCCTACGCGAGCGCGATCTTTGAGCCCCGGCTCGGCCGCGGCACCGCCACCGCGCGATCGACACTGCGGATGGCGTCCCGCGCCGTGCAAGGGAAGGCCGCCGGCTCGTGCGGCGCGTTGTCGGCGACGAGGTCGAGCGGCCGTCGCGTGACAACGCATCAGCACTCGACGAGTTCTCGCTGTTCCACATCTTCGCGGTCGAACCGTTCGTCGCGATCGAACTCGCCGAGGTAGTTCCCGCGGTCTATCGGCCACTGGCGGAAGCGCTACGCTGACGCCGTCGCCCTCCTAGCTCAGCTGGTAGAGCACTTCCATGGTAAGGAAGGGGTCGTCGGTTCGAGTCCGACGGAGGGCTTCAGGCGCTTCCCAGCATTGAGGCGTCAACTTCTCTTGACAGCTTCTCCGGTTTGCCGTCCGCGTCGAGGTCACGCGAGTCGTCACTGGAGTCAGCGGCTTCGTCCATCCGTGCCAACCCAGTCTTGTCCGGCTGTTGACCGGCTCCCTCAACGCGATCGGTCCACCCTCCAGTCTTGTCAAACCAACGGCGCGCTCCCTCCCCGTATGGGTCCGCGTACCAGTCGCTGGCACGCCCGGGTGACTCCTCCTCGTCGTCCTTGTCCTTTTTGAACAAGAAGGCCATAGCTATCTCCTTCCAGCGCCGACTCGCGTCATGCGGCGTGTTTGGCTTGTTGGTGTGTTGGGCTGATGCGGACGACGTCCCATGGAGAATCCAACCGGCGTGCGCGTGAGAAGCGCGGGTACTTGCGGTGGGTCGTGACCCATTCGATCACGGCGCCTAGTGATAGAAGGAGCGCCGCGGGCGAAACGGCGAGCACCATTGCGCGGGCGACCCGCTCTGACGTCTCGTTCGCGATCGGGACCGTCTCCGCAGCCGAGAGCACGTGCGCACGGGTGCCGACCGAATCGGTGCGGACCAGCGTGCCGGGCATGTTGACCTCCGTGGTTGGTGAACCTCAGAAGTCAGGTCGTGCTGCCGGCCGCGAGGCCGACCCCACAATGGATGCCCTCTCAAGCGAATGCTACTCCGCAGGTCAACAACAAGCGAGGCTTTCCGGTGATCGGATAACAGCGAAGCGCCGTGCCCACGCGAGTCGATCCGTTTCGTGGTGAGAGCCTGCGGATAGGCTCCTTGCGTGGCCAGCGGATTGATCGACGGCCTTGACGGGTGGGCAGGTGCTCGCATAGAGGCAGCGATCGGCCGGCATCATCGTCGCCGGTTGCAGCGTGTCGGCCAGCTCGATCAGTTGGATCCCCCGCAGGTCCCGTCGTTGTGGGCCGCCGCTGATCCGCCGCCGCGGAACGGGGGCGCGCTCGATGTCTTGGTGGATGGTGGAGAGGCGCTTCCGCAGGATCGCCGAGGCGCTCGCAGGCGCCCGCTCGCATGTGCATATCGCGGGCTGGCATGTCACGCCTGATTTTGGGCTGAGGCGCGACGATCAGGCATCTCGGTTGCGCGATCTGCTCGGTGATCTGGCCGAGCGAATCGAGGTCAGGGTCCTGCTGTGGGCGGGAGCGCCAGTGCCGGTCTTCACGCCGGCGCGCGCGGCAGTGCGCCGGGCGCGCGAGGAGCTGATCCGCGGGACACGCGTGCAGTGCGCGCTTGATGCCCACGAGCGGCCGATGCATTGTCATCACGAGAAGCTGGTAATCGTGGACGGCGAGGTCGCGTTCGTCGGAGGCATCGACCTGACGTCTCTCGGCGGCGATCGTTTCGACACGAGTGATCATCCGATGCGCGGCCGTCTGGGATGGCACGATGCCTCAAGCTTGGTGCGCGGCCCCGCGGTGGGCGATGTGGCGGCGCACTTCGCCGTCCGGTGGCGCGAGGTGACCGGCCAGGAGCTCGAGCAGCAGCCGCCGCCGCCCCCCGCCGGCGAGGTGGAACTCCAGGTGGTGCGGACCGTCCCGGAGAGGGTCTATGACTCCATACCCCGTGGTGACTTTCGGATTCTGGAGGCGTATACGCGTGCGCTGAGGTCGGCTTCGAAGCTCGTCTATCTCGAGAGCCAGTTTCTGTGGTCGGCACAGGTGGTCGAGATTCTCGCGGGCAAGCTTCGGGAGCCGCCGAGCGACGACTTCCGTGTCGTCGTGTTGCTGCCCGCAAAGCCGAACAACGGGGCGGACACGACGCGGGGACAGCTGGGGGTGCTGGCTGGCGCCGACGATGGTGCCGGTCGCTTTCTGGCCACGACGATCTCGGCTCGCAGCGGTCGGCTCACCGGCCCGCTGTACGTCCACGCCAAGATCGGGATCGTCGACGACGCCTGGCTGACAGTCGGATCAGCCAATCTGAACGAGCACTCGTTGTTCAACGACACCGAGATGAACGTCGTGACCTGCGATCCACGCGTCGCGCGTGAGACTCGGCTGCGGCTCTGGTCAGAGCACTTGGAGTGCTCAGTCGAGGAGGTGTCCGGCGAGCCGGCCCAAGTCGTCGATGCGTTGTGGCACCCGATCGCCGCCGAGCAGCTCGAGCGCAGAAACCGCGGTGAACCCCAAACCCATCGGCTGCTCGAGCTCCCCGGCGTCTCGCGCCGCTCGATGGCCCTCCTTGGACCCATTAGCGGTCTACTTGTCGACGGCTGAGTCTGGCCGCGCGGGGATTGCAATGATCCGCATGGGGGTAGGTCTTCTTTAGGAGGGATTCGCAAGCCGGCCGGGCGTCCGCTCGGATCGGGACCGCCAAAGAGGAGAGGTTCTCTCATGATCGTTTTCGGAATCTGCCTGCTGATCGTGGCCGCCCTGGTTCCCAAGCTCGCCGTCCTGTGGGGGGTTGGCATCATCGTGCTGGTCGTCGGCGTGATCCTCGCACTGATGGGCACCCTGGGACATGCCGTCGGGGGTCGTCGCCACTACTACTGACCCTGGTTTGCGCGGAGCGCTTTAGCGCCCGGCCTATATCGCAGCGTTCGGTTTGAGCTCTTCAAGCGCGTCGCCTAGCCAGCCCATCAGCTTGTTCACATCGGGCATCTGGTCACGGTCGGCGACGATCCCGAAGTCGAGGCTGCCGCAATAGCTCATGACCGTGATGTTCAGGCCCATCCCGTCCGTGATCACCGAGACAGGGTAGTTTGCGACCAGCCGGGCGCCGGCGCAGTACAGGGGAACCGGTGGCCCGGGGACGTTGGAGATGACGAGGTTCCAGGTCGGGCGCCCGGGTCTGCTGGTCGCCAGGCGGAAGGTCAGTCGGGCGGCGCGCGAGAACACAGCGGGCGGGATGAAGTGGTTCGCGTCTTGGAGGATGTCCGCGGGAAGCGCGCGATGGCGTTCCTTCATGCCGTCCAGCGCATCGTGCGTGCGCAGCAGCCGTTTGACCGGATCGGCTTCGTCGGTGAACAGCGGCGCGCTCATGAGGATGATGCGATTTCCGTAGGTGCCAGCTTGCTCGTCGGTTCGCACCGAGACCGGGATCTGCGCGACGAGTGGTTGGTCGGGCAGCTCGCCGTGCTCGACCAGCCAGCACCGGACGGCGCTCGCGCAGATCGACACCACGACGTCGTTGACCGTGCAGCCGTGCGCGTTCTTTACGGCCTTGACCTCGTCCAACTCGAGCTGTCCGAACACGAAGCGCCGATGGGCGGAGATGCGCCCGTTGAAGCTCGTCTTCGGTGCGACCATCCGCTCACGGGCGTGCACGGGTCCGTCGACGCCAGTGATCGCGCGCTCGACCCGTTTCGTGATCCTGCCGAGCGCACCCGCGCCCGGAAGTGCGCTGAACTGTGTCTCTTGGAGGTTCGGGACGGCGCCGGGAAGCGATCGCACGGCCCGCAGCGGGTAACGGGGAACGCCCCGCAGCGCCCGTGCGAGCATGCCGAGCTCACCAGGCGCCGACGCGTCGTCGGCCGTCGGGTCGGGTGCTGGCAGCTCGCGCCCCGTGGGGTCGAGGTCGAGCAGCAGCCCCATGATCTCTGCGCCGGAGATCCCATCGACGACCGCGTGATGGATCTTCGTCAACATCGCGACATGCCCCGAAGCCAATCCCGAGATCAGGTACAGCTCCCACAACGGCCGCGAGCGATCTAACGGCCGGGCGACGATCCGCGCAACCTGCTCCGCGAGCTGCGCGTCATTCCCCGGCGACGCCAGCGCGAGCTCGCGGACGTGAAAGTCGAGATCGAAATCGGGGTCGTCAACCCAATACGGGTAGTCAAGGCTCAGTGGTACCTCCCGCAGACGCCATTGCAACGGCCGCAACAGCGGCAGGCGCTCGGCGATCAGTGCCTGAATGTCGTCAGCCGCGAGCGTGCCCGTCGGTCGCGTTGACGGGTCGAGGATCGCGACGCCGCCGACATGCCCGCTCTGGCGCGGAGTCTCCAGCGCGAGAAATTGCGCGTCTAGGCTGGTCAGCTGGCGCACACGCCGAGGCTATCGCGGCTTCATGAGCGGCAATCCGCAGCATCCGGCGCCCGACCAACAGACGCCATCGGTTGCACACGTCCGCTTGTCCTAAGGAGTATCGTCGTTCGTGGAGGGCATCCCTTGCGACGTCAGCCCGCGGGGTCGGCAGCGCAACCTGACTTCTGAGGTTCCACTAACCACGGAGGTCGATGTGCCCGACGCGCTGACCTGTCCCGATTCGATAGCGCTGGTGCCTGACCGCGAGCGCGGCCACCGCGCATAGGTGAACCCGAGATCGGTCACACCGGTGCGGCGTCAACCGGATTCCCGCGAGTCGATCCGCTTCGTGACGAGGGCGTGGAAGCGTCTGGTGTGCTTCGCCGGTCGCCACCGCACTTGGCTGACCGCGGTTGGAACGCTGCTCGCGGTGGGGGTGCTGGTGTTCGTTCTTGCCGGCCGTTGGGGTCAGTTCGCGAGCGCGGCTGCCCGCGCGCCGTGGTGGATGTTGGCAGCCGCGGCGGTGCTACAGGCGGCGTCGCTCCTGTCGCGCACCGAGGCATGGAACGTCACCGTCCACGCCGCGGGCGGCACGGTCGATCGCCGACGCTTATATCGCGCGGCGGGCGTCGGCTACCTCGGCAACGTTGTCAACGGCGAGCTCGGGTTCGCCGCGCGGATCGCATCGTTGCGGCGTGCGGCGCCCACGGACTCCCCCAATGCGCTGGTCCTCGCGGCGACCGAGATACCGATCGTGCTGATGGAAGTCACGCTCGCGACGCTGTTCTCGTTCACGCTCATCGCCCCGCTGGGGTTGCCGTGGTGGACACCACTCGCCGGGCTGTGCGCGGTCCTTGCCGTCGTTGCGGGGCTCGCCCGGCTGGTCCGGCGCCACCCGAGCGGATGGTGGAAGGGCCTCGCCGCACTCAGCGAACCGCGCGCCCGCATACGCGTCGCGAGCTTCGTTGTGCTC
>CAVPKT010000073.1:0-99209 GCA_963705775.1 uncultured Solirubrobacterales bacterium | reverse complement strand
TTTGCCTTGCCGGCTTGACTCATCGTATTGGTCGTGCCCGCTCTTGGTCAGGTCTCGGCGATGAGCGCCGGCTGCAAGCCATGTTCGAAGCTCCGACAACGCCTGGCGAAGCGTCGCGCTGCGCGGGGTTCCGACCGCCTTCAGCAGGAGCGGCAGCAGCTTGACCGCCCGGAGATCCTCCGTCGCAGGTTCCTCCATCGACTGCACGAGCTGCGCGATCGTCATCTTGCGGCCACCGGCGATGCCCGCCCTGACCCGGTCCTCGATCATCTGTTGGCGGTGGACGGGGCCGTAGCCCCATTGATCGTCCGCGCCCGACCAGCCCGGCGCCTGCTTGTTGTTCCAGGACACGAGGTAGTCCGGGTCGGTGACGTGCGGGTGCGCTGCGGCTGGGAGCCAGGCGGCGGTATGCGTGGCCGGGTTGTATCCCCTCCAGTCGTACTTCCCGGTCCCGAGGATCGGGAAGTCCGGGGACGTGCCCTTCGCGCGCTGCGGCAACCAGCCCGACATGTAATAGGAGATGTGGGACGCGTCGACGTACGCCCAGTTGAACAAGAAGCCGATGTTGGACGCGGCGTGCTGAAACCCGGAAGGACCGGTGATCTGGTTCGGGTCGTTGAGCTCGGAGAACCCGAGCGCGGAGTCGGCTTCGTGGAAGTAAGTCGAGCGCGCGTGAACGAAGGCCACCGGTCTGCCACTCACCGTCCCGCGCGCGTAGACGATCCCGTGCACGGTGCGGTACGCGGTCAGGGTCTGCGATCCGGCCGGGGTCTTGTCATCGAGGTTGGGCGTCCAGGAGTTGACGCGAACCAGCTTTTCCATCGGTAGGCAGCGGCCCTTGTAGAGGTAGTGGTACGCGTCCTGGCAGAGGACCTCGGCGAACGTGTCGATGTTGTCCGAGGTCGAGGTCGTCGCGCTCCAGGCGTAGTCACGCCCGTGGCCGAGCTCGACATACAGGCTCACGCCGGGGAAGGCCGCTCCGCGGGCATCGATTCCCGGGCCGTGGAGGTCCTCTTCCATCAGAATTTCCGGCACGTAGTAACCCACCTGCGGCCCCATCACCGCCAGTGGGTGGCCGGTGGCCGAGTGCCGGGCGGCGACGAGCTCCCAGTTGGACTCGTATGCCGAGCCGTGCAGTGCACCTCGCAGCGCAGCGCCGAGGTTCGCGAACGGCCCCCCATCTCGTCCGCTCGGCCCGCGGCTCGAGGCCGCCGCGCCGCTCACCGTGCCGATCGGGGTGAACGCGACCGAACGAGGGTCGGGCAGCGCCAGGCCCTTGGTCGCGAACGGGTTGCCAGTCTCATACGGGAAGCGCTTGCCCTTGATCGTGGTCGGCGCCTCCGGGTCGTTCGCCTCGCGGAAGTCTGTCCAGGCGCGTCTGCCGGCTTTATGGCCGAAGCGGCGCTCGAGCGTCTGTAGTGCGAGCGCCGAGCGCAGCTCGTTGCCGCCGCCCTTGCCAAAGATCCCACCGATCAGGGACGCCGTCGCGATCACGTCGGTCACGGTCCAGGGCCGTGGGGACTTCCCGATCGCGACGTACTCGCCCGGTAGCAGGAGCGGATCGAGCTGACTCGCCCCGATGTACGCGTTGATCCCGGCGACGTAGTTCTGCACGTCGCTGACGACCTGGGCGCCGGCCGCGCCGTACTCGGACTGCGCCGCGTTTACCTGCGACTGGAGGTCCTGCTCAGTGTAGGGGGCGAGTGCCCACTGTCCCTCGTCCATCGCTCGGTTCGACGGCGAGCCGCCGACGAACGAGCTCAGCTCTGCGCGGCCCGTGTGGCGCAGCACGTCCATCAGAAAGAGGCGGTCCTCGGCCGCGGCGTAGCCTGCCCCGAACATCAGCTCGGGCCGGGTCTGGCCGTAGATGTGCGGAACGTCATACGTATCGCGCACGATCGTCGCGCCGGGCTCGGGAGACGCGGTGGAGGTGACGTCGCCGTCCTTGACGCCGAAGGTCGCGTCCTTGAAGTACTGCGGGACCTGTGCGTCGGTGAGCGTCGGGTCCGCGTACAGGAGCCCCTGGTAAAGCGGCTGTTGGTCGTTGAAGTGCGGGGGAATCGTGCCGAGCGCCTCGTACGCGGCGAGCTGGAGCGCGTTGTCCACACCGGCCTCGCCGGGGGGCAGCACGTTGAGGAACCCACCGGCGTCGTTGAGGCCGTAGGGAGCCGGCGACTGCGCCCGGGCCCCGGGCGTCGCGACGAGCGCACCGGCGGCCACGACCGCAATCACGGCGAGTCTTGACCGCCGCCTCTCCATCTCAGCGGGACAGCCTAGCTGGCCAGCCAGTCAGCCGGCCTTCAGCAGCGGCTGGAGCGACGGTGTGCACGAGCAGGCGGCGCCCGGGAGCCGCGGCAGACGGAATAGGTCCTCGATCGCCTGCAGTACCGAATAGTGGTCGACGGGCGTCGAGAGCCGCGCGCCGTGTGCCGCGCCCGGGCCGGCGATGATCGTCGCAATATGCCCGCCGGACGCCAGCCGGCAGCAGCCGTCGTCGGTCGAGCCCTCGTCCCACGTTAGGATCAGCAGGCCGTGCATGCCCAACATGTGCAGCAGCGGAGCAAGCAGGCGGGACAGGAAGCGGTCCCCTGTCGCAAGGCTGCAGTCGTGCATGTCGTGGCAGAGGTTCGGGGTGACCCAGATGAACCGCGGCAGCGCATGTCCTCGCTCGTCGCGGTACAGCTGCGTGATCGGAACCACGTGTGCGCAGCTCGCCTGGCTACCGGCGAGCGAGCGGTAGTACATGAACGGGTCGTGCTTCTTGGCGTAACCGCCCGCGCCGGATCCCTTGAAGCAGGAGTGGGGGAGGTCTTCCATGTACGCCTTCCACGTAAGCCCCCGCGCCTGAAGCTGGCCCGCCAGGCCGGAGCCGGGCACGCTGCAGCCCGTGCAATCGCTCGAGATCCCGAAGGTTGACCCGCCGGTCAGCGCGAGGTAGTTGGGCAGCGACGGGTGTGAGATCGCGAACGAGCGCGTCGCGACGCCATAGGTGCGCGCGAGATGATTGACGTACTGAGCCGACGGGGAGCCGATCACCTCTCCGTACTCGGCGTTCTCCATCACGACCACGGCGATGTGCTCCGGGGGGCCGCCGGCCAGCCGTGCGGTCGGCGACGGCCGAGTCTGAATCGGCCCGATGATCTTCGCGTCGCCGCATGAGCAGGCCGCGAACGCTGCGAGCACGGCGATCGCCGCACGGCCTCTCACGGGGCTGATCCTGAGCTGCACGCGTCGAAAAGCTGCATTTCGGTGGAGCTTTTAATTGGTCAAGCGTCCATCTTTAGGCACTGCGGTTGCGCAGCGCTGATTCCGAGTCGACGCTTCTGATGGGGCGTGCTGGCGCGTTTCCCCGAGTGGGCATGCCTCGCCTGGCGCGCCCGCCCGCCGGCACCCCCATTTTCACCCGAGCCCCAGCGGCTTGACGCCGAAGATCGCCGCGACCGCCAGCCCAGCGACGAGCAGTGCGCCTGCCCGGCGCGTGTGGGTGAAGCAGAACGCCGCGAACCACAGCGGCCAGACCGGAAATCCACGCGGCGGGCTCTCGGGGCGCGGGCGGCCGAGCGCCTTCAGTGCGCGCACCAGCAGCGGGAGCGCCCCGAATGACGCCAGCACGGGCCACGGGAGGGCATCGATCAGCACGCAGCCGACAAGCACCGCATAGAAACCGGCCATCAGGGCGCCGGTGACAGTGCGCGCGCGGCGCTCGCCCAGGATTACGGGCAATGTCCTGACCCCCTCCCGCTCATCCCAGGGGAGCTTGTCGATGTGTTTGCCCATCAGCACGGCGGTGCACAGCAAGCCGTACGGCAATCCCGCAAGCCAGACGCGCCAAGGAATGTGTCCGATCGCGCTGTAGTACGTCCCCGCGATCATCAGTGGGCCCCACACGAGCAGCACATCGAGCTCCCCGAGCCCGCGCTTCTTGAGCCTGAGCGGGGGCGCCGTGTACGCGACGTTCAGCAGGATTCCCGAGAGTCCGAACGCGAGCACCAGCGGCCCACGGGCCGCCGTCAGCACGGCGAGGATCGCTACACCGAGCGCGTTTACGACCACCGCTGCTCGAATCAGGCTGGCCCGGCTGATCATTCCCGAGAGGATCGGGTGGGGCGCGTACAGGGCGCGCGGGTAGTCGCCGGTGTCGAGCCCCGCGCTCGTGTCGAACAGGTCGTTGAGCAGGTTGTTCGAGACGTGTGCTAGCACGATCCCGATGAACGCCAGCGCGAACCACCCCGCCGCGAAGTCATCGCGGCGGACTGCGAGCAGGCCCGCGATCGCCCCGGCCGTAAGCGTCATCGGCAATACCCCCGCGCGCGTGATCACGAGCCAGCGGGTGACCGCGTCGAACTCCCCCTCTGGCGGGTTGACGGTGCTCAGCGCGTGGCGCCAGCTCTTGAGGCGGCTCGGTCTGGCGACCGGTTGATAGGAATCTGCCATTCGATCTCAGTGGTGGGCGGGCCCGGCGTTCGCGCCAAGGCTATTGAGCCACACGCGGATCGACACGCCGGCGGGTGTGATCTGGCCCTCGGTGTATCCGCTCGTCGCTGCCGCGAGCGTCACGCCGTTGATCGTCGACCACCCGTACTCGATCGAAGTTCCGGAGGCGGCATACCGCGCGATCGGCTGGCCCTGCCGAACATAGCTCCCGGCCGGTGCGATCGAGGTGATCTGCTCGGCCACGTACTGAATCCTGCCCGCGTCCGGACCGTTCAGGAGCTCGAAGTAGACGAGCGGCTGGCCCGCGAACCAGTTGGGGATGATCGCGAGGATCTTGACCGGACCGGGGGCGAGGATTGGTGCCCCGACGGGCATGGTCGCGTCGATGCCCTGGTCGGTCCGCCCCCACTGGGTGACGTAGGCCAGCGGGTCGACGTACCCGGCGCTCGATACCGGCGCATATACGAGCGCGAGCTTCAGCTCCTTGCGGACCTCCGACAGCGGCGGCGCGTGTGCGTTGGGGTCGCCAACCGGGTCGCTGGGGGTGACCGCGACCGCCTGCTGCCCGGCCGTCGGCTCGACGGCCTGGGGCTTGCCGTGCGCAGTCGATGCGCTCGTGAGGATGTGCGTAGACGTGCGTGACGAGCCGCAGCCGGCGAGCGCTAGCACGGCGATCAGGACCGAAGCGCGGCGGATCATCGCCCGGTGGGGTTTAGCACGGTGTGCACCGGAAGGGGTAGGTCGGCTAGCGTCCGCGTATGCCCGTCAACTGGGGGATCCTCTCGACCGCGCGAATCAACGAGTTGTTCATCGGCGGAGCACGGCGGTCGCCTGAGGTGGAGATCGTCGCGGTGGCGAGCCGCGAGCGCTCGCGCGCGGAGGCGTTCGCGCGCGAGCACGGGATCGAACGCGCCGATGGCAGCTACGACGAGCTGCTCGCGGACCCGGGCGTTGACGTCGTCTACATACCGCTGCCCAACTCCGATCACGTCGAGTGGTCGATCCGCGCGCTGGAGGCCGGGAAGCACGTCTTGTGCGAAAAGCCGTTGAGCCGGCGCTCTGCCGACGTGGAGCGAGCGTTCGATGTGGCCGAGCGCCAGGGACTCGTGCTGATGGAGGGGTTCATGTACCGCCACCACCCGCAGACGCGGCTCGTGGTCAAAGCTCGTCGAGCCAAGGCGCGATCGGGCGCCTGAGGGTGATCCGTTCCGCCTTCAGCTTCTTTGCGACGAACCCGGCGGATGTGCGCCTCAGCACCGCGCTCGACGGTGGCGCGCTGATGGACGTCGGCTCCTACTGCGTAAGCGGCATCCCGCCTGCTCGCCGGCGAGCCGGAGCGCGTCAGCGCCGAGCAGCAGCTCGGCGGTGACGGCGTCGACGTCGCGTTCGCCGCGACGATGCGGTTTCCGGAGATGTCACTGGCTCATTTCGATGCCGGACTCGCGCTCGCGGCCCGGGACGAGCTCGAGGTGGTCGGCGAGGAGGGGTCGCTGTTCCTCGACGACCCCTGGCATTGCCGCGATCCCGTGATCGAGGTGCGCCGTGCCGACGGAATCGAGCGGATCGCGGTGGAGCAGGCGGACTCGTATCAGCTCGAGGCCGAGAACATGTCGGCCGCGATCCGCGGGGAGGCGCCGGCGCTGCTCGGACGCGATGACGCCGTCGGCCAGGCGCGGACGATCGAGGCGCTGTACGCGTCCGCCGACGGAGGCCGGACGGTGACGTTACCGTCGGCGCCGTGACGCTCGTCGTGCTTCCTAGCCCGCCAGGGCCGCACGAGCGTGAGCGTCTGAATCGCGACCGCCGCCAGCGTGGCGGTTCCGAATGCCGCGGCCGCCCCGTCGGGAACGAGCAGCGCGGCAACCACCGCGCAGAACGCGACGAAGCCGGCCATTCCCGCGAGCATGCCGCGCAGCAGTGCGAGCGCCGCGTCGGGGCCATGGCCGCGATGGGTGAACGAAGCAAGTACCGAGGCGAGTAGCGGCAGCGCGGTCAAGACGCCGCCGACGGTCGCTCCGAGCAGCTCAGCCGCACTCGTTAGAACGACGATCAGCGCTGCCGTCGTGGCGATCCGCACGCGCACGAGGTCCGTTCCCGAGCCGAGCAAGCCGATGTTGTGACTTCGCGGCATCGCGCAGTAAGCCAGCGACAGCGAGAACGTCGCCGCGGCCAGGCCGGCCAGAAGACCGGCGGCGGGACCCACGAGCGTCAGCGGTATCCCGAGCGCTATCGCACACGCCCACCCGGCCAGTAGGCTCGGTCCCCAGCTCGCGTGTACGGCGACGCTTGCGTACTGCGAGCGCGAATCCGCCGAGTGCCACGAGTCCAAGCAGGGTGCCCTCAGCCGCGCGCGCGGCGAAGACAGGTCCTCGCTGCTCGGCCAGGAGAAAGAGCACGGGCCCCACGACTGCCGGAAACGCGCTTACCAGTCCCCCGACTCGAGGCCCCCAGCGCCGGCCGGCGAGCGTCGAGACGGCCACAAGCGATGGGCCTACCAAGCTGTGGGAGCGTTCCGACCATGCTTCTGTCTACGCGAACGCCCCCAGGCCTGTGAGGTCGCGCCCGACGATCAGCGACTGGATCGTCTCCGTCCCTTCGAAGGTGTGGATCGCCTCGATGTCGGCCATGTGCCGCATCACGTGGTAGTCGAGCAGGATGCCGTTGCCGCCGAGCATGTCCCGCGCGTCGGCGATCACCTCGCGTGCCCTGCGCGTGTTGTTCATCTTGGCCAGGCCGGCGATCGTGTAGCGTCGCGCGGCCCGCTCGGTGAGCCTGGCGATACGGAAGCAGACGAGCTGCATTGTGGTGACCTCGGCGAGCATCCTCGCGAGCCTCTCCTGGATGATCTGGAAGCTCGCCAGCGGCTTGCCGAACTGCGTGCGCTGCTGGGCGTAGGCGAGCGCCGCATCGAACGCGGCGACCGCGTGGCCGAGGGCAGCGTATGCACACGAGTTTCGGGTCGCTGCGAGCACTCTGCTCGTGTCCTTGAACGTGTTTGCATCGGGCAATTTCTGCTCTGCCGGCACGCGGACGCCTTCGAGCGTGATATCCGCCTGCCACACCGCGCGCACCGAGCCCTTGTGTTCGATCACGCGGGTGTCCAGCCCCCGCGTGCCCTTCTCGACCAGGAAGCCCTTCACCTGCCCATCGTCGGAATCGCGTGCCCAGGCCACGATCACGTCGGCGACGGTCCCGTTGCCGATCCAGCGCTTGTGGCCGTCGATGACGTAGTCGCTTCCGTCGCGCCGAGCGCGCGTCTCGAGCGCAATCGAGTCGGAGCCGTGATCGGGCTCGGTCAGCGCGAACGCGCCGAGCTTCTCGGCCCGGGCCATCGAAGGTAGCCAGTGCAGCTTCTGCTCTTCTGAGCCGAGCAGGGCGATCGAGCGCATCGCGAGGCCTCCCTGCACGCCAAGGAACGTGCCGAGGCTTCCGTCGCCGCGGTGGATCTCCATCGTCACAAGCCCCGCGGCGAGCGGGCTCATCTTCGGGCAGCCGTATCCCTCGATCCCATCGCCCAAAAACCCCAGCTCACCCAGCCGGCGGATCAGCTCCCATGGCAGCTCGGCGCGCTCCCAATAGTCGCCGATCACTGGCAGTACCTCCTCGTCGACGAAGCGCCGCGCCCGGTCGAGATAGTGGACCTCTTCAGCCGTGAGCTCGTCGCGGATGTGGAAATAGTCGGTCCCGAGTGCCTTGCCGATGTCGCTGTAGACCTGGGGGCTCATGGCTCGAGCTCTGGCTCGGCGAGCGCCTCGGCGATCGCGCGATAGGCCTTACGGTTGAAGACCATCCCCACGTGGCTACCCGTGATCTCGACGCTCTCGCCGTAGGGCACGATGCATCCCTGCCAGCGCACGACCCCGTCGCCTTTCGAGTAGATGCTCGTGAGGCGCACGACGTGCTCGGGGAACGGTCTCGTGAGATCGGCCGCGAACGAGCACGTGCACGCGTCTGTCAGGCACCCGGGTGTGACGGGGCGTTGAAGCGCCCGGGCGAGTGCTATGAAGCCCTCCGTGGGTGCGCTGACGCCGAGCATGCGCCGCAGGTTCGCCCCGAGTGCGATCGCGTGCGAGACGTGGTCCGGGCGGCGCCGCGCCATCGCGCGGGCGTAATGGCCGCCGCGGCTGTGCCCGATCAGCGCGACCCTCCGCCCGTGGCGCGAGTGCAGCGCCGTGACCGTGCGCTCCACGCGCGCGAGCCCGTCATCCGAGCAGCCCGTATTGAGGATGAAGCCGGCAGTATGGGGGGAGTACCCAATCCGCCGCAGCCAGCTTCCGAGCACGGCGACCGTGTAGTCGCCGGCGCCAAAACCCGGGAGCAGCACGACAGGACGGCCGTCGCCGGATGGAACTCCGAGGCCGCGGAAGACCGGGTCTGCCAGTAGCCGGTAGAGCTCGAGCTGCCAGCGGAACTCTCCGACGTGGTTGCCCCACCAGCGTGGATCCGGCTCGGATGTGGTCTCCGGAAGTACAGGCTGGGCTGGCGGATCGTTGGGGGCCCAGGGTGCGTGACTAATGGGCATGGACGTAGCTCCCCGGGGCCTTTGCGGCCGGTTTGTGGTGGGCGCTGCCGAGCTTCTGCGGCGCCGGCTTTTGCTCTCCTGAGCGCTCGGCAAGCCACTGGTCCCAGTCCGTCCACCAGCTTCCCTGGTGTTTGTTCGCCTGCGTGAACCAATCCTCAGCGCGGGCGGGATTGGCGTCGGCGGTCCGGTAGCTCGAGCGGCTGTCAGGGGAGGGCGGATTGACGATCGCCTGGATGTGGCCGCTCGTTGAGAGGACGAAACGGCCTGTCGCCTCCGAAGAGCTGGGTCGTGCGGTAGGCGTTCTCCCACGGAACGATGTGGTCATCGAGGCCTGCGACGACGTAGGCGTCGAGGTCCATCTGCTTGAGGTCGACCGGGGTGCCAAGGACCTCGAGCGCGCCCGCTCGCGTCAACGGGGTTCTCGCAGCGCGATCTTGATGAAGTCGCGGTGCAGGCCGGCGGCGAGCCGCACGGTGTCCTGGTTCCAGTACAGGATGTCGAACGCCGGCGGCGGCTTGCCGAGCAGGTAGTTGTTGACGACGTAGGACCAAACCAGGTCGTTGGGTCTGCAGCCAGGCGAACATCTCGGCCAGCGCGCAGGCCGTCCAGGTAGCCCTTTCGCTTCGATGCCGCCACCGCCGCGGCCGCGACGTCGCGGGAGGTCATCGCCGCGGTTGTCCCGCCGCGCGCATTGTCGAGCACACACACGAGCAGGCTGAGGCTCGCGAACTCCGGTAGGCGGCCGGTCGCCGCAAGATGTCCGAGCAGACCGGCGGCGATGATCCCGCCCGAGCAGGCGGCGGCGGCGTGGACGCGCTCCTGCCCCGTGATCTCGGCCACCGCGTCGCGGGCGTCGGCGATCGCCTCGACGTAGGTGTCGAGGTCGAAGTGCGCATGCGCCCCGGTCGGATTGCGCCACGAGATCACGAACACCTGTTGCCCTGCTGGACGATATTCGATCGAGGCTGCGACCAGGCGCGATGTCGAAGACGTAGTACTTGTTGATAGTCGGCGGGATGATGAGCAGCGGCAGCTCGCGCACCTACTCGTCTGTGGCGCATACTGGATCAGCTCGAATACCTCGTTGCGGATCACCACCGCGCCGGGAGTCGCGGCGATGTTGCCGCCGACCTCGAACTTGCTCGTATCGACGCTCGCCGGGAGCCGCGGCGGGCGCGAAACGTCCTTGACGAGCTGGCGCGCGCCACGGACGAAATTCAGCCCGCCGTTGTCGACGGACTCACGCAGCACCGTCGGATTCGACCACGGGAAGTTTGTCGGCGCGAGCGCGTCGATCACGTTCTGTACGGCGAAGCGCGCCTGGCGCTCGGCTCGCCAATCGAGCTCCGCGTCGCCGACCAGGCCGCCGGCCGTATCACCGACCGCCAGGTAGCCCTGCAGGAGGCGGTGTAGCAGCCAATTCGTCCTGCCAGGCGGGATCGGCGAAGCGCCGGTCGCGCTTGGCGGGAGCCCGCTCCGACTGTCCAGCGGCGATCTCCCCGAGCTCGCCGGCTAGCCGCCCGAGCCGGCGGGCAACTGTTCGGGGGCGGCGAGCCAGGTGTGAGACCGCCTGGGCGGCCGTGCCGACGGCGAGAAAGCGGGGCGGCCCGCCGACGGCCGCGTCCGTCAGGAGTACGTCCAGCCCCGCGTTGTCACGGCGACTGGGCGGCGACTCGGCGTTCGGAATCTGCCCGGGCTTGCGCTGCTCGACGGTCGTCATTTGCTCACCTCGGTCGTGGGCGGCCTGATCTCGCGCTTAAGTATCTTGCCGTCGTCCCCTTCGGGGGTTTGTCGAGGACCCAAATCTGGTGGGGATATTTGTAGGCGGCCACCAATCCCTTGACCGCGAGGTGATCTGACTAGGTGGCGAATGAGCGCAGGTAGGCGTAGGCCGCGTCTAGCGCGATGCGCAGTTGCTGTGGATCGCGGCGGGTTTGGGTGAGGACGAGGCCGCCTTGGATCGCGGCGAGCGTGGCGGTTGCCAGGCGCGCAGGATCGGCACTGCGCCGCAGTTTGCCGTCGGCTCGCATCTGTTCAAGCCCCCGCCTGAGCGGGGCTTCCCAACGGTCATAGCCCGCCGCCAACTCTGACCGGGCCGGCTCGTCGGTTTCGGCGAGTTCTCCGGCGAGGCTCCCGATCGGGCACCCGCCGACCGCGTTGCGCTCGACCTGTAGGCGGACGAGGTCGTCAAACCAGTCGGCAATCGCGGTCCAGGTGACTAGGTGCGTCAGCCGCGGCTGTGCGTCGAGTACCTGCTGAACACTGCGGTCGATGACGGCGTGGATCAGGTCGTCCTTGTCGGAGAAGTAGTGGTAGAGCTGACCTTTGCTCACCTTGGCGGCTTCGCGGACGTCGTCGAGGGTCGTGCCGGCGACTCCGTGCTCAAAGACGAGTGATGTGGCCGTGCGAGGATCCGGTCCCGGGTCGCACGACCCTTGGTCGTGGCGGGTGCGTTTGTGCCCATGACTCCAGGATAGCCGACGTTTGGACCCCATGGTCCAGTCTGCTAAGCTCAACAGAAATGGACTATAGAGTCCAAACATGACCGGCGAAGGAGACATCGTGAACTTGAAGGACAAGACAGTGCTGGTGACCGGAGGCACATCCGGAATCGGAGAGGCGACAGGCCGAGCGTATGCGGCGGCCGGGGCGGACGTGGTGATCACGGGACGTGACGAGCAGCGCGGGCAGCAGATCGTCGAATCGTTGGTGAATGCCGGTGCCAAGGCGAGCTTCGTCCGCGCCGACCTGGAGCGCGTCGAGGACGTGCAGCGTCTGGCGAAGGAGATCGAGCACGTTGACGTGCTCGTCAACAACGCCGGTGTGTTCCCGGTCGGCGCGACGCACGAGGTCGGCGGCGAGCTGTTCGATTCGACGTTCGCGTCTGAACGTGCGGGCGCCGTTCTTCCTGACGGGCGCGTTGCACCGCGAATGGCCGCCAACGGTGGCGGGGCGATCGTGAACGTCACCACGATGGTGGCGAGCTTCGGAGCGCCCGGCATGGCGTTGTACGGGTCGACGAAGGCCGCGCTCGAGCTGCTGACCAAGGCGTGGGCCGCGGAGTACGGTCCGCAGGGCGTGAGGGTCAATGCCGTCGCTCCCGGCCCGACGAGAACCCCCGGCACCGAGCCGATGGGCGATTCGCTTGACCAGCTGGCCGCCACGCTGCCGCTCGGTCGACCGGCAACCCCGGAGGAAATCGCGAGCGCCGCCTTGTACCTCGGGCTCTGACGACGCGTCGCACATATCAACGGCGCGACCCTCGCCGTCGACGGTGGCCGCACAGCCGTTGAGGGCGAGAACTGGCACCCCCGGGCCGGCCATCAGCGTTCCCTGAACCTGTTGGGCGTCAGTTCGGGTCTAATGGTGAATGAGGAAGGTCCTACACCGACTGCGCTTCCGGCGGGACCACAGATGGACGCCGCCGCACATGTCGGCATACGTCGACGGCGGCTGCCTCCGCATGCCCGCGGCCGATTCGAGCGGCACGTGTGGGAGTGCACACAGTGCCGCCGGCTCCTCGCCGGGCTGCGGGCGACTTTGGCGGCGATGTGGGGCGCGCCGTCCGTCAGTGGGGCACCGGACCCCGGCCGGATCGCTGCTTCCGTTCGGGTGCAGCTGAACAGAGCCGAGTGAATCGTTATGCGCCTACGCCGGGTCAAACTGAGCATGAACAACAACGACACCCAGAACCAGACAGACGAGTCTTCGCGTACAGAAGACCGACCGTGAGTGGCGCGAGGAGCTGAGCCCGCCTCAGTACCACGTGCTGCGCCGCAAGGGAACCGAGCGGCCGTTCACCGGGCAGTACGTGCACGAGAAGCGCGACGGGACCTACCGCTGTGCCGGCTGCGGCGCCGAGCTGTTCTCCTCCGAGACCAAGTTCGAGTCGGGGACCGGTTGGCCGAGCTTCACCGAGCCGGCCGACCGGGCCAATGTGCACCTGCACGAGGACCGTAGCTTCGGCATGCGCCGGGTCGAGGTGACCTGCGCAGCCTGTGGCGGACACCTCGGTCACGTGTTCCCCGACGGGCCGGCGATACCGGGGAGCGCTACTGCATCAACTCCTGCTCGCTCGAGTTCGACGAGCGCTAGAGCCGCATGCGCCTCAGCGTGCGGGCGTCACAGTCGTGTGCCGCCCGCCGCCGGGGCGGTATAACCGCGCGGTGAGCGGCGGCCGACCTCCGAGCACGAGCTGATCCGGAGGGCCCGTGACGGTGATGAGGACGCCTTCGCGGAGCTGATTGATGATGCATGCCGACCGCGTCTACGGCGCGCTGCGGCGCTTCGGGCTCGACGCCGGCGAGGCCGACGAGGTGGCCCAGGAGGTGTTCTTGCGTGCGTGGCGCGGCCTGCCTCGGTTCGAGGAGCGGGCGCAGTTCTCGACCTGGCTGTACCGGATCGCCTTCAACGAGGCGCAGCGGCGGCTTTCACGCCGGCCGCCGCCGGTACGCAGACAGATCCGAGCACCGGGAGGACCCGTCGCTGCGCTGCCCGAGTCGCCGCATCTGGGCCCCGAGGCGCAGACACTCGACCGCGAGTTCGAGCGCACCCTGGAGCGAGCGCTCGGGAGCTGCCCGCGGAGTGGCGCGCGGCCGTGGTCCTGCGGGATATCGAGGGCCTCTCGACCGAGGAGGCAGCCGAGATCGTCGGCGTCCGCGAGGCGGCATTCAAGAGCCGCCTGCATCGGGGGCGGATGCGGCTGCGCGCCCTCCTCGAGCCCTACTTCGAGCTCGAGGAGGGCTGAGCGCCTGTCGCTAGCGGAGGAGCGTGGTGGCGCAGACCGCGCCGCCGTGCTTCTCGAAGTAGCGCTGGTGGTAGTCCTCGGCGGCGTAGAAGTCCGACGCGGGAACGATCTCGGTCACGATCGGCCGGGCCAGTGCCTGCTGGTGCTCGTCGCGGGAAGCGATGGCCAGCCGCTCCTGCTCGGCATCGTGGAAGAAGATCGCCGAGCGGTACTGGCTGCCGAAGTCCCAGCCCTGCCTGTCCCGCGTGGTGGGGTCGTGGATCGACCAGAACGCGCTCAGCAGGTCGTTGTAGCTGACCACGGCGGGGTCAAACCAGACCTCTACCGCCTCGGCGTGGCCGGTCCTGCCGGAGCAGACCTGCTCATAGCTTGGCTCGTGCGGTGCTACCGCCGGTGTAGCCGACCGATCGTCTTAACGACGCCCTCGATCTCACGGAAGGAGGCCTCGACCCCCCAGAAGCAGCCGGCGGCGAAGGTCGCGCGCTGAAGCGCCTCGCCCGAGGTCCTCTCGGTGTCATGGACACCGGAGCGACTAATTGACAAATTCTTCAATCTCTGATCCTTTCCGATTCAGTTCTCGCTCAGATAGACCCTCGAGACCACAGAAACGGTTCACCGTCCGCTCTCGAGCCAGGCGCGGTAGCTGTTGAGCGCGCGCCGTTGGTTGCGCTGATCGCAGATCAGCGCGTGCACCGGGTGGATCCTGCCGGTGGGATGCTTGCCGCGGGTAATGCGGCGCATCTGATGGCGAACCAGCGCCATGCTTGCGGCCGAGGCGAGCGTCTTGTCCGACCAGCTCACGTGCTGCAGCCGCTCGGTCGCTTCGCGGCCTTGCCGCCAGCGGTTCGGAAGCTCTGGCGTGACCGCGATCGCGGTGGCCATGCCGACTACCTCGACGCCGCTTGAGAGAACCTGCTCGGCGGTCTCGCGACGGGTGATCCCGCCGGTCAGCATCAGAGGCAAGGGACTCGTCTTGGCCAAGTCGGAGGCGAGCTCCAGGAAATAGGCCTCGCGCGCTTGCGTGCGGTCGTCAGCCGAGCGGCCGGCCATCGCCGGGCTCTCGTAGCTGCCACCGGAAAGCTCGACGAGGTCGACCCCGAGCGGCTCGAGCATCGCGATCACCTTCTCCGCGTCCTGGACGTCGAACCCACCGCGCTGAAAGTCGGCCGAGTTCAGCTTGACGGCAACCGCGAACGACGAGGACACGGTGGCACGTACGGCGCGGACTACATCGAGGAGTAGCCGTGCGCGGTTCTCCAACTGCCCACCCCACATGTCGGTGCGGGTGTTGACCAGCGGCGAGAGGAACTGCGAAAGCAGGTAGCCGTGTGCCGCGTGGACCTCGACACCATCGAATCCGGCCTGCTCGGCCAGCCAGGCGGTAGTCGCGAATCGCTCCACGGTCGCGCTGATCTGCCGCTCGGTCATCGCCACCGGCCGGCCGAATCGCTTGCTGTGCTTTCCGAGCTCGACCGCGACGGCCGATGGGCCCCACGCAACGCCCGGCATCTCGGCCCGTACCTGCCTGCCGGGGTGGTTGATCTGCATCCACATCGTGGCCCCGCCGGACTTTCCAGCCTCGGCCCAGCGGATGAACGGCTCGAGCGGTGCGTGCTCGTCGGCGACGACACCGCCGGGGCCCGTCAGCGCCTCGGCGTGCACCATGACATTCCCTGTGATCAAGAGCCCCGCGCCGCCAGCGCCCCAGCGGCGGTACAAGGCGATGAGCCGGTCGTCGGGGAGCTGCGAACGACCGGCCATGTTTTCCTCCATCGCCGCTTTGGCGATGCGGTTGCGCAACGTGGCGCCCGATCGCAACTCCAACGGGGAGAACAGCTCAGTTGACATCGGATCCGCCTTCGCTCGGTAAATGATGTTGACGGCGTTTACTTTACCATCCGAGTAAACGGTGTCAACATTCGTGTGACCGATGTCCATAGCCAAGGCGACCTACCACCACGGAGACCTACGCGCCGCGTTGCTCAGCGCGGCGATGGAGCTGCTCGAGGAGCACGGCGAGACCGCTCTGTCGCTGCGCGCTGTCGCCCGTCGGGCCGGCGTATCTCCTGCCGCGCCCTACCGCCATTACGCTGACCGCGAAGCTCTCGTCTCAGCCGTCGCGGCCGTTGGCTACCGCGAGCTAGCAGAGCAGCTGTCGGCGGCGCACCCAGCGCCCTCGACCCCGGACGAGCTCGCGAGCGTCGCGACCGCCTACGTGCGGTTCGCGCTCGAGCGGCCCGCCCTGTTTCGCATCATGTTCGGCGAGCCGTGCGATCGAGACAACGACGAGCGCGTCGCCGCGACCGCCGCGGTATCCCAGTACGTGCGCGGGATTGTCGAGCGAACCTTTCCGCAAGCCGACGCCGAGGCGCTCGCAACCGCGATCTGGGCGCTTGTCCACGGGCTTGCGTTCCTGTACCTGGACGGCAAGCTCGATGCGAGCACGCCCGCCGCCGTTGCCGAACGGGTGACGGCCGCGATCCACGCGCTGCTCGCCGCACCCTGATCCCGATAGCCGCTCCGTATGGCGCGGCGCTCGGCAAGCCGCTTCCCTCGAGCCCACGACGAGGAGCGCTAGGCGGCGAGGCTCGAGGTGGTTGCGATGGAGCGCAACCGATGAAGCGCCTCGCGCTCGATTTGTCGACTGCGTTCCTCGCCCACCCCGATCCGCTCGCCGATCTCGCCGTGCGTGCGAGGGCATCCGTCGTTCAGGCCGTACCGACGGATCAGCACCTCTCGGTGGCGCACGGGGAGGAGGCGCAGCATCGTCGCAATCTCCTCGTGGCTCTCGCGGGCGATTGCGCTCTCGGACGGGTCCACGGCCCGTTCGTCGGCCACCAGGTCCATCAGCGGCGTCGCTTCCTCGCCGATCGACTCGTCTAGCGAGGCGGTCACCCGCGGGGCCGTTCTCAACCAGTGCACCG
The DNA here is from genome assembly GCA_963705775.1 of uncultured Solirubrobacterales bacterium. Classification (GTDB taxonomy): domain Bacteria; phylum Actinomycetota; class Thermoleophilia; order Solirubrobacterales; family Solirubrobacteraceae; genus Palsa-465. The sequence continues at coordinate 82,582 of CAVPKT010000073.1, read as the reverse complement.
TGTTCTCACCGAGCTCGGTGCGCTCCGCGATCGCGGCGTCTGAAGCGGCTCGGAGTCCAAGCCGCTCGAACTCCTCCTCCACCCGTCGAACGGCTGCGAGTTGCTGGTTGGCCTTCGAGGGCATGCGGATCACGTTTGAACCGGCGATCGCATCGAGAATCGCCCGGCGGATCCACCAGACCGCGTAGCTGGACAACTTCAGTCCCCGCCTGTGATCAAACCTCTCAACCGCCCGGATCAAGCCGATAGTTCCCTCCTGCACGAGGTCGGCGATCGGAACGGAGCTGCCGCGATACGTCCTGGCGACGGCCGAGACGAGCCGCAGGTTGCTCTCAATCATCCTCTCCTTGGCATTCAGATCGCCACGCTCGATCCTTTTGGCGAGCTCGATCTCCTCGGCGCCGGAGAGAAGCGGTGGGACATGACTCGAGCGGGTCATCTCAAGAACCGGGTCTTCCACGCGGCGGAGCTCGTCATACAACACCAGCGAGCGAGAGAGCCGCCTGGGGGCGCCGGGCTCCTCCCGCCGCCAAGCTCATGAATGCGGCCAGCGCGGGGGAGGGTGCCTCGTCGCGGCATAGGAGTTCGAACGAGAGCGTTCGTCGGGGGTCAAGCCTCCGAGCGATCATTCCCGATGGGAGTGCGTCTGGCGCCGTCGTCAGGGCGATGACTTCGTTCGCGGCGACTCCGGCGCACAACGCAGGTCCGGGCGGCCCGGGGACGAACTCCGACGCGACGCCGAGCTCGGCGAGGAGCTCCCGGATCGCACGGTCAAACGGGACACCGTCACGATGTCCCGTGACCGCGACTCGCTGACCGTCGAGAGCCGCTGCCGTGACTGGGCCGATGCCGGCGAGCGCGTGGCCGGTCCCGATCAGCACAACCCATTCCTCTGAGCCCAGCTTGAGCGTCGTCAGGTCCGCCGACGAGTGACCGGTCGGGGCTATCACAGCGTCGAGTCGTCCATCGCGCAGGTCCCTCCAGAGCGTTCCGCCATAACCCTCGAGGACGCTGATCTCGACGCCGGGCCGCTCGTGGGCGAACCGCCGGAGCACGTCGGACGCCGCTCGCCAGCGGGGGCCGCTGGCCACCCCCAGCCGGATGCTCCCGACCACTCCGGCCTCGACGTCTCGTCCCGTGGCTCCGGCTGTCTCTACCGCGACGAGGGCCACACGCGCGCGCTCGAGAAACAACTCTCCAGCCTGCGTCAGGTCCACACCTCGGGTGTGGCGCTCGAACAATTGGACACCGAGCTCGGCCTCGAGCCGCCGAATCTGCGTCGAAAGGCCGGGTTGAGCCACCCACAGCCGCTCGGCCGCCCGGGTGAAGCTTCGCTCTTCGGCGATCGCAACGAAATAACGAAGGTGTCTGAGTTCCATGTCGGCGTTCGTGCTACGGCGATGAGCCGCGATCCGCATCACAAGGATTGACAGTCTGCGCTGCAGCCAATGGTCGTCGAACGGACGCGTGATTCGCACCAGGGAGGCACTGGTTGATACGCGGGCCGCGGGGTGTGCACCCTGGGAGGTTCCCTGGTGGCATCCGGTTGTCAGGGCGGCGCGCTAGCGGCGTAGGCTTTCGTCGCGCGGCGATGACAGCTCCGGACCCGTTCACTAGCGATCCCCCAGAGGACAGACGGAAGCGGGCCCGTGCCCGCCGCAAGCAGGTATCGCGCTCGAGCCTTGGTGCCTGGGAACCGGGACCTAACCGTTCCGACCCAATCGATGTTCTCGGCGAGCAGGAGCGTGCCCGGATCACGGAGCTCCTTCCGATCCGTCACTCGCGGATGAGCGAATCAGCATTGGCATTCCTTCGGGGGGCGGCAGCCGTGATGGCCGGGGACCTCGCGGGCGCGCCCAACACGGGTCTCCTGGTCCAAGCCTGTGGCGACGCTCACCTCTTGAACTTCGGGATCTTCGCCTCCCCGGAACGCCTGCTCCTGTTTGACGTGAACGACTTCGACGAGAGTTTGCCGGCACCGTTCGAATGGGACGTCAAACGGCTGGCCGCCAGCGTGACGGTCGCAGGCCTCGATCGATCGTTCTCCAGCGCCGAATGCGAACAAGCGGCGCGGTCGGCGGCCGAGAGCTACCGCACCCAAATGACGACGCATGCCGCGATGGGCCACCTCGATGTCTGGTACTCGCGCGTGGAGGTTAAGGATCTCCTTGCTTCGGCTCGTAAAGCCGAGGCGCGAGGGCTCGAAGGCACGGTGCGAAAGGCAGAGCAGGCGACCAACCTGGGAGCGCTCGCCAAGCTCACGAAGGTCGTTGACGGTCAGCCGCGGATCAAGGACTCGCCACCATTGACCGAGCACGTGCCGATGCGCTTCGAGCCGACGGGGGTCGTCACGGGCTACGTGAGCTCGGTGCCCGAAGATCGGCGGAAGCTCCTCGGGCGGTACCGGATCGTCGACTGGGCCCGTAAAGTCGTCGGGGTCGGCAGCGTTGGGACTGACGACGCCGTGGTCCTGCTGCTCGGAGACAGCGATTCCGATCCTCTGTTCCTCCAAGTCAAGGAGGCGCAACCATCGGTGCTCGAGCCGTTCGCCGGGGCCAGCGAGTACGCCAACCACGGCCAGCGAGTCGTTGAGGGGCAACGGCTGATGCAAGCTGCGAGCGACATCTTCCTGGGCTGGACGAGGATCGAGGAGCGCGACTACTACGTTCGCCAGCTGCGTGACATGAAGGGCTCGATCCCGGTCGAGAAGCTCTCTTCGTCAGAGCTCGTCGACTACGCGCGCGCGTGCGGCGCCGTGCTGGCGCGGGCTCACGCACGTTCGGGTGATCCGGTTGCGATCGCCGCGTACCTGGGTCGGGGCGACGTGTTTGATCAGGCGATGTCTCGGTTCGCCGTCGCTTACGCCGCCCAGACCCAAAAGGACCACAAGCGATTTGTCGACGCGGTCCAGTCGGGCGAACTTAGCGCCGGTTGATTGCCCGCGGCATAACCGGGACGTCTGGTCGGAGGCGCTAGGACTCAGACTCGCCGGGCGGACCCGGCTCGTCCCACGGCGGAGGATTCTGGGGCTCCTTTCCCCAGTGCTCTTCGCGCAACTCTTCGCTGATGCTCGTCTTGGCGCTCTTCTCACTTTCCTCGAGCGCTCGAGACTCCCGCCGCAGTTCCCGCAGATCGTCGTCCGGGTCCTCGCTCCTCACTCTGTCTTCCGCGTCGAGGCCGGCGCTAGGCTCGCCCTCGGCCGACGCATCCTCGGCGGGCCCGGAATCCGCAGGTTCCCCTTGGCCGAGCGGCTTGACGGCGATCTCGTTGATCACGTTGAACACCTCTGGGACCTCGTGCGCCGCGCGCGCTGCCGCTCGAGACTGAACATGGTTGGGGAGGGTGCCGCGTAGCGTGACTGTCCCGATCTCGTCGGCGGAAACGGTGATCGTCGCCCCATCCCCGATCAAACGGTTGGAGGCGATCGCGGCGCGAACCCGATCCTCGAGCTGAGTCATGTCGGTCACGGGCAAACCTTCTGCCCCCGAGGGCTCTGCTGTCAAGTCCAATCGTTTCGATGGGCATGCGTATCGGGTATGCGCCAGGTCTTAACCGGAGGTTTACGCGTGATCGACCAAGCTGTGAGCTAGATGGCAGTTACGACAGCACCGAGTCAGAGAAACCAAGGCCTCCACGCAAGCGCTCGCGCCTCCAACCGAGCCGAGGAGCCGGCGCGGGCCGCCCTTTAGCGATGGCGGACGTCAAACCACAGCTCGCCGAGCGCCCGCTCGAGCTGATTCTGGCCCGCAACCTGATCTCGATCCTGTCGCTCCCGGCGGTCTTGGTCGATGCCGATGGCCGGATGGTGTTCTTCAACGAGGCGGCGGGTGGGGTGGTCGGGTCGCCGTTTGAGGAGGTGGGCGTACTCGAGCCGGAGGAGTGGAACGCGCGGTACGGCCCCCTCGACTCCGGCGGTGCTCCGCTACCCCGGGAGCACCTGCCGCTGGCCACGGCTGTCAGGGAGTCGCGGCCCGCATATGGCCAATTTTTCGTGAGCGCGGAATCGGGCCTGATCGAGATCGAAATGGGGGCGCTCCCGCTCACCGGACCGGCCGGCTACCACGGCGCGATCCTCGTCATCTGGCCGCTACCGCCGGACGACCCGGCCTAGCCTGGTGCGCGTTCGTTTTTGGGGCGTCCGTGGTTCGATTCCGACTCCCGGGCGGGGGACGACTGGGGTGGGCGGGAACACATCCTGCGTGCAGGTGACGGGAGAGGACGGCACTGAGCTGATCCTGGATGCGGGCAGCGGGATCCGCGTGCTTGAGCCGCGCGACCTCGGGCATGCCAGATGCGTTCACATCGTGCTCACGCACCTGCACCTCGACCACATCCAGGGCCTGTTGTTCTTCGCGCCGCTGTTCGATCCGGAGGCGGAGGTCACCGTGTGGGGGCCGCCGGGTCCTGTGCCGCTGCGCAGGCGCTTGGCGCGCTATCTGTCAAACCCGCTCTCGCCGGTCGAGCTCTCAGAGCTCCCGGCCGAGGTGTCGTTCGAGGACGTACCTGCCGGCGTCTGGCGAGTCGGGGGGCTGGAGCTCCGTGCTGCCCTGGTCGCCCACCGTGGCCCGACGCTCGGCTTCCGGATCACCGAGGGGGATCGGAGCCTCTGCTATCTGCCCGACCACGAACCGGCCCTTGGAGCGGTGCTCCCGTCGGCGCCCGCCGAATGGATCTCGGGGCTCGGGCTCGCGAATGGCGTCAGCGCGCTGATCCACGACGCCCAATACACCGAGGAGGAATACGCCACCCGGCGGGGGTGGGGCCACTCGAGTCTCGGCGATGCGCTCGCGTTCGCCAACCGCTCGCGACCGCAGCGATTACTCCTCTTCCACCACGACCCGAGCCACGACGATTCCAAGCTGCACTCACTCGAAAGGCAAGCGTCCGCTCAGTCGTCCGGCCTCGGCGTCGACGGTTCCCTAGAGATGGCGCGGGAAGGTGAGATTTTTGAAGTCTGAACCAGTCGCGGCTTGCGTATTCCAAGATCAAAGGAGCGCCGGATCCGCCCGGCTTCCAGAAGATTCGCGCTCCTTGACAGCCCAATACCGGTAGGCGACGATGCGCTAGGCGCAGAACGATAGATCGGGGGGCGGGTGCTGTGGAGCGCGACGTAACGATTGACGAGGCGGGCGTGCCGATCCGGCCGTTGCCGGACGGTTCTGATATCCGCAAGGTCACTGACGCTGAGTTACCTCAGGCCGTCAGAGCACTCGCGCGAAGCTTCTACGACGACCCAGTGTTCGCTTGGATTGCCCAGGACGAAGCGCGCCGGCTCGCCGAGCTCGAGCGAGGATTCGACCTGTTCGCCCGGCGAGTGTGGTTTCCACACGACGAGACTTACACGACGGATCGGGTGATCGGCGCCGCGTTCTGGGTACCTCCGGACAAATGGCATCTGAGCGTGCTCGCGCAGCTGCGCATGCTGCCGGCGATGGCGATCATCACGCGCCGTGATCTGCCGCGGCTGATGACGCTGTTGAACGTGATCGAGGTCAAGCACCCGCACGAGCGCCACTACTACCTGCCGCTCGTTGGCATCGCGCCGGAGTGGCAGGGCCGGGGATTCGGCTCGGCGATCATGCGCCCGATCCTCGAGCGCTGCGACCGCGAACGGTTGCCCGCGTATCTCGAGGCCTCCTCGCCACGAAATCGAGACTTGTACGAGCGCCACGATTTCGCCGTGGTCGAGGAGATCTGCGTGAAGGACTCGCCCCCACTGTGGCGCATGTGGCGCGAGCCCCAGCCATAGCGTCACCCGCATTCGCGGGCCCGGAGACCTGCCGGGCTGAGCCCTCGCCCGCCTCTGCGCCCTCGGCGCCGGCGACGCGTCAGACTTCCCCGCATGACGACAACATCCAGCGAATCCCGCTCCAACACGCTGACCCCGATCGGCGCTGTAGCTCGGGGCCTCCTCGCCGGCGCGGTCGGCACTGCTGCGATGGACACGCTTCTGTTCGCACGCTATCGGCGCGGCGGCGGCGCGAGCAGTGCCGCGGAGTGGGAGTTCTCTGAGGGCCTGACCAGTTGGGAGGACGCGCCGGCGCCGGCGCAGGTTGGCAAGCGCCTCACCGAGGGGCTGTTCAAGGTCGAGCTTCCGGCGTCCGACGTGCCGCTGGTCAACAACGTCACCCACTGGGGGTACGGAATGCTCGCCGGCGCGCAGTACGGCCTGATTGCCGGGTCGCTGGACAAGCAGCGAGTCAGCTACGGGCTGCCATTCGGGGCCTCGGTGTGGGCAGCGGGTTACGTGGTCCTGCCCGCGGCGATGCTCTACAAGCCGATCTGGGAGTACGACCTCAAGACGCTGGCCAAAGATCTCAGCGCCCATCTCGTCTACGGGCTCGCTACCGCGGCGACGATGCGGCTGCTGTCAGTCAGTCGTGCTGCTGATCGTCAGCCCTTGGCGTAGTGCTCCATGCCCGCGAAGTCGAGCACGACGCACGGCTCATCGCCGACCACTACGCCGTCGTGCCCAGGCGGGATCGCGACCACGTCGCCAGGACCGAATTCGAGCTCGGTGCCGTCATTCATGATCACCTTCTGGTGCCCAGATAGGACATAGCCCAGGTGGGCTGCCTGACAGCTGTCGGTACCAGCTATGGGCTTGACGTGCTCCGACCAGCGCCACCCCGGTTCGAATGTTGCCTTGCCAACCACACCGTCACCGACGTTCAAGATCTCGACCTGCCCCTTGCCGCTCATTGGCCGCACCTCGTCAGGCGAGGAGAAGCTCTTCTTCTCGAGCCGCATGCGGTTCTCCTTTTCTTAGTTGACGGGCGCCCTTCGCCCCCGTCCGGTAGGCGCGACCTAACGGCCCGCAAACGCTGCGCGGGGAATCTTGCCGTCCGCTCCGCGCTTCGCCTCGAGCTCCGTGTGGAGCTCGAGGCGATTGCGAGCGCGTTTCGTGGTTTGTCTCGGTCTCAGACCGCGACCGGCACCCTCTCTTCGTGATCGACGGCGGGCGCCTCGATCACTTCGCCTTCGATGTCCAGGTGTGGGAGCCGCCAAGTAAAAACCCTCCGCTTTGGAGGGCTTTTCAGAGCGGCTGAAGGGGCTCGAACCCTCGACCTTCTGCATGGCAAGCAGACGCTCTAGCCAACTGAGCTACAGCCGCGAGAGGCCGTGAGTATAGCCCCGGCCTCCGGGATGCCGGCCCCACCCGCGTGACCGCTGGAGTCGGCGATCGCCGCTGCGCGGAGGGTGTCCTCTGGCCGATCATCGGCTACTAGCAGCTCGGCCTCGATGCAGCCCTCGAGGGCTAGCACGACGCGCGGATCGAACTGCTTGCCGGCCTCGCGCCGAAGCTCGGTCAGCGCCCCGCGGGGATCCATCGCCTCCCGATACGGGCGGTCGGTGGTCATCGCGCTGTATGCGTCGCAGGCGGCGACGATCCGGGCCTCGATCGGGATCTGCTCACGGATCAGGCCGTCCGGATAGCCGGCTCCGTCCCAGCGCTCGTGGGAGGCGCGGACGATCCGCCCGATGCTCGCGATCCTCCCGCCTACCTGCCGCAGCAGCGCCTCACCCTCGATCGTGTGGCGGCGCATGATCTCCCACTCGGAGGCGTCGAGTTTGCCCGGCTTGTTGATGATCTCCTTTGGCACGCGCACCTTGCCGACGTCGTGCAGCAGCGCACTGAACTCGACGTTGCGCCGGCTGGTGGCGTCGAGTGCCAGCACGTCAGCGACTGCGACGGAGAGATCGACTACGTCCCTGCTGTGCATGCCCGTGTACTGGTCGTCCGCGTCGATGATCTCGCAGAGCAGCAGTGTCGTCCCTCGATAGGCGGTGCTCAGCTCGAGAATGGCGTCGAGGCGCTGCTGGCGCTCGCGTGCGAACAGAACGAACACCGCGACGAATGGGAGCGTGAGCAACAGCAGGCCGGGTCGCTGGACTGTCACCGCCGCGATCATGAGGCCGAGGGGCGCCAACGACGCGTCCAGCACGTAGACCCATGCCATCAGAGGCAGGTTCGGACGTGGGTCCAATCCTTCCGCGATCCAGGGCACCAGGGTCGAGGCCGTGAGATCGAATAGCAGCTGGGCCGCCAGCGCGCCCACGTAAACCGGCCAGTGGGACCAGCCAAAATGCTGCGCGCCCCCGAGGACGATCACCAGTGCGGGGCCCATCGAGAACCACGCATCCGCGACGTGTGCGGGGACGCGCGTCACCGGCGTGCGTCCCCGGAGATAGCCGGGCGTGCCACCGAGGAGGATTGCTGCGGCCGCAAAAAGGGGAACAACCGGAGTCGGCAGCAGGAACAGCATCGGGACGAAAGCGAGCATTGTGGGATACGCCCACCCGGTCGTGACCGGGAATTTCACCCGCTCGACGATCACGTATAGCGCGACGACGAGGAGCACGTTCGTGATCGACAGCGTGCGGTGCCACGATGCGAGCCCAGCCAGAAGACCGGCGGCCACCAGGAAACTGGTGGCCGCCGTGACCTCAGTGACTACCGCCCGTGCGCGGCCGCCCTGCTTACCTGCCTGAAGCAGAGCCTCTGCTTCGGGGCTGTCGTATGAGTCGATTACCATCGCCGCGCGGCGCTTTGCTTAGTGCCGGCCCCATGGATCGACAAACACGTCGTCGATCTCGACGTTTCCGGTCTCGCCCGTGAACTGCAGCGAGACGTTCGCCGTGCCGCCGCTCAGCAGGCCAGGGATCGCGGACAAGGTGGTCATCGGCAGCGTCGGCGACCAGCTCGTTCCCGGCGTGATGATCCCGACCTGGATCGACAGTCCGTAGTACACAACCGACACCGCGGCGCTCGACCCGGGCGTGCCGGTGACATTGAAGAACCGAAACGTCGGGTACGCGGCGTTCACGCACGTCTGCGGTGCGGTGGCCACGGCGCCGGCCGGCAGCGAGAGCGAGTTGGTGGCGGAGCCGGAAACGTTCCACGGCTCACCGCCAGCAACCTGCTGCGCTCCGCCCTGAAGTGACCAGCCGCTCAGCGAGCCGTCGCCTCCTGGCGCGAGCTTGTAGTAACCGAAGTCCCCCCATTGGGAGAACGGCTGCGAGACATTCGAGTTGTCGCAGCTCGAGAAACTCAGCGGGCTGGCGTGCGCGGGAGCTCCCGCGACGAGCGCGGCAGTTGACACGAGCGCCGCCAGTACGACAAGGCGCAGGGAACGGATCCTCATCAGGCAAGCCCTCCTCAGTTTCGACGGCAAACGGTCCCGGGGCTTGGAACCTCCGCCTTATGGATCGGCACGCTCCCATTTAGACCTGATTCGAACATTCGTCCGCAAAGTGCGTCCAGAACTCATCCGTTCGCCCCGCATCCGGCCGCGGAGCGTTCAGAACGAGGCGCGCCAGGCGACGCGTCCGGCCGTCTGGCCGTGGGGCGAGAAGCGCACAGCGACTAGCTTCGCTTCGCGCTCGATCGCGAACGCGACGCAACCCGTACGAACCTCGCCGGCGGTGATGTAGTTGTCAAAGTCGCGCAGTGGCGTCTGGCATACCCCGCGCGACGCGAACACCGGGGTGGTCGTACCGGCGGAGGGAACGAGCGAGATGTCGCCCGTCGCCGAGCTGTCGTAGACCCCCGGGCCGTCGTTCCGGATCCGGACCAGCACGCCGACCGCCCTGGTTCCGGTCAGCAGCGCCGCACCGGAGTCGCGCAGTGGGTCGAAAACCCGCACCACGGCCACGGACAGGGCGCCGGCTCCGGCGCGCACGGACTGCGTGGCACCGATCGACGGCCGACGTGGGAGGGCAGGGGCCGTCCGCGGGCGTGTCACAGTGGCCGGGGGCGAGAGGTGCTTGTGTGGTTGGAGCGCGGTGCTGCCGGAACTCGCCGCCGAGCCACAGCCGGCCGTCGACCCGGCAGCAAGCACGATCGCCGCCGTTGCGAGAAGCCGGTCATTCATCCACACCGGTCCGGAGGCTAGCTCTAGCGGTGGAGATCGAAACGGTCGGCGGCCGCGACGGCGCGAACAGCATCCGCGGAGACCTGGTACGTCGTGAGCTCTTCGACGGCTGTCACGGTTGCCGTCCGTCCGATCCGATGGAGAATCGCGATCTCGCCGAACGAGTCTCCAGGCAACAGTTCACTCACGGGCCTACCGTCGATCGAGGCCTCAGCCCGCCCGGCGGCGATGACGTACAGCTCGGTCGCGGCGTCTCCTCGCCGGATCACGGTCGCTCCGGCTCGCCAATGCTCCACCGTCGCGTTGGCGGCGAGGTCCTCGAGCGCAGCGCGCCGAACGCCCGCGAACACCGCCAAGCCGGCGAACAGCTCGGGCAGCGGGCGCGGTGCCTCTTCAAGTGCAAGACGGCCGACGTCTTGGTCTTCGAGCTCCTCCGGGGGGCGCCCGGTGATCGCTGAAAGGAACCCGGCCCGGTCGATGACCTGCATGGTCAGCGGCGAGAGAGCCCTCACGGTCGCGAGCCTGGGCGCATCGCGCAACAGCGCCCGCTCCCCGAAACCGGACCCGGGGCCCAGCACTCCAATCTGGTAGCCGTCGATCAACACCTCCACTTCGCCCGCATCGATCACGTAGAACGAGTCCCCCCAGTCTCCCTGACGGATGACCGCTGTGCCAACCGGAACGGTGAGCCGTTGCGCGCGCGGGCGACGTCCTCCAGGGCGGCCATGTCGAGGCTGCGCAAAACGGGAACACCGTGCAGTAACCCAACGACCCTGCTTCGGCCTGCCGCCACCCGATCGGCCTGCCGTAGGCGTCCGGCGCTGAGGATGATCGTTACCGGAAGCGGCAAACCGGCCACGATCAACGCCGGCCGGACGCCGAACAGCGCGACGAGCGCCGGAGCGAGCAGCGCCCCGACTCCCTCGGCTCCGAGCTTCAGCGACTCCATCACGCCGACCGTTCGACTGACGGTCGCAGCGTCGAGGAGCCGATGAAGCATGGACAGCGATGTCGCGTCGGCGATCGCCATCGCGGCTCCCCAGGCGCAGATCACCACGACGGCGATCGAGCTGACGTGAATCGCTCCTACGAGGGTCAGCGTCAGACCGGCGCATACGAACGCGAGCGCGCACGCCCCACCGAGCCTGGCGCGCCCGATCAGCGACGCGGTGATCGCGACCGCGAGTGCGGCGCCTACGCCGGCCGCGCCGTTGAAGATGCCGACGCCGGAGCCGCCGAGCGCGAACACGCGGAGCGCAACAACCACCAGCAAGGCGGTCCACAGCCCGCGAATGAACGTCCGCAGCCCACTCGCAAACACAAGCGGAGCCGCCTCGCGGTGGCGGAGAACCGCAGGGATCGCGGCGATCCCCGCTCGGAGCGTTGCCAGCGCGGAGCCGGGCCGGCCGGCGGGACGATCGAGTGGATAAGTGAGGACGACCGCGGTCGCCATCACGGCAGCGGCCGCTGCCATCGCGGCCCCGGGTGACACGAGCTCGACCGCCACGCCACCGGCGAGCGCCCCGGCGGCCTGAGCGAGCGTCTTGACGATGCTGATGCCGGCTGCGGCGGCGGTCAGCTCAGCTGGAGTGTGGGCCGCGCCAGGGAGCAGCCGGGACTGCGCGGGACGGTACCCCGCGCCCACGACCGCATCGAGCCCGACGACGACCAGGGCGAGCGCCAGTGGAGCTCCGGCGACGACCGCGGATGCCGCGATCCCCAACAGCGCCGTCCGGCCAGCGGCCAAGTACGTCAGCGCCCGGCGCCGGTTCTCGACGAGCGGAGCCAGCAACGCGCTGCTGAGTGCGCCCGGGACGAACCGAAACCCGACGAAGCCCACCGCGAGCGTGCCGGCGACGCGGAAGGCGTCGATGCTGAGCGCGGTCACGAATGCCCATTCTGAGAACGACAACGCGGCGAACGAGGCCAGCAGCCTCCGCAGATCGGGATTCCCGAGCGCCTCGCGGAAGCCTGAGCGATCGCCCGCGTGAGCGCGTGTCACGCTCATCCCACCGGCGTGCATCTGCGCCCCTGCCTCCACGCCGGGCATCGTACCCGGCGGCACAACAGCCGCAGGCGTCAGCAGGCGCCACCGGGCTGCGTCTGGCCCGGAGGAAGGCAGTGAATGGCAACTGACGGTGGCCGCCCCGCCCGGATCATGAACGAGTAGTACTTGCCCACCCATTGCGAACGGACGATCGCCACCGCGAGCCTCGTGCCGACGGGAAACGCGTACCTGCCCACAGACGAGGTGAGACCGAGCGAGCTACGACGGCGTGAGCCGGGCACGGTAACGGACACTCGTCCGAACGGGCAGCGCCGGCCGAGGCATCGGAGCACCACACGGCCCGAGCGTGGGGGGTGGCTGACGCTTAGTGCGCGGATCTGGGTGTGTGAGCTCGTGTACAAGAACGTCCACTGCATGGTGGAGGTAACGGTGGGGACCGTCGCAGGCGAAACCGGTCCCACCGTCACCCGCTGGGCCGGGGCCGAGCTCGAATCGAGGAAGTTCGGATCGCTGGTGTACTGGGCGGTGATCTGATGGACCGCGTTGCTCGGGTAGCTGATGGCGCAGCGGGCTGTGCCGTCGTTACGGAGCTGATTCATTCCGCACCGCCCGATCACCGTCCCACGGTCCACGAAGTTGACCACCCCCGACGGGCTGGTGGAGCCGGTGACGAGCGCGGCGACGCTCGCGGTGTACACGGTGATGGCATCCACCGGTAGCGCCGTCCTGGAGACCGCTAGCGACGTCGTGGTCGCGCCTTTTGCGACCCTGATCGACGCTGGGGCGCTGGTCGAGGCGGCAAGGCTCGTCCCCGAATAGGGGAGGAAGGTGGCGCTCAACGTGGGCGATCCTTCGGCGGCGGCGAACGAGGTCTGGCACCGGACAAGCGGAATCGAGGGCGCGACGAAGACAGTGCAGCCAGGGATCGAGGCACCGTTCTTCTTGAACACGATCGCGCCTGCCGGGCCGAGTCGTCCCGCGTCGACGGTCGCGGTCAAGACCACCTGCTGATTCGTGGTCGCGCTGCCCGGGGCCGAGATGAACGTCGCGGTCGGCACGGCTGTCTGCGTCAGCGTCGCGTTGCCGGAAACCGCTCCGTCGGTGGCGGTGATCGTCGCCGCGCCCAACGTCGTCGAGCTCGTGATCGTCGTCGTGTAGGTCCCCGCCACCTGAGGGACGACAGGGCCGATCGCCTGCCCGCTGTCCGTAGAAGAGAACCCGACCGTAGCCCCGGAGATCGGGTGGCCTTCTGCATCGGTGACCGTGGCCGTGGCCGTCGAGGTCGACGCGCCGTCGGCAATGATCGATTGGGGGGAAAGCGACACGGCGACGCCAGTCGCCGGCCCCACCGTCTGGGTGAGCGTCGCCTGACCGGACGCGGCCGGGGAGACCGAAGTGTCGGTCGCGGTGACGGTCGAAGAGCCCACGCTCGTCGTGCTCGTGATCGTCGCCGTGTACGTCCCGTCGGGATGCGGGGTCACCGTCCCGATCGCCTGCCCTCCCGTCGAGGTGAACTGGATCGTGTGGCCGGTGACGGGGTTCCCGTGCGGGTCTTCGACCGTGGCGGTCGCGGTTGACATCGAGCTACCGTCGGCGACGATCGAGCTGGGCAAGAGGGAGACGGCGACGCTGACCGCGGTCTGGGTGAGCGTCGCCTGACCGAAGGGGTGCGGTGAGACCGAGACATCGGTGGCGGTGATCGTCACCTGACCAACTGTTGTCGAGCTCTTAACCGTGCCGCTGTACGTTCCGTTGCCGTTGTCCGTGAGGGAGCTCAGCTGCTCGCCGCTATCGGGCGAGGAGAGCTGGACGGTGTCGCCGGTGACCGGCTGGTTGGTCGAATCCGTGACGGTCACGGTCGCTGCCGAGGTCGAGTTCCCGTCGGCGACGATCGAGCTCGGCGAAAGCGACAGGACCACATTGGACGCTGCTCCGGACGCACCGATGGGAGAGGCCTGAGCGCGTGCCTGTGAGACGTCTCCGAGCGCGGCGCCGGACCCGGTGAGAGCGCACAGCAACACAGCGCCGCGGGCAACCGCGCGCCGGATCCAACTAGGGAATGCCCGCCTGCCCCGACTGAAGATCGATCGCAATGCGCCCCCCTGCTCAAAGGCCCTGCATAAATCCTACCTATACGCGGTTAAAGCGTATACTGCGGTGCAAGCCAGGCGAGAAGATTGGGGGGCATCGTGGGAGCAGCTTCGAGATTTGACAGTCAGCCGGTGGACGGCGGTTCGCGCTGGGCCGATACGGCGGTCTACGCGCGATTGAGGGTTCGCCGGCATTTGCTGGATCGGGAGCGCGTGGGTCTCGGCATCGGGTATGTCGTGGTCGTTGTACTCGCCGTACTGCTGGTGGTAAACGCGCTCAACGGCTCGGGGTCTAGCGGAGCTACGGCGGGTCAGCCGGCGACAGCATCAACACCAGGGCACACCGGTCTCAAAACACCCGCGCTTGCGCAGATGCCGGTCCTCCATCGGCGCTTCCCGGCGTCCATCGCGCGTCCGGCGATCGCAGCCCGCGCGAAGAACGCGGCGCCTGCTCGGGCAATCAGCACCGTCGGCCCGGCCGCGTCCCCAACTGCCGTCGTCGCCCCGCCGCCAGCGACGGCCCGCCCGTATCCTCGGCAAACTGCGAACGTCGTCGCCAGAACCATCCCCGCCGGCAATCCAAGCAGCGGCACTCAGGTGAAGCCGGTGACTGTTGGGCGAAATAGCACGTCCGCCTCCGGTGGCGGCGCTCAGAAGGCGGCGAGCCACCGCTCAGGACTCGCGAGCGGCGGCGGGTAGCGCGCGCTTCTAGAGGCGACGACCGGAATCGAACCGGTGTAGACGGCTTTGCAGGCCGCTGCGTAGCCACTCCGCCACGTCGCCGTGAGAGCCTCTGGCCCCGTAGCGTAGCGTCGGCAATCGAGCTTCTCAGCGCGCCGTCAGCAGCACGCCGTTGCCCGACGGGTCACGCACCAGCGCCGCCCTGCCAGTGTCCTCGAACTCCATTCCGGCGCGGCGCACACGGTCGAGCGCGGCGTCGAGAGACCCCTGATCCGGCAGCCGCACCTCGAAGCTCCGCAACCCGACGGCGTCCTGCTCGGGCGGGCGCTGGCCGGCGCTCTGCCACGTGTTCATCCCGATGTGATGGTGGTATCCGCCGGCGGAGACGAACAGCGCGCCCGGGTAACCGCGAACTGTCACGTCGAATCCGAGCACGCCGCTGTAGAACCGCTCGGCCTCGTCGAGGTCGGAAACCTTGAGGTGCACGTGGCCAATGCGGGTGCCCGCCGGCGCCTCCGCCTGCTCGCGGTCGTCGGCTCTGAGCTCGCCCAGGAGGTCGTGTAGGTCGAGTGCAACTGTCGCCATCTCGAGCTGACCGTTCGTGCGTGTCCACTCCTCCCGCGGTCGGTCGCGGTAGACCTCGATCCCGTTCCCGTCGGGATCGGATAAATAGAGCGCCTCGGATACGAGGTGATCCGACGCGCCGTCGAGCGGCCAGCGAGACTCGGCGATCCGGCGCAGCGCCTTTGCGAGGTCGACGCGCGTCGGCATCAAGATCGCGAGGTGGAACAGGCCCGTTCTGCGACGGTGGAGTGGAGACGCCGAGGGGTCACCCGTTAGCTCGACCAGAGGCTCTCCGTCAGCCGCACCGAGCGTGACCACCGCACCGTCGCCCCCGACGGCGCGCAGCCCGAGGGTCCGCTCGTAGAAGGCGCGGGAGCGGTCAACATCGGCCACCGTCAGGCGGACGACGCCGATCTCCGTGTCGGCTTCGATACACGTCTGGACCGCCATCGGGCCGCCTACTCGACCGAGCAAGCGCCGCCGCCGGTCGCACCGGGCAGTCGGCTCAGGAGCGACGCGAGGTGGTCGATCTCGTCGCGGGAGAAGTGCTCGTGGAACAGCCGGCGGATGCCCGCGATGTGATCGCACCCGGCCTTGCGCAGTTTCTCGTAACCCGTGTCGGTCAGTTCGGCGTAGGACACCCGTGCATCCTTCTCGCACGCGACCCGTTCGATCCAGCCCGCCTCGACGAGTCCGTCGATCAGCCTCGTGATTCCCGATCGCGTCAGCATCGTTCGCTCGGCGAGCGCCGACATCGGCAACTTGCGGTCATCGGCCTGGGCCAGGTACAGGAGCACCTCGTAGTCGCGCGTTGTGATGCCGTGCTCAGCTGCCAGCTCTGAGTCGAGCGCGCGAATGATCGACGCGTGGCTCTGAAGGTAGCTGCGCCAGGCGTCCAACGCCGCGCCCTCCAACCGTTCTGCTGCTGTGGTGCTCATCAAGCAATTGTAGTTGACGAGTCAACTGCAGCGTGGGCGTTCCCCACGATGCCGAGCTCAGAGAGGATCGTCAGGAGGTCGAAATAGACCCGCTCGCACACCAGACGGTCCTGCTCGAACAGGAACAGTGCGATCGTCCGGCAGGTGAACTCCTTGCCCGTTGCCGGGACGCCTCGAAGGGAGCCGCGGTGCGTCCCTTTCAGATCGAACTCGACGATCACGGCGTCATCGGCGTGGTGGAGCGCGATCAGCTCGTTGCGCTGATCTGGGAACGCCGCACGTGACTCCTCGAAGTACCGCCGGACCGCGTCGGGACCATCGAACACGTCACCGGTGGGGACGATCTCGTAGCGGGGATGCGAGAACGTGCCCAGAGTCACATCGAAGTCGTGGGTGTTCTCCGACTCCATGTGCTCGCGAACGAGCGCTTCGCGACGCCGTCGTAAGTCTGAGTCGACCATTCGTGCCCCTTGATCGGTTGCCCTCTGACGTGGATTCTAGGGCAGCAGCAGTGGGCGATGCTGGGCTCGAACCAGCGACCTCCGCCTTGTCGAGACGGCGCTCTCCCAGCTGAGCTAATCGCCCTGGGAAGAGATGAAATGTATCGCCTGACTGGTGGCGGTACCCGCGACTACTAGCATCCGCCGCCGATGCGAGTCGAGCTTCCCGATGGCACCCCGCTCGAGCTGCCAGATGGCGCCACCGGCGCCGATGCGGCGGCGGCGATCGGACCTGGGCTGGCGCGCGCAGCCCTGGCCGTGAAGGTTGATGGAGAGGTCCGTGACCTATCCCGGCAGCTTCCCCACCTGAACGGCCGCCCGGAAAAGCTTGAGGTGATCACCCAGAAGAGCGGCCGCGACGCGCTCGACCTGATCCGGCATGACGCGGCTCACGTGCTCGCGACCGCGGTGCTCGAGCTGTATCCGGGCGTCAAGATCTCGATCGGCCCACCGATCGAGGACGGCTTCTACTACGACTTCGAGTTCCCCGAGGGCGTTGCCCTGTCCGAGGCGGACTTCGAGCAGATCGAGGCGAAGATGCGCGAGCACATCGCCGCCAATGAGCCATTCGTGCGTGAGGAGGTCACGGCCACCGAGGCGCGCGAGCGGTTCGCCGCCGAAGGCCAGGACTACAAGGTCGAGCTGATCGACGACCTCGTGCGCAATGCCGACCCTGCCCACCCCGTCGAGACCGTCTCGCTGTACACCAATGGGCCCTTCACCGACCTCTGCCGAGGGCCGCACGCGCCGTCGACGAACCGCATCAAGGCGTTCAAGCTCCAGTCGGTGGCCGGCGCGTACTGGCGTGGGGACGCGGCCAACAAGATGCTCACGCGCGTGTATGGGACCGCGTTCTTCTCGAACAAGGAGCTGGAGGAATATCTGGAGCGGCTGGAGCGGGCTCGCGCCAACGATCACCGCCGGCTCGGTCCCCAGCTCGGGCTGTTCAACTTCTCCGAGGTGGCTCCGGGAGCGGCCTTCTGGCTCCCCGCGGGCACCGAGGTGTTCAACTCCCTGGTCGAGCTAAGCCGCGAAATGGGGCGCGAGCGCGGCTACACGGAGGTCAAGACGCCACAGCTGTACGACAGCTCACTGTGGAAGACCTCGGGCCACTGGGACAAGTTCCGCGAGCACATGTTCGTGACCGAGTACGAGGACCGCGAGATGGGGCTCAAGCCCATGAACTGTCCCGGACACTGCAAGCTGTTCTCGCTCACGCGCACTCGTACCGGGACCTCCCCGTGCGCTACTTCGAGCCAGGGCTGCTGCACCGCCGCGAGCCGAGTGGCACGCTGCACGGCCTTCTCCGGGTGCGCCACTTCGCGCAGGACGACTCGCACATCTACTGCACGGAGGACCAGATCCAGGACGAAGTGGCGGGCGTGCTCGAGTTCGCCTTCGCCACCTACAAGATCTTCGACCTCGACGTTCGGCTCGAGCTCTCGACGCGCCCCGAGCAGCGGATCGGCTCCGACGAGCTCTGGGACAAGAGCGAGGAAGCGCTCAAGCGAGCACTCGAGAGCCACGCGCCTCGAGTACGACCTGAACGAGGGCGACGGCGCCTTCTATGGGCCGAAGATCGACATGCACATCACCGATTCGCTCGGCCGCTCCTGGCAGCTCGGGACCTGTCAGCTCGACTACAACATGCCGGAGCGCTTCGACCTCGCCTACACCGGCGTCGACAACGCCGAGCATCGCCCGGTGATGATTCACCGCGCGCTGATGGGGTCCTACGAGCGGTTCATCGGGATCCTGCTCGAGCACCTCGGAGGCGAGCTCCCCACGTGGCTCAGCCCGGTGCAGGCGATCGTGCTGCCGATCGCCGACCGGCATGCCGACTACGGCGGACGGGTCCTCGAGGAGCTGAGGGCCGCCGGGATCCGGGCCGAGCTCGACGATCGGACCGAGTCGATGGGGCGCAAGATTCGCGATGCCGAGCTTCGGAAGATCCCTTACATGCTGGTGGTCGGCGACCGCGAGTCCGAAGCTGGAGAGGTGGCGGTGCGCGAGCACAGGGCGGGGAAGGGGCTCGCGCGCGATCGAGGCGTTCGCCGAGCAGGTGTCGGAAAAGGTGAAAACGCGCTCCGAGAGCACGGGCCCGCCGCTATACTCGCCCTCGTTGATCTCAGTCCGTCTTTACATACGGTTCGGCACCGCTTGACTTCACCACTCACCGCAGCTAGTGCCGGTCCCGAGGAAGTTCGACCGGCGCCCGCCGGAGCGGGACCAGACCCGGATCAACGACCGGATTCGCGTGCCAGAGGTTCGCCTGATCGGTGAGGACGGCAACCAGATCGGGGTCGTCAAGACGACGAGGCTCTGCGTTACGCCCAGGAGCGCGACCTCGACCTCGTCGAGGTGGCCCCGGAGGCGCGCCCACCGGTCTGCCGTGTACTCGACTACTCGAAGTACAAGTACGAGCAGGCCCAGAAGCAGAAGGCCGCGCGTAAGCACCAGCAGCAGATCACCATCAGAGAGATCAAGTTCCGGCCCAAGATCGCGCAGAACGACTACGACACCAAGAAGGGACACGTGACCCGGTTCTTGCGGCAAGGACAAGGTCAAGATCACGATCATGTTCCGCGGTCGGGAGGTCACTCACCCCGAGCGCGGCACGGCGCTCCTCGACCGGCTGGCCGATGAGCTGCAGGAGATCGCCGTTATCGAGCAGTCCCCGATCCAGGATGGGCGCAACATGACGATGCTGCTCGCACCGTCGAAGTCGGTGCTCGCGGGGGGCGAAAAGGACGGTCGCCGTGCCGGACCGGGGCCGACAAGCCGGAGCAGGAATCCAGCAGGCGACGGCGCACCGAGCGCCGACGCCTCCGCCAATCAGGCCGCATAGCGCGTCACGACCGCGGCGGTCCCTAGACCGTCTGCTTCTACGTAGGCCACCCGCGATGCCCAAGATGAAGACCCATTCGGGCGCGAAGAAGCGCTTCAAGGTGACCGCGACCGGCAAGGTCCGCGGCCGCCACTCGTTCACGAGCCACATCCTCGAGAAGAAGTCGCCCAAGCGCAAGCGGCGTCACGCCGAGCCCGCGGTGATCGCGAAGGCCGATGAGAAGCGAGTCAAGACGCTGCTAGGCGCCGCCCATCGGAGCGCGAAGTGACCCGCGTCAAGCGCTCGATCCACGCGCGCAAGAAGCGCCGCGCGACGCTCAAGCTGGCCAAGGGCTACCGCGGGACTCGAGCCGGCACTACCGCCACGCGAAGGAAGCCGTGCTCAAGGCCGACCAGTATCGGTACCGGGACCGGCGCAACCGCAAGCGTGACTTTCGCCGTCTGTGGATCACCCGCATCAACGCCGCCGCGCGGCAGAACGGCATGTCGTACTCACAGTTCATCCACGGTCTGCAGCTCGCGGGCGTCGAGCTCGACCGCAAGATCCTCGCCGACATCGCCGTCCGCGACGCTGACACCTTCCGACGTTTTGCCGAGCGCGCCCGCGAGGCGCTGGCGGCCGGCTGAGCGACAGCCGAACTACCAGCACCAACATCGGGCGCCGCTCCTTCGAGGAGGGCGCCCTTTTTTATGACCATCACTTCAAGCCACAACCAAAAACTCAAGGAGATCCGCAAGCTCCGGATGCGCAAGCGCTGGCGCGAGCGCTCGGGACGGTTCGTCGCCGAGGGTGAGGATCTGCTCGCGGCGGCCGATGCGGCAGGGTGGACGGCGCTCGAGCGGTTTTGCGCAGCTGGGAGTGGACTGCCCGGCGAGGAGGTCGAGCCTCAGTTGCTCGCCTCGGCCTCGGGGATCGCCTCCGGCACCCGGACGCTCGCGGTGTACGAGGAGCGGTGGGCGCCTTCGCCGGCGGGCCCCGTGTGCGTGTATCTAGTTGGCGTTCACGATCCAGGGAACGTCGGCGCGGTGCTGCGCAGCGCGGAGGCGTTCGGTGCATCGAGCGTCGTCCTCGGCCCCGGGTGCGCAGACCCGTTCGGCCCCAAGGCCGTTCGCGCTTCGATGGGGGCGATTTTCACGGTTCCCCTCTACCAAGGCCGGCGATCTTGACGCCCTCCGGGGCGTCAAGATCGCCTTGGCCCCCAGAAGCGGAACGCCCCTCCACGAACTTTGGCCGAAATTCGCCGAGGGGTGGGGCAAACGGGACATCGTTCTGATGATCGGCTCCGAGCGCGATGGGCTCCCAAACGAGGTAGTCGAAAGCGCCGACCACATCGCTCACATCCCCATCCAGTCCCACTCCCTCAACGCCGCGATGGCGGCGACGATCGCGCTCTACGAGCTCGGCTAGGATCCGCCCAAATGAGTGACCTCGACCGCATAGCGCAGCTGAGAGCAGAAGCCGAAGCAGCAATCGAGAAGGCCGGCACGACCGAAGCGGTCGAGGACGCGAGGATCCGCTACCTCGGGCGCAAGGCCGAGCTCCCGAACCTCCTAGAGGCGTCGCACAGCTTCCGCCCGAGGAGCGCGCGCAGGTCGGCAAGACCGCCAACGAGGCACGTCAAGCGCTCGAGCGCGCGATCGAGCAGCGCCAGAACCAGCTCGCGAAGGCGGAGCTCGACGAACGCCTCGCACGGGATCGGGTCGACGTCACGCTCCCCGCCGACCCGCTGCCTCAGATCGGGCGCCTCCATCTGATCACGTCAACCAGGAGAGAAATTGAGGACGTGTTCATAGGGATGGGATTCAACGTCGCCGAGGGCCCCGAGGTCGAGACCGTCTATTACAACTTCGACGCGCTCAACCACTCGCCGACGCACCCCTCCCGGCTGATGACGGACACCTTCTACGTCAAGCCCCCGGGGGGGACGGCGACGGTCCCGACATCTTCGATCCCGAGACGCTGCTGCTCCGAGTGCACACGAGCCCGATGCAGATCCGGGCGATGGAACAGCAGCCGCCCCCGATCTACATCATCGTCCCGGGACGGACGTATCGGCCGGACTCCGATGCCACGCACACGCCTCAGTTCCACCAGATCGAGGGTCTTGCCGTCGACACGGACGTCACGCTCGCGGACCTTCAGGGCACGCTGCTCCGCTTCGCGAGGGAGATCTTCGGCGCGGAGCGCCAGGTCCGCCTGAGGCCCCACTTCTTCCCGTTCACCGAGCCGAGCGTCGAGGTCGACGTCTCCTGCTTCAACTGCTCTGATGGAGTGATGCCCGACGGCTCACGCTGCCCGCTGTGCAAGGGCGAGGCGTGGATCGAGATCCTCGGCGCCGGGATGGTCGACCCGAACGTTTTCGAGGCGGTGCGCGAACACGGCTACGACCCGGAGAAGATCCAGGGATTCGCGTTCGGCATGGGAATCGAGCGGATCGCGATGCTCAAGTACGGCGTTCCGGACCTGCGGCTGTTCTACGACAACGACGTTCGCTTCCTGGAGCAGTTCTGATGCGGGTCCCGATCGAATGGCTCTCGCAGTACTGCGACACCGGCCTCTCGACGTCGGCCCTCGAGGAGCGCCTGACGATGACCGGGACGAAGGTCGAGGCGGTCGAGCACCACGGCGTGGGCGGACTCGAGCACTTCGTCGTGGGCCGGGTGCTGGAGACCCAGCAGCATCCCGATGCCGACCGTCTGACCGTTTGCGTCGTCGACGTCGGCAACCAGGAACCGTCGACGATCGTCTGTGGCGCTCCGAACGTCGCCGCCGGTCAGGCGGTCGCTGTCGCGCGGCCCGGCGCGGTGATGCCCGACGGGACCACGTTGCGCAAGGCGAAGCTAAGGGGGGTCGAGTCGAACGGGATGATCCTGGCCGAGGACGAGCTCGCGATCGGGACAGAGCACGCGGGGATTCTCGAGCTGGAGACGGATAACGGCCTCGAGCCAGGCACCCCCCTGCAGATCTGATCCCACTCTCGACCGATGTGCTGGTGCTCGAGGTGACCCCCAACCGGCCCGACTGCCTCGCTATCTACGGAGTCGCCAGGGAGGCCCACGCTGCGACCGGCGCGCCGATTCAGTCCCCGCCCTGGACCGAGGATCCTGGGGGGGAGGGACTCGTGAGCGCGGCAGCCGTGACCGTCGATTGCCCCGACCTTTGTCCTCGTTTCACCGCGCGGGTGTTCGAGGATGTCAAGATCGGCGAGTCGCCTCCCTGGCTGAAGGCACGGTTGATGGCCGCCGGACAGCGCCCGATCTCGAACGTCGTCGACATCACCAACTACGTGATGCTCGAGACCGGCCAGCCGCTGCACGCGTTCGATCTCGAGAGGGTCGCGGGCCATGCGCTGACCGTCCGCCGGGCGCACCGACACGAAACGATCGAGACCCTCGACGGCCACACGCGCGTTCTCGATTCGGACATGGTCGTGATCGAGGATGCAGACGGGCCCACTTCGATCGCCGGCATCATGGGCGGCGCGCGCTCGGAGGTCGGCGCGGACACGACCCGGGTGCTGATGGAGGTCGCGAACTGGAACGGCGCCAACATCCACCGCACCTCGCTCAAGCTCGGCCTCCGTAGTGAAGCGTCAACCCGGTTTGAGAAGCAGCTCCAGCCCGAGCAGGCGATGGAGGCCCAGGCGGTCGCGACCCGTTTGATGATCGAGCTGTGCGGCGCGCGAGTGCTCGACGGGACGATCGACGTCGGTGGCCCCGGACCGCCGCCGGTGACGATCCGCCTCAGGGAGGAGCGCACCAGAGCCGTGCTCGGCGCCCGCATCCCCAGCGAGCGCTGCAAGAAGATCCTTGAGGCAATCGAGTTCGAGGTGACCCCGGCGGCGGATGGGCTCGACTGCAAGCCCCCGGCGTTCCGCCGCAACGACGTCACCCGCGAGGCGGATGTAATCGAGGAGGTAGCGCGGCTCGACGGGCTCGACAAGCTACCCGCGACGCTGCCCAGCCGACACGACGCCTCCGGCCGGCTGACGGTTCGGCAGCGAATCCGTCGTGGTGCCGCCGACGCCCTCGTCGCCCAGGGGCTGCACGAGATCGTCGGGTGGAGCTTCGTCGGGCCGGGCCTGAATGAGCGGTTACGGCTGCCTACCGATCAGCCCGCCGTCGAGATCCAGAACCCGATGTCGATCGAGCAGTCTCGTCTGCGCACGACATTGCTGGGCTCCCTGCTCGACGTAGCGAGCCACAACCGCGCTCGGGGAGCATCGGCGATCGGGCTGTTCGAGGCGGGCGCCGTCTACCTCCCGACGCGGCCCGGCGACCTGCCGGAGGAGCCATACCACGTCGGCGCACTGATCGGCGGTCCGGTCAGGCCGGCCTCTTGGCGCGATCCGCGGCCGCCGGAGGCGGACTTCTTCGCGGCCAAGGGTGTCCTCGCCGGCCTGTCGGCACGCTCCGGATACCGTGGACCGTCGAGGCCGGAGCCGAGCCGTTTCTCCATCCCGGGGAGGACGGCACGCATTTTCATCTCCGGCGAGCAGGTCGGCTGGCTCGGCGAGGTCCATCCGCTGGTCGCGGCCGAATGGGACCTCGAGGGAACCATCGCCGCGTTTGAGCTGGACCTCGATGCCGTCGGCGAGCCCGGGACCGCTTCCTACGAGGACGTGACCACGTTCCCCGCGGTGCGCGAGGACCTGGCCGTTGTCGTGCCGGACCAGGCGAGCGCGGCCGAGGTGCAGGCCGTGGTGCGGGAGGCGGGCGGGCCGCTGCTGAGCGACGCCGAGGTGTTCGACGTGTACCGCGACCAGGATCGGATCGGTGCCGGCAACGTCTCGCTGGCGCTACGGCTCACATACCGCGCCGCCGACCGGACGCTGACCGACGAGGAGGTAGCGGCCAAGCGTGAACAGATAACGGCCGCGCTCGAGCAGCGCCTGGGGGGGAGGGTACGTGCCTCCTAGCGTGTCGGTTTTCGGGGCGGCGGGTTATACGGGCGCGCTGACCGCGCGGCTGCTTCACCGGCACCCGACGTTCGAATTGCGCTCGCTCACGGCGCGTTCGGACGTCGGCCGGACCCTTTCGGACCTGTATCCGTACCACCGGGTGCCGCTGGTGCTCGAAGAGTTCGACATCGACCATCACGCGGACGTGGATGCCGCGGTCGTCGCCTATCCGCACGGTGCCGCAGCCCCCGTCGTGAAGCAGCTCCGGGATCGGGGGGTGCGGGTCGTCGACCTGAGCGCCGACTTCCGACTCCGCGATGTCCCGACGTACGAGGAGTGGTACCAGCCGCACGAAGCCCCCGAGCTGCTCCCGAACGCGATCTACGGGCTCCCGGAGCTCGGGTACCGCGAGCGGATCGCGGCCGCTGACCTGGTCGCCAACCCGGGCTGCTATCCCACCGCGGCGCTCCTCGCGCTCGCACCGCTCGCGCGCGCGGGAGTGATCGAAGACGTGGTGATCGACGCCAAGTCGGGCGCTTCGGGCGCCGGCCGCGCGGCGAGCGACAAGACCCACTTCGTCACGGTCGATGAGAACGTCAACGCTTACGGAGTGCCGCGGCATCGCCACACCCCGGAGATCGAGCAGGAGCTGGCGGAGCTGGGGGCGGGGCTCAAGGTCACGTTCACGCCTCACCTAGTCCCACTCGACCAGGGAGAGCTCGTCTCCTGCTACGTGACGGCCACCGACGCCGGTGGCCTGGAGGGCCTATACGAAGAGGCTTACAACGGCGAGCCGTTCGTCGAGCTGAGCGATACGCCTCCCGGCGTCCGTGACGTGCGCGAGACGAACATCTGCAGGGTCTCCGTACACCATGACTTGCGCACGGGCCGGGTGGTGGCGTTCGGAGCGATCGACAACCTCTGGAAGGGCGCGGCCTCCCAAGCGGTCCAGAACCTGAACCTGATGTTCGGGCTAGCGGAGGGCGAGGGGATCAGTTGACCATCGCGCGCTCACGCTGGATCGAGAAGCCCGAGCATGTGACGGAGCTAGAGCCCACAGCGCTGCCGCGGGGGTTTCGCGCCGCCGGCGTCGCGGCCGGGCTGAAACCCGACGGTCTTGACGTCGGCGTGCTGATCTCCGACGAGCACACGACCACCTCGTCGGCACGTTTCACGACCAACGCGCGCGTGGGGGCCCCGGTGACCGCCTCGCGCGAAGCCGCGCTCGACCGGTTGCGGGTGGTCGTGGCGAACTCCGGCGGCTCGAACACCGGAGACGGCGAGCGAGGACTCGAGACCGCACGTCAGACGCAACGCCTCGCCGCCGAGCTGCTCGGAGTCGATTCCGGCCAGGTCGGCGTCGCCTCGACCGGGGTGATCGGCACCGAACTTCCGCGCGCGACGCTGCTAGACGGCGTCCGGACCGCGACGGCGGAGCTCGGCGATGACGCGGCGGCCTTCTCCGAGGCGATCCTGAGCAGCGACCGTGGCCCGAAGCGCGCATGCCTAGAGGTCGCGCTCGATGGGGGCACCGTGCGCCTCGCTGCGCAAGCTAAGGGGGCGGGGATGATTTCTCCTAGGTTCGCGACGATGCTGTGCTTCGTCCAGACCGATGCCGCGATGTCGCCCGAGACGGTCGACCTGCTGACGACCGTGACCGTAAAGCGCTCGTTTGACCGCATCAGCGTCGATGGCCAGCTCTCGACGAGCGACACGGTGTTCGTGCTCGCCGGCGGCGGCTCCGGGGTCCGGATCGAGCCCGAGACCGAGACCGAGCTGCGCTTCGGCGAGGCGCTCGACGCTCTCCTTCGCTCGCTTGCGCTCGAGATCGTCGCCGATGGGGAGGGGGCGAGGAGGGTCGGGCGGATCGTCGTCCGCGGCGGCGTGGACGTAGTCGAGCCCGTGGCCCGCGCGATCGCAGATTCCAATCTGGTCAAAACGGCGCTTCACGGTGGCGATCCGAACTTCGGCCGGATCCTCCAAGCCGCCGGGATGGCCTACCCGTCCGGCGACGGGTTTGCGGCCGATCTCGAGATCGAGGGACGCATGGTCGTTCGCGGCGGCGATGCCCTGATCCATGACCTGCGGGAGTTGGAGCCGCTGGTGCAGGGCGACGAGGTGGAGTACACGCTCACGCTGCCGGGCCAGGGAGGGGAGACCGAAGTGTTCTTCTCCGACTTGAGCCCTGAGTACGTGCGCTTCAACGCGGAGTACACCTCCTGATGCGCGACGTCGCCACCCTTCTCGAGGCGCTGCCGTATATCCGTGAGTTCCACGGCAAGACCGTCGTGATCAAGTACGGCGGCGCGGCGATGGTCGACCCCGCTTTGCGGGAGGAGTTCGCCCGGGATGTGGTGCTGCTCAAGTACGTGGGGCTGAACCCGGTCGTCGTGCACGGCGGCGGACCGGAGATCACCACCTACATGGAACGGCTGGACCTTCCGGTGCGGTTCGTCGACGGCTTGCGCGTGTCCGACGCTCAGACCGTGGAGGTGGCGAAGATGGTCCTTGTCGGGAAGGTGAACAAGGACATCGTCCTGCGGCTGGGTCGCCACGGGCAGCCCGCCGTCGGTCTCTGCGGCGACGACGGGCTCCTGTTCCGCGTGGCCCGTCAGGCGGCGCCGAGCGGCGAGGACATCGGTTTCGTCGGGCGGATCGAGCGAGTCGATGTCGACGTGCTCACGCACATCGCCGAGGACTACATCCCGGTCGTCGCGAGCGTCGGCGCCGACCGCGAGGGGAACTCGTACAACGTCAACGCAGACGAGGCGGCGGGCGCGGTCGCCGCCGCTCTCGGGGCCTACAAGATCATGTTCCTGACCGACGTGGCCGGTTGGCTCCGGGATCCTGGTGATCCCGGGAGCGTCGTCTCGGAGGCCAGCGCGGAAGAGGTCTCGGAGGGCCTGGCGAGCGTTCAGGGCGGGATGCGGCCGAAGCTCGCGGCGTGTCTGAGCGCGATCCACGGTGGGGTCTCGTTCGCCCACATCGTCGACGGCCGCGTAGCGCATTCGCTGCTGCTGGAGCTGTTCACGGATGCGGGTCAGGGGACAAAGATCGGGGCGGGTTCGTGAGCGTCGCGGAGCTTCAGGCGCTGGAGCGCGATTACGCGATTCCCACGTATGCCCGCAGCCCGGTCCAGTTCGTCCGCGGGTCGGGCTGCCGGTTGTGGGACGACGAGGGCAACGAGTACCTCGACTTCCTCGCCGGGATCTCGGTACTCAATGTCGGACACTGCCATCCGCGCGTGGTCGAGGCGATCCGTGAGCAGGCCGGGCAGTTGACCCACGCGACCAACCTGTACTACACCGCGCCGGCGCTCGAGCTGTCAAAGCAGCTGGCCGAGAGCTCACTGGGGGGCAAGGTGTTTCTCACCAACTCCGGGGCGGAGGCCAACGAGGCCGCGTTGAAGCTCGTCCGCAAGGCGCGTCCCGGGGGGGACATAGTCGTGCTCGAGGGCGCGTTCCACGGCCGGACGTACGGCGCGCTGTCGGCCACTCCGCAGGAGTCAAAGCAGGCGCCGTTCGCACCGCTGGTCCCGGGGTTCGTCGTCGTGCCGAAGGACGCGCCGGCGCTGACCGCCGCCGTCGGCGATCACACAGCCGCGGTCCTACTCGAGCCGATCCAGGGCGAGACCGGGATCCATTTGCTCTCGGAGGATCTTCTAGGGGCGGCCCGCGACGCGTGCGACCGGACGGGCGCCGCACTTGTATTCGACGAGATCCAGACCGGCATGGGACGAACCGGGACGCTGTGGGCGTATGAGCAGACCGGAGTCGTCCCGGATGCGCTGACGAGCGCCAAGGCGCTCGGCGGCGGCCTGCCGATCGGAGCGCTCGTGACCGGCCCGAGGCTCGCCGACGTGCTCGCGCCCGGGGACCACGGTTCCACCTTTGCCGGCGGCCCGGTTGCGTGCGCCGCGGCACTGGCCGCGCTCGAGATCTGCTCCGACGCGGCGCTGCTCGAGCGGGTCCGTTTCTCGGGGGACCGGCTGATGGCCGGACTCGTCGAGTTGCCCTCGTCGAAGCCGTCCGTGGCCGCGGTTTGATGGTCGCCGTGGCGTCTCGAGCGACGCTCCCGAGCTCGCGCGTCGCGCACTGCTCGAGCAGCGGCTCGTCGTCAACGCGACCGGCCCGGCGACGATCCGGTTCGAGCCGCCGCTGCTCGTAACAGATCGGGAGATCGATGATGCGCTGACAGCGCTTACATTGTCTGCGTGACCGAGGCCGAGCTCCTGCTTCCGGACGGGGTAAACGCGCCGACAACGCGCTGGAGCGGCTGACGCTAGCCGTCGACGGAGCTGACACCTCGAGGGCCGCGACCGGTCAGGCGGAGGAGACCGAGCGCGTGTTCTATGACACTTTCGACGGCCGCTTGCGCTCAGCCGGTGCCTCCGCTGCGCACGAGCGCGGTCATTTCGGATTCGGTCCGCACGTCCAGGCCGCGCGCGCCACCGCCCGCCGCGCCGGGTCCTCGCGGCGGGACTGGAGCCCGGACCCCTGCGCGACGCGCTCGAGCCGATCGTCGATGTACGCGCGCTCCTGCCGCTGGTCCGCCTCCATGTCCGTGAGCGGCACCTGCGAGTGCTCGACGATGAGCGCAAGACGGTCGTGCGGGTGACCCTCGAGGAGCCCACCGTCGTTGTCTCCGAACACGAGACGGCCGAGCTTCACCCGCGGTTGCGGCTTGTCGCGGTGCGCGGCTACGACGCCTGGCTCGAGCGGGTGCGCGACGCGCTCGAGCAGGGCCTCGGCTTTGAGCCTGCCGGAGAAGCACTGCTGGACGAGGCCGTCGCCGCCGCGGGCGGGCGTCCGGGCGGCATCTCATCGAAGATCCGGGTGCCCCTGCTCGCCGAGCAGGCCGCCGACAGCGCCGTGACCGAGGTACTGCGTGCGCTGCTCGAGGTGATCAACGCCAACCTCGATGGAACGATCGAAGACCCCGACTCGGAGTTCCTGCACGACCTGCGCGTCGCGGTGCGCCGGTCCCGTTCGGTGCAGCGACAGTTCAAGCACGTCTTCCCGCCTTCGGAGCTCGAGCACTACCGGGCGCGAGTTCCGCTGGCTTCAGCGGCTCACCGGCGACGCGCGCGACATGGACGTCTGGGTGCTCGAGTTCGATGACATGCGCGGGCTGGTGCCTGACTCGATGCGCCGCGACCTCGACCGCCTGATCGAAGTGCTGCGGGCGCACCGCCTCCGGGCCCGCGAGCTGATGGTCGAAGGGCTCCGCTCGGACCGGCTCTCAGAGCTCCTCCGCTCGTGGGCGAGCATTTCTGCTCGAGCTCGAGGCACGGCCGGTCGAAGACCGCCCCGATGCTCGGCGGCCGATCGGCGAGCTGGCCGGCGAGCGGATCCGGAAGGTCTACCGCCAGATGGTGAAGATGGGGCGAGCCGATCGACGACCACAGCCCCGCGGAGGAGTACCACGAGCTTCGCAAGAAGGGCAAGGAGCTTCGCTACCTGCTCGAGCTGTTCGGGTCTCAGCTCTTCCGGCGACGTCGTCAAGCCGATGGTCAAGGCGCTCAAAGCGCTCCAGGACGTGCTCGGCCGCCACCAGGATCGCGAGGTGCAGGTGGGGCTGCTGCGGTCGCTGCGCGCGAGTCGGCGCGCTGCCGGACGGTCCGGCCGCGCTGATGGCGATGGGCGTGCTCGTCGACCGCTCGAGCGAGGACGCGCGCCACACGCGCGACGAGTTCGCCGAGAGCTTCGCCGCCTTCGCGGACAGCGACCAGCGGGCGCTCGTGAAGGAGACCTTCGGCTGAGCCAGGTCCTCGCCACCTACAACATCAAGGGCGGGGTGGGCAAGACCTCGGCCGCGGTCAACCTCGCCTATCTCGCCGCTCGCGACGGGGCGCCCGGACGCTGCTCTGGGACCTCGACCCCCAGGGCGCCTCGACCTACCTGTTCCGGATCAAGCCGAAGGTCCGTGGCGGCGGGCGGAAGCTGTCCGCGGCCAAGACCGAGGTCGCGAGCTGATCAAAGGCACCGACTTCGAGCGTCTCGACCTGCTGCCGGCCGATTTCCCCTACCGACACATGGACCTCGCGCTCGACCGCTTCAAGCGCCCGACCCGCCGGCTGCTCGGGTGCTCGAGCCGCTCGCGCGAGTGATTACGAGTACATCTTCCTCGACTGCCCGCCGAGCATCTCCCTGGTGTCAGAGAGCGTGTTCGAGGCCGCCGACGCGCTGCTCGTGCCGATCATCCCGGCGACCCTGTCCGCGCGGACTTCGACCAGCTCGACGAGCTCGTCGCGAGGCGGCCCGCAGGTGCTCGCGTTCTTCTCGATGGTCGATGTGCCGCAAGTCGCTCCACCGCGAGGTGATGGCGCGGCTGCGCGCCGCAGCACCCCGGGGCGATGCTCGGCGCGGCGATCCCGACGGCGGACGAGGTCGAGCGGATGGGGACGGAGCGAGCGCGGTGCCCTGTTCGCGCCCGGCGTCGCGCGCGGCGGTCGCCTACCAGGCGTTGTGGCGGGACGTGCGCCCGCGGCTCTCGAATAGCCTTGAACGCCGATGAGCGACGAACCCACCGCCTCGTATCTGGCCGATCCAGCCGACGTCCATCGCGTCCTGCTTCTGTACAGCGGCGGGCTCGACACGAGCGTGATGCTGAAGTGGATCCAGGACCAGTACGACGCCGAGGTGGTCGCGCTGACGGTCAACCTCGGCCAGCCGGGCGAGGACTACGAGGTCGTGCGAGGAAGGCGATGCGCTCGGGGCCGTCGACTGCCGTGTGGTCGACGCGCGCGAGGAGTTCGCTCGGATTTTGTCGTGCCCGCGATCAAGGCCAACGCGATCTATGGCCTCGGCTATCCGCTGTTCACCGCGCTCGGCCGGCCGCTGATCGCGAAGATCGCGGTTGAATACGCGCGCGAGACCGGCTGCGACACGATCGCCCACGGCTGCACCGGCAAGGGCAACGACCAGGTGCGGATCGAGGCGACGATCGCGACGCTCGCGCCCGAGCTGAAAGTGATCGCGCCGGTGCGCAGCTGGCGGATGGGGCGCGACGAGGAGATCGCCTACGCGCGCGAGCACGGGATTCCCGTCAAGGGCGGCACCGAGGTGGCGCCGTACTCGATCGACGACAACCTCTGGGGGCGCTCGAGCGAGGGGCGCTGGATCGAGGAGCTCGACCACGCCCCGGAGGACGACGTCTTCCAGCTCGTCACCCGACCCGAGGAGGCGCCCGACGAGCCGGAGCTCGTGTCGGTGGATTCGAGCAGGGGGTTCCGGTCGCGCTTGAACGGCGAGCGGCTCGGGCTGGTGGAGCTGCTCGAGCGGGCCGGCTCGATCGGCGCCCGCCACGGCGTCGGGATCGTCGACCACATCGAGGACAGGATCGTCGGGCTGAAGGTCCGCGACATCTATGAGGTCCCCGCGGCCGCGATCGTGCTGCCGGCCCATCAGGAGCTGGAGAAGCTCGTCGGCACGATCCACCAGAACCAGTTCAAGCCGACGCTCGACCAGAAGTGGGCCTACCTGGTCTACGCGGGACTATGGTGGGAGCCGCTGCGCTCGGACCTCGACGCCTACATGGACGCCGTCAACGAGCAGGTGACCGGCACGATCGCGCTCAAGCTGTACAAGGGGTCGGTCCGGGTCGTGACCCGCGAGTCGCCCAACGCCGTCTACGACGCCCAGCTGGCGACGTTCTCGGAGTCGGGCGGGCTGTTCTCCCAGGCTGCTGCCCCCGGGTTCATCGAGCTGTGGTCGCTGCAATCGCGGATGGCGTGGCGGATGCGGCACCGCGGTGGCGAGTGAGCGGCGGGCGTCCTGGGTACCCTGATCGTATGGGTTACAAGCTCCTCGGATACGTCGTCTGGCGGGGCGGCAAGTGGTACATCCGGCGCCGTGCGCGCGATGCTCGACGGGGCATCGCGATCGGAGCCGTCGTCGCGCTCGTGCTCGCCGGCGTGCTGACGGCGCCGCGAGCGCGGGCAGCACGCCAGGGCTGAGCAGGTCACGGTCGTCCGTCCGGACCGGCCCGTAACGTCGCGAGGCCATGGCGGAGCCACCTGGAGCGCAGCCGGCGCTCGGAATCGACGCCGTCGAGTGGCTCGCCACGGGCGAGAACACGGTCACGGTCGTCGTCACCGGACGCTGGCGTCGCCGAGCCGCGTGGCGTGGCAGGCCGATGCTGGTCATCGAGGTGCATGGACGTCACCGCCGATTCAGGGCGATTGCCGAGCCGCCGAGCGTCGCCGGCGCCACGCCCGGGACGTGGCGGATCAGCTTTTCGATCCCTGCCGAGCTCGCCCCACACCTCGGGCGGCAAGCGTGGCTTCAGCTGGGCGCGGTCGTTGTTCCGCTTCCAGGCGTCGTGGAGGCCGGCGGACTCGAGCCTGAGGCCGAGGTTCCGGGCGCGCCCGAGACTGAGTCCCCGAGCTTCGAGGAGGACGCGCCTGCTGTCAAGCCCGCACCGGCGGGCGCGGCAGAGGAGCATGCCCGCGATCGGGGGGAGAGCGTGCTCGCCGCCGCGGCCGAGCTGAGCGAGCGGATCCAGCAACTCGAGCAGGAGCGACGAGAGGCCGAGCGGCGCGCGCACGCCGAGCATGCGCGTCGGCTCGAGCTGGAAGAGCAACAGGCCGACCTTCACCCACAACTCGCGGCGGCGCAGAGCCGGATCCGAGATCTGGAGCGGCAGCTCGCGGAGGCCCGCGGAACTCGCTGGCGCGCCAACCTGGTCAACGAGATCGCCGTCGCCCGTGGCGCGCCGGCCGCGAGCTCCTCGGCGCCGGAATTCGACCACGGCGCGGCGGCACTCGCGCGCGAGCAGCTGGACCGCGAGCGCCTGGTGATTGCCGGTGCGGAGGCCGACCGCGCGGCTCAGCTCGAGCGTGAGCTTCGCGATCACATGCTGCGCGCCGAGCTGCTGTACGAGGTGATCGACGATCTCCGCCTGTTGCTCGATCAGATTCGCGGGCTGCCCGCGCCGGCCGAGGACGAGGCTGTGGCGGTCGTTGAGCCGGTCCGGCTCGACGAGGCGCTCGCGCGGCTGCGGGAGGATATCCCGCCCCCGGAGGCCGGCCCCGCGTCGGAGACAGGGCGCGCCCCCGGTTCCGACGGGGAGCCATCGGCGTCGGACGCGACTGTCTCCGCCGTGGACGCGCCATCCGTGGCCAGGCCCACGAGAAAATCCTGGCTGCTCCGCGCTCTCCGGACTCTCGCGAAGGACGATCCGGCCGCGGCCGGTCGCATCGTGCTCGGCTTGCTGCCGGCCGAGCGGCTCGCATACGACGAGCCCCTGGCCTACGACCTGCTGCTGTCAGACGCGGGCTGCATTCAGGCCACCACCGTGCGCGGATCTGCGACCCGGGTAGCCGACGCGATATTGCCCCGCGACCTGGGGCAGATCGATTTCCGCGTGACCGGAGAGCTCGAGACGCTCGCCAGGTTGCTGCTCGCCGGTCGTCTGCGCCGGCGGTTCGGGCGCAGGGTCGCGAGCGTGCAGGGCGACCGGAAGGCGCTTCGGGCGCTCACCTCGCTCGTCCGTACTCCGCTCGGGCTGAAGGAGCTCTACTCCGCCGGGGTGCGGCTAGATCCGCCTCTCGCGTTCAGGCTCGCGGCGGTGATGATCGACCGCAAGGCCACAGCCTCACACCGGTTCACGATCGCGCACCGCGGTCCGGCCGGCTCCTGGTACCTCAAGATATCGGGCACGGCAGGGCCGTCCGTGAGCGACGCACCACCGCTCGGGCCGGTCGCGACGACGATCGTGTCCGAGCCGGGGGCGCTCGTCGCGGTGCTGGCTGGCGAAGAGGTGCCCGGCGTCGTGGTCCGGGGTGTCGCCGAGCCGCTCGAGCTGATCCGCGATTGGATCCAGCGCGCACAGAGCGGGTAAATCCGCTCGCACCCGGACGTCGAGGGCACAGACCGTCCGCCTTGGCGCCTATGCTCGGGAGCCCGACCACATGAGCACCGCCTGCGCCCATCTTCACGTCCACTCTGAGTACTCGCTGCTAGATGGCGCGTCCAAGATCGACGAGCTCGCGGCCAGGGCCGCGTCGTTCGGCCAGCCCGCGCTCGGCCTCACCGACCACGGGGTGATGAACGGCACCGTCGAGCTGTTCACGGCCTGCCGCCGGCACGGGATCAAGCCGATCATCGGCTGCGAGGCGTACGTGGTGGACGATCACAGCAGGCGAGCCCAGGGTCGGCTCGACCGCTTCCACCTGACGCTTCTCGCGGCGACGCCAACCGGCTACCAGAACCTCGTGAAGCTTTGCTCGGCCGGGTTCCTCGAGGGCTTTCAGCGCGGCAAGCCATCAGTCGACATGGAACAGATCGCTCGCCACGCGGACGGAGTGATCGCGCTCACCGGCTGTCTTCAGTCCCGCTTCTGCCAGCTCCTGCTCGAGGGCCGTCCCGCCGACGCGCGGGGCCATGCCGACGAGCTCGTGCAGGCATTCGGAGCCGACAACGTCTACTTCGAGGTCCAGAAGAATGGGCTTGGACAGCAGGAGCAAGCCAACGAAGGGATAGTCAAGATCGCCCGCGAGCTCGGTCGTCCGCTGGTCGGCACAGGGGATGTCCATTACCTGCGGCGTGAGGACTACCACCACCACGCGGCGCTCCTGTGCGTGCAGACGAAGTCGACGCTCGACCAGCCGAAGATCCGGTTCGAGACCAACGAGTTCTATCTGCGCTCGAACGAGGAGATGGCGCAGGCTTTCGCCGAATGGCCAGAGGCGGTCGCTTTCGACGCTCGAGATCGCCGAGCGGTGCGAGGTCGACGTCGAGCTCGGGCGCCAGCTGATCCCCCGCTACCCGACGCCGGAGGGCGTCACCGAACGCGAGTACCTGCGGCAGCTCGTGCAAGACGGTCTGCGATTCCGCTACGGGGACCCGCCCCCCGCGGAGGCGATCGAGCGCGCCGAGTATGAGCTCGGCGTGATCGACCGGATGGGCTTCAACGCGTACTTCCTGATCGTCTGGGACTTTGTCAAGTACGCGAAGGACTCGGGCGTCGCCGTCGGCCCCGGGCGCGGCTCGGCGGCCGGTTCGATCGTCGCCTACTCGCTTCAGATCACTGACGCCGATCCGCTCCGGTACGAGCTGCTGTTCGAACGCTTCCTGAACCCGGAACGGGTCTCGATGCCCGACATCGACATCGACTTCTCGGTGCGCGGCCGGGACAAGGTGATCCGCTACGTGACCGACAAGTACGGCAAGGAGTCGGTGGCGCAGATCGTGACGTTCGGGAAGATGTTCCCGCGCGCGGCCACGCGGGACGCAGCACGCGTGCTCGGCCATGAATATGCGATCGGCGACAAGCTGGCCAAGCTGATTCCCGATCCCGTCATGGGCAGGCCGCCGAGCTTCGAGGACTGCTTGAAGTCAGGCCAGCCGCTGAAAGCCGAGGTGGACAAGGATCCGATCGCCAAGCAGATCGTCGACGTGGCCCAGGGGCTCGAGGGCATCGTTCGCAACTCCTCAATCCACGCCGCCGCGGTCGTCATCGCCGACCGTCCGCTGACCGACATCGTTCCGCTCCAGATCGCAGACGCCGGCCTCGACCAGCACGGCGAGCGTGCGTTCCGCACGGTCACCCAGTTCACGATGAAGCCGATCGAGCAGATCGGCCTGCTCAAGATGGACTTTCTCGGGCTGCGCAACCTCGACGTGATTGAGGATGCGCTCGACATCATCGAGCGCTCCACCGGCGAGCGGCCCGACATGGCCACGCTGCCCCTGGACGACGTGAAGACCTACGAGATGATGGCCCGGGGCGACTCGATCGGGGTGTTCCAGTTCGAGTCCGAGGGCATGCGAGAAACGCTGAAGCGGGTGAAGCCCTCGGAGTTCGAGCACCTGATCGCACTCAACGCGCTCTACCGGCCGGGGCCGATGGAACAGATCCCCGCTTACATTCGCGCCAAGCACGATCCCGAGACGGTGTCCTACGCCGACGAGCGGCTGCGGCCGATTCTCGAATCGACCAACGGCGTCGTCGTCTACCAGGAGCAGGCGATGCAGGTCGCCAAGGAACTCGCGGGATTCAGCGGAGCCAAGGCGGACGATCTCCGCAAGGCGATCGGAAAGAAGAATCGCGAGGCGATGGCGAAGCTGAAGCCGGAGTTCGTCGAGGGTTGCCGGAACTCGGGCACCAGCGAGCAGGTGATCGACACGCTGTGGACGATCAACGAGCGCTCGGCCGACTACAGCTTCAACAAGGCGCATTCCGCCTGCTACGCGCTGATCGCCTACCGCACGGCTTGGCTGAAAGCCAACTACCCAGCCGAGTACATGGCGGCGCTGATCTCCTCGGTGATGGACACCAAGGACAAGGTGCCGTTCTTCGTCTCCCAGGCCGAGCAGATGGGGATCTCGATCTTGCCGCCGGACGTCAACCTCTCGGACCACGAGTTCGTGGTCGTCGACGCCAACATCCGTTTCGGGCTGGACGCCGTGAAGGGAGTCGGCTTCGCCGCCGTCGAGGCGATCAAGCGTGCCCGGGAAGACGGCGGGCCGTTCACCGACCTGTTCGACTTTTGCGCCCGGGTCGACGGACGGGCCGTCAACAAGAAGGCGATCGAGGCGCTGATCAAATGTGGCGCGTTCGGGTCGACGCGCGCTTCCCGCAAGGGCATGCTGGCCGTTCTCGAGCAAGCGCAGGGAGCGGGGCAGAAGGCCCAGCAAGACGCACTGATCGGCCAGGGCTCGATCTTCGACCTTGGCGGAGACACCGGCGGCGCCACCACGCTTGCGACGCCCTCCCATGCGCCCATCCCCACGGACGAATTCGACCGCCCGGAACTGCTCGCCGCGGAGAAGGAATCGATCGGGCTGTTCATCTCCGCCCATCCGCTCAAGGAGGTGGGCCCGGCCCTGACGGTCCGCGTGGACTGCGCGCTGGGGGCGCTCTCGGATCGGCGCGATGGCGACTGGGTCACGGTCGGCGGGATGATCACGCAGGCGAAGCGGATCAGGACCAAGAAGGGCGACTGGATGATGTTCGCCACGCTCGATGATCTCGAGGCCTCGGTCGAGCTGGTCGTCTTCGGCAAGGCGCTCGACTCCGCCGGCGACGCGCTCCAATCCGACTCGATCGTGCTGGTCCGGGGTCGCGTCGACCACAAGGACCGTGAGCGCACGTGCATCATCGCCCAGCAGGTCGAGCGTTTCGAGCCGACCGCGGACGAGGTCCGGGATGCCGCCGACGAAGCCGCCAGGCGGCTCGCCCCACCTCCGTCTCTCCGTCTCCGCGTGGACGCAACGCTGCTGCCGGCGACGGCGCTCGCCGACCTGAAGGACGTGCTGCAGGGGTTCCCCGGAGAATCCGAGGTCGTGATCGATCTCGTCGGCCGGGCTCGAAAGTGGCGACTGAAGCTCGGCTCCGAGTTCCGGGTATCGCTCGGCGCCGGACTCCACGCCGAGCTCGACGCACTGCTCGGAAAGGCGATTCTGACGGACGAGGAGCCGGAACGGGTCGCGGCATCGGCCTGACTCCACAAGCCGTCTTCTTCGACGGCGGCGGCACGATTGTTCTTCCCGACCGCCACTTGGTGTCCACGGCGCTCGCCGCGGTTGGCATCGACGTGACTCCTGCGGACGTCCCCCGCGCCCATTACCGTGCTGTGAGGACACTTGACCGAGAGCACGCCGAGGGGCTGAGCGGCGAGTACTTCGAGGCGCTCTGTGCCGGGTTGGGAGTCGGGTCGCCGAGCCTGCCGGCCGCGGTCGCGGTCCTGTCGGAGCTCGCTGATCGAACGCGATCGGGGCAGGTGCTCTGGAGCGAGCCGACACCTCAGGCGACCGAGACGATCGTCGCGCTTCAGCGGGCGGGAATCGCCGTCCTGGTCGTCACGAACTCGGACGGCCATGCCGCGGAGAACCTCCGGGACTGCGGAATGCTCGCGGCGACGGGCCTAGACGAGGCAGCGGTGATCGATTCGGTGATCGTGGGATCGGCGAAGCCCGACCCGGGGATCTTCGATGCTGCGCTCGACCGCGCCGGGGTCGCCGCGACGGACGCCGTGCACGTTGGTGACATGCTGACGACTGACGTCGTCGGAGCAGCGCGCGCGGGCATCACTCCCATCCACCTCGATCCGAGTCGCGCCTGCTGGAGCCGTGACCATCGCCACATCCGCTCGTTAGCGGGGATCTGGACGCACGTGGCAGTCCACTAGCTGGCGGCGCGTGCTCCGACGCTGTCAGCCCTCAGACGCCCACGGCTCACGCCAGCCGCCGTGCCCCTTGACGACCCGATCGGCCTCCTCAGGTCCCCACGAGCCCGGCGGGTACGGATGTACGGCGGGCGGGAGATCCAATAGCGGTTGGACGATTCGCCACGTCTCCTCGACCATGTCCTGACGGGTGAAGGGCGTCGCGTCGCCGATCAGTGCGGCGTGCATGAGCACCTCATAGGGCGTGGCCGCCTGGCCGCCTTGGCGCGAAAACTCCAGGTCGAGCTCGACTTCAGCGGGCCCCTTCTTGTCAGCCCGCTTTGCGTCGAGAACGATGCGGATACCGGTGGTCGGGTCGATCCTGACCACGAGCTGGGACGGTTCCGGACGCCGGTGGCTGGCCGATGTGAAATACAGCCGCGGCGGGTGCTTGAAGACCAGCCGCAGCTCCGTTTCGGTCATCGGCAGGCACTTCCCGGTGCGGATGAAGAACGGCACGCCGGCCCAGCGCCAGTTGTCGATCTCCAGGCGCAGCGCGGCGTAGGTCTCGGTGGTCGAGCCCTTGGCGACGCCGTCGACGTCGAGGTAGCCCTCGTACTGACCGCGGACGTAGCGTTCGGGGTCGGCGTCGGACGTCGCACGGAAGACCGCCTGCTTGGCGTCCTTGAGCGTTGCCGCATCGCCGCCGGCGGGCGGCTCCATCGCCGCGGCGGCGAGCGTCTGCAGCAGATGGTTCACGACAACGTCGCGCAGCGCCCCGACCGGGTCGTAGAAGTGGCCGCGGTCCTCGACCCCGAAGGTCTCGGCCATCGTGATCTGGACACAGGCCACGTAGTTGCGGTTCCACACCGGCTCGAGCATCGTGTTGGCGAACCGGACGTACAGGAACTCCTCGAGCCCCAGCTTGCCGAGGAAGTGGTCGATTCGGTAGATCTGGGACTCGTCGAGGTACTTATGGAGGTCGCTCGCGAGCTCCTTCGCCGATGCGAGGTCATGCCCGAACGGTTTCCGAACAGCACACGTTGGCCCTTGGAGACGAGTCCCGCTTCGGAAAGACCCTGGCGACGGTCGCGAACAGTGACGGCGGGATCTCGAGATAGAACGCCGGATCTGGCAGATCCTTCAGCGCATCGGCCAGCTTCTGGTAGGTGTCCGTCCGTCCGAAGTCGCCGCTGACGTACTGGAGGCGATCGGCGAAGCGGTGGAAGACCTTGTCGTCGACTTGCTCACCCGTCGCCTCGATCGACTCTCGCGCGTGCTCGCGCAGATGCTCGACGCTCCAATCGTCGGCCGCGACTCCGATGACGGGGCACGGGAGCAGGCCACGGCGGTCGAGCCGATACAGCGATCGAAAAGTCTGCTTCTTGGCCAGGTCGCCTGTGATGCCGAACACCACGAGCGCATCGGCATTGCTCATTTCTTCCTCCTCCGGGCCCGATTTGCCTTGCCTCGCTTGCGGAGCTTGAACGCAAGTGCGACGTCATCGGCGCTCGGTGCGCCGCCGTCCTTGCCCGTCTCGAGCACACAGGGGAGCCGGTCGAACTTCGGCTCCGAGACGAAGTTCGCGCACCCGCGCTCCCCGAGCTCCCCCTCGCCGAGGATCGCGTGGCGGTCACGGTTCGAGCCGAGCTTGACGAGCGAATCGTTCAGGTGCAGCGAGCGCAAGCGCTTCAGCCCGACGGCCTTGTCGCATTGCTTGAGCGTCTGGTTCAGCCCCTCCGGCGTTGCGATGTCGTATCCGGAGGCGTAGAGATGGCATGAGTCGAGGCATACGCCGAGCCGCCCATCCCCCCCTGAGGCCTCGAGCAGCTCACCGAGCTCCTCGAACGAACGCCCGAGCGTGCCGCCTGCTCCCGCCGTGTCCTCGAGATGCAGCTCGCACCCCTCTGATTCCCTAAGCGCCTGCCTGATCACCGTCCCGGCGCGTTTTATCGCCTTTGGGACGTCGCCCTGCTTCGCCGACCCGGGATGCAGCACCACCCCGGCCGCTCCGATCGCGTTGCCGACCACGAGCGAGTGGGTCAGCGAGCGGAGGGACTTCTGGCGCATCTCCCTGTCCTCCGTAGCGCAATTGATCAGGTACACCGCGTGGATCAACACCGCCTTGATCCTGCTCGAGTCCCGCGCCTCGCGGAACGCCGCGAAGTCCTCGTCGGTGTAGTTGGTGGGTCGCCAC
Organism: uncultured Solirubrobacterales bacterium; assembly: GCA_963705775.1. Taxonomy (GTDB): domain Bacteria; phylum Actinomycetota; class Thermoleophilia; order Solirubrobacterales; family Solirubrobacteraceae; genus Palsa-465. The sequence goes on along the minus strand of CAVPKT010000073.1, from coordinate 41,871 downwards.
ATGCGCGGGGACTGGTTGAAGATCTGGATCGCATCGGCGCCGCGGTCCACGCCGCGCTCGACGGCGTTGACGAGGCCGCCTGCGTTGGACACGTGGGCGCCGATTAGCATGCGGTGTCAGTTCTCATGCGCGTTCGCTTTGCACCTTCCCCGACCGGGGCGCTGCACATCGGTGGCGCCCGGACGGCGCTGTACAACTGGCTGCTGGCCCGCGGCCAGGGTGGGACGTTGGTGCTGCGGATCGAAGATACCGACCGCGAGCGATCGACACTGGAGAACGTGGAACAGATCCTCGACGCGCTCCGGTGGCTGAACCTCGATTGGGACGAAGGGCCGATCTTCCAGTCCTCTCGAGCGGAGCGGCACGCGGAAGTCCTCGAGCAGCTGCTGCAGTCCGGACACGCGTATCGCTCGACGGCGACCGCCGACGACGTCAAGACGTACAAGGATCGTTACGGGTGGGAGCGCGGCTTCCGCGGCGAGCCGTCGGAGACCGGCGCCGTGCGCCTGCGGGTCCCCGACGAGGGGGAAACCGTGGTCCCGGACACCATCCGCGGCGAGACGCGCTTCCCGAACCGGAGCCAGGACGACCCGGTGATCGCTCGGGCCGACGGGTCAGTGCTCTACAACTTCGCGGTCGCTGTCGACGACCTCGACGCGCAGATCACGCACGTCGTGCGGGGCGAGGACCACCTGTCGAACACGCCCAAGCAGTTACTCGTGTTCGATGCGCTCGGGGCCACGCCGCCGCACTACGCGCATCTTCCACTGCTTCATGGCCCCGACGGCCGCAAGCTGTCAAAGCGTCACGGCGCGGCCTCTGTCCAGGAGCTGCGTGCGGCCGGCTACCTGCCGGAGGCGGTCGACAACTACATCGCGCTCCTCGGCGCTGGCTTCGCCGCCGACGAGGAGCACTTCACGTTGGACGAGCTCGCCCAGCGCTTCCGGCTCGAGCGGGTATCGCGAAACCCGGCGGTGTTCGACGAGCAGAAGCTCCGGAATTTCAACGGTCGCTGGATGCGCTCGCTTTCGACAGACGAGCTGACTGCCCGGCTCGAGGAATACACCGGGCGCTCGGGCCTGCGGCCGGCGGTGGAGATCGCGGCCGAGAAGGTCCAGACCCTGGCGGAATTCTGGCCGCTCGTGTCGTTCCTCTTCGACGGACCCGTCGACGACCCGAAGGCGTTTGAGAAGACCTTGTGTCGGGATGGGGGGGTCGAGAATCTGGAGGCCAGCCGCGAGGCGCTCGCGGGCGCCGAGTCGTTCTCGGTCGAGGCGATCGAGAGCGCGCTCCGAGGGGTCGTCGAGCGGCTTGACGTTAAGCCGGGCAAGGTTTTCCAGCCGGTCCGAGTCGCGATCGCCGGCACCACCGTGTCACCTGGGATCTTTGAGAGCGTCAGCACGCTGGGACGCGACGAGACGCTGCGGCGAATCGATCGCGCGCTCGAGATGGCACGTGAGCGGTGCGGATGAGCGCGGAGGAATCGTCCACCGGACCCTAAACCCCACTCGAACATTTGCCGATAAACAACCCAAGTACGGGAGTACGCGAATGGACCGGGTCCCCGGCCGGTCGGGTTCCCCAAACAGCATGAGTGAGGCGCCAGTGGCGGCAGTGGCCGAGATTTCGACTGCGAACACAGACCCCTACGCCGCCCGTGAGCGGCATCACAACGAAGGCCACGGCCGACGGCTGACCGCGGCATTCGAGGCCCTTGAGGCCTTTCCGATGCTGGTCGAGTCGCGCAACCGGGTGTTGCGGCTGTTCGAGTCGAGCGACCCGGCCACCGCGGAAGTTGTCTCGGCGGTCGAGTCCGACGTGGCCCTGGCGGTAGCCGTGCTGCGGCTCGCCAACCGCGTCGACGGCCGCCTGCGCGGCCGTGTCGAGAGCGCGGTCAAGGGTGTGGAGGTCCTCTCTCCGCAGACCGTTCATGCGATCGCCAGCCGTGCGCGGACGTTTGACTTCTTCGAGCGGACCGCGGTCTGGCAGGGCATCCCCGAGCGCTTCCGGCTGCACGCCGTCGCCACCCAGCGCGCGGCCGACCGGCTCGCCCGCGAGCTTTCCTATGAGGCGCGCGATCGCCTGATGGTGACGTCGTTGCTGCACGACATCGGCAAGCTGGTGCTCGTTCACGCGTATCCCGGCTACCCGCGCCAGATCCACGGCGATGCCCGCACGCCGGAAGAGCGGATCCAGCGCGAGCGCCGCGAGCTAGGTGTCGACCACGGTCTCGTCGGCGGCGTCCTCGCCCGCCGCTGGGGGCTGCCGCGCGCTGTGGCGAGCGTGATCGAGCGGCATCACGCCGACGAGTGCGACGGAGAGGCCGCGCTGGTACGCCTCGCCGACATGCTCGCCCACCACGCGCTCGGTGGCGCCGTGTCCCCCGCGCAGCTGCTGGCGGTGGCCCGCAGCATAGGGCTGAGCGTGTCCGATCTCCGCTCGGTGATGTACGACCTTCCGCTCCCCACCTCTGGCGGACGACCCCGCCAGATCGATCCGTGCCCGATGTCCTCGCGCGAGGTAGAGGTCCTGCGCGGCCTGGCTCAGGGCAAGGTGTACAAGCAGATCGCATCCGAGCTCGGCCTCTCGACGAGCACCGTCCGCACCCACCTCCACAACGTCTACGGCAAGCTGGGCGCGATGGACCGGGCGCAGGCCGTGTTGATCGCGACAGAGCGCGGCTGGATCTAGGCCGAGCCGGACCGGACGCCCGGCCGCGGTAACTGCCGGGCAAGAGGAGCCGCTCGCACGCTCGCGCTTAGAGTCCACAAGTGGAGCGCAGCCCGGCCCGAAGCGGGATGCGGTTACCCTCAGGGCCCGCTGTGCTCTCGATCACCACAAAATCCCCGTACGCCATCGACGCGCTCGTCGAGCTTCGCCTCCACGGGGATTCTGGGCCCGTCCCGATCGCCGAGCTGGCGCGGCGGCGGGGGATTCCGGTCCAGTTCCTGGAGCAGCTCTTCGCCACCCTCCGACGGGCCGGGATCCTGCGTTCGCAGCGGGGCGTCGGCGGCGGCTACACCTTCGCGCGCCCGGCGAGCGAGATCACGGTCCTCGAGGTGGTCGAGTTGCTCGACGGCCCCGTCGGCCAGGACGCCCGCGGTGTGTTCGCCGACGCGGCTCACGCGGCACGGACAGTGCTCGGCGCTTCGACCGTCGCCGATGTGGCCGAGGCCGAAGCGCGCGCCGTCGGCGCCCCCATGTACCACATCTGACGAGACCATCTCGTAGGGTTCGCGGCGAATTGCCACGAATTCCGACCAACATTGCGGAGCATGTTGGGCGCACGCCGATAGTCGCCCTCACGCGGATCGCGCCGGACACCGGAGCTCAGCTCTACGCGAAGCTGGAGGCGCTCAATCCGGGCGGGAGCGTCAAGGACCGCATCGGCGTGGCGATGATCGAGGCCGCCGAGCGCGACGGCACGATCGAACCCGGCCGGACGACGGTCGTCGAGGCGACCAGCGGAAACACCGGGATCGCGCTCGCGTTCGTCTGCGCAGCCAAGGGATACGAGCTCGTCCTCACCCTGCCCCAAGGGATGAGCCGCGAGCGCGAGGGACTGCTGCGGCTATACGGCGCACGGGTCGAGCTGACCGAGTCGCTCGGGGGAATGACCGAGGCCGTCGAGGCGGCCCGGGCGCTCGCAGTCCGCGAGGACGTATTCCTGCCCGATCAGTTCTCGAACCCCGCCAATCCGGACATTCACCGGCGCACGACCGGTCCTGAGATCTGGGACGCACTCGACGGCGAAGTCGACGTGTTCGTCGCCGGAGTGGGGACCGGCGGGACGATCACCGGCGCCGGGGCAGTGATCAAGGACGGAAACCCGCGGTGCCACATCGTTGCGGTCGAGCCGAGCGCCTCTGCCGTCCTCTCTGGCGCCCCTCCGGGGCCCCACAAGATCCAGGGGATCGGCGCTGGGTTTATCCCGGAGGTCCTGAACAGGGACCTGATCGACGAGGTGATAGCGGTAGACGACGAGGACGCGATCGAGACCGCGCGCGAACTGGCCCGGCGAGAAGGTGTGCTCGCCGGGATCTCAGGCGGAGCGGCTGTATGGGCGGCCCTGCGCGTCGCGGCGCGCCCGGAGTTCAAGGGGGCCCGGATTGCCACGATCCTCCCGGACTCGGGGGAGCGCTACGTGTCGACGCCTTTTTTTGCGCCTTAGGGCGGCGTTCGCAGACCTCCGGCTATCCCAGACCAAGCGGGCGATTGGGGTGAAATATTCACCGTAATCGCCCAAGGGCGATCGTGGTTCCGCGAGCCCGTGGAATATCGCCGACCCTCTGCGGCGGTGATATCCCGCCCGCCGGCGGAAGGCGCAAGCGCGATCGCCCACGAACCCCGGGGACTACGCTTTAGCGATGCTTGCGCGTGTTCTCAGCGAGATCCGCAGCGACGTCGCTGCGGCCCACAGCCGTGACCCCGCCGCGCGCGGCGTGGGTTCGGCCGAGATTCTGGCGACGTGGCCCGGCGTTCACGCGCTGCTGGCCCATCGGGTCGCGCATGCGCTTCACAGCGTGGGCGTGCCGCTGATGCCGCGGATGATCGCGGCGATCTCCCGGACGCTCACCGGGATCGAGATCCACCCCGCGGCGAGGATCGGCAACGGCTTCTTCATCGACCACGGGATGGGCGTGGTGATTGGCGAGACCGCGGAGATCGGCGACAACGTCACGCTGTATCAGGGCGTGACGCTCGGCGGTACGGGCTTTGCCACCGGCAAACGGCACCCGACGGTGCAGGACAACGTCACAATCGGATCGGGGGCCAAGCTCCTCGGCCCGATCGTGGTAGGGCACGGCTCGAAGATCGGCGCCAACTCTGTCGTGATCCACGACGTGCCGCCGAATTCGACCGTCGTCGGCAATCCAGGCCATCCCGTCCGGGTGGAGGGCAGGCGTCCCGAGGGTCCCGACGCCGACTGGGTTCACCTACCGGACCCGATCGCCGACGCGCTCAAGGGGCTCTCGAGCCGGATCGCGGCGGTCGAGCAGGCTGTCGGCGAGGGGCCCGACACGGCCGGCGTGGACGGCGCAGGACCGACCCGCTCCGTCGGACCCAATCCGGCTGGGGGCTAGCGGCCCTTACGGCTCGCGTTCGACGAGCGGCGACTCAGCCCGCTCGCGAACCGACGAGCGCCCGTGCGCCGGGGCCTCATGAAGGTTGCGTCGGGCGCGAACCAGGTACAGCGGCCGGCCCTTGACCTCGTCGTAGATCCGGCCGACGTACTCGCCGATGATCCCCAGCGCGATCAGCTGGATCCCTCCGAGCAGCAGGATGGCGATCGTGATCGAGCCGAACCCGGGCAGATAGGAGCCGAGGATCCGAAGAATGATGACGACCGGGATCGCGATGAAGGCGAGCGTCGAGATCAGGAAGCCGAGTAGCGTTGCGAGCTGGAGCGGCCTGTGCGAGAACGACGAGATGGCATCGAGCGAGAACTTCAGCATCCGCGAAAGCGTGTACTTGGTCTCGCCCGCGTACCGAGGGTCGCGCTTGTACGGCACCGCGGCCTGCGTGTAGCCCACCCAGACGGTCATTCCGCGCAGGAAGCGATTGCGCTCGCGCATTGCGAGCAGGGCGTCGAGCGGCTGGCGGTCGAGCAACCGGAAGTCGCCGGAATTGTGCTGCAGCTCGACCTGGGCGAGCTTGTCGAACAGCTTGTAGAACCACTTGGCGGTGCTGAGCTTGAAGCGCGACTCGCCCTCGCGCTCCTCCCGCACGGCGTATACGACGTCGCAGCCACTTCTCCAGTGATCGAGCATGCGCGGGATCAGCTCGGGCGGATCCTGGAGATCGGCGTCGAGCATTACGACCGCGTCGCCGCGCGCGTGATCGAGACCAGCGGTGAGCGCCGTCTGATGGCCGAAGTTCCGCGACAGCGACACCACACACACGCGCGGGTCTGCTTCCGAGAGTCGGTCGAGCATCGCCGGCGAGGCGTCGCCGGAACCGTCATCGACCAGCACGAGCTCGAATTCGATGCCCTCGAGCGCGGCGCACACCCGCGAGTAGAACTCCTCGATCGTCCCCTCCTCGTTGTACACGGGAGCGACCACGCTGAGGAGCCGCAAGCTACGGACAGGGAGGTTGTCTAGGTGGACCATGGAGCAGATCGTAAGGTGGGTAGGGCCAAAAGAAGGTAAACGTTGTATCGGAATCGGCTAGAGCCCGAGCGAGCCTCCGTGCGGGATATAGCCGATCATCTCGATCAGCAACACGACGCCCGTCAGCGCGATCGAGGTACGCCACAGACGGCGGTCCGTGCCGAGCGCCGCGAGCGGCATCAGCCACGCTGCGTACCACGGCAGCAGCGAACTGGCGGTGGCGAGCATCGCGACCGTCGCCCATCCCGCGCCGTCGATCCAGTCGAGCTGGCCGCGCCACACACGACGAACGAGAAAGACCGTGATCGCGACGAATGCCACGGCGAGCACGACGCCCGTGACATGGCCGATCGTCCCGAGGCCGAGCCGCGAGGTGATGAAACCCGGGATGCTGTGCCAGTCGCCTCTACTCTGGCTCTGCTGGATCGTTGCGGGGAGGTGGAGCGGGCCGGTGCCGAACAGAACGAAGCTGACCGCGAGCACCACCGCGCCGACGAGGCCGATGCCAATCACGATGTCGCGACGCCCGGTCCGTCTGATCGCGCCACCGGCGATCGCGAACGGGAGCAGCAGCCCGGCCGTGAGCTTGATCCCGGTGGCCACCGTCAAAAGCCCGCCGCCGCCGCGGTCGCGGTGCTGGAGGATCGCGTAGATACCGGTGACCATCGCGGCCAGCATCAGCAGGTCGTTGTGACCGCCGCCGATTCCGTAGATGACGGTCAGCGGGTTGAGGCCCACGAGCGCGGCTGCCTTCACCGGGTTGACGCCGCGCCACCGCGCAGCATTCCACACGGCGGCGACGGTCACGAGGCTCGCGACGATCGCGATCGCCTTGTAGGCGAACACGGAGGCGGCGATCGACATCGGCGCCAGCACGTAGCTGAGCGCCGTGAACACAGGGCCGTACGCGGACGGCGTCGTCACCCACTTCGCCCCGATGAAGGGATAGAGCGGATCGAGGGTAATCGCGGCGGGTCCGTGGAGGTATGGATTGGCCCCGTAGACCGTTCCCATGCGGCCGTACGCGCCGTAGCTGAAGATGTCGGTTGAAACGAGCGGTGGGGCGAGGAGGACCAGCGCGTAGAGCGCAGCGATCGTCATCAGCACCGCGCGGGGAGAGAGACGATCGGCAGCACGGACGGCGAGGACGTAGCACGCGAACATTGCGGTCAGGACACCGACCAGACCGAACCAGTGGAGGTCGATGTTCGCGCCGCCGAACGGGCCAGCGAGGAACTTCGGCACTGGGCGCACCGTTTCGGGCAGGAGCTCGGTCGTATGCGCTGCGCTGATCGAGACCACGAGCCCCGTGACGACGATCCCGCCCAGCGCGGCCAGCCCGATTTGCTCGCGCGAGGCGACGCGCCCTCGCTCGCGCTGGGCAGCCGTACGCGCTCGAAGCGCCGATGACTCGATCTCGAAGTACCGCTCTGCGGAGTCGCGCCGAGCGGACCGGGGGGCTCATTGCCTTAAGGATGCCCGCGGGGCGCCGGATTGGGGTTCGATCAACATTGAAATTTCGTTAGGCGCGCCGCGCTCAGCGGGTTCCCGGGGTCTCCACGGGATCGCGAGCCGTGCTCGAGCGTGCCAGCGCACTCGCGGCGCTCCTTCGCAACCGAGGTACGAGCCACATCGCCTCGAGCGCGATCCGCGGCGACATCTTGCTCGCACCCACGGTCCGGTCCTGAAAGACGATCGGCACCTCTTTGACCGTGAAACCGGCCATCAGAGCCCTGTATGTCACTTCGATCTGGAACACGTAGCCGTCCGCCCGTACCGAGCCAAGGTCTATTGCCTCGAGAACTTCGCGCCGGATGCACTTGAATCCTCCCGTGAGGTCGCGTACGTCGACTCGCAGGATCAGGCGCGCATACACCCCTCCGCCGCGGCTGATGGCGCGGCGTACGAGCCCCCAGTCCCGCACGCCTCCCCCGGCACGTAGCGCGAGCCGAGGACGAGGTCAGCCGTGGAAGCCGCCTCGAGCAGCGGGCCGAGGTACTGCGGGTCGTGGGAGAAGTCCGCGTCCATCTCGATCAGGAGCTGCGCCCCAGCCGCCAGGGCGTGAGCGAAGCCGGCGCGGTACGCGTTCCCGAGCCCGCTCTTGCCCGGCCGGTGCAGCACCTCGACGGAGTCCAGCTCGGCGGCCAGCGAGTCGGCGATCGCGCCCGTCCCATCGGGTGAGTTGTCATCCACCACTAGGATCCGGTGGACACCCGACGCGACCCGTTCGAGCTCGGCGTCTGTGGCGCGGACGATCCGCTCCAAGTTCGCCGCCTCGTTGTAGGTGGGCATCACGACCCAGACCCGCGCCATTTCGGGAACGGTAGTGGAGGACAATTCCCGAACGAGCTGTGGCTTCATACGAATCAACCGATATCGATCCACGCGAGCAGCGGGCGATCGCCGTCATCGACGAGATCGTGGCCTCGACGCGCGCCCCGGAGCGACTCCGCGCACGCATCGAGGCCGAGCGCACTCGTTCGGGATCGATCCGCCGCCGGCGGTACATGTACACGCTCGCCGTCGCGGGAACCGTCGCCGCCGTCGCGCTGATTGCCATGCTGTGGCTTCCGGCGGGAGCGCCGGGCGGCCCGTCGGTGTCGGAGGCCGCTGCGTTGGCTGTCCGTGGAGCTTCTTCTACCGCCCCGTCATCCGATCCCCAGGCGCCCGACGCGTGGCTCGCTCAGCGGGTCGGCCGGGTCTATTTCCCGAACTGGTCCTGGCGGTTCGGCTGGACGGCGGTCGGGCAGCGGACGGATCAGATCGGGGGCCGCCGGGTTGTCACCGTGTACTACCAGAACCGCGAGACCACGATCGCCTACACGATCGTCGGTGGCTCGGTTCTGCCTCGGCCGAAGACGACCGTCGCCGTATGGAGGGGGCTCAAGTTGCGCGTCCTCTCGGTCGACGGCCGCCTGGTTGTTACCTGGCGTCGCAACGGGCACACGTGTGTTTTGTCAGGGATGGGCGTGACCATCGGCCAGCTGGAGCGGCTCGCCTCCTGGAGCTAGCGGGCCGTCGGCTCGCCTCCTGAGCTAGCGGTCCTTGGTCCCGTCTCTGCTAGCGCTTCACGTAAGCGACGCGATTCCAGCTCGGCTCCGGCGCGAGCTCGATCGGTTCCCCGCCCCGATCCGGCTGCGATGTAGACGAAGGCATTTGTGTCGTCGTCGAAGCAGATGTCGAGCTCGCCCTCCTTGACGCGCTGATCGAGCCACGCGCTGCGGAAGATCAGCCGGCGCAGCCAGTGGACGAGCGAGCGCTCCGAGGGACCGACGAGCTCCGGCCAGCAGTCGTTGACGTGCTCGCCAAGGGCGGACGCGGGATCGGTGACCTCGCCGTTGACCACGAGGTTGATCAGGTCCTCGGCCTCGTCCTCCTCGACCGGCCCCCGAGAAAGCCCGAGCTTGCGCGCGGCCTGCTCGCAGCGCTCGCGGAAGTCGCGCTCGTTGAAGGTGAACCGGAGCTCCCCGTATTCGAGCACGAAGTCTTCGCCGGAGCTGTAGTTCCCGCGTCGGTACATGAGCGTCGGGATCATATGGGGGATTCCTGCCGCGCCGCAGCGGCTGAAAGCGATGTTGCAGGCTATGACGGGGGGCATGATCGTTGCGGCGGGGGGCGAAGCCGAGGGCGAGGGGGGGCGGATTCTCGCGCTGCGGCTCTTATAGACATGGAAGCAAACGCCCGCCACGATCCTCTTGGTCGAGGACCATCGCGCCACCCGCATGTTTCTCGCCGACAACCTGCTCCGCCGACGGCTACGAGATCCTCGAGAGCCGAATCGCGCCGAGGCGCGGCGGCTGATGGACGACGAAGTTCCCGGATCTTGCGATCGTCGACCTCGGCCTGCCTGACCGCGATGGCCTCGAGCTTCTGCGCGAGGTTCGCGAAGCCGATCGCGTCGCCGGCGCGCTTGATCCGGATCTCCCGATGCTTGTCCTCTCCGGGCGCGCGGGAGGCTCGACCGGTTTCGCGGCTTTGACCGCGGTTGCGACGACTACATCGTCAAGCCCTTCAGCTATCCAGAGCTTGAGGCTCGCATCAGCGCTCTGCTGCGCCGCCAGCCCGCAGGCCGGGTCCCGGTCGGCTGGAATCGGATCGCTCGAGCTCGACCCGCTCGCGCGGCAGGTATGGGTGAAGGGCGAGCAGTTGAAGCTCTCGAAGAAGGAGTTCGCCCTGCTCCGGGCGCTCGCCGACGATCCGACCCGGGTGTTCACGCGCGAGGAGCTGTTACGCGGGGTCTGGGGTATCGGTCCCTGGTCGACACACGGACACTCGACTCGCACGCGTCGCGGTTGCGCAAGAAGCTCACCAAGTCGGGCGATCGCTACATCATCAATGTGTGGGGCGTCGGCTACCGGCTCGTGGACGGAGCGATCCCGTGACACTCGCGACGCTCGCCGTGACGGGCTGGCTCGCGGCGCTGCTGAGCGTGGCGGTCGCGGTCACAGCGTCGCGGCGGCTGGCGGGACGCATGGAGGTCGTCGCGCGCGCGTCGCACGAGCTGCGGGGGCCGATCACGGCGGCGAGCCTCGGCCTCCCGCTCGGAGAGCTGACGGCACAGCGCCGGCGTTCGCTGGAGCTGGAGCTCGGACGCGCCGGCCTCGCCCTGGAGGATTTGGCAGCGGTCGCGGGCGGACGGAAGCTCGCGCGCGACTTCGAACATGTCGATCCGCGGCAGCTGCTGTTCAACTCCGTCGAAGCCAGCCGTCCGGCCGCAGCTGAGCGGAGTGTTGGCCTGGAGCTCGACTGGTCAGGCGGGTCCGTGCTCGTGCTCGGCGACCGGCTGCGGCTCGCGCAGGCAACCGGAAACCTGATCGCGAACGCGATCGAGCATGGGGGAGGGGTGGTGCGCGTGCGTGGGAAGGCGGGCGTCACCGGCGTCAGGCTCGAGGTGGCCGATGACGGCCCCGGTCTACCGTCGCCAGTCGCCGAGCTCGCGAGCCGAGGCCGGCGCCCCGGAGGGCCACGCGGCCGCGGACTGGCGATCGCGTCAGACATCATCCGCGACCACGGGGGACGTCTCGCCGCGGCTCCGAGCAAGCGGGGTGCCCGGTTGGTGCTGACGCTTCCCGCGGCGCGGTCCGTCCCCGAGCCCACCAGGGGCTCGGGGGCCTGACGTCTATCCGTTGGGCCCCGGGCGGCGGCGGGGGCCGCGCGGGCTCGCCGGACGGGGGCGCGTGAGCTCGTCGGGTGGGCGGGAGTTGGGGGCGCGGCGCGGGCGCGCTCGCCCCAGGGCGGGGCGGGGGGTGCGGTCGCCCCGAACGCGGCGCGCCAAATCCCCGCGCACGAGGCCAGGCGGCCCAGCGGCGCGGCGGCGGATCGCTCCGACGAAAATCGTGCGATCGCTCGAGTTCTGGTCGGCGCGGGCACGATTTCCGTCGATCTCCGCCGTTAGTCGTGTTCGGCCCCGGCTATTGAGGTGTGATGGCACGATTTTCGTCGGCCCCGAGCGCAGAGGGCCGGGGCGAATCGCACGATCGCCTGCGTTCTTCTGATTGGTTGTGCGATTAGCCCGGCGGACTGGGGGCTGATTGCAGACGCCTAGCCCACGCCCCGCGAGCCGGTCGCCCGCTGGATCGGGCCACTCGAGTGTCGTTTCTGCCCTATATGGGCAGAAAACGACGCTCTCGCCGCCCGCCCCCCGGCGGCCCGCGCTCCCCGAGCCACGCGCCCGCCCGCCGCCCCGCGGCCCCCGCCCGTCCCGCCCCCGCCCCCCGGACCGCGCCCGCCCGCCGCCCCGCGGCCGCCCCCGCGCCCGCGCCCCCCCGCCCTCGGACCGGGAGGGCCCACCCACCGCCCCCCACCTCAGGCACACGTGGCGGACGGAACGCCGCCCGCGCTGCAAGTCATCGCCCACTCGGTCTGGGTCACGCGATCCTGCACGGGCTCTGGTCGCGTCTCCCACCGCGAATCGCCAGTAACCACGGGCGTTTTGGCCGGCACCGGCTCCCCGCGGGGGATCAGTGGGAGGCCGGGTGCGAGATGGGTTGCATTGTGGGATGAAGTGGGTTATTGTGGGCGGTGCATGCGGAACCCGGGTGGCAGGGCTCCTCCCACCCGGCCACCCGGGTTCGGAATTCGCTCAGGTGGCATGGAATCCCTTGACCTTCCGCGGAACCTTCGAACACGCGCTAGACGCGAAACACCGGCTGACGGTTCCATCGAAATTCCGCGCGGGGCTCGCCGGAGGGGTCGTGCTGGCGGCGTCCCCGGAGACGTCGCCGGGCGCTCCGCGATCGATTGCGGTCTGGAAGCCGGAGGCCTACGAGGCTTACACGGACGCGACGCTCCGCAACCTGAATCCGATGGACCCCAAGGCCCGTGAGCTCAGGCGCTTCTTCTTCAACAACTCGTACGACACCGAGCTCGACTCTGCCCACCGCGTGATGATCCCGGCACCGTTCATGAGATACGCGAGCCTCGATAAGGAGGTCGTCGTGACCGGCTCAGGCGACTGCCTGGAGGTGTGGGATCGCTCGTCCTACGAGAGCTACAGCGAAGACGTCCAAGCCCGGATCCCCGACATCGCAGCGAGTTTTGCCCACACGACTGGACATGACCACTGCCCACGTCCCGGTTCTCGCCGGCGAGCTGATCGAGCTGCTCGATCCGCAGCCGGGCGAGACCGCGGTCGACTGCACGTTTGGTGGCGGGGGCCACGCTCGCTTGGTGGCCGATCGGATCGGCCCCGGTGGCCCTGCTGATTGCGATCGATCGTGACCCCGCGGCGGAGGAGCGGTTCGCGGAGCTTGCGGACGAAGTCGCCTGCGAGGTCCCGGTTCATCCACGCCGATTTCGTCACGGCGCTCGAGCTACTCCAGGACGAGCGGCTGCGCGCCGATCTTCTGTACCTCGACCTCGGGATGTCATCGATGCAGGTCGACACCTGGGAGCGGGGGTTCTCGTACGCATATGACGCACCGCTCGACATGCGAATGGACACCGACCAGGGTCTCACCGCCCGAGAGATCGTGAATCACTGGGATGAGCGGCGACTCGCGCGGCTGTTGCGGGAGTACGGCGAGGAGCGGTACGCGACCCAGATCGCGAGGGTGATCGCGCGTCACCGCCGGCGTCATGAGCTGAGCTCGACCGGGCAGCTCGTCGAGGCGATCAAGGCCGCGGTTCCGATACCCGCACAATTCGCCGGTGGCCACCCGGCGCGGCGGACGTTCCAGGCGCTCCGGATCGCAGTCAACGACGAGTTGGCCCAGCTGGACGCCGCGCTGCCGATCGCCTGGGATGTCCTTGCTCCGGGAGGCCGCCTGGCGGCCATCTCGTTCCACTCGCTCGAGGACCGTCGCGTAAAGCGTTTCCTGGTCGCCCGCGCCCGCGGGTGCGTATGCCCCCCCGAGCTACCGGTCTGCGTCTGCGGCCGCGAGCCGGAAGCCGAGCTTCTGACCCGCCGCGCGATCGCTCCGACCCCGGGCGAGGTCGCTTCCAATCCACGATCGAAAGCGGCGCACCTGCGTGCGGCGCGCAAGCTGGAGGTGCAGAGCACATGACGCCGCCCGCAGCAACCGCGGCCGGGGCGTCGCACGGTCGCACGGTACGCAGGTCGCCGGCCCCGTCGCGGCCACGCCGAGTATCCGGGCCGACCCGCCCCAAGGCCGACCCGCGGCCCAAGACAGCCCCGCGCGCCAAGGCTGCCCCGCGGCCCAAGACGGCTCCCCGCGCAAAACGGGTCGCGTGGGCGAGACCGCTCGGGCATCGAGTCGCGGCCTGGGTCCGGACCCTGCCCGATCACGCACTGCTCGACCGAGTCGTCCGCGGGCGGACCTGGATCGTGCTGCTCGGCGTGCTGCTCGCAGGAATCGTCGCGATGCAGGTCGAGATGCTGAAGCTGAACTCGAGCATCGGTCGCTCGATCCAGCTCGGGACCGCGCTTCAGGGCCGCAACGAGCTCCTGCGTGCGAGCGTCTCCGCGCTCTCCGATGAGCAGCGGATCGAGCGGCTCGCGACTCGCATGGGAATGGTCATGCCCGGGCCGACTTCGGTCAACTTCCTCAACGCCGGCCAGATCGATCCAGGCAAGGCCGGCGCAAACATTCATGCTTCGGATCCGGCCGGGTTCGCGTCACTGCTGCAGGCGACCGGAGCGGGCCAGATCATCCCGCTCGGCACTAGCGGGACCAGCGCCCTGGCACCGAGTCTGACGGTGGCGGGCGGAGGGGCCACTCCCTCCTCCACCACGCCGTCGACGACCGCAACGACGACGTCGGCGACCACAGGCGCGACGACCGGGACCGCTACGGCCACGGGGACCGTCACATCCACCGGGACCTCGGGGACCAGCGGCACGGCCGGGACGACCTCCGGCGCATCCGGGACGACAGCGGGGTCCGCCGCGGGCGCAGCGACCGGCGGCGCCGGTCTTCAGAGCTCCGGGGGCTAGCGAAGTCGTGACGCTCGCCGACCGGCGCATCGGGCTCCTGTTTCTCGCGTTCGTCGGTCTCCTGGGCATCGCGGTGCTTCGCGCCACCGAGCTGGGAACGCTCAAGGCGAGCTCGCTACGCCGGGCGGCCAAGACCCAGCAGGTGCTCACTTCGGCTGTCCCCGCTCCGCGAGGGGCGATTACCGACTCCAGCGGCGTCGAGCTGGCGATCTCCGAGTCGGCCGACGACGTAGCCGCCGACCCGTACCTGATCCAGAAGGGCAATCCTGCGGCGATTGCGCAGAAGCTGGCGCCGCTGCTCTCGCGCCCACCGGCGACCGTCGAAGCCGCGATCACCAAGCCTCATACGGGCTTCGTGTACCTCGCGCACCTCATTCCCACCGACGTCGCGAGAACCATCACCAATATGAGAATCAACGGGATCACGACGATCCCGAGGGTCAAGCGCGTGTATCCGCAGGGGTCGGTCGCCTCGCAGGTGCTCGGTATGGTCAACTGGAACGGCCGGGGCGCCGGGGGGATCGAGTACCGCTACAACGACGCGCTCCAGGGGACCAACGGTGTCCGTCGGGTGGTCGAAGGTGGCAACGGTCAGACGATCTCGATCAATGACCTCCGTGGGACGAAGCCCGGCGAGAACGTCCGGTTGACGCTCAACGTTGCCCTCCAAGATGAGGTCGAGCAGGTCCTGGCGGGCGTCGGCGCCCAATACCAGCCCAAGGGTGCCACGGCGATCGTGATGGATCCGAACAGCGGCGCCATCCTGGCGCTCGCGAATTGGCCGAAGGCCAATCCGAACAGCCGGCCGACGCCACCTCTGGCGCGTTCCTGGATCAGGGCGTGAGTTTCAACTACGAGCCTGGCTCGACGTTCAAGGCGATCACCGTCGCAGGCGCGCTGAACGACGGGCTGGTCACGCCCTCGACCATGTTCAACATCCCATCCCAGCTCCAGGTCGCCGATCGCGTCATCCACGACGCGGAGCTCCACGGCGACGAGGCGCTCTCAGTGGCCGGCATCCTCAAGAAGTCGAGCAACATCGGCGCCGACCTGATCGGCGCCAAGCTCGGCGCACAGCGGTTCGACTGGTGGGTTCACAGGTTTGGCTTCGGCTCGCCGACCGGTGTGGACCTGCCCGGGGAGTACCAGGGGTTCGTGTTGCACTCGTGGCAGTACTCGGGATCCTCGATGGGGAACCTTCCCTTCGGCCAGGGCGAGTCGGTGACCCCCATGCAGATGATGGGCGCATACGCCGCGATCGCCAACGGCGGGATCCTCCGGCCGCCGCACATAGTCGGGGCGATCGGCGGTAAGCAGGTCAGGCTGCCCGGCGGTCATCGTCTGATCTCGCCGACCGTCGCAGCCGAGCTTCGAGACATGCTCCGCGGCGTGTTCGCCGACGGCGGAACCGCGTCCGGCGCGGCGATCCCCGGCTACGACCTGTCGGGAAAGACCGGCACCGCCAACATCGCGATCAACGGCCACTACTCGGACAGCGCGTACGTCGCGTCGTTCATCGGGTTCGTCCCCGCGAGCAACCCGAAGCTGCTCGTGGCGGTGGTCGTCAACCAGCCGCACGGCTCGATCTTCGGGGGCTCGGTGGCCGCGCCGGCGTTTCAGAAGATCGTCGGTTGGGCCGTCCCCTATCTGGGGATTAATCCGCGCTGAAGCGCCGCTGCAGCGCGGCCAGCCGGCCGTCCCACTGACCACCGACGTCGGCCATCCAGGACACCGCGTCCGTCAGCGGCTCGGGCGTGACCTTGTAGCGGACCTCGCGTCCCGAGCGCTCCCGATCGACCAGCCCCGCGTCGGCCAGCGCGGCGAGGTGCTTCAGGACAGCCTGCCGCGAGATCGGCAGGTCAGAGGCGAGCTCAGTCGCCGTGGCCTGCGGTTGCTCTGCGATCGTCTGCAGCAGCGCGCGTCGGGTGGGGTCTGACAGCGCGCCGAAGACGGCACCAGCTCGGTCCATAACTACACCGCCACGAGGGCGGGACCGAACGTCGTGCCGCCCGGACGACCGAGCGGGATGCCGACGAGGTCGAGCACCTCCAGCGGGCGTGACTCGACGACCCGCAGACGAGTTCCCCAATCGCCGTCGGGCACGAGCGTCAGCTCCACGCGACTCGCCGGCTCCTCGTCGGCAGACCACCAGAAGGCCAGCCGTGAGGGCGCAAGCGCTTCCTCGACCCAGCCGGTGCGGGTCTCGTCGGCCGAGCGGAACTCTGCCTCTCCACCGGGAAGGAGATCGAAAGACACCTCATCGGCCAGCCAGCCGTCACTGGTGATGGCGTCCCAGACTTCCTGGACCGGGGCGTCAAGTTCGAGTTCGCGTTCGATTCGGTCGGTCATCGCGGCCTCCTGGAAAATCAGACGTGCAACCTATCGGTTGCGCCTGTGCTACCTTGCTGTGCAACCAGAGAGTTGCACTATACCAGGAGGACCCCAATGCCACTCGTGCCTATGGTCGTCGAGCAGACCGCCCGTGGCGAGCGCTCGTTCGACATCTACTCGCGACTGCTGAACGACCGCGTCGTGTTCCTGGGAGGTCAGGTCGACGAAGAGACCGCCAACCTGATCGTCGCCCAGCTCGTCCACCTCGAGTCCGATGACCCTGACAAGGACATCCAGCTGTACGTGAATTCTCCCGGCGGATCGGTCTACGCCGGCCTGGCGATCTACGACGCGATGCAGTTCATCAGGCCCGACGTGCAGACGATCTGCTACGGCATCGCGATGTCGATGGGGTCGCTCCTGCTTGCCGGCGGCGCTCCCGGCAAGCGGATGGCGCTTCCCAACAGCCGGATCCTGATCCATCAGGCGTCCGGGGGATTCGAGGGCCAGGCGGCGGACATCGAAATCCACGCTCGCGAGATCCTCACGCTGCGGGCCAGGATCGATGAGATCTACGCCAAGCACACTGGCCAGGAGGTGGAGCGCGTTCACGCCGACATGGACCGCGATCGCTACTTCACGGGTGAGGAGGCGGTCGCTTATGGGCTGGTTGACCGTGTGCTCGAGCGGCGTGAGCTTGCCCAGCGGAGCAGGGGGTTCGGCAACGGCGCCCGCTAGGACCAGCGTGTGGCAAGGGCGGATGCCGGGCGGGCCCGCGCCGGAGCCGCATCTACACTCGGGCCGCGATGCGGCTCGGACCTGATCGCCGACGTCCCAGAAAACGCGACCGATGTGGAGGTCACGGACCTCGCGTACGACACCCGGCAGGTGGTGCCCGGGACGCTGTTCTTCTGCGTGCCCGGGTTCACCCGCGACGGCCACGATTTCGCGCCTGCGGCGATCGAGCGCGGGGCCGTCGCGCTGGTCGTCGAGCGCACGTTGGGTCTCGGCGTTCCCGAGGTCCTGGTGTCCTCCGCTCGAGCGGCGATGGCGCCCGTTGCCGCGCGCTTCTTCGGAGACCCGACTGCCTCGCTCCAGACGGTCGGAATCACCGGCACCAACGGAAAGACCACGACGGCGTTTCTGGTCCGGGCGCTGCTCGAGGAGGGTGGTCGCCCGACCGGGCTGCTCGGGACTGTGACCAGTGTGATCGGCGGGCTCGAGCACGAGGTCGTCCGCACGACGCCCGAGGCAATCGACCTGCAGCGCACGTTCCGCGCGATGCTCGACGCCGGCGATCGCGCCTGTGTGATGGAGGTCTCCTCGCACGCGCTGGAGCTCCACCGGGCAGACGCCATCCATTTCGCGGCAGCGGTGTTCACGAACCTGACGCAGGACCACCTCGACTTCCACGGCACGATGGAGGCCTATTTCGACGCCAAGCGTCGCCTGTTCACCGAGCTTGGCCGGCCGTGGCGGTCGTCAACGTCGACGATCCGTACGGCCGGCGCCTCGCCGATGAACTGTCCGGTGCGACCACGTTCTCGCTCGAGCGGGATGCGACCTTCCGTGCCACGAGCGTCGAGACGGAGCTGCGCGGATCCCGGTTCACCGTCTCCTCATCGACCGGTGACCTCGAGCTTGAGTCACCGCTCCGTGGTCGCTTCAACGTCTACAACGTGCTGGGCGCGGTGGCCGCCGCACGCTCGCTGGGTGTCGCCGCCGACGATTGCGTCCGCGCGGTCCGGACCGCCGGCCAGGTGCCCGGGCGGTTCGAGCCGGTCGACGAGGGCCAGGACTTCGCGGTGCTGGTCGACTACGCGCACACGCCGGACTCGCTCGAGAATGTCCTCAAAGCGGCCCGCGCCCTGACGCGAGGACGCGTACACGTGGTGTTCGGGTGCGGTGGCGATCGAGATCGTGGCAAGCGGCCGCTGATGGGGGAGATCGCGACGCGCCTCGCCGACAGGGTGGTGGTCACCTCCGACAATCCACGTTCCGAGGATCCCGAGGCGATCATCGAGGAGATCCTTGCCGGTGCCGGTCAAGGCGTCCAGCACGATCCCGACCGTCGCGCGGCGATCGCCGAAACGATCGCCGGTGCCGAGGCCGGCGATGTGGTCGTGATCGCCGGCAAGGGCCACGAGCAGGGGCAGGAGTTCGCGGATGGGCGCAAGCTTCCGTTCGACGACAGAACAGTCGCGCGCGAGCTGCTGCGCGGAGCGCTGACGCATCGGTGAGGGACTGGACTCCTGAGCGGATCGCCGCCGCCTCTGGGGCGACGCTGATCGGGCCGCCTCCTGCGGCAACGGGACCGGAACGGGTCACGATCGACTCGCGTGACGCCGGGCCCGGCGCGCTGTTCGTAGGCCTTCCCGGTGCCAGCGCCGACGGTGGATCATTCGCGCCGGACGCACTGGCGGCCGGCGCCTGGGGAGTGCTCGTCTCGCCCGCTCACGCCGAGGCAGCTCGGTGCGCGAAGCCCGGTGTGCTGCTCGCCGCCGAGGACCCGCTGAGCGCGCTCCAGCGCCTCGCCGCGTCGTGGCGGTCGGCGATCGGCGCGACGGTCATCGGGATCACGGGCTCGACGGGCAAGACCACCACCAAGGACATCCTGCTGGCGGTCCTGGCGCCGCACAAGCGCGCGGTGGCATCCCGCAAGAACTTCAACACGGAGATCGGGCTCCCGCTGGAGATCCTCGCGGCGCCGGCAGACACGGAGGTGCTCGTGCTCGAGCACGCGATGCGGGGCCCCGGGCAGATCGCCGAGCTGGCAGCGATCTCGCGACCGGACATCGCGGTGATCGTGAACGTCGGGCCTGTCCACCTCGAGCTGCTCGGGTCGATCGAGGCGATTGCGGCCGCGAAGGCCGAGCTGATCGACGCGCTCGACGGGGGCGGCACGGCCGTGGTTCCAGCCGGCGAGCGGCTGCTGGACGCGCACCTCCGTGACGAGCTCCAGCTGATCAGCTTCGGCCCAGGCGGCGACGTGCAGCTCGCGGACACCGACGGAGAGCACGTCGAGATCGACGTGCGTGGCCAGCGCATCGAGCTCGAGGTCCCGTTCGCCCAGGCGCACCTCCGGAGCAACCTCCTGGCCGCCGTCGCGGCGGCGAGCGCGGCCGGAGTGACTCCGAGCGGGCGCGTCGAGGTAGCGTTCTCGCCTTCCCGTGGGCAGCGCGTGGCGCTTGCAGACGGAATCACATTGATCGATGACTCCTACAACGCGAATCCAATGTCGATGCGCGCGGCTCTCGACGACCTGAGCGAGACCGCAGCGCAGGCCCCCGGGGCGCGCCGGGTCGCCGTCCTCGGCGACATGCTCGAGCTGGGCGAGCGCGAGCGGGCGTTCCACGAGCAGATAGGCGAGCACGCGGCGGCGACCGGCGTAGACGTGCTCGTCACGGTCGGCTCGATAGCCGCCGCGATCGGCGACCCGTTCGATGGTGAGCTGTACGCGGTCGCGGACGCCGGCGAGGCCGCGGCCCTCGTTCCGGAGCTGCTCGAACCGGGGGACGTGGTCCTGGTGAAGGCCTCGCGCGGCGTTGGTCTCGAACTCGTCTCCGAAGCGCTGGTCGCGGGCGCGGACTGATGGCGCTCCTTGCAGCGGTCGATGGCTCGATCTCCGGGCGGGTCCTGATTGCGGGCACCGCCTCGCTGCTGATGTGCCTGTTCCTGAGCCCGAGGTTCATCGAGTTTCTCCGCGCACGGGAGTTCGGGCAGAACATCCGCGAGGAGGGCCCGGAAGGACACCAGCAGAAGGCCGGTACGCCGACCATGGGCGGCATCATCATCCTGACCGCGATCGCGGTCCCGTTCCTCGTGCTCTCGAAGCGCGACTGGCAGTCGATGGCGGTGTTCGGGGTCGCGGCGTGCTGCGCGCTGCTCGGCTTCGCCGACGACTACACAAAGATCGTCAAGCGCCGCTCGCTTGGGCTTCGTGCTCGCACGAAGCTGGCGGTGACGATCGCGATCTCGATCGGGCTGTGGTGGATCGCGACAGAGAAGGTCAATCTGCCGACGTCCGTGCCGCTCCGGTTCGTCGACGTCAATGTCGATCTCGGCCCGTTGTTCCCCGTTTTCATCTATTTGGTGGTCGCGGGGACCACCACCGCGGTCAACTTCACCGACGGGCTCGACGGCCTCGCGGCAGGATGCGCATCGATCGTATTGCTGGCCTACATCGGGATCACGTTCATCAGCGGCCCGGGCGACAGCAACATGACCATCCTCGCCGCCTGCCTGGTGGGCGCGTGCATCGCGTTCCTGTGGTTCAACAGCTTCCCGGCGAGCATCTTCATGGGGGACACGGGCTCACTCCTGTTGGGCGGCGCGATCGCGGGGCTGGCGGTCATGACGAAGACGGAGGTCCTGTTGATCCTGCTCGGCGGGGTGTTCGTGATCGAGGTGCTGTCCGTGATCGTGCAGGTGGTCTCGTTCCAGGCGTTCCGAAAACGGGTGTTCCTGATGACCCCGATTCACCATCACTTCGAGCTCCAGGGCTGGTCGGAGACGAAGATCATCCTGCGCTTCTGGATCGTCGCTGCCGCCTGTGCGGCGATCGGGTTCACCGTCTACCAGCTGAGCATCAAGTAGCCAAGTGAAGCCGCGGCCCCCGCTCCCCGGCGGCCCATATCTGGTCGTCGGCCTCGCCCGCTCCGGCCTGGCTGCGGCGCTGGCGCTGCGTGCCCGCGGGGAGGAGGTGATCGGATGCGATGCGGGCATGCCGGACGACTGGCGGCTTACCGAGGTGGCAGGGAGGCTTTCCGAGGCCGGTGTCGAAGTCCATTTGGATGCGTCAGGCGACGTCCTTGCCGCCCGTGCCCGGACGCTCATCAAGAGCCCCGGCGTACCCCGCAGCGCGCCCATCGTGCGCGCGGCGATCGACGACGGCCTGCTCGTCCTCGGCGAGCTCGAGCTGGCATGGAGGCTGCTTCCGAATGAGTTCGTCGCGGTGACGGGCACGAACGGCAAGACGACGACCACCGAGTGGATCGGCCACATCCACCGCGAGGCAGGGGCGCCGGTCGCGGTTGCGGGCAACGTCGGCACCGCCGTGAGTTCGCTCGTCGGCGCACTTGACCCGGTGCGACCGTCGTCTGCGAGGCGTCCTCGTTCCAGCTCGAGGACACGCTCGAGTTCTCGCCCGAAGCCGCGGCGCTGCTCAACATCGCCCCTGACCATCTCGACCGCCATCTCAGCTACGACGCGTACGTGGAGGCGAAGCTGCGGGTGTTCGCCAACCAGGACGCCGGCGACGTCGCGGTGATCCCCGATGACCTGCCGCTGGCCGTGACCGGACGCGCGCGCAGGGTGCCGTTCGGGAGTCGGGCCGCACGCCGCGCTCCGCGAGTCGATGGCCGCCTGCTTTGGGACGGCGAGCCGTTGCTCGACGTCGACGAGATCTCGCTGCCGGGCGCGCACAACCGGCAGAACGCGATGGCCGCCGCAGCGGTCTGCCTCAGCCGCGGGATCGCCGCCGACGCGGTCGCGGACGGACTGCGCACCTTCAAGGGCGTCGCCCACCGGCTCGAGCTGATCGCACCGCGCGGGGGAGTCGACTACGTCAACGACTCGAAAGCGACCAACGTTGCCGAGCACGCTGTCGGGCTGCGGGCCTACCCCGGTGGCGTGCACCTGATCGCCGGCGGCCGCGGCAAGGGCCAGGACTTCGCTCCGCTGGCCCCGCTGTCGCGGAGCGCTGCCGCGCGGTCTACCTGATCGGCGAGGCCGCGGGGGAGCTCGCGCGCGCGCTGCGCCAGAGCGGCGTGCCGATCAACGATTGCGGAGACCTGGAGCGCGCTGTCGCGCGGCGCGCTCCGCGGCCCGCGCGGACGAGGTGGTGCTGCTCTCGCCGCTGCGCCAGCTACGACCAGTACCCGGACTTCGAGGCCCGCGGGGACCACTTCCGCGCTGGTGGAGGCCCCTGATGGCGGGCGCGGGGGCCGCCGCCGCCGGACAGCGCCGGCCGGGCGCCGGCTTCCTTCGCCGGCGGCAGCGGGCCACACCGCGCGCCCGGCGACGTAGCCCCGCCGCTCGAGCACCGGATTCTGACGACCGCCACGCTGTGTCTGCTCGCGTTCGGGGCCGTGATGGTGTACAGCGCCTCCTCGCCCCTTGGTCTCGGATCCGGCAGCGGCTCGGGACGGCGAGTTCGTGCGCTACCTGATCTTCGGCGCGATAGGGCTTGTCCTCATGCGGGTGTTGGCGCGCGGCGGCCTTCAGCTCTTGAACGAGCGGGTCGCGAAGCTGATGCTGATCGGCTCGGTGGCCCTGCTCCTGTTGGTCCTGGCGCCGGGTTTCGGGATCGACGTCAACGGCGCCAGGCGCTGGTTCGCGGCCGGTCCGATCCAGTTCCAGCCGTCCGAGGTCGCGAAGCTCGCTCTGGTGGTTTACGTCGCGACTATCTGGCCAAGAACCCGAAGCGGATCAACGGCTCAGGGCATGGTGCCGCTGATCGCTCCGATCGCGATCGCGGCTGGCCCCGCGTGCCTGTTGGTCCTGGTAGAGCCCGACATGGGAACGGCGCTGGTCGTCGTGTTTCGCTCGCGGCGCTGCTCGTGGCCGCCGGGATGCCACTCCGCCAGCTCGCCCTACTGGCGCCATTGGCGCCGGCATCGTGTGCTGTTCGTCTCGCGCAGCCCTATCAGCGAGCGCGGCTGACGTCATTTCTGCATCCCTGGTCCTCCAAATCGACCGCCGGCTTCCAGGCGGTCCAGGGCCAGATCGCGCTCGGCTCGGGCGGCTTGTTTGGCGTCGGTCTCGGCCAATCGGTGCAGAAGGTGTTCTATCTCCCCGAGGCGCAGACGGACTTCATCCTCGCGGTCGTGGGGGAGGAGCTCGGCGTGATGGGCATCTGCGTTGTCGCCGTCCTTTACGGGATGATCGCCTACGCGGGGCTTCGGACTGCCCGCCGGGCCGCTACTCGGTATGCCAAGCTGCTCGCGACCGGACTGACCTCCTTGATTCTGTGCCAGGGGATCCTGAACATCTTTGTCGTGCTCGGTATCGCGCCGCTGACAGGCGTGCCGCTTCCGTTCATCTCGTATGCACCGAGCGAACCTGTGCGTGATGCTGGCCGCCGTCGGGCTGCTCTTGAACATCGCCCAGCCTGGGGCGCGGCGGCTGCGCGCAGTCCAATCGCCACCGCCTGATGCGCCCGCGGATCGTGATCGCCGCCGGCGGGACCGCCGGGCACGTCGTGCCGGCGATCGCGGTCGCTGACGCGCTAAGCGACGAGGGCGCCCAGGTCACGTTCGTCGGCGGCGAGCGCGCGGAATCCGAGCTCGTTCCGGCCGCCGGTTATGAGTTTCTGTCGCTGGAGGTGAGGCCGCTCCCGAGAGGGCGGCCCGGCTGCCGCCGCGCGAGCCGCCGCTGGTCGACGGCCGTGCGGTGATCGCCGCCCGACCGGCTGCTGCGCAGGATGCGACCGGCGGCGGTGGTCGGGGGAGGGGGGTACGTCGCCGGACCGGTGGGCCTGGCTGCCGTCGCGCTGAGGGTGCCGCTGGTGCTGACCGAGGCCGACAGCCATCTGGGACTGACGAACCGGCTGCTGGCGCCGTTCGCGCGGCGAGTGTGCCTGGCGTTCCCAATTGAAGGCCGCACCGGCGGCCGCTACCGCGTCACCGGGCGACCCGTCCCGCAGCGGGCCACCGACCGCGCCGCTGCCCGCGCGCGTTTCGGGATGACGGACGGCGATACGTGCGTGCTCGTGTTCGGCGGCTCCCAAGGCGCACGGTCGATCAATCAGGCCGCGGTCCAGGCGTTCGCCGGCGCTCGTTTTCGGAGTCCTCCATGCCGCCGGGGAGCGCGACCTGCCCGATCTGGACGCACCCGGGCCGTCACTACGACCTCCGCGGCTACATCTCGGACTTCGGCGAGGCGTTGCTGGCGGCAGATCTGGTTGTCGCGCGAGCCGGGGGATCGGTGTTCGAGATCGCCGCCCACGGGCGACCGGCGGTGCTGATCCCCTATCCGTACGCGACCGCCGATCACCAGACCGCCAACGCGCGCTATATGGAGGAGGCGGGCGCCGCAATCATCGTCCCGGATGCCGAGCTGACGCCGGCTCGGCTCGCGCAGGAGGTCGGCGCGCTGCTCGCCGATCCCGGCCGGCTGCAAGGGATGGGACGGGCGTCCGCGGCGCTCGCCCGTCCGGACGCAGCGAGCGAGATCGCCGAGGAGGTGCTCGTCGCCGCCGGTACCCGGGAGCGCTCCCGGTGAGCGCCGGGGAGTGGTCCGGGCGCCGGCTGCACTTCGTCGGGATCGGCGGCGCCGGGATGAGCGGACTGGCGCTGGTCGCTGCCGCGCTCGGCGCTCACGTCTCGGGCTCCGACCGGTCAGATTCGTCGTATACGGAGCGTCTTCGCGAGAACGGGATCGAGCCGGTCATCGGGGAGCACGTCGAAGACAACGTGCCGGCCGGGGCCGAGGTTGTCTACTCGACGGCGGTGGCGCCGGAAAACCCCGAGCGTCGGGCCGCCGGCGGCCGCGAGCTCCACCGCGCCGATCTGCTTGCGCAGGCCGCGTCGCTGCGGCGCTGCCTCGCAGTGACGGGGACCCACGGTAAGACGACGACCGCCGCGATGGTCGTCCAGGCGCTGACCGGCGCGGGACTCGACCCGTCCTACGTGATCGGCGGCGAGCTCCGGGCCACAGGGCTGAACGCCGGTTGGGGCACTGGGGAGTGGATCGTGGTCGAGGCAGACGAGTCTGACCGCTCGCTGCTGAGCTGGAGCCCGAGATCGCGGTGCTGACCAACGCCGAACTCGACCACCATTCGACCTATGGCTCCCTGGCCGACCTCGAGCAGACGCTGCGGACGTTCATGTCCCGCGCCGCCAGCGGCGCGGTCGTGTGGGACCGCCCGAGCCTGCGGGCGTTGTGTCCCCCGGACGCGGTTCCCTACGACGTCCCCGAGCCTGTCCTGTCGGACCGTCGGGTCCCGGTTTCCGTGGCGCGGGATCGAGGTCACGCTGACGGTACCGGGCGCCCACAACGCGCTCAACGCCGCGGGAGCGCTCGAGGCGGCACGGCTCGCGGGCGCCGATCCGAATGCAGCCGCTGCCGCTCTGCGCGACTTCCAGGGCGCTCGCCGGCGCTTCGAGCAGCTCGGTGAGACGGCGACAGGCGCCGCCGTCTACGACGACTATGCCCACCACCCAACGGAGGTAGCTGCAGCCATCGCCGCCGCAAGGACGCTCGAGCCGCGTCGGCTCGTGGCCGTCTTCCAACCCCATCTGTTTTCGCGCACCGAGGCGCTCGGGCGGGAGTTTGGCGCCGCCCTGGCGGCGGCGGATGTGATCACGGTGCTCGACGTGTATCCCGCCCGCGAGCGGGTCGAAGACTTTCCGAACATCGACGGCCGGGTGGTCGCGGCGGCGGCCGCGGATGCTGCTGGAGGACGGCGAGTGGCGTGGTTACCGCGATTCGAGGACGCGCGCCGGTTTCTGTCCGGGACGCTCCGGGGCGGGGATCTGTGCCTGATGATGGGGGCGGGGAACATCGACGTGCTCGGGAGGTCACTGCTGGGGTAGCGTCGAAGTACTGGGCGGTGACAATCGCCCTCCGCCGGCTTCCGCGCGTGCCCCCACTTCTCCTCGCGGGGCTAGCGGTCGCCGCCCTCGCGCTCGGCGGAATCTGGATGTGGGTGCGGAACTCGTCCCTGGTGGGGGTCAACCGGGTCACGGTCGTCGGGGTGAGCGGGCCCGACGCCCAGCAGATCCGCTCGGCGCTCGCAGTCGCGGCCCACAACATGACGACCCTCAACGTGCAGGTGTCGAAGTTGCGCACCGCGGTCGCGCCGTTCCCCTTGGTCAAGGACCTGCGGGTATCGACCTCGTTCCCGCACGGGATCCGGATCCGAGTCATCGAGCAGCTGGCGGTGGCGACGATCCTGGCGGGAAGGGAGCGGATGACGGTCGCGGGGGATGGCACCTTACTTCGCGACGTGGCGCCCTCGCCGTCGCTGCCCGTGATCTCGGTTCCAGCTCTCCCTGGCGGCTCCAAGCTCACCGATCCCTCCGCCCTGAAAGCGGTCGGCGTCTTGGCCGCTGCCCCCTACCAACTCCTCAGCCACGTCGAGGCGGTCACGACCTCCGGGACGCACGGGGTCGTGGTCCGGCTTCGAAACGGTCCGAGTCTGTATTTCGGCGATCGTGATCTGCTGACGGCGAAGTGGATCGCTGCGGCCGGCGTGCTCGCCGACCCCGGCTCGCGGGGGGCCTCCTACATCGACGTCAGCGATCCCGAGCGCCCGGCCGCGGGAGCGGCCGGCGCGACCCCCGCATCCTCGGCCGCGGGAGCGGCCGTCGCGACCCCCGCATCCACGGCCGCGGGAGCGGCCGGGGCGACGCCCGCATCATCAACGTCCGCCGGCGGCACAGTGCCCTCGACCGGCGTTCCGTCCGCCGCCTCCGGCACCATGCCGACGACGAGCTCCACGTCCACACCGGGAGGCTAACCCTAGACTAGAGCTTTACTGTCCGGAAATCGCAACCCTCGGTCCCCGATCGAGACTTCGCCACATTGCAACGAACGTTGCGTGCGAGTGGGGATGCATTGACTTCCCGCATCTCCAAGCCGTAACGTGCGAAACTCCGCTTAAAGTAAAACCCGTGCAAAGCGGACTAAACGCTAACTCGAGGGTTGGACGGTCACCATGGAAAGCGGCAGTTACCTGGCAGTCATCAAGGTCGTCGGCGTCGGCGGCGGAGGTACGAATGCGGTCAACCGAATGGTCGACGCAGGCCTCCGCGGGGTTGAGTTCATCGCCTGCAACACCGATGCGCAGGCGCTCGCGATGTGCGATGCGGACATCAAGCTCAACATCGGGCATGAGCTGACGCATGGCCTGGGCGCTGGTGCCAATCCCGAGGTTGGGCGGGGTGCAGCCGCCGAATCTCGCGACGAGATCAAGGAGGCGCTGAAGGGCGCCGACATGGTGTTCGTCACCGCCGGCGAGGGGGGCGGTACGGGAACCGGCGCCGCGCCGGTGATCGCGGACATCGCCAAGAATGAGATCGGTGCTTTGACCGTGGGCGTCGTCACGAGGCCGTTCCTGTTCGAGGGAACGCAGCGAGCCCGTCAGGCTCAGGCGGGGATCGAGGATCTCTCGGCGCACGTCGACACGCTGATCGTGATTCCGAACGAGAAGCTGCTCGCGATCGTCGAGCGCCGAACCACCATCTTGGACGCCTTCCGCGAGGCGGACAACGTCCTACGCCAGGGGGTTCAGGGGATCACGGACCTGATCACTATTCCCGGCCTGATCAATCTTGACTTCGCCGACGTCCGCACGATCATGCGTGACGCCGGCACGGCGTTGATGGGGATCGGGAGTGCCGGAGGGGAGAATCGCGCCGCAGAGGCGGCCAAGGTCGCCATTTCCTCACCGCTGCTCGAGGAGTCGGTGGAGGGCGCGACGGGCATCCTGCTCAACATCACCGGCGGCCACGACCTCGGTTTGTTCGAGGTCAACGAGGCGGCGGAGATCGTCCAGAGCGCCTCCGACGCGAACTCGAACATCATCTTCGGCGCGGTGATCGACGACTCGCTCGGCGAGGAGGTGAGGGTGACGGTTATCGCCACCGGCTTTGACCACGATCGCCTACGGTCCAGCGTCGGGCGCGAGGAGCCCCGCACCGAGCGTCGCGATCGCAGTGCCGACCGTGAGGTGTCGATGGACGACCGCCAGCGCTCCTCGCTCGAGATCCGCGACGACGAGATCGACATCCCGTCGTTTCTCAAGGACCGCGTAGCACGGCCGCCTTGTAGCCTCAGCGGCTGATGTCCTCAGTCGCTGACACGTCGCTGCGTCGCACGCCGCTCTACGACCGTCACGTAGCAGCGGGGGCGAAGCTGGTCCCGTTCTCCGGCTGGGAGATGCCGGTCCAGTACGCCGGCATCCGCGAGGAGCACCTCGCCGTCCGCCGCGCGGTCGGGGTGTTCGACGTCTCGCACATGGGCCAGGTCGAGACGCGCGGGCCGGGAGCGCAGGACTTCCTCCAGCGCGTGCTCTCAAATGACGTCAGGAGGATCCCTGAAGGAGGCGCCCAATACAGCTTGCTCTGCCGCGAGGACGGCGGCGTGCTCGACGACCTCTTCACCTACCGGCTGGCGGATTGCGTCTTCCTCACCGTGACCAACGCCGCGAACCACGAGAAGGACCTCGCGTGGATGCAGTCGCATGCTCAGGACTTCGATGTCGACGTGCTCGACCGCGCCGCGGAGTTCGCGATGCTCGCCGTGCAGGGGCCGGCCGCTCGCGGGCTCGTCGGGCGGCTCGCCGATGGTGCTCTGCCGCCGCGGTTTCACTGCTGCGAGCGCACGGTGGCGGACGCGCCGGCGCTCGTCTGCGGCACGGGTTACACGGGCGAGGACGGGGTCGAGCTCTTGCTCGACCCCGAGGGCGCGCCGAGGGCCTGGGACGCCCTACTGGAAGGCGGCGCCGCGCCCGTGGGCCTGGGCGCGCGGGACACGCTGAGGCTCGAAGCCTGCTTTCACCTGTACGGAAATGACCTGAGCGAGGACCGCGACCCCATACAGGCGGGACTCGGTTGGTGCTGCAAGGAGGCCGACAGGCTTCATCGGCGCTGAGGCGATCGCCGCCGTCCGGACCGCGGGTCCCGCCGAGAAGCTGGTCCCGTTCGTGGTCGAGGGCCAGGGCATCGCCCGGCACGGGAACCCGGTGCTCGGCGGCGGCGTGGTCACGAGTGGGACGTTCTCGCCGTGTTTGGAGCGGGGGATCGGGATGGCATACGTTGCCACCGAGCGCGCCGCACCAGGCAACGAGATCGAGATCGACGTACGCGGCCGTAATCGGGCTGCCACCATCTCCAAGAAGCCCCTGTACCGAAAGGAAACCTGAGCATGTCCGACGCCTCCTACCCCGATGAGCTGCTCTACCACGAGGAGCACGATTGGGCGCGCGTCGAGGGCGACGAGGCCACGTTCGGGATCACCTGGTACGCCCAGGACGCGCTCGGCGAGGTCGTGTTCTTCGACCTGCCCAAGGTCGGGACGAGCGTCAAGAAGGGTGAGCCGTACGCGGAAGTGGAGTCGGTCAAGGCGGTCTCGGACGTGATCGCCCCCCTGTCCGGCGAGATCCTGGCCGTGAACGATTCGCTCTCCGACTCCCCGGAGACGATCAACGAGGAGCCTTACGGCGGAGGATGGCTCGCGAGGGTGAAGCTGTCAGATCCCTCGGAGACGGAATCGCTGATGGACGCGGCGGCGTACGAGGCGAGCCTCACATGAGCAGCTACGTCTCGGCGACCGAGGCCGACCGGCGGGAGATGCTCGAGGCGATCGGCGTCTCCTCAATCGACGAACTGTTCGCCGACATTCCACAGGCGCTGCGCCTCGACCCATCGGCGTCGGCCGATCCGGGCCGCTCCGAGCAGGAGGTATATGAGGAGCTGCGCGCGCTCGCCGCTCGCAACACGTCGAACGAAGATGAGCTCTCGTTCCTCGGCGGAGGGATGTACGACCACTACGTGCCGGCGCTGATCGACTCGATCATCCTGCGTTCGGAGTTCCTGACGCCCTACACGCCGTACCAGCCGGAGATCTCCCAGGGCGGGCTCCAGGCCATGTTCGAGTATCAGACCGCGATCTCCGAGCTCACCGGGCTGCCCGTGTCGAATGCGTCCGTTTACGAGGGGCCGAGTGCTGTGGCGGCCGCTGGCTACGTGGCCAAGCTCTCGGGAACCGGCCAGCGGTTCGTCGTCTCGCGCGGCGTCCACCCCCACTCGCGCGAGACGCTTCGAACGCTGGCGCACGGCTACGGAATGGATGTGGAAGAGGCTCCGCTCCGTGACGGCGTGACGGCGCTTCCGGAGCTCGACGCGGACGTGCCGCCGTCATCGTCCAGCAGCCGAACTTCCTCGGCGCCGTCGAGGATCTGAGCGCCCTGGCCTCAGCTGCGCGGTCGGCGGATGCTCTCACGATCTGCTCCTGCGATCCGCTGCCCCTCGCGTTGTTGAAGACGCCGGGCGAGTGCGGCGTCGACCTCGCGGTCGGCGAGGGCCAGACGCTCGGCAATCGGCTCGACTTCGGCGGCCCCTCGTTCGGGTTCTTCGCCGCCACCGAGGCGTTGATGCGAAGGATGCCCGGCAGGATCGCCGGCGAGACGCGCGACCTCGATGGCCGGCGTGGATTCGTGCTCACGCTCCAGACCCGCGAGCAGCACATCCGCCGTGAGAAGGCGACCTCCAACATCTGCACGGCTCAGGCGCTGAATGCGCTCGCCGGGCGTCATCTATCTGAGCTGGCTCGGGCGGCGGGGATCGTCGAGCTCGCCGAGCTGATGCTGCAGCGGACCGCGTACGCGCGCGAGCGGCTCGAGGCGACTCGACGGGGTCGTCGCTGCTCCACTCGCAGCCGGTTGTGCGCGAGTTCTCGATCCGGCTCGAGGCGCCCGTGCAGCGGGTGATCGACCGCTGCCGCGGCGAGGGCGTCAATCCTGGCTACCCCCTCGCGCGCGACTACCCGGACGAGTACGCGGACGGCCTGCTGGTGGCGATCACCGAGCAGCGCACGCGAGCGGACATCGACCGGCTCGCGGACGTCCTCGGCGCTGCGGTCGCGGCCGAGCGGATGTCGGCGGGAGCGACGGCATGAGCGAAGCGCGCTGGTTCACGCAGGCCGCGGACGACGAGCTGACCATCTATGAGCGCTCGAAGCCGGGGCGGCGAGCGTTCGTCGCGCCGGCGCTGACGTGCCCGGAGCGCCCGATCGACGAGCTGCTGCCCGCGGCGCTTGAGGCGGGCCGAAGGCCCGCGGCTGCCGGAGGTCTCCGAGCCGGAGATCGTCCGCCACTACAACCGGCTCTCGAAGCGCAACTTCGACCTCGACACCGGCTTCTACCCGCTCGGCTCGTGCACGATGAAGCACAACCCGAAGCTGCACGAGCGCGTGGCCGCGCTGCCCGGCCACGCCAAGCTCCACCCGCTGCAGGATCCGCGCGCACGCGCAGGGCGCGCTCGAGCTGATGTGGCGCCTGCAGGAGGCGCTGGCCGAGATCGCCGGCCTGCCCCACGTCTCGCTCCAGCCCTCGGCGCGGGTCGCACGGCGAGCTCGCCGGGGTGCTGCTGACCCGCGCCTACCACGAGGACCGTGGCGAGCAGCGCACGAAGGTGCTGACGCCCGACACCGCGCACGGAACCAATCCGGCGACGGTGACGATGGCCGGCTACGAGGTCGTCAAGGTCGGGACCGACGCCCGCGGCAACGTCGATCTCGACGACCTGCGCGCCAAGGCGGACCGACGACGTCGCGTGCCTGATGCTGACCAACCCCTCGACGCTCGGACTGTTCGAGGAGGGGATCGAGGAGATCGCCAGGATCGTCCACGGCGTCGGCGCGACGCTCTACTACGACGGCGCGAACCTGAACGCGATCATGGGCATCACCCGCCCGGGCGACATGGGCTTCGACATCGTCCACTTCAACCTGCACAAGTCGTTCACGCAACCCCACGGCGGCGGCGGCCCCGGCGCCGGCCCGATCGCGGTCTCCGACCGGATCGAGCCGTACCTGCCGCGGCCGCAGGTCGTGCGCCGCTCGGTCGAGGGCAACGGCGCCTCGGAGCCGTTCTACGACCTCGACTTCGATCGGCCGAAGTCGATCGGGCGCCTGCGCGGGTTCCAGGGCAACTACGGCGTGTTCGTCCGCTCCTACGCGTACATCCGCTCGCTCGGCGCGGCCGGCCTGCGCGAGGTCTCGGAGGTCGCGGTGCTGAACGCCAACTACCTGCTGGCGCAGCTGCGCCGAGGAGGGCATCGCCGAGTACCTGCCGGCCGCCTACGATCGGATCTGCAAGCACGAGTTCGTCCTCTCGGGCGCGCCGATGAAGCGCGAGCTGCAGATCAAGACGCTCGACCTCGCCAAGCGCCTGCTGGACCACGGCGTCCACCCGCCGACCGTCTACTTCCCGCTGATCGTCGACGAGGCGCTGCTGATCGAGCCGACCGAGACCGAGACCAAGGAGACGCTCGACGGCTTCGTCGAGGTCGTCGCCGAGATCCTCCGCGAGGCGCGCGAGGATCCGACGATCGCTCAGAACGCGCCCTACACGACGCCGGTGCGCCGGCTGGACGAGGCGGCCGCGGCGCGGCGGCCGGTGGTCGACGCCGCTGTAGGCGCTCTGACGGACGCCGCCCGCGGGGGTCCTCGGCGTGGACCGGCCGCTCGGAGCCCTGACGAGACCCGTGCGCCTCCTGGCGGCGGGCGGGACGATTGCGATGGGGGGTGCTCAGGCCGTGCCGGCGCTCGACGCAGCCGGCCTGCTCGAGGCGGTTCCCGCGCTCGACGAGGTTCCGGCGCTCGAGGCGGAGACCGTGCTCGGCGTGCCGAGCGCGCATCTGACGCTCTCGCAGGCGCTCGAGCTCTTTACGCGAGCTGTCGTCGGCATCGTCGCGTGGAGAAGGTGTCGTGATCTCGACCGGCACCGACACGCTCGAGGAGGTCGCGGTGCTCGTCCGCCCTCGTCCTCGCCGCCGAGGGGCCAGTCGTCGTCACCGGCGCGAATCGTCCTGCGACCGGCCCAGGCGCCGACGGGCCGGCGAACCTGATCGACGCCGTCGTCGTCGCCGGATCGGCCGTCTCCGAGGGGCTCGGCTCCGTGGTCGTTTTCGGCGGCGAGGTCCACGATGCGATGACCGTCAGGAAGGTCGACAGCACCGGCCCGGCTGCGTTCGGCTCGCCGATCTCCGGGCCCGATCGGCCGCGTGGTCGAGCGGAGGCTGTGGATCCACGCCTACCCCGGGCGGCCCGAGCCGCTCGCGTCCCGAGCATCGAGCATCGCGTCGAGATCATCTCCCCGGCGCTCGGCGACGACGGCGCGCTTCTCCGGCACGCAGCCGAGCAGGCCGACGGGATCGTGCTGGTCGCCTTCGGCGCCGGGCACCTGTCACCGCCGCTGCTCGACGAGCTGCGATGGGCTGTCGAGCGCGTGCCGGTCGTGATCACCTGCCGGCCGGAGCGCTCCTCGATGCTGGTCTCGACCTACGGTTTCGAAGGAGCCGAGGGCGACCTGCGCGCGAGCGGCGCGTTCTGCGCACCGTTTCTATCGCCGCCCGCGGCGCGGGTCGCGTTGCTGTGTTGCCTCGGGGCCGAACTCGATCGCGCCGGCACGGCTCGCTATCTGGCTCGCTGGGACGTCGCGCAGTGACCGGTCCGTCCCCGAACCATCCTGTCCGCGGCAGTTGCCTGTGCGGCGGCGTGCGCTACGAGATCACGGCGCCGTTCCGGCGCGCGAACTACTGCCATTGCTCTCGCTGCCGCAAGCACTCCGGTGGCGCCGCGCTCGCGCAGGGCAGGGTGCCTCGCGAGGAGGCTTTCATCTGCTGGAGGGCGCCGCGCTCATCGACGTGTTCCGCCCTCCTGACGGCGGGATGGCAAAGGCGTTCTGCCGCGTGTGCGGCTCGAGCCTGTTCGGCGGGACCTGGCCCGAGGGCCCCGAGGTGTCGGTCCGGCTCGGCACGCTGGATGACGATCCGGGAATCCAGCCCTCAATATCGAAGCTTCGTAGGCTCCAAGGCGCACTGGGACGATCTCGACGACGACGGCCTTCCTCGGTACGAAGGCCGTGTTCCCCGGGACGTCGAGGGCCCCGCCCCGGGCACCTAGGGCGCGCCCGCCCGAGACAGGCAGCGCGCGCTGCGCTCGGCCCCGAGCGCGGCGGCCTCAGCCGGCGACTGGCCGGCCGCGAGGCCGAACGTGAACCCGGCGGCGAACGAATCCCCGCAACCGTACGCATCCTTCACCGGTCCAGGCGGCGGCACCGCATCCCACCGCCCCTCAGACGTACCCGACCAGTGGCCGCCCTGGGCGCCTTCGGTTGCGACGAGCAGCCTGGCCCCGGAGGCCCCGCGCTCCG
Organism: uncultured Solirubrobacterales bacterium; assembly: GCA_963705775.1. Taxonomy (GTDB): domain Bacteria; phylum Actinomycetota; class Thermoleophilia; order Solirubrobacterales; family Solirubrobacteraceae; genus Palsa-465. Next base: position 7,151 of record CAVPKT010000073.1, on the reverse strand, counting down.
CCCATTCGCGCTCATCGCGGTCGTGTGAGCTGTACACCAGGGCGTCAATCGAGGGTCCAGCGCCGTCCAGAGCGGCTCGTGCGCGTGGCGAGGCGACGAGCACCGGCGCAGCGCGTGCCAGCTCGATCGCCCCGGCGTCCCCGGCGGTTACGTAGACGCCGGCCGCTTCGCCCAGCCGCTCCCAGCCGAGCTCATCGGCGCCGAGCGGCTCGAGCCGTTTTCCGATCGTGACGATCGTGCGCTCGCCGCCGTCCTCGAGCAGTGTGAACGCCCGGCGGGTCGGTTCCTCGCGCCACGCAACGTGCATGCGAATGCCCCGCTGCTCGAGCTCCTCGAACGCCCGGCGGCCGTAGCTGTCCTCACCGAGCGCCGTGTAGAAGTCGACCTCCGCGCCCAGCTCCGCGAGGACCGCTGCAACGACTCCGCCGCCGCCGGCCGCGCGCGCAAACGCCCCTGAGGCGTGAATCACGTCTCCCGGTTTCGGCAAGCGGCTGACGGGCACGAAGTCCACCCACTCGATATGCCCGATGACGGCTGCGCGCATGAGATGAGATTCTCATCACATGGACACGCTGATCGCTACGGGCGCAGCCCAGATCGCAGAGCGGGCCGAGCGCGAGCTCGAGGCGCTCGTTGCGGTGTCATCGCCGTCCGGCGACCTGCCGGGAGCGGAGGAGGCGGTCGCGCTCTGCGTCGCTTTCCTGCCGCCCGGCGCTCGGGTTGAACGCGTCCCGTGCTCGACTACAGGAGGCGCTCCGGACCTGATCGCTCGGATCGCCGGCACGGGGAAGCGGCGGCTGTTGCTGCTCGGTCACCTGGATACGGTCATCCGGCACGAGGCGCACGCTCCGCTGCGGCGCGACGGGGAGCGGCTGTATGGGCCCGGGACCGCGGACATGAAGGGCGGCGACGTGCTCGCGCTCGGCGTCGCGGGGGTGCTCGCAGAGCGACCCGAGCTGTTCTCGGAGCTCTCAGTCCTGTTCGTCACCGACGAGGAGTGGCGCACCGCCGATTTCCGGCACGTCCCAGGGTTCGCGGACTACGACGCCTGCCTGTGCTTCGAGGCCGGCGAGCAGGGACCGGCGGGAGAGGAGGGCGTCGTCGTGCGCCGTAAGGCGGCGGGGACGCTTCGAGTCCTCGCGGCCGGCCGCGCGGCTCATTCGGGAAGCGCGCCCGATCGGGGCCGCAACGCCTTGCTGGCCCTCGCGCGGGTCGCTCCTGAGGTCTCCCGGCTGCACGACCCGGAAGGGCCGGAGCGACTAAGCGTCGTGCCGACGGTGATTCGTGCGGGGAAGGCGTTCAACGTCGTACCCGCGGACGGGACGCTGATCTTCGACCTCCGGGCCGATCGACTCGAGGCATTCGAGCCCGTGCTGGCGGCGATCCCCGCCGAGGTGGACGACGTGACGCTGACCCCAACCGTGGAACGTCGCTGGCCGGGCATGGACTCGCGCGAGGTGACGAGCTCGCTGCTCTCACGGGCCGGGGGGCGGCTCGGGCGGCCGATCATCGGGGTCGGGCGAGGGGGCGCAAGCGACGCCAGTCACTTCGCGCCTGCGATTCCCCTGACGGTGGACGGGCTCGGCCCGCGCGGAGGGGGCGCTCACACTCCCGACGAGTTCGTGTTCACCGAATCGCTGGGGCAGCGCGCCGAGGTCGCGCTCGCGATTGCGCTCGAAGCGCTCGACGCTTAGGCCGTTCAGCGCCGGCCGCGCAGGGCGCGCAGAACCACGCCTGGATGGCGTGCGACGCGCGGTCCAAGTACGACCGTGAACGCCGTCAGCCCGAGCCACGGTCGGAGATGCGGGCGGATCCGCTTGATCCGTCCATCCTCGGCGAGCTCGAACACCATCGCGTCGCCGAACCGGACGGGCCCGACTTTGCCTTCGCCGATCAGCACCGTGATGCTGCCGTTCCCAGTCTGCTCGCTCCAGCGGAGCCCCCTGATGCTTCCGTAGACGGCGCTCAGCAGAACGCGTAGGTCGTTCTCGCCGCGAAAGACCATCCGGCCTGAGATGGGGGAGACGAGCTCCGCATCCGGCGCCAGCGTCCCCATCATCACGTCGATGTCGCTCGCCTCCGAGGCGGTCCGGTAGCGAGCGATGGCGTCGTCCATTGGCGGATCGTGACACAACGCCCCGGGACGCCGTGCTCACCTGCCATCCTGTAGCCAGCGATGACGGCCACCGCAACATCTCCCCGCAAGCGCGCCGCAAAGACAGCCGCGAAGAACCTGACCGGGAGGACCCGCGCCCAAGTGGAGGGCATACAGCTCCTGATCGGGATCGTCGCCGTGATGTGGCTCGCCGAGGTGATCAACTGGGCCGACTCCTACCAGCTCCGCGGCGACGGCATCTATTCCCGCAGCATCAGCCACCTCTGGGGGATCTTCACCGCGCCGTTCATTCACGAGAACTTCTCGCCGCATCTGCTGGACAACACGATCCCGTTGCTGTTCATGGGGCTGATCATCGCGCTCCGGGGCGCGCTGAAGCTCGCGCAGGTGACCGCGATCGTGATCGTCCTCGGCGGCCTGGGCACGTGGCTGATCGGCCCGGCGAATGTCTCGACGATCGGGGCGAGCGGGGTGGTGTTCGGATACGCCACCTACCTGTTCGCCCGCGGGTTCTTCAACCGGAGCCTGCTCGAGCTCCTGACCGGCGCGGTCGTCGGCGTGGTGTGGGGCGGCGCGCTGCTGTCGAGCGTCGTTCCCCACGCGGGCGTGTCCTGGCAGGGCCACGTGAGCGGCGCGGTCGCCGGCGTGATCGCGGCCTACATCGTGCGGCGGGACAAGCCGCGCGCGGGACAGTCGAGCGGGCAGCCAAGCCCCGCGCCGGCGAAGTAGCCTCCGCACCGCCACCCATGCGCATCTTCTCCGGCATCCAGCCGACCGGTCGCAAGCACCTCGGCAACTACATCGGCGCGATCACCCAGTACGTCGCCGGCCAGGGCGGCGGCGACGCGATCTACTGCATCGTCGACCTGCACGCCACTAGCGTGCCGTACGAACCTGCGGCATTGCGCGAGGCCGTCTACGACACCGCCGCGACGCTGCTCGCGGCCGGTCTCGACCCCGAGCAGTGCATCTTCTTCCGGCAGGGCGACGTCACCCAGCACACCGAGCTGTGCTGGCTGCTCTGCTCAGTCACGGCCTGGGGCGACCTCAACCGCATGCACCAGTTCAAGGAGAAGTCGGCGGCGCAGCGCGAGCTGGTCTCGGCCGCGCTGTTCTTCTATCCCGTTCTGATGGCGGCCGACGTTCTGGCCTACCGCGCGCGGGACGTGCCGGTCGGCGACGACCAGCGCCAGCATGTCGAGCTGATGCGCGACATCGCCGAGCGCTTCAACGCGCGGTTCGGCGACACGCTGGTGGTCCCCGAGGCGCGAATCCCGGAGGTCGGGGCGAGGATCATGGATCTTCAGTTCCCTGACCGGAAGATGTCGACCACGGGCGGCTCGCCGCAGGGCACGGTGTACGTGCTCGACGAGCCCCAGACGATCACCAAGAAGGTTCGTTCGGCCGTCACCGACTCTGGCACCGAGGTAGTCCGGGCACCGGACAAGGAGGGCATCTCGAACCTGATCGAGATTCTCGCGTCGGTCAGGGACGTGAGTCCGGAAGACGTCGAGCGCGAGTTCGACGGCGCCGGATACGGTGCCTTCAAGCAGGCCGTGGCTGACGCGGTGATCGAGTACCTCGCGCCGGTCCGGGAGCGCTACGAGCAGCTGAGGGCTGACGAGGACTCGCTCGAGCGGACGCTCGAGGAAGGTGCCGAGAAGGCGAGGACGATCGCCGCGGACACGCTCGAAGATGTGCGGCAGGCGATGGGCGTAGGACCGGTCCGGCGCTCGCAGTAGCCTGAGCCGCAGAAACGAATGGCACTAATCGATCTCGAGCTCGATCTCGACGTGTTCGCGGGTCCGTTCGACCTGCTGCTGACGCTGATCCTGCGTGAGGAGGTGGACCTCCTCGAGGTGGATCTCGCCGAAGTCGTGATCTCCTATATCGACCACCTCGAACGCCGCGGGGAGCTGGATCTCGAAGCGGCGACCGAGTTTCTGGTGTTGATCGCCGCCCTACTGGAGCTCAAGTCGCGGCTGATGCTCCCGGGCGAGGATCACGAGCTGATCGAACTTGATCCGGGCGAGGCCGCCGAAGAGCTGCTCGCGAGGCTTCTGGACGCGCACCGCTACCGCGCGGCCGCCGAGAGCCTGCGGCGGCGGCTGGCGGAGCAGTCGCCTTACCGTTTCCGCTCGGCGCCGCTGCCGAAAGCGCTCAGGCGGGCTCCCCTGCAGGAGGCGCACGCCGTATACGACCCGAACCGGCTCGCGGAGGCCATCGGGGAGCTGCTTAGGCCGCCAGAGCGCGTCGACGTCCGTCACATCCCTGTTTCCAAGGTCACGGTCGCCGAGCGCCTCGAGCACCTGCGCAAGCTGCTTGGCCGTGGGAGCTTCAGCTTCGACGACGCCGTCGAGCGGGCCGATCGCGTGACGATCGCCGTCACTGTCTACGCGCTGCTCGAGCTTTACAAGCAAGGCGAGCTGACCTGGGCCCAGGAGGAGCCGTTCGGGGAGATCACGATCAGCGCTCGCGCTGGGACGCCGCGGGTCGCGGAGGCCGGTTGAGGGTGAGCGGCGAAGCGCAACTCGAGCGGACCATCGAGTCGCTGCTGTTCCTCTCGGCGGAACCGGTGCAGGCCGAGGCGCTCGCCGATGCAACCGGCAGCCAGCTGCACGAGACCGTGGATGTGCTCGAGCGTCTGCGTGAGCACTACGACTTCGAGCGCCGGGGGCTGGTGCTGCGGGAGCTGGCCGGCGGGTGGGCGCTCTCGACCCACCCGGACTCGGAACCGGCGGCGCGGCGGCTGCTCGCGCGCCCCCGGACACCGCCGCTCACGCCCGCACAGGCAGAGACGCTCGCGATCGTGGCCTACCTCCAGCCAGTGTCCCGGCCGGAGATCGCCAGGATCCGCGGCGTGAACGCGGAATCGGCTGTCGGCACGCTGCTCGAGCGGGGAATGATCGAGGAGAGCGGCCGCTCCCGGTTCGGGGCCGTCATATACCGGACGACGGAGCTGTTCCTGCGGCTATTCGGACTCGCCTCGCTCAAGGACCTCCCGGACGTCAACGAGTTCGACCCCTCTCCGGAGCTCGCGGCGGAGCTGCGCGACCGGCTGCTTCGCGCCGGAGAGGCGCGGGCCGGCGTCGCCACGTCCGGCTAGCCCGGTCACGGCCTCATAACAAGTCGGTCACAGCGGCGCAACCCGGCCGCCGCGCCGGACGACCAAGCTCCCCGCCCCCGAACCACAAAAAGGAGCTTCGATGTCGCGGATCCGGGTCGTTGGGTTGGTCGTTGTGGCACTCGCCGTAGCTGCTGGAAGCGTCGTCGCGGCGAGCGCGGCTGTGCGCGGAAAGGCCAGCCGGGGGCACGGGAAGCGACATCTGCGCCACGCAGCCGACGGCGTTGCGACGCAGACCCCGATCAAACACCTGGTCGTGATCTTCCAGGAGAACGTGTCGTTCGACCACTACTTCGGCACCTACCCGAACGCGACGAACCCCGCCGGCGAGCCCTCATTCCACGCGGCGCCGGGCACACCCTCGGTCAACGGTCTGACGTCCGGCCTGCTGACGAGCAATCCGAACCTGGCCAACCCGCAGCGGCTCGATCGCTCGCAACCCGTGACGTGCGACCAGGATCACAGCTACAAGGATGAGCAGACAGCATTCGACCACGGGTTGATGGACAAGTTCGTGCAGACCCTCACCGGTAGCTCCTGCACCGACAAGAACATCGTCATGGACTACTACGACGGGAACACCGTCACCGCGCTGTGGAACTACGCCCAACACTTCTCGATGAGCGACAACTCGTTCAGCTCGACGTTCGGGCCCTCGACGCCGGGGGCGCTGAACCTGATCAGCGGCCAGACCCACGGCGCCACCACGCCGGACATCCCGGGCAACGTCGACAACGGCACGATCATCGGCGACCCGCGGCCGGTCGCGGCGAACGACGACTGCACGATCGCGAGCGCGCCCAAGGCGGCGATGTCCGGGACCAACGTCGGTGACCTGCTGAACGCGCAGAACATCACCTGGGGCTGGTTCCAGGGTGGCTTCAAGCCGACTTCGGTCGTCAACGGCACCGCGGTCTGCGCCTCGAGTCACACGAACATCGCCGGAGCGAGCGTCACCGACTACATCCCCCACCACGAGCCGTTCCAGTACTACACCTCGACCGCCAACCCGCACCACCTGCCGCCCAGCTCGACCGCAATGATCGGGCATGGCGATCAGGCCAACCACCAGTACGACCTGAGCGACTTCTGGACGCGGTGAACGCCGGACAACATGCCTTCGGTGTCGTACCTGAAGGCAGCCGCCTACCAGGACGGGCACGCGGGCTACTCCGCCCGCTCGACGAACAGCACTTCCTCGTCGACACGATCAACCGGCTTCAGCGCACCGACGAGTGGAAGAACACCGCGGTCGTCGTCCTCTACGACGACTCCGACGGCTGGTACGACCACGTGATGGGGCCGATCGTCAGCCAGTCGAACACCCCGGACGACACGCTCAGCGGCCCGGGCGCCTGCGGGACCGCGCGGGCCGGCGCCTATCAGGACCGCTGCGGCTACGGGCCGCGCCAGCCGCTGCTGGTCATTTCACCATTCGCGAAGCGCAACTTCGTCGACGGCACCGTCACGGACCAGTCCTCGGTGCTCCGCTTCGTCGAGGACAACTGGGGCCTGGGCCGGATCGGCAACCAGTCGTTCGACGCGTTGGCGGGTCCACTGAACGACATGTTCAACTTCGACAGCCACGACGGGCAGGGCCGGAGGCTGTTCCTCGACCCGACGACCGGCAAGCCGGTCAGCCCAACGGAGGCGAAGCGGCGGCGATAGCCGCCCGTCCCGGCTCGCGCGCCGCGAGCTGGCCGCACGCGGCATCGATCTCGCGGCCTCGGGTCACCCGCACGGTGACGCCGACGCCGCGACGCTCGAGCACCGAGGCGAACGCTGCGATCGCCTTGGGGCTCGAGCCCTCGTAACCCGAGCCGGTCGGGTTGTAGGGGATCAGGTTGACCTTGAACACGCGCGGCTCGAGCGCGTCGGCCAGTTGCCGCGCCTGCGCGACGGGATGCTGGC
>CAVPKT010000072.1:0-71846 GCA_963705775.1 uncultured Solirubrobacterales bacterium | reverse complement strand
CAATAAAAAAAGTCATCGCGAGTCAAGACTACCTTCTGCTGATCAGCGACGTTCCATATCTAAACAACATGTGAATATAGCCATCAGGAGCGCATTACGAGAGCTAATGTTTTCTTCGACTTTCGACTTGGTAAAAAGGTCCTTGATTGCTCCCCCAGTAAGTTTACCAGGAGATGATTTGTTCGTATCTACTAAGCGGAACAACAAATCATAGAAGGTAATTTCTTGTGGCTTAAGATCTAAGGATTTAAGATCTAAGGTTGGCTGCTGCATCGAAGGAGAAGCAACTGGAAGGAACCAATTGGAGGAAACGGTCGACGACGTCATCTACCTGGCCGACGGCGCCATCCGACTGCGGGTGACGACGATTCGCGACGGCGAGGTCGACACGGCGGTCGAGATCGGCGGCGCGGTCGCTTCCCGTCAGGGGCTGAACATCCCCGGCTCGACGCGCGGACTCGCCGCCGTCCCCGGAAGAGGACCTGGACATGCTCAAGTTCGGGGAGTCGATCGGCGTCGACCTGGTTGCGCTGTCGTTTGTCCGCACCGCGGAGGATGTGACCTCGGTTCGAAAGCACACCCGGCTGCCGCTGATCGCGAAGATCGAGAAGCCCCAGGCGGTCGACGCCGCCGAGGAGATAATCCGCGCGGCGATTGCGTGATGGTGGCCCGCGGCGATCTCGGGATCGAGCTCCCGATCGCCGAGGTCCCGATGCTCCAGAAGCAGCTCTTGCGGGTCGCGGGCAGGCTCGCCCGCCCGTCGATCACCGCCACTCAGATGCTCGACTCGATGGTTTCCTCTCCGCGGCCTACGCGGGCCGAGGTCGCCGACATTGCCAACGCCATCCTCGATGGAACCGATGCCGTGATGCTCTCCCAGGAGACGGCGATCGGCGGCTATCCGGTCGAGGCGATCGAGACGATGGCGTCCGTCGCCGAGCGCACCGAGCACGGCCTGCCGTACCGGACCTGGAACGAAGAACGCGTACGCCGCGACGCGCGCGATCCCGCCTACACGGTGGCTTACAGCGCCTGCGCGGCTGCGCGCGACCTGCATCTCGCGGCGCTCGTGGTTCCCACGCTGTCCGGACGGTCAGCGCGGCTGATCTCGGCGCACCGCCCCCAGGTCCCGATCTTCGCGCTGTCCCCGGGGAAGGAGACGGTGCGCCGCTGCAGCTTGATGTGGGGAGTGCAGGCAGGGTCGATGCGCCGCCACGAGATCACAGAGGCGCTGATCGCCGACGCGGCCCGCCGCGTGGTCGAGCTTGGTATGGGTGAAGTCAGGGGCGCGCGTCGGGATCACCGCGGGACTTCCGAGTGGGCGGCCGGCACACCAGCCTCGTGCAGATACAGCGGGTATGAGGCGAGCCGCGGTCGCGATCTGCTCCGGGGCCGCCGTGGCCGCGGCGCTCGCAACAGTGGACGCCGGCGCGAGCGCCCCGACGCCGACGCTGACCGCGAGCCGGACGCTGGTCACCTATGGCAAATCGGTGACGCTCAGCGGACACGCCGGTTCCGCCGGCAAGGTGACGCTCGAAGCAAACCCGTTTCCGTTCCGCCACGGCTTCCATACGATCGCCACGGCGCAGGTGAGCTCGAGCGGCGACTACACCTTCGTCGCCCGGCCGTCACACGCCAACCGCTACCGGGTGCTCGTCACGCACAACCGTCAGACGATGCGGAGCCCGGGCATCTCCGTTTACGTCGAGGATCGGGTGCTCCTGCTGACGTGCAATCTCTGTACCACGGCGAACTCGGCCGGCTCGCACACCCTCACCGTGAACTATGTGGCCGAGACTCCCCTGGGAAGGTCGGCGTCCGCGGCCCGGTGTACACCTAGGGCTCATCGAGGGCACCAGCCCTCCGCCGAGCATCGACCTGGTTGACACCGTCGAGCTTCACCGCAGCGGCCATACCCTCAGCTACACGATCACCCACACGATCGACCCCCGGCCTCTGCGTTCCAGTTCCGGGTCGCCGCCTGCTTCAAGGCCGCGGAGGCGTCGGACGGGGTTGGTTTTCCAGGCCGCCCAAGGCTGCAAACGGCTCGCTGACGCGACAGCAGTACCTCGGGTACCTGGGTTAGCGGGTGCGGTTCTCGCTAGGCGGGCCGCGAAGCGCTACAAGCCCGACGTCACGAGACCGGCGGTCGGCGGTCGGCCCACGGCTGCGCCTCCTCGAGCTGTGCGGCGAGCGCGAACAGGGTTTCCTCGCCGCCCGGCCGTCCGACCAGCTGAACGCTCAGCGGGAGCCCATCGGCGGCCATGCCGGCGGGAATCGCGATCGCGGGCTGGCCGGTGAGGTTCAGCAGTGGCGTATACGGCGTGAAGCTCGCCCCGCGGTTGAAGGCGAGCGGCGCCGGCTTGCCGAAGCCGCCCTCGGCCGCGAGCGCCGTCCTCGCAAGCGCGGGCGTCAACAGGATGTCGACGTCGTCCCATAGGGCGAGGATCCGCGCGCTCGTCGACTCGCGCCGGGCTAGCACGCCCCCGCGCCGCCAATCGGGCACGAGGAACCGTCCGGCCGCCGCCATCCGTCGCGACAGGGGCTCGAGCTGCGTCGGTCGGGGATCGTGAGCGAGTCCTCGTAGACCCCGCGGGTCCAGGTCTGCGTGAACTCGAGTATGGCTAGCCCGTAGGCGGGATCGCGTTCGATCACCTCATGGCCCAGGTCGCCGATCAGCCTCCCGGTCCGCTCCCCACGCCCGCGCTGGTCGGACGACAGCCGCGCGATCACACCCGGCGGAAGCTTGCGCGACACGGCGACCTTCAGCCGCTTCGGCTCAGAAGCCGATGCGGATGTGAACAGGGCTCCTGTGCCCGCCATCACGTCCAGCATCAGTGCACTGTCCTTTACCGAGCGTGCGAGAGACCCGTAAACGCTCAGGCCCAGCCAATGCTCTCCAGCCGGCTCGGTCGGGACCCGGCCCCGCGTGGGTTTCATCCCCACCAGCCCACAGCACGCTGCCGGAATCCGGATCGATCCGCCGCCGTCGGAGCCGGTCGCGGCGGCCACCATGCCGGAGGCGACAGCGGCCGCGGACCCGCCCGACGATCCTCCGGGCGTGCGGCTCGGATCCCACGGGTTGCGCGTGATCCCGTTCGCCTCGGTCGCCGTCCAGGGCCAGATCATCAACTCGGGCACGTTGGTGATCCCGACCGGGATCGCGCCGGCGAGGCGCAGGCGCCGGACCGCCTCGGCATCGGCTGCTTGCGGGTGTCCAAAGCTGCGCGAGCCCTTCGTCATCACCTCGCCGGCGACCGCAGGTCGTCCTTGATCGCGACTGGCACCCCCGCCAGCGGACCGTCCGTGGCCATCAGCCCGTCGGCATCGGCCAGCGCTTGCTCGGCCATCGTGACGCGGAACGCGTTCAGGCGGCCGTCCAGCGACTCGATCCGCTTTAGAGAAGCTCGACGAGCTCGCGCGGCTTGATCTCGCGGTTGCGAACGCGCTCCGCGAGCGAGGCGGGGCCGGCGAACGCGAGCTCTTCGTCCGCGAGCACGGCCGCAGCCACCTCGTGGCCTACGGGCGGGCCTCGAGGACCAGGTTCATCGTGGTCTCGGCCGCGCGCCGGAAGCGGCTGAACCCCGCCTGCTCGAAGACCTCGCGCAGGCGCCCTTCGCCCGCCTGCGCGCCGAGCCCCAGGCCGACCTCCTGCGAGAGCGAGTTGGGGGTGCACACCGCGGTCGAGGCGCCGTACATCAGCGTCGCCATCGGGTTTCCCGCCAGGTTTGCCTCGCGCCCGTCGAGCGCGAACGGCTCGACCAGCATCACGGTCCCGTCGGCGTCCAGGTGCTCGTGCGCGTGCGCCGCGGCGCCGACCGGGTCGCCCATGTCGTGCAGACAGTCAAAGAAGCAGATCAGGTCGTAGGTGCCTGCGTAATCCTTTGCCCCGGCTTTCTCAAACAGGATCGCTCCTGACGCCCGACTCCGCGGCCCGTTCGCGGGCGGCGACGATCGAGGGCTCGTGGAAGTCGAACCCCCAGAACTCGGACGCGGTAGGCCTCGGCCATCACGATCACCGAGCTGCCGTGACCGCAGCCGATGTCAGCCACCCGGGCGCCAGCGCGAAGTTTGTCCTCCACGCCCTCGAGCGACGGAATCCATTCGCCCGGCAGATGCGAGCGGTAGCCCGTGCGGAACATCCACTCCGTGCCCTTGAACAGGCACGGGTGATGATCGCCCCAGCGCGAGCGCGCCATCGCTCCTGAACGCGGCCTTGATCTTCTCGATGTCCAGATACGAGGCTCCGAACGCGTTCATGCCCCGGGCGGTGAACACCGGCGAGCGGTCATCGGCGAGCGTCATGGCTCCCTCGGCGCTCAACGTATACCGGTCGCCGGCGGCGTCGTATTCGATCAGCTGCGCGGCGGCTTGGGTATCGAGCCACTCCCGGATCAGGCGCTCGTTGCAACCCGTGTCGGCGGCGAGCTCCCCGGCGCTCCGGGGCCCCTTACCAGCCAGCGCTGCGTAGAGCCCGAGTTCATCGCCGAGCCAGACCGAGAAGCACGCCGTTCCACCGGTCATGTAACCCACCATCCGGCCCACGAACTCGCGAAGCTTGTGCCTGTCTACGTCTGACATCTGATGGCCGGCGCGAACTCTAACTGCGCGCGGCCACCGGCCCGAAGAACTCGGCCTCCTGGCGCCCGAGCTCGGTGGCCGGGGGATCGCCGTAGAACCACTCCCGCGCGATCCGGTGGAAGTTGCCTCGCGCGTACAGCTGCGAGATCACCGCCATCGTCAGCACTTCCATCCGCCGGCCGAAGATGTGGTCCGGCGGAGCGTTCTCGTGTCGCAGTTGCCCGAAATACTCAGAGCGTGGGTCGCTCATGTCGATCAGTACCTGAGTAGCCCATTCCGGCGTGATCTCGACGTATCGGTCCTCGGTGTACCAGGACGTCGCCGCGCGGAAGTGCTCGAGCACGCGGTCGGGCTTGAACCTCTCGGGCTCGGGGAAGAACCCGGTCTCCGCTCCAGCCGCATGATCGTGCCCGTGTCGCCCTCGATCGTCGCCCGCGCGACCCGCATCTCGAGCTCGACCGCCTCCGGCGGCATCCGCTTGAACAACCCGAAGTCGATGAACGCCATCCGGCCGTCCTCGAGGAGCATCGAGTTTCCGGGATGGGGGTCGCCGGAGAACTGGTGGTGGCGGTACAGACAGCCGAAGTAGAAGCGGAACAGGATCTCCCCGATCCTGTCGCGCTCCTCCTGCGGCAGCGCTTTGATCTCCTCGAAGCCCTTGCCGTCGACGAACTCCGACACCAGCACGCGCTCGCGGGAAAAGGAGGTGACGACGTCGGGCACGACGATGAATGGATGCCCCCGAAACAGACGCGCGAGCGTTCGCTGGTTCTGAGCCTCGAGCTCGTAGTCGAGCTCCTCCTCGATCCGGTCGCGGATCTCCTCGCCCATCGCCTTCGGATCCATCCCCGGCGCGATCCGCTTCGCGAGCCGGAGGATCAGGCCCAGGTTCTGCATGTCGGCCCGAACTGCGGCGGCGACGCCCGGGTACTGGACCTTGACCGCGACGTCGCGGCCGTCGTGGAGCGTCGCCTTGTACACCTGCCCGATCGAGGCCGCCGCGATCGGCACCTCGTCGAACTCGGCGAACACCTCGTCGAGGGGACCGTCGAGCTCTTCCTCGATCACCTTGCCCATGTCCTTGAAGGTCACCGTCGGGGCCGCGTCCCGGAGTGCGCCGAGCTTGCGCTGGAACTCCTCTCGGTACTCCTCGGGCACCAGCCCGATGTCCAGGAACGACATCACCTGCCCGACCTTCATCGCGGCGCCCTTCATCGTCCCGAGTGCGGCGACGATCTGCTCGGCTGCCTCGATGTGGCGGCGCTCCAGGGCCGCCTCGCGTCCCTCCTTGCCGCGCGCGACGTTGGCGGCACGCGTTCCCGCCTGCCTGATCGCCTGTCCTGCAGCGAGCCTCCCGACCTTGGCCGTCCGCCCCACGCGGGAGGTGGGGATTTTGTCTTGCGCCACCTCGTGCCAGTTTATTGCCCCGGCGCGGGCGGCCTCCGGGCCGTCCGCGGCCGGGTCCGCCTGGTAGGGTCGCACCCATCTAGGGCAACGGGACCGAGGGGTTTTGGAAATGAGGATGAAGGCTGGCTTGGCCTCGGCGTTCGGGGCGTTGGCGATCGCGGCTGCAGTTCCGGCTGCGTCAGGTGCCACGACGAGCTGTCACCCGACCGGGACGGTCCTTGCACAACGTGGAGGGGTGGTCATCTGGACGGCGCCGGTGGCCGGTCGTCACCCGGTGTTCATTTGTGCCTCGCCGCATGGCGGCAACAGGAGCCTGTACCGGGACAGCATCAATCCCAGGGTGTCGCAGCTCAGGTTCGCGGGGCATTACGTCGGCTTCTTCCTTCGCACCAACATCGAGGTGGACTCGAAGTTCCTGATCGCGTTCGACCGGACGCGCGCGCGGACCGAGCTCAAGGAGCTTGCCGAGTGCGACGGCAACGACGAGTGTCCGACCTTTCCCCCGATCACTGGCTACGCGCTGTCGAAGACCGGCTGGGTAGCGGAGATCTACCTGAACAGCCCGGCCGGTTTCTTTTCGGACGCGACCGGTTTCGGCCCGGACATTCTCATCGCCACCAACAACGGCAGGCACCACTACCAGCTCGACATCGCCCGGACGATTGCCCACCTATCGCTCTCGGGCGGAACGCTGAGCTGGGCCGATGACTTCGGCGGAGGGTCGTCGGTCAAGCTGTCATCCGTAGTCGTGACGCCGTCCTCGCCACAACCGCTCGCCGCATGTCAGCTGCTGACCCCAGGCGAGATCGACCTCGTGCTGGGGCCCGGCGCGCTCGTGCAGCCGAACTCGCCCACTGGGTGCGTCGCCACCAGCCAGACGAACTCGGCGATGGGACTGACGTTCGCGGCGCAGACGGGGCTCTCGCCGGCGCAGGTCAAGGCCGACGAGGCGGCGCTCCAGACCAACACGAACCCGTGGGACAACGTGAGCTATCCCAACGACGACAATTTCCAGATCTACGAAACCTCGGACGGGGCCGGGCACGAGTACGCCGACGCCTTTGCCAACGGCGCGTTGGTCACGTTCGCACTCAGCGGCGCCGGGCCGAATGCAGAAGAGCAGCTCGGCTACCTCGCCAACGTCGCCCTCGATCGGCTATTTGGAGTGCCGGTGACGCGGGCGAACTAAGCCAGCTGCACCTGCGATCCCGGCACGATGTCGTCAGATCCATCCGACCAGCGAACCCAGGCCTTGTGGCCGCCGTCGTAGTCCTGGGCGAACAGGATCAGGGTCGCGGGCTGGCCCATCGCGGTGCACGGCTCGGTGCCCTCGGGATCGACGCCGCGCCAGATCCGCACGAACGGGTTTCGCTCGAGCTCGTCCGCGACCGTCGTCGGGTCGGTGTGCCCCGGGTGAATCCGCGTCTCGGGCGGGAGCTTCAGCAGCTTGTCCATGATCGACTGCTTGAGGTCCTCGTAGGTCGTGTGGCCCGGCGCGCGGACGCCGCCGACCGAGCCCTTGAACAGCGTGTCGCCGGTGAACACGTCGTTGCCGTTCACGAGCAGTGAAACCATCCCGGCCGTGTGGCCGGGTGTGTGCAGCGGCTCGATCACGAGCGCCCCGCACTCGATCGGCTCGCCCGGGTTGAGTGTCGCGGTGACCTGCGCGACGTGCTCACGTTCGAGTGGGTGAGCCAGCACGGGGGTGCCCGGATGCTGGGCCAGCACCTCGTCGAGCTCGGCGATGTGATCGTGGTGGTGGTGGGTGAGCAGGATGTGCGAGAGCTGAAAGCGCATCCGCTTCAGCACGTCGAGGAGCGGGCCGACCGGGCCGCCGGCATCGATCATCGCCGCCTGCGAGCCGAGCTCGTCCGCCACCAGGTAGGTGTTAGACAGGAACTGGTCGTTCATGGACCGCTCGACGAGCATCGACGGCAGCCTATCTTGAAGCCACAATCAGCCCCGCGGCCCGCCCCCTCCCCGCGATAGGCTGAAGCCAGTGAGCCTGATCCACACCTGCTACCGGATCACCGATATTGACCGCTCGGTCGCGTTCTACGAGGCGCTCGGGTTCAGCGAGATCGGGCGGCTGCCGATTCGCGACGAAGCCGTCAATGTCTTCATGGGTCTGCCCGACGATGGGCCGGAGCCGCGGCTCGAGCTGACCTACAACGTCGGCCGCACCGAGCCATACGACATCGGCAGCGGCTACGGGCACATCGCGATCACCACCTCGGCGCTCGACGACACCCTGGCCAAGCTGCAGGACCAGGGGATCCAGCCCGAGCGGCCTCCCTACACGGTCAGGGAGGGAGGCAACCGGCTCTGTTTCGTGCGCGATCCCGACGGGTACCGGATCGAGATCATCGAGCGGAGCTGATGACCGCGCCGAAGAACAAGATCGCCTACCTGCTCGAGCGCCTGGCCCAGGGCGTCGCCTCCCACGACCGGGAGAACCCGACTCACCACACCTGGGGCATCGGGATGGCTCACTTCGACATCGAGCGGCTGGGGCTCGAGGAGGGCGAGGAGATCCTGCCGGGAATCGTTCTCCAAGCCGACGGCGGCGTGACGGGCCAGTTCCGTGTTCTCTGCGACGGCGAGCATGATCAAGAGGTGGAAGAGGTACAGGAGGAGGTCGTCGAGGCGGTCTCGTCCGAGCCTGTCCATATAACGCCACCGAAGATCGAGCCGCCGCTGTAGAGCAGGTACCACGCTCCGGACCAAGACTTCCCTCCAGCTTGCCGTCAGCTTTGTCGTGCTGACGCTTCTCGCGGCGCCCGTCTCCGCCAGTGGCGCGCGCTCGGCCAGGCACGACATCCGCGACCCGGACGGGTTCACGCGCACGTTCCACTCAAACCGCTCGATCCACCCGCCGGTCGTGTGGATGACCGGCAACGATCCGGACGCGAACGCTTCCGGGGACATCTTCCTCGACGCCCATCGCACGATCCAGCCGGGCCCGATGATCCTCGACCCAGGCGGTCGGCTGATCTGGTTTGACCCCGTCCCCGACTCGAGGGCGGCCTACAACCTCGAGGTCCAGCGCTACAACGGACAATCAGTGCTGACGGTCGACTTGGGAGGCACGGACACGATCCTCAACCATGCCTACCAAACGGTCGCCACCGTGCGCGCGGGCGCCGGCTACACGACCGGAGTGCACGAATTCCAGATCACGCCGCAGGGCACGGCGCTGGTCACGGCGTACGCCTTCGTGTCGGCAGACCTGTCTGGAATCGGCGGGCCGAAGCACGGCATCCTGACCGACGATGCGATTCAGGAGATCAACATCGCGACCGGCCAGGTGCTCTGGCAGTGGAGCGCGATGGCGCACGTCTCTCCGAGCGCCTCCTATTACGGCAAGCCCAGCCAGGGCTCCTACGACTTCTTCCATCTCGACTCAGTCCAGCAGCTTCCGAACGGCAACCTGCTCGTGTCTGCTCGCCACACGTGGGCGATCTACGAGATCGACAAGCAGACGGGCAAGATCATCTGGACGCTCGGCGGCAAGCACTCGAACTTCAAGATGGGGCCGGGGACCAAGTTCGCCTGGCAGCACGACGCCCGGCTGCAGCTCGACGGGACGATCACGATGTTCGACGACGGCGCCGGTGTGTATGTCAGCGAAGCGGAGTCCCGGGCTCTCCGCATCAGGCTCAACTACTCCAAGCACCGAGCCTCGCTCGTGCATTCTTTTACCCACAATCCTTCGTTGCTCGCATACAGCCAAGGCGGCGCCCAGGTGCTGCCGGACGGCAACACGTTCGTCGGCTACGGCTCGAAGCCTTTCGCCACGGAATTCAGCCGGACGGGACGCCAGCTCTTCACGATCCGCTACGAGCCGCCGGTCGAGTCCTACCGCGCCTACCGCTTTCGGTGGTGGGGCCAGCCGACCACACCACCGGCGATCGCTTTGGCCGCGAGCCAGCACGGCACCCGGGTGTACGCCAGCTGGAATGGAGCCACCGCCGTCGCCTCGTGGCGCGTGCTGGCGGGACCCAGCGCGACTGCCCTGAATCCCATCGGGACGTTCACCAAGGCTTCGTTTGAGACCGAGATGCAGGTGCGCAGCAGGCAGCCCTACTTCGCGGTGCAGGCGCTCGATGGAGACGGCCAGGTGCTGTCTGCATCCCCGCCTGCGAGGCGCTGAGCGACGGATCAGGCCGCCCGGAGCGAGCCGCTCCTCTAGTTGCGCTTGCCAAAGGCCCCAGGTGGTGGTACATCGTGGTGGACCGCGAACAAGCCGAGGAAGGAGCGAGATATGTCGTTCAACGACGATCCAAGCCAGGGAGCCGGCTCTGCGGGCGACGACCCGAGCCAGGGCGCCGGCGCCGCCGAGGATCAGTTCGACGACCCGACGCAGGGTGAAGAGCTCGGCGCCACCAGTGATGAGGACCCGAGCCAGGGCGGGACCGCGGGTGAGGCCCCGTACGACGATCCCTCGCAGGGGAGCGAGATCGGCAAAACGCCGGGAGAGGATCCAGCCTCGTAGCGCGCTCAGCTACTAGAGGGCGGCCACGTGGAGGACTTCCTCCATGTATCGGCCGGCGGAGGTCGATGCCTCCTCAGGGCTTGAGCCGCTCTGACGTGCGCTCATGTAGGCGGCATACCAGTCCCACCAGTTGTGGGGCGCGTGGCTCTTCTCGTACGGATCGTGGTGGTCCGCCGTCTCATGGAGGAGATCGGCGAGTTCTCCGATGTTCATGGTGCTCATTCTTACCTCCTGCTGTTTTCAGACGAACTGCTGTCCGCCGTCGATGTCGTACGTCGCGCCTGTGATGGGCCGTGTTCGTCATGAGATGAACGGCGAGCGCGGCGACGTCGGCCGGGCCGACCACGCGCCCGATGGGGAGCGTCGCGCGCAGCTCGTTGCGCCTGGCCTCGAGCCCCTCGCCGAGTAGCGATGCCGACAGTGGAGTGTCGACGAATCCGGCCGCGATCAGGTTGACCCTAACCGGTGCGAGCTCGAGCGCGAGCGCGGCGACGAACGGTGGGCTCGCGGCCGTGGCTGCGGAGGCGATGCCGAGTCCGCGACCGACGCGCCGTCCACCTGTGCCCCCCATTAGCAGCAGTGTGCCTCCCGGCCTCATCTTGCCGGAGGCGTTCCGCGCAACGTCCAGCCCCACCACGATGTGATCGCTGAGGCCCTCGCGCACTTCATCTGAGTCCATCTCGAGCAGGGGGCCGTACCGTGGGCCGCCGGCGGTGACCATCACGTGGTCGATCGTTCCGTGGACGTCCTCGAAGAACTGCTTCACGGCCGCCGAGTCGGTTGCGTCGAAGGCCGCGGTCCGCTCGGCGTCGAGCTCGAGCTCCGCCTCCTCGAGGCGCTCGGGATTGCGCGCCGTCAGGATGACGCTCGCGCCTTCGGCGCGGGCACGTCGCGCGGTCTCGAGGCCGATCCGGCGCTGCCGCCGATCACGACGACAGTCTGTCCGAGCAGCTCCGGCTCTCGAGCGGTCGGAGCCGCAGTCACTGCGCTCCGACCTCGCTCGTCTCGCGCCCGGAGGTGATCTGGTGGTGCAGGTCCCTGACAGCCGTCGCAAAGCTCTCCGAGAAGCTTGGGAACGGCTGAATCGTGTCCCGCATCACCGAGACTGGAACACCGGCGCGGATCGCGAGGGTCGCCTGCCCGAGCCACTCGCCTGCTTCGGGTCCGAGGGCATACGCCCCCGTCAGTCGCTCGCCGTCGCTGAGCAGGGTCAGGAATCCGTTCGACTCGGCATACGCATGCGTGTAGGTCGCGGTCCTGGAAACCTCCGACATCGGCACCGTCGCCGTGAACCGGTCTTCAGCGGCGCCTACCGCGGCGGCCTGGGGATCGGTGTAAGTCACGCGAGGCACTGCCTCGTAGTGCGCCTCACGCGGCTCCCCGAGGATGTTCGAGGCCACGATCTCCCCTTCGTACTCGCCGACGTGCGTGAGCGGCCAGACGCCGTTGACGTCGCCGATCGCCCAAAGACCTTCGCCCGCCTGCATGCGCTTGTCGACGTGGATCCCGCGGCGATCGGCGGTCACGCCAACCGTCTCCAGCCCGATGTCCTCGACCCGAGGTGTCCGCCCCGTCGCCACCAACAGCTTCTCGCCTCGGAGCTCGCGACCATCTTGGAGAGCCAGCACGTATTCGTCGCCATCGCGGCGCGCGGCGGTCGCCTGCACTCCGAGGACGATGTCGATGCCGTCACGGGCCAGCGCGTCGCCGAGCGCCTCGCCGAGCGCTGCGGGGTCGCGGGGAAGCACTCGCTCCTCGCCCTCGATCAACGCCACCTCGCCACCGAAGCGGTGCACAACCTGCGCCAGCTCCACGCCGGCCGGTCCTCCGCCGATCACGACCAAGCTGCGTGGGACGACTTTCATTCCCGTCGCCTCCCTGTTGGTCCAAACGCCGTCCAGTTCGCGCAGACCGGGAACGGGCGGTATGACGGGGTCGGCGCCGTTCGCCAGTACCACGTGCCGCGCGGTGAAGCGTATGGCGCCACACTCGACGACGCCCGGTCCCGCGAGGCGGCCCCGTCCCCGGTGAAGGTCAATTCCCCGGTCCCTCAGCCAGCGCTCCTGTCCCGCGTCGGAGTACTTGGACACCATGAAGTCGCGCCAAGCCAGCGCCGCCTGGACGTCGACCTCAGCGTGCATACCCGCTTCCCGCGCTCCCTGGACAGCCTCGCCCGGCCGCAGCAGGGTCTTCGAGGGAATGCACGCCCAGTAAGAGCATTCACCTCCGACCAGGTCGCGCTCCACCACTGCGACTCGCAGCCCTCCTTCGGCGAGGGCTCCGGCGCAGTGCTCGCCGGGCGCGCCGCCGCCGAGGACGATCACGTCGTAGTGATTTCTCCTGCCGTCGTCGGGCATCTCGACACTCCGCGGTAGGTTGCGAGGGCAAGCTCTCGCATTCGGTTTCGGGTCGCGCCCGTGGACGCCCTGGTGGGGTCCCTGGTCTTGGCATCGGGCCAATCAGCACCTAAGCTGTGAGAAACTTAACACCGATCGCCGGGCTGGGAACGGGGGAAGTGGGAAGTGGCTTTTAGGCCTGCAGGCACTCCAGCACAGTTACTCGGCCGCGGCAAGGAGTGCGCGTACCTCGATGATTTGGTCGCGGCGATCCGTCAGGGGCGCAGCCGCACAGTGGTGCTGCGAGGCGAGGCGGGCGTGGGGAAGACCGCGCTGTTGGAGTACCTCGTCACGACGGCGCCGGATGTGATGCTCGTGCGGGGAGTCGGCGTGGAATCCGAGATGGAGCTGCCCTACGCGAGTCTTCATCAGCTCTGCGCGCCGTTGCTCGATCGCCTTGCGCGACTCCCGGACCCGCAGCGCGACGCGCTCGAGATCGTCTTCGGACTCGCCGTGGGACCAGCGCCAAGCCGGTTCCTGGTCGGGCTGGCGGTCCTGAGCTTGCTCTCGGAGGTCGCGGAGGAGCGCCCGCTCCTGTGTCTGGTGGACGACGCTCAGTGGCTCGATCACGCGTCGGCCCAGACGCTGGCGTTCGTGGCACGGAGGCTCCTGGCCGAGCCGGTCGGCCTCGTACTCGCGGCACGCGAGCCGGTCGGCCTCGTGTTCGCGGCGCGCGAGCCGGCTGAGGACTTGCGTGGTCTGCCGGATCTCGCGGTGACCGGACTCGACGACGGCGATGCGCGGGCTCTGTTGGGGTTGCAGGTTCGATTTCTGCTCGACGAGCGCGTCCGCGATCGGCTCGTGGCCGAGACGCGAGGCAATCCGCTTGCTCTCTTGGAGCTGCCCCGGGGATTGACGGGTCCTCAGTTGGCGGGCGGGTTCGGGTTGCTGGCCGCGGAGTCGCTGCCGGGACGAATCGAAGAGAGCTTCCTGCGGCGCCTCGAGGCGCTGTCTGACGAGACGCGGCTGTTGTTGCTGGTCGCCGCTGCGGAACCCGTGGGGGACCCGCTGCTCGTGTGGAGCGCTGCCGACCATCTTGGGCTCGCGGTGTCGATGATCACCGGAGCCGAGACGGATGGGTTGCTGGCAATTGGAGAGCACGTGATCTTCCGTCATCCGTTGGTCCGCTCGGCGGTCTACGGGTCAGCCTCGGTGGACCAGCGCCGTGCGGTGCATCTGGCTCTGGCCGAGGCGACCAATCGAGATCTCGACCCCGACCGGCGCGCGTGGCATCTTGCCGCCGCCGCAGGGGGGCCCGACGAGGACGTCGCGATCGAGCTCGAGCAGTCTGCCGAACGGGCGCAGACGCGTGGGGGCCTCGCCGCCGCGGCCGCATTTCTGCAGCGATCGGTCGAGCTGACTCGCGATCCGGAGCAACGGACCGACCGCGCGCTGGCTGCGGCGGGGGCCAGCCTGCAGGCCGGGGCACTCGACACAGCGGTTGGGCTGCTGGGTGTTGCGGAGGCTGGGCCTCTGGACGAACTACAGCGCGCCCGCGCGGACCTTTTGCGCGCGGAGGTCGCGTACTCCCAAAGTCGCGGTAGCGACCCTCCGGCCTTGTTGCTCCGGGCCGCAAAGGCCTTCGAGCCGCTCGATCCCAAGGTCGCGCGCGAGACATATCTCGACGCTTGGAGCGCGGCGCTGTTCGCCGGGCGGCTGGCCGGAGCCGTCGACCTCCACGAGGTCTCCCGGCAAGCTCGAGCCGCTCCGCGACCCGCGGACGCCCTCCGGCCCTCTGATTTGCTGCTGGACGGCTTCTCGCTGCTGTTCACTGACGGACGGACAGCGGCAGCGCCGGTCCTGGAGCGCGCAGCGACGGGCTTCGCGGGGAGCACCGTCTCGGTCGAGGAAGTGCTTCGCTGGGGGTGGCTCGCGACGGCGGCGGCGGTCGTGGTCTGGGATTACGACACGTGCCTGGCGGTGTCCACGCGCGGGGTTCAGGTGGCCCGGGATTCGGGTGCGCTCACGGTGCTGGCTGTCAGCGTCAACGTCATGACGCAGGCCGTCGTGCTCGGCGGGGACTTTGCCAACGCCCGCGTGCTGGTGGCCGAAGCCGACGCGGTCACGGAGGCGACCGGCACCCTGGTCGCGCCGTACGGCGCGCTCGTGCTGGCCGGGTTCAAGGGCGACGGAGCCGAGGGCTCGAAGGTGATCGAGAAGACGATCCGACAGGCCACGGCGGGTGGGCAGGGAACCGCTGTCCAATACGCCCATTGGGCGAACTCCGTCCTCCTCAATGGTGCCGGTCGGTACCGGGAGGCGCTCGCCGCCGCCCGCCACGCGAGCGAGCACACGCCCGAGTTGTTCGTCTCGGACTGGGCGCGGAGCGAGCTGATTGAAGCGGCGGTCCGAAGCGGCGAGCCAGAAATGGCGGCTAGAGCGCTGGAAGAGCTCGTCGATCATGTCCGGGCGAGGACCAGCGACTGGGGGCTCGGCCTCGAGGCACGTGCGCGGGCGCTGCTGAGCGACGGCGAAGGCGCCGAACGTTCGTACCAGGAGGCGATCAGACGGCTCGGCCAGACCCGGCTGCGTCCGGAGCTCGCCCGTGCCCACCTTCTCTACGGCGAATGGCTGCGGCGGGAGAATCGCCGCGTCGACGCGCGCGCCGAGCTCCACAAAGCCCACGACCTGTTTTCGTCGATCGGCATGGAGGCGTTCGCGGGCCGTGCCCGTACGGAGCTCTCTGCGACCGGCGAGAAGGTCCGCAAGCGGAGCGTCGAGACGCGCGACGACCTCACCCCCCAGGAACGTCAGATCGCTCAACTCGCCCGGGATGGGCTCTCGAACCCTGAGATCGGCGCGCGGCTGTTCCTGAGCCCCCGCACCGTGGAGTGGCATCTGCGCAAGGTGTTCACGAAATTGGGGATCACCTCCCGAAAGGAGCTCGGCGGCGCCCTACCCGCCTCCGAGTCCGAGCTGGTCACGGTCTAGGTCGTTACACCGGCGAATCGATCCCGGCCCTCCGAGCCACCTCGGTTGCGAGCCGTTCGATCGTCGGGCACCCGAGTCCGTGCCGGGCGGCGGCACGCAGGACCGACCCGGCGATCGCGTCGAGCTCGGGCTCGCGCCCGGCCGCGATGTCACGCTGCATCGAGGAACCCAGCTCGGCGTGCGCGTCGTCGAGCTCCGCGAGCGGTTGGATGGGATCCGATCTCGCACCATCGGCGTTGGCGACAGCCGAGGCCTCGGAAATGCACGCCTCGAGCTCGGCGCGATGCTCGGTGCGGATTCTCCCGACGGGCTCGTCGTACGCGCTCGTGGTCAGCGCGAGCGCGCACAACCGAACGAGCTTCGACCAGAGGATCTGGGCCTCGCCGTCCTCGACCGAGGCCGGGACCCCGGCGCGGTCGAGCCTCGCGGCGAGCGCACCGAGCAGCGGGTGAAGCACGGCGTTGTTGGCCGCCAGGTCGACGCGCAGGAAAGGACTCGTCTGCACGATCCGCCCGGGCGCGGGGCGGTCGGCCTCGATCCGGATCGTCCCGGCCGCAACGACATCCGGACCGAACCGCTCGCGGAGCACCGACATGTGATCGAGGCCGTTGAGGAGCGGCACGACGAGCGGCGGCACGACCTCGATGCGCTCGAGCGCGGTCTCGAGTCCCGCCGCCTTGGTGGCCACCAGCAGGACATCGGTCTTCTGTTCGAGCCGTGAAACAGAGGCGGCGGGCACCGAGAAGTCGCCCAGACGAGCGCTCCGGATCTCGAGTCCGTCCCGGTTGATCGTCTCCGCGGTCGACTCCCGCGCGACCACGAGCACGTCATCGCGGGCACGTGCCAGCGCGCCGGCGATAAAGCCGCCGACGCCGCCGGCTCCGAGGATCGCGATCGCGGGCACGGACGCCGCAGGCTAGATCAGCACGCCCGGGTTGAGCGCCCCGGAGGGATCGAGCGATGACTTCGCAGCCCGCAACGCTTCTGCAAACGTGTCCGGCCGCTGCCGGTCGTACCAGGGCCGGTGATCCCTTCCGACGGCGTGGTGGTGGGTGATCGTGCCGCCGCCATCGATCACGGCGTCCGCGGCGGCGCGCTTGATCGCCGCCCACTGCGCGAGCTCGTCGCCGCGGCGCGCCGGCGCGAGGATCGTGTAGTACGGCGCTGGACCGTCGGGGTACACGTGCGTGAAGCGGCACGTGACAGACCCGGCACCGCAGACGTCGCGGACCGCTTGCCGGGTGCGCTCGAGCACCTCGGCGTGAAAGCGCTCGAACCGATCCCACGTGATCGCGGTCTCGAACGTCTCTGACAACACCCCCATCGCGACGAACGTGTCTCGCAGATATGGCGCCCGTAGGAACGCCTCGCGCCAGCTGCCCACGGCGTCGGACGAGCCGCCTCCGGAACGCCGGCGCTCCCAGCGCCCGCCGTGATCGCCGCAGCACTCGAGCGCCAGCGACATCCAACCCTCGACATCGTGGCCGGCAGACTCGAACCCGAGCACGAGCACCGCGTGGTTGCCATCGCCTGCACCCGTGACCCGGGCCTCGTCGGCGTCGATCAGGCGGCAGTTCGACGGATAGAGGCCGGACTGCGACAACGCCCGTACGGTCTCGGTCGCCGCAGCGAAGCTGTCGAAGAGGACGCCCGCCGAGGCCCGGTGCGTCGGGCGGGGGCGGACGCGCACCCAGGCCTCGGTGATCACGCCGAGAATTCCCTCGGAGCCGAGCAGCATCCGGTCTGGCGAGACGCCGGCGCCGGATCCGGGGAGCCGGCGCGACTCCCATGTGCCCGCAGGAGTGAGCGCGCGAACCGACTCCACGAGGTCGTCGATGTGGGTGTACAGCGTCGCGAAGTGGCCGCCCGCCCGCGTCGCGATCCAGCCGCCGAGCGTTGAGAACTGGAACGACTGCGGGAAGTGCCGCAGAGTCAGGCCATGCTCTCCCAACTGCGTCTCGAGGCTCGGCCCGGTCGATCCAGCCTGGATCCGCGCCGCGAGCGACTGCTGGTCGACCTCGAGCACGCGGTCGAGCGCCTTCAGGTCGATCGTCACAACCCCGGCAAAGCGATCTCCCACGCGCGGCTCGACGCCGCCGACGACACTCGTTCCCCCTCCGAACGGGATCACCGCGGCGCCCGCCGAGACCGCCCACTCGAGCACCGCTGCCACCTCCGCCTCTGTCCGCGGGCCGAGCGACGACGTCAGGAGGGCTCTCGAACTCGCCGCGGAATGCCCGCACTACGTCCCGGTAAGAGCGGCCATACGTGTGGAGGCAGCGCTCGTACGGCTCGGTGGACGTGATCGCCGCCAGCGGGTCGGGCGCGCGGAGGCGAGGCGCCGGCAAGGACACCTCCGACAGGGGCACCGGCAGCTCAGGATCCGCCGAGCCGAAGCCGAGGCGCTCGGAGATCGCTCGCGCGGCGGCGCGAACGTCGTCATGCGAGGGCTGCTCGTCCTCGAATCCCCACCCCCAGTGCTTCAGGCGCCGCGCCACAGACGGGACGGTACCGTTCGGCTGGTGGCGATCGCGGCCGGCATCCTTGCGCGCGGACCCTGGGATCCCTCCCAGGTCACCGCCCGTTGGCGGCATGACGAGTTCGAGCCCGGGCAGAGCGCGACCGATGCGGCCGACGAGCTACTCGACGAGCTGCGCGAGCGGGGCTCGCCTTCCCACGACGGACTCGCTGCGCGCATGGCCGGATATGACGCCGGCGAAGACCGCCTCGTGCTCGAGCTCCAGCCGGCACGATGGGCGCTGCGTCTCCTGCCCGCGGATGCAGCCCAGAGCATGTCGATCGTATGCATTGTCCGCGCGGCCGACGGCTCCTGGCTCGCCGGGAGGCGGGCCGCCTGGCTGGCTTCGTGGCCCGGCAGGTGGGCACTCGGCGCCGCCGGCTCGGTCGAGGTCGACGAGCAGCCAACGGACACGATCGAGCGCGAGCTGCAGGAGGAGTGGTCAGTCGCTCCGGCCGAGCTGAGGATCGAGGCGCTCGTGATGCGCCCCAGCGGGCTGGTGATGCTCGTCGGGCAGGCTTGGCTGGCCGACGGCGCCGAGGTCACGCCCGATCACGAGCACGACGAGTTCGCATGGTGGCCACCGGACGTTGAGCGCTGGCCGTCGGTGGCAGAGTCACCGCTGCGGCGGATCGCCAGCCTGCTCGTCAGTTCGTGAGCGCGGTCTCGTTCCGCCGCCTGGAGGCGGCGTCGTTCACGCACTCGGCCATCTATCTCGCGCTGCTGATCTGCGCCTTCGCGCTTGGCAATCCGGAGCCGGAGACCTTCCTCCTCGGCCTTGCCCATGGCCTCATGTGGATCTCGATGTCGCTGATCTGCATCGCGGCGGCGCGCGCCCGGATCATCCCCTTCTGGCTCGCGGTCACGGTCGCGGTGCTCGGCGGCCTAGGGCCGTTCGCCGGATCGATCGGATTCGTCGTGGCGGAGCGCCGGCGAAATCCATCTGCACCCATAGTCACGCGGTAATGTTGATTTCATGGCCGTAGAGGCGAGCACTATCCAGGTTGTGATGCCGGCGATGGGTGATTCCGTCGCCGAAGGCACTGTGCTCGAGTGGCTCAAGCAGGAGGGAGATCAGGTCGAGGCAGACGAGACGATCGTCGAGATCTCGACGGACAAGGTGGATGCCGAGGTTCCGGCGCCCGCCGCGGGAACGCTGACCAAGATCCATGCGGCGGAGGGAGATACGGTCGAGATCGGCGCGCTGCTGGCGGAGATCGCGACCGGCAACGGAGCGCCGCCGGCCACAGACGAGCCCGCCGCCGCTCCTGCGGCGACGCCCAGCACCCCGGTGAGTGACGAATCCCCGCCGGTGACTCCCGAGGAGGCGGTGGCCGGCGCGACCACGGAAGCCGAATCCGCGGCGGCGAGCGATGCCGCCAGCGGCAAGCTCGTCGACATCGTCACGCCGACGGGCGGTGAGTCGGTGACCGAGGGCACCATCTTGGAGTGGTCGGTCAAGATTGGGGACACGGTCAAGGAGGGCGACACGGTCGTCGAGATCTCGACTGACAAGGTCGACATGGAGCTTCCGGCCCCGGCCACCGGAACCATCGCCGAGATCTTGTTCGAGGAGGGCGCAACGGTCACCGTCGGGCAAGTGATCGCGCGCATGAGCGCCGGGTCCGAAGCGCCCGCGACCACCGCAGCTCCCCCAACCGCCCCTGCCGCCACCCCCACCGCAGATGAACCGCTGGCAGCGGACGCCGCGGTGACGACCCCGACCGGGGACGGCGCCAACGCCTCTCCGGTCGCACGCCGTGTAGCCGAGCAAGAGGGCGTCAACCTCGGCAGTGTCGAGGGCACGGCGCGCGGCGGTCGCATCACCAAGGCGGACGTTCTCGCGGCAGCAGGCAACGGAGCGACCGCCACGCCACAGGCGCCCCCGCAGGGGGCCGCCCCTGAACAAAACGTCCAGCTGCTCAAGGGCGGCGCCGCCGCGCTCGCGCGGTACATGGACCAGAGCCGCTCGATACCGACCGCAACCTCATTCCGCACGATCACGGTCACCACCCTGGATCAGCGCCGCAAGCAGCTCAAGGAGGCCGGCCAGAAGGTCTCCTTCACGCACCTGATCGCCTATGCGATCGCATGCGCCGCGACAGAGGCCATGCCGGTCATGGCTCATCACTTCGAGGAGATCGACGGCAAGCCGAACCGGATCGACGATGGGGCGTGCAACCTCGGCCTGGCCGTCGACGTCGAGAAGAAGGACGGCACCCGGACGCTGATGGTCCCGGTGATCCGCGACGCGGGCCGGCTCAGCTTCAGCCAGTTCCTGGATGCCTACAACGCGCTGGTCGACAAAGCGCGGACCAACACGCTGACCGCCGATGATCTGACCGGAGGCAACATCAGCCTCACCAACCCCGGCGGACTCGGAACCGTGGCATCGGTGCCGAGATTGATGGTCGGCCAGGGGACGATCGTTGCCACCGGGGCGATCGGGCCACCCGTCGGTACGGCGCACATCCCCGGGGTCGAGAAGGTCATGACGATGACCTCGACATACGACCACCGGATCATCCAGGGCGCCGAGTCGGGGCGCTTCCTGCAGCGGCTCGAGGCCTACCTGCAGGGCGAGGATTCCTTCTACGAGCGCGTCTTCTCGGATCTCGGGATCGCGGCTCTTCCGCCGCTCCCCGAGGCGCCGGCCAAGGCGCCGCCCGCTGCCGCACCGCCGCCGCCTTCTGGAGCGCCGGGACCCGGGCCGCTAGATGAGGAGATGCTCCAAGCGGTGCAGGCCGCCACATCGCTCCTCAAGGCCCACCGTACCCATGGCCATCTGGCTGCCAAGCTCGACCCGCTCGGCCGCCAGCCCGAGGGCGATCCGGCGCTCGACCCCGAACCCCTCGGTCTCACCCCGGAGCTGATGTCGAAGATACCGACGCGGATCCTCCGCGTGTCCGTCCCCGGCGAGACGCTGGCCGAGGCGCTGCCCCACCTCCGCGAGACCTACTGCGGGCCGATCGCTTACGAGATCGAGCACATTTCCTCCCATCAGCAGCGCCTGTGGCTGCGGGAGAAGATCGAGTCCGGGGAGTTCCGTCGGCCGCTGTCAAATGAAGAGCAGAAGGCGCTGCTCAAGCGGCTGACCGAGGTCGACGCGCTCGAGCGCTATATGCACAAGGCGTACCTCGGCCAGAAGCAGTTCTCGATCGAGGGTCTCGACATGACCGTGCCGATGCTCGACGAGCTGATCCAGCTGTCGGCCACCCGCGGCGCGCGGGAGGTCGTGCTCGGCATGGCTCATCGCGGGAGGCTGAATGTGCTCGCGCACAACCTCGGGCGCCCGTACGACACGATCTTCGCCGAGTTCGAGGGATCCTCGACGCTCGAACCGATCACCACGATCCCGCAGGGCGGCACCGGAGACGTCAAGTACCACCACGGCGCCCAGGGCTCCTACCAGCTGCAGAGCGGCGAGTCGATCATCGTGCGCCTGGAGTCAAATCCCAGTCACCTCGAATTCGTGGACCCGGTCGCGGCGGGCGCCACCCGCGCCGCGCAGACGACGCGGCAGGGCCCCCACGCTCATCAGGACACGAACGCAGCGATCCCGATCATCCTCCACGGTGACGCCGCGTTCCCCGCCCAAGGCGTCGTCGCCGAGACGCTCAACCTTCAGGCGCTCGACGGCTACACCGTCGGCGGCACGCTCCACATCATCCAAAACAACCAGGTCGGCTTTACGACTGACCCTGAGGACGCCCGCTCGACCACGTGGGCATCGGATTTGGCCAAGGGCTTCGACGTGCCGATCATCCACGTCAACGCCGATGACGTGGCCGCCTGTGTCACCGCCGTGCGGCTCGCGTTCGCGTTCCGCCAGGAGTTCGGTCATGACGTCCTGATCGACCTGATCGGGTACAGGCGGTTCGGCCACAACGAGGCCGACGAGCCGGCGTACACCCAACCCGAGATGTACCTGGTGGTCAAGAAGCATCCGCCCGTGCGCGAGCTGTTCGCCCGCCAGCTGATCGAGCAGGGAGTCGTCTCCGAGGAAGAGTCGACCGAGATGACCGACCAGGTTTGGGCCGTCCTGACCGAGAAGCATCAGAAGCTCAAGGAGCAGATCGAGCGGGCCAAGGACATCGAGCACGCGACCGGCGAGTACCAGCTCGACCGCACCGCCTCTCCCGAGGTCAAGACGGCGGTGTCCGCCGACCGGCTCCAGGTGCTGAACGAGGAGCTCTTATCGGTGCCGGACGGGTTCACCGTCCACCCGAAGCTCGTCAAGCAGCTCGAGCAACGCCGCGAGGCGCTTGGGCCCGAGGGCGGGATCATGTGGGCGCACGCCGAGTCGCTCGCGTTTGCCTCGCTGCTGACCGAGGGCATCCCGATCCGTCTCACCGGCCAGGACGCCGAGCGCGGCACCTTCTCGCAGCGCCATCTCGTCCTGCATGACCCCAAGACCGGCCAGGAGCACTGCGCGATGCAGCATCTCCCCGGTGCGCTGGCTCCGATGGAGCTGCACAACTCCCCGCTGTCGGAGATGGCGTGCGTGGGGTTCGAGTACGGCTACTCGCAAGAGGCGCCCGAGACGTTCGTGCTGTGGGAGGCCCAGTTCGGTGACTTCGCCAACGGCGCCCAGGTGATCATCGACCAGTTCATCACGCCCGGGCTCGCGAAGTGGGGACAGACCTCGCGTCTGACGCTGCTGCTGCCGCACGGCTACGAGGGGTCGGGCCCCGAGCACTCCTCGGCTCGCGTCGAGCGCTTCCTGCAGCTCGCTGCGGAGGGCAATATCCGCGTCGCCAACTGCACCACCCCGGCGCAGTACTTCCACCTCTTGCGGCGCCAGGCGCGGATCGCCAAGCAGCGCCCGCTCGTGATCATGACGCCGAAGAGCCTGCTCCGGCTGCCGCTGGCCACCAGCCGGATCGAGGAGCTCGCCGAGGGCCGGTTCCGCCCGGTCCTGCCCGAGCCGGGTGTAGATGCCGAACAGGTGACGAGGCTGATCCTCTGCTCCGGCAAGATCTATTACGACCTGGTCGGCCACTCCGAGCCTCAGGACCGTCCGGGCGTCGCGGTCGGTCGGATCGAGTTGCTCTATCCCTTCCCGCAGGCCGAGATCCTCGAGCTCGTCGCTTCCTATCCGCGCCTGCGCGAGGTCGCGTGGGTCCAGGAGGAGCCGCGCAACATGGGTCCGCGGGCGTTCATGTCGCCGCGGCTGCTTCAGATCCTGCCCGCGCACCTTCACTTCGGCTACGTCGGGCGTCCCGAACGTGCGGCATCGGGCGAGGGCTATCCCGTCGCCCACGCCCACGAGCAGAACCGGATCGTCGCGACGGCACTCAACCTCGATGAGCCCGTGTCGCAGTATCCGCGCAAGCAGCCGGGCGAACGCTGAGCGCTTCCTCGAACGAGCGGGAGCGGGCGATCCTCGCGCGGATCCGGGCCGTTCCGGAGGGCTTCGTCCGGACCTACGGAGACATCTCGCCGGGCGCGCCGCGGGTGGCGGGCGCCGTTTTGAGCGCCTGCGATGACCCTTCGGTCCCGTGGCACCGCGTCGTCCGCGCCGACGGGTCGCTCGCGAAGGGCGCAGAGCAGCGGGCGCTTTTGGAGGCCGAGGGCGTGCCGTTCGAAGGCGACCGTGTCGTGATGGCCGTCGCGCGCCTACCGCAGGTGTGAGAGTGGGCGATTAGGGTGAATTATTCACCCCAATCGCCCACGCCCCCGGGAGACATGGCCCCTGACCTCTGGATCCAGCGCCGCATCGAGCTAGCGCCTCGCGCCCGCGGCTTCCACCTCGTGACCCGCGAGGTGCTGGAGGCCCTGCCCGAGCTCTCAGAGTTGCGCGTCGGCATCCTGCATCTCCTGATCCAGCACACCTCCGCTTCGCTCGCGCTCAACGAGAACGCCTCGCCCGATGTCCGCCGCGACTTCGAGACGTACTTCGACCACGCGGTGCCCGAGAACGCCGGCTACTGGACCCACACGCTAGAGGGCGCGGATGACATGCCCGCCCATATCAAGGCCGCTCTGCTCGGGCCATCGCTGACGCTCCCGATCGCCCGAGGCGGGCTCGCGCTCGGCACCTGGCAAGGGATCTACCTGTGCGAGCACCGCGACCGCGGCGGCGGCCGCTCCGTGGTTGCAACCGCCTGGGGCACCGGTTAGCGGGGCAGTGGTTAGCGGGGCAGTGGGATCCGCGGGCCCGTTTCTGGCAACCTGTTGACCATCTTCACTCGCCGAAACGGCATCCGTCATCACACCGTCCGCCGCCACTTGACCCCCAGCCTGGGGGTCCACGACATGGCGATCGACCTCGGGACCGCGAACACGCTCGTGTACGTGGCGGGCCGCGGGATCGTCGTCGCAGAGCCCTCGGTCGTCGCGTCCGACGTCGACACGGGCCTCGTGCACGCGGTTGGTTCAGAAGCGGAGCGGATGATCGGTCGCACGCCGGCGACGATCTCGGCCACACGTCCGTTGCGCCATGGCGTGATCGCGGACTTCGAGGTGACCGAGGAGATGCTTCGCTACTTCATCCACAAGGTGCTCGACCGCCGCCGGGCCCACCCGCGCTTGATCGTCTGCGCCCCGTCGGGTGTGACCGAGGTCGAGAAGCGAGCCGTCGAGGAGGCCTCGCTGGCTGCCGGGGCCAGACGAGTGCATCTGATCGAGGAGCCGATCGCCGGGGCGATCGGCGCCGGGATCGCGATCGAGGAGCCCGTCGGGCGGATGGTCGTCGACATCGGTGGCGGGACAAGCGAGATGGCGGTCATCTCGCTCGGCGGGATCGTCGTCTACCGCTCGATCCGGGTTGGTGGATACGAGATGGACGAGGCGATCGCCCACTACTTGCGCTCGGTGCATCACCTTGCGGTCGGGTCGAAGACGGCCGAGAACATCAAGATCTCGATCGGCTCGGTGATGCCGCTCGATCCCGAGGAGACCTTCCCGGTCAAGGGGCGCCATTTGCTGACGGGGCTCCCGACGAGCGTCGACCTCCACCCCGCGGAGGTCCGCGAGGCGATCGCCGTTCCCGTCAGGGAGATCCTTCAGGCGATCCACGACACCCTCGAGGACACGCCGCCCGAGCTCGCCTCCGATCTGGCGCGAGACGGCATTCTGCTCGTAGGTGGCGGCACGCTGGTGCGCGGCTTCCCCGAGCTCGTCGCGGCCGAAACCGGCATGCCGGTGTTCCGCTCGGAGTCGCCGCTGACGTGCGTCGCGTCCGGTTCGGGCGCCGCGCTCGTTCACTTCGACGAGCTCAGCCGCGGCGGTCGCGGGACGCGGACCGAGCTGCTCACGCCCGACTGGCGAACGAGCTTAGGCCCGCGAACCTAGTGCACGCCGAGCATCTGGGCGCAAACCCAGTTGCTCGCGCCCGAGCCGCCGGCCCAGATCCGCTGGGCGACCGCGTTCTGCTCGGACTTCGGTGCCAGGTAAGCGGCCGACCCGCTGCCGCCGAACTGCCTCCAGGTGCTTGGGATGATCTGGTAATAGCCGGACGCGCCGGCAGCGTTCGGCGTCAGGTTCTGCCCACCCGACTCGCACGCGACCACCGAGCTCGGGATCACCCAGCTGCCCCCGCCGCCGGCGGAACCGAACGGCACCGGTGAACCGGACGGCAGGTTGGGCGCCGCGGCTGCGGCCCGCAGGGCCGCCGCCTGCTGGGCCTGGACTTGTGCGATCTGTCCCTGCAGTGCCTGGCCGCGCGCCTGCGTCGCGGCGAGCGCCGCCGCCTGCGCCGCGCGCGCCTGCTGGAGCGCGAACTGCTTTGACTGAAGCAGGGAGTTCATGCCCGCCAGCGCCTGGACCCTGGTGCTCGTCGCCGCCGTGACCTGGCGGTCGGATGCCTCGAGCGTCGCCAGCCGCTGCGCAGCGGCGTTCGCCTGCTGTTTGTCCGTACGCGTCACCTGGATGGTCGTGTTCTGCTCGTTCTCGGCGCTCTTCAGGAACTGGATCTTGTCGAGCAGGTCCCTGAATCCGCGTGACTCGAGGATCACGGTGATCAGATCGGGCCGGTCGCTCTCGTACCCGGAAACGAGCTGCCTTGCCAGGAGCGCGCGCGCCCGTTCAAGCCGTGCCACGAGGATCGCGAGCACCTTCCGTTCCTGGGCGAGCGATGCTGTGACCCGCGCGAGGTTCGCCTGATCCTGCGCCAGCTCGACGCGGACCGCCGACTCTCGCTGCTGCACGAACGCGATCTGTGAACCGAGGGTGCCGATCAGGCCGTTGAGGTTGCCGACGCTGGACGAGAGCGCCTGGGCGTGGGCCTGTGTCGCCGACAGGGCCGAGTTGAGCTGGCTCAGGCTGGGGTCTGCGCTGGAGGACAGCGGCGCAATCGCAGCGGTCCCGAGCAGCGCGACAGCGACCGCGGCGGTCGCCGCGACTCGAGCGTGGAGGGTGCGCCGACTCGGTTTCATCGTTGTACGCCTACGGAGTTAGCTGTCGGGCTCGCGCGATTCGCGCTACGCCGCCATCAGGCGGCGACTCGCCCCAGAGACTCTGGGTCCCCCGCTCCCCCACGACGGCACAGGGGATTAGGCGTGCGCGGCAACATACCGAATCGCCCGACCGCGTGCGGTCTCGTTAGGCTGGCGCAGATGCCCCGAGAGCCCGACCCGATAACGCTGTTCGAGGTCGTCAAGCGCGCGGTCGAGATCTGCGATCCGCCCGGCGATGACCCGCGGCTCGGCGAGCTGCTCGCCCAATTCGAGGACGACGACGAGCCGGTGACGGCGATTGAGAACCTCGAGGAGCGCGTCGCGATCGCGGTCGAAGGAGTGGACGTCGAAATCGACGACCCGGCCGCTTCGATGGCAGCCGCGACGATCCTGTACCTGGCTCGCCGCCGTGATGAGCTGGGGGATGAGCCGAACAAGATCCTGCGCCTGGCTGCGCGGGCTGAGTGGAAGGGTGACCCGCCCAATCAGGTCCGGGACTGGCTGGCCGAGCGCGGCGTCCAGGTGTGACGTTCCGGGCGGACATCGCCGAAACCCTCTGGCCTCCGCACGACAGTCCCTACGGCCGCCTCCCGCCGCTCCTGCTCGTGCTGACGATCGTGACCGGGCTCGTCGACGCGGTGAGCTACCTCCGGTTGGGGCACGTGTTCGTCGCGAACATGACGGGCAACGCCGTCTTCGTCGGGTTCGCGATCGCCGGCGCCAATGGTCTTTCGCTCCCTGCCTCGCTGATCGCGATCGCCGCATTCCTGTGCGGAGGAGTGGCGGGGGGCCGCTTCGGCGCTTGGCTCGGCGATGATCGGAGCCGGCTACTGCGCGCGGCGACCGGCCTCCAGCTGTCGCTCGTTCTAGCAGCGGTAGTACTCGCCGCAGCCGCGGGTCACGACATCCACCGCGGGGAGCGTTATGCGATGGTCCTGGTGCTCGCGCTGGCGATGGGGATCCAAAACGCCACCGCGAGACGGCTGGCTGTTCCCGACCTCACAACCACCGTTCTCACCCAGACCCTGTCCGGAATCGCCGCGGATTCGCGGATCGGCGGCGGGGTGGAGGCGAAGATCGGCCGGAGGGTGCTGGCGGTGGCTGCAATGGTGCTCGGCGCGCTGATCGGGGCGCTGCTGTTGCTCAAGGTGGCCAATTGGGTGCCGCTCGCGTTGGCGGCGTCGGGACTGGTGCTCGTCACCGCGGGGGCGCGCCGCGCTGCCCCCTCACCCGCCACCACGGCACCGGGGTGATCGTTGCCCAGTTCTGCTAGGCCCCACGCGAGGCGGCCGCGGTCGGCGCGGCCGCCATCGCTCAGGGCGTGAACCGGACCGTGATCACGTCGCCATCCGCGAGGACGTAGTCGCGCCCCTCGGTCCGCAGCGTGCCGCGGTCGCGAGCGCCGGCGTACCCGCCCGCGTCGACCAACTCGTCCCAGGGCACGACTTCCGCACGCACGAAACCTCGCTGGATATCCGAATGGATCGATCCCGCCGCCTCCCAGGCCGAGGTACCGCGGCGGACGTGCCAGGACTGCGCCGGCTTGTCCTCACCGGCGGTGAAGAACGCGATCAGCTCGAGCAGCGAGAACGCTCCCCGGATCACGGTCTGAAGACCCGAGTCGGCCAATCCCAGATCAGCGCGCATCGCGGCGGCCTCTGACTCGTCGAGCTCGGCGAGCTCCGCCTCGAGCCGAGCCGAGACCGCTACCGCCTCGGCACCGGCGGCACGCGCATGCTCCGCGAGGGCCGGCGGCACCTCGGTCTGCCCCTCCTCGACGTTTGCCACGTACAGCATCGGCTTGGCCGTCAACGGCCCAAGCAGAGTCACCGCGTCCGGCGCGTCGGCCGGCGGTGGAACCGTGCGCGCCGGCCGCCCGGCCTGCAATGCCTCGATCAGCTCGCGGAGCCAGCCCTCTTCCGCGATCGCGTGACGATCGCCGCTCTTGGCCGTCTTCGAGACACGCTCGAGCCGTCGCTCCGCCTGCTCGAGGTCGGCGTAGATCAACTCGGTCTCGACCGTCTCCGCATCCGCCACCGGATCGACGCGGCCTTCTGGATGAACCACGTTCGGGTCTTCGTGTGCGCGCACGACGTGCACGATCGCGTCCGTCTCGCGGATGTTGCCCAGGAACTGGTTGCCCAGACCCTCGCCCCGATGCGCCCCCGCCACGAGGCCGGCGATGTCGTGGAAGGCGATCGTGTCAGGCACGATCTTCGACGAGCCGACAACGTGCGCGACGGCATCGAGGCGCTCGTCGCTGACCGGCACGACGGCGACATTCGGCTCGATCGTCGTGAACGGGTAATTCGCCGCTTCCGCCGCGACGCCCGTCAGCGCGCTGAACAGCGACGACTTTCCCGCGTTGGGAAGCCCGACGATCCCGACCTTCATCGCGGCCAGGCTTCCGCGACAGCCGTCCCGAGGACCGCCCCTGCGATCACGTCGCTCGGGTAATGGACTCCGAGATACGGGCGGCTGAGCGCGAACCCCAGCGCCGCTCCATAAAGCGGGATGACCGGCGCCAGCCCGGCGAATGCGCGGGCCGCGGCGAACGACGTCGTGGCGTGGGCGCTGGGGAATGACATCGCTGACACCGTCGGCGTCAGCGGTGGTAGACCCGGAAGCTCGGGCCGCCGGCGGCGCACCGTGAACTTGATCGCCTGGTTGAGGGCATATGACGCGACCACAATCCCCGTCCCGCGCCACCAGCGCCGCCGGACGCCCGGCTGGCCGGCCCGCAGGGCACCGGCGGCGCCCACGACCAACCAGCACGCTCCGTGCTCACCGAGTCGCGAAAAGCGCGCGACGAAACGTTCGGCGCCTTCGCCGTGAAGGCGGGTCCGAGCGTAGATCAGCGCCGTGTGGTCGAGCTCTGAGATCGACACGGCGGCAGACCGTAGCGGGCCACCGGGGACCCGGCGTCTACGACGGCGAGCCCGCCCTACGTCCCGAACCCGACCCGGTGCTCCTCGTGGTCGACGAGCACGTAGACCACCTTTGTGAGGTCGAGCGCCACGGTGCCGTCTTCCGCGGTCAGGTCGTGCCAGCCCTCGGAGCCAAGCGCGTTTCGCAGCCGCGTGAGCTCCGACGGCGCCACGCGCGCGGCGAGCGTCGGCCCGCCCAGGAACCCGATGCTGACGCGCTGGGGCTTGTCGTCGTTCGCCATCAGTGAGCCTCCCGCGGTTGGACGATTTCGGTCAGAACGCCGCCCGTGGACGACGGATGCAGGAACGCGACAAGCGAACCGCGGATGCCCGTGCGCGGCTGCTCGTCGATCAGGCGCATGCCCGCCGCCGAGAGCTTTGAGAGCGTGTCCTCGACGTCGGACACGCGGTATGCGACGTGATGGAGCCCCTCCCCGCGTCGGGAGAGGAACTTCCCGACGGCCGTGTCCGGAGTCAACGGCTGCAGCAGCTCGATATGGCCGTCTCCCACGTCGAGCAGCGCTGCGTCGACCCCCTGCTCGGTGACGGTTTCGCGGTGCACGAGCGGCATGCCGAGCGTGTCGCGATAAAGCGCTAGCGCCGCGTCGATGTCCTCGACCGCGACGCCGACATGGTCGATCGCCTCAAGCATCGGTGGCGGAGGATACTGACGGCGCTGCTCGCGTTAGGACCCCCGCCGCGGCGGGGGTGCCGGTGACACGGCCGTCGCGGCCGCGATCCCTATCCCCCCACCGGCCAGCCGGGGCGGTGCAGCCCGTGGGACGTCGGCCATGATGCGGTCGATGTCCTGCCGCTCGAGCACTTCGTTCGTCAGCAACGTGGCCGCCAGCTCGTCGAGCTTCTCGCGATGACGGTCGATGATCGACACCGCATTGCGGAACGCCTCGTCGGCCAGCTCGCGCGCCTCGTCGTCCTGCCGCCGACGTGTCGATTCCGAGACACCGTCCGGAGCGCCTCGCAGTGAGGTCGTTCCCGTACCCATCGCGTACTCGTGCACCATCGCGTGCGCGATGTCGGCCACGCGCCTGAGGTCGTCCGAGGCGCCGGTGGTGATCGACCCGAACACGGTCTGCTCAGCGGCCCGGCCGCCCAGCAGCATCGTCATGAAGTCGATCAGCTCCTCGCGGGTCTTCAGGTACCGATCCTCCTCGGGAAGGTTGAGCGTGTATCCGAGTGCCTTCCCATGCGGCACGATCGAGATCCGGTGCACCCGATCGACCGACGGCAGCAGCTCGCCGCAGAGGGCGTGGCCGCCTTCGTGGTATGCCACGACTCGCTTCTCGTGATCGGTCAGCGTCCGGCGCGACTGCATGCCCGCCACGACCCGCTCGAGCGCGGAATCGAAATCACGCATCTGGACTCTGTCCGCGCCGCGGCGGCCGGCGAAGATCGCCGCCTCGTTGCAGATGTTCGCGATGTCCGCCCCGGTCAATCCGGAGGTCTGGCGGGCGAGCAGGTTCAGGTCGACGTCTTCTGCGAGTGGCTTGTTGCTGGAGTGGACTCCGAAGATTCGCTCCCGGCCGCCGACATCAGGCGGGGAGACGAAGATCTGGCGGTCGAAGCGGCCGGGACGGAGCAGCGCGGTGTCAAGCTTCTCGAGCAGGTTGGAGGCGGCGATGACCACCACGTCCTTGCGGGCGTTGAAACCGTCCATCTCGACGAGGAGCTGATTGAGCGTCTGGTCTCGCTCGCCGGACACGTCGTGACCGCGATGGCCACCCACCGCGTCGAGCTCGTCGATGAACACGATCGCCGGCGCCTTCTTGCGGGCGGCCCTGAATAGCCGCCGGATCCTGGCGGCGCCCACGCCGACGAACATCTCCACGAACGAGGCCGCCGACTGGGAGAAGAACGTCGCACCGGACTCGTGTGCGACCGCCTTGGCGAGCAGCGTCTTTCCGGTTCCCGGCGGGCCGTGCAGCAGGATCCCCTTCGGCACCTTGGCACCGAGCTCGCGGAAGTGCTTGGGGTCGCGGAGGTAGTCGACCACCTCGCGCAGCTCCTCCTTGGCCTCGTCGGCTCCGGCGATCTCCGACCACCCGATCGAGGCTGCGAGTCGGGCTTGATCTGCTCCGGCCGGGTCCGCGGCATGAAACGGATCAGGGCGAAGACCGCGACGACCAGCAGCCCCATGAAGATGATCGGGAGCCAGTCGTGCAGCCACGAATAGGCATCCGGGTATCCGAGGAACGCAGCGTGGAGCATCGCTAATCGGTCATCGGCAATTGTGGGGTATTACTGAACGTCACTCCACTCGTTCGATTCTCGGATTTGGTGTGTACGTACGCCCCACCTTGCCGCCGGGGCGCCCGTCTACCAGCACCACGTCGGCAGTGAAGTCGTTCTCGCCGCGGATCAGCGACGAACCCACGCCGTAAGCGTCGACCGGGACTTCCGCCGCTTCGAACTCCCGGATCCGCTGCGCGTCGAAGCCGCCACTGGCGACTATGCGGACATCGCGGAAGCCCTCGTGATCGAGCGCGTCGCGGACCTTCTCGACCAGGCGGGGGTTCACCCCGGTGGGCCTGAAGCCACCCATCTCCTCGAACAGCGAGCGGTCTACGAGCTGCTCTGAGGTATCCAGCCGGACACCCCACAACTTCTTGCCCAGGGCTGCCGCGACCTCGAGCGCGGTCCGCACCGAATCGTTCTCAAAATCGACCAGTACCGTGATGTTCATCTCTTCGTGGAACCGATCCGCGAACACGCTCGCCGCCTTGACCGTGTCACCGTTGTAGGCGGCGATCAGCCCGTGCGGGACGGTCCCGATTCCGAGCCCGCCCCACCACGAGGCCTGGGCGTCGGTCGAAACGCCGATCGCGCCCGCGACGTGGGCGCTCCACCCGTCGCCGGTCTGAACGAGCCAGTGGTCGTGCCGGGCGGGGAAGTAGAAGATCTGCTTGCCGCGCGCCGCCTCGACCACCTCGGCGACGTTTCGCATGATCAGCGAGCGCCGCGCCATCACTCCGAGGTACACGGTCTCGAGATGCGCGAACAGGCTGTAGTCGCCAGTGATCGTCATCACGGTCTCGCGCGGCGCGATCCGGTCTCCCTCGTGCAGGGCGCGCACCTCGAGCTGGTCCCAGCCACGGAACCCAGTCACCGTTCTCGCTGCGGTGGCCCGAGCAGAGCTTCAGCACTGCGATCGCCTCGTCGACTCCGCCGAGCAGCGACTCGCGCTTCTGGAACACCTGCATCGTCACCCGTGGGCGATGGTTCTCGGCTTCGAGCAGTTGCTTGGTGTAGACGAAGTAGGCGTCCGAGTAGTAACCGTCGCGAATCCGCTCGACCGGGAGGCGGAAGATCGCCGGGTCAAGGCGCGATGCGACCTGCGTCGCCATGGATCGAGTTTATTCGGGTAGGGTCGCCACGAATCGTGGCTGCAGACGATTTCCCACACGCGTCGTTGCTCGAAGGCATCCGCTTCACGGCGCAGGTCGCGGTGCCCAACGTGATCCAGGGCCTGTTCAGGCGCCGGAAGACCGCGGTCGCGGTGGCGACCAAGACCGGCGCCGACGGCCTCGCTTACGGCTTCATGTCCGGGCTCAAGCGAAGCTACGGCGAGGGCCCGGTGTGGATTCGGGTCGCCAAGGACGAGGCGCTGCTGCTACTTGGCCGCGGTCCTGTGAGGCGCGTGCTCGAGGGTTCGCCCGATCCGTTCGCGGCGGATCCCGAGCCCAAGCGCTCGGGGATGCGCCACTTCCAGCCCGACGCACTCACGATCTCCCGCAACGGCGAGTGGGAGGATCGCCGGCGATTCACCGAGGCGGTGCTGGGCGCCACGCCGCTCGACCGGGCGCGGGAGGTGAGCGTCGCAGAGGCGGCTCGCCTCCCGTCTGAGCTCGAATGGGACGCGTTCAACCGGGCCGTCCGGCGCATCACGCGTCGGATCGTGCTGGGCGACGGCGCGGCGGACGACGAATCGATCTCAGAGCAGCTCGGCGAGCTGATGGACAAGTCGAATCCCCCCGGCGGTGGGTCCGGTGAGCTGTACGACCGGTATACCGCGGCGCTCCAGCGCTACGTGGACGCGGCCGAGCCCGGCAGCCTCGTCGGGCTGTTCGGCGAGGCGCCGGTCACCGAGCAGACGAAGCCGGCGGGGCAGGTGACCCACTGGCTCTTCGCGCTCGGCGACACGCTCGCGATCAACGCGTTCCGCTGCCTAGCACTTCTTGCTGTGTCCGACTCCGCGCGCGAGCGGGCCGCTGGCGATGACGATTATCTGGGCGCATGTCTTCAAGAGGCGATGCGGCTGTGGCCGACCACGGCGATGCTCTCGCGCGAGGCCGTGCGCGACGTGGAATGGGACGGCATCAACGTTCCAGCGGGCACACAGCTTTTGATCGTGAATTCGTTCAACCACCGCGATCGCGAGTCGGTGCCCTTCGCCGACCGCTTCGACCCCGACGCGTGGCTGTCAGGTGACGCCGCAGACGACTGGCAGTTCAATCACTTCAGTCACGGCCCGCAGGGCTGTCCCGGAGTCGCGCTGGCGATGCTGGTCGGCAAGGCGCTGCTGGGCAGCCTCGTCCGCGACCGTTCACCCCGGCTGGTCGCGCCGAGCCTCGACCCCTCGAAGCCGATGCCGCAGGCGCTCGACTACTTCGCGCTGCGGTTCTCGCTGGGGGCCTGAGACCGCCTGGACGCCGGTGGTAGGCTGGGAAGCGAGCGATGTTCACGCCACTTCTCGAACGAAACCGCTGACTCCCCCGGCCCGGGCCTGAGCCCGGCCGCTCAGCGTTCCTGCCGTTCCCCCTTCGAGAGGCAAAGTCGTGAATTCGTACCTGCGCGTCCTGCGCCACAAGAACTTCAGATATCTCTTCCTCGGCCAGTCGGCCAGCGTCATCGGCGACCGCGTCGTGATCGTCGCGATCGCGCTGTTCGTCACGCAGACGACGGGCTCGGCGAGCGATCTCGGCCTGATCCTCGCCGCCCAGGCGCTGCCGCTCGTTGCGCTGCTGCTGTTCGGCGGCGTGTGGGCGGACCGGCTGCCCCGCCACCGCATCATGATCGCAGCGGACCTCGCGCGAGCCGGTCTCCACACCACGCTCGCCGTCCTGATCTTCACCGGCGCCGTCCGCGTGTGGCAGATCGCAGTGATCGAGGCGGCCTTCGGCGCAGCGCAGGCCTTCTTCCAGCCCGCCTACACCGGCCTCATTCCCCAGACGGTGCCCGAGGAGCTGATCCAGGAGGCGCGTGCCCTTACCCAGTCGATGGAGAACCTGGCATTCATGGTCGGCCCCGCGCTGGCCACAGCTCTCGTCTTGGGCGTCGGTGCCGGCGAGGCGTTCGCGCTCGACGCCGCGACGTTCGTGCTGAGCGCCGCGCTGCTGATACAGGTCCGTCCGCGTGCGCGTGGCGAAGTCATCGCCCCTGCAAGCCTCCGAAGCGAGTTGCGTGCGGGCTTCGACGAGGTCCGCTCACGAACGTGGGTATGGGTCACGATCGCGGTGTTCACCGGGGCGATCCTGTTCGTCTACGCGCCGTGGTACGCGCTGGCCCCGATCATCGCTCGCGACTCCTACGGGAGCAGCGGCGTGTTCGGCGTGCTCGAGAGCCTCGGTGGGGCGGGCGCGATTCTCGGCGCTGCAGTGGCACTCGTCTGGCGGCCGCGCCGGCCGCTCAAGACCGGGATGCTGCTCGTGCTCGCCTGGCCGCTCCTGGGTCTGACCCTGGCCGCGAGGGCGCCGCTGGGCGTGGTGATCGTGCTCTCGCTGGCGACCGGGTTCGGCTTCGCCCAGTTGATGATCCTGTGGGAGACCGCGCTGGCGCGCTACATCCCACCGCGCGCGCTGTCCCGCGTGAGCGCGTACGACTGGATGGGGTCGCTGGCGCTGCTCCCGGTCGGGTACCTGCTCGCCGGGCCACTTGCCGGTGCCCTCGGCGCCCGAACGGTGCTCGGGATCGGCAGCGCGCTCGGCCTCGTGCTGCTGCTGCTCGGGCTCGCGCCGCGCGAGACGCGAGAGCTCGGCGACGCCTCAGCCCAGCAGCTCGCGCGCGATGTCGGCGTAGAAGCCCGCGGCGAAGCCTAGATCGCGGACGTCGATCCGCTCGTCCGCGCCGTGGACCAGCGGCGTGGCCTCGAGCAAGGTCATGTGCCGCTGCGGGAAGAAGCCGTACGCGACGCAGTCCGGGAACGCATCACGAAACCAACGAGAGTCGGAGAACCCGGGCAGGATCACCGGCACCGTCTCGGCGCCCGGATCGTTGGCCGCGACCCAGCGAGAGATCGCGTCCATCAGCGGGCTGTCGATCGTCGACTGGTTGCCGGCGACCGTTTCTGTGAACTCGATCTCCAGTGGACCATCGCCCCCGAGGACCTCACGGATCCGTCGTTCGGCGAGGTCCTGTCCGAACCCGGGTGGCACCCGGCAGTCGACCTTCACGTAAGCGCGGGATGGGATCACGTTCATCTTGTCCGAGGCGTGGGCCATCGTCGGAGTGAGCGTCACCCCGAGCATCGGCTCGATCAGCGTCAGCAGCTCCGGCTCGCTCTCGGCGATCCGTGCCACCGCGGCGGCCGGGTCGCGGGGATCCTCGCCCAAGCCGCTCAGCAGCGCCGTCGGGCCTTCGGTCAGGTCATACGAAGGCTGCGTGCTTGCCAGACGGCCGAGGACGGGAGCCAGCTTCAGCAACGCGTTGTCACCCATCCTCGGAAGCGACGCGTGTCCTGCGACGCCTCGCGCGGTGAGCGTGAAGCGGAAGATGCCTTTCTCGGCGCAGCACACGCCGTACCGGCGCTGGCCGCGGTATTCGAACACCTCGCCGCCGCCCTCGTTGAGCAGCATGTCGCAACGCACCGCGTCCGGGTGGTGCTCGGTCAGCCAGTGTGCGCCGAGATCGCCACCGGTCTCCTCATCGCAGACGAACACGAGCTTCAGGCTCCCGTGCTTTGGCCGCCAGCCTTCCTGTGCGAGCGATGCCGCTCCGACCGCCTCGGCGGCCACCTGCGACTTCATGTCGAGTGCACCGCGCCCCCAGAGGTAGCCGTCTGCTACGTCGCCGGACCACGGGTCGTGCCGCCACTCGGTTGGCTCAGCGAGAACGGTGTCTACGTGGCCGAGGAAGGCGAGCGTCGGTCCGTTGCCGGTCCCGGCGAGTGTCGCGACGAGGTTCGGCCGGGCCTCCTCCGCGGCCAGAATCGCGACCTCGAAGCCGGCGCGTTCGAGGTACTGCGCGAGGAACTCGATCGCGGGCCGCTCGTTTCCGGGCGGGTTCACGGTGTTGAACCGGACCAGCCGTTGAAGGACCTCGGTTGTTTCGGCCTCGAGCTTCGTCACGTGCCGGTCAGCCTAGCCTCATGCACGCACAGCCCCGCGAGCAGCGCCGCCGGGATCGCGGCCGCCAGCCAGTCTGCGAGGTGGTCGGCGACGGGACACAGCGCGAACAGGACGACTACGACCGCCGCCCGAGCGATCCCCGGCGAGCCGAACATCCGCCAGCCGAACGCCACCTGACCGAACAGGTAGAGCCCTACGCCACCGCACAGAGCGAGCTGGCCTGCGAACTCGCCCGTGATCGCGAGCTTGGTCCCGGCCGCGAAGATGATGATTCCGGCGACGATCAGCAGATGGATGTAGCTGTAGGCGTCCGATGCCGCCAGGACCGGATCGCCGTGGACGCGCAAGCGCTCCTGAGCCGCGTCCGCCAGCTCGTCGAAGTAGGTCCACCAGAGCCCGATCGTGACCAGCAGGCAGAGCACGAACACGACGAGCACGTGTGCGTTGAGGCGCTGTGATGCGCTCGCGCCAATCGCGACGATCGACTCGCCGAGGCAGATCAGCACAAACTGGCCGTAGCGCTCGGAGAAGTGTGCGACGGCGACCCGCTGGATCCCTCTGAGGCGCTCGCGTGTCAACCCGGCGGGACCGGCATAGTCGATCACCGCCGCGACCAGCCACAGGGCGGTCCGGGCACCGGTGTGCAGGAAAGACCCGGCGATCAGCAAGGCCATTCCGATCGCCACCGTGATTGCGAAGCCGGCGATCGCGCTCCACGCCGCGTTCCCTCGCCGGGACGCTTCGCCGTACAGACCGAGGTGGAGTAGCCGCACGACCGCGTAGGAGGTCGCGAACAGCGTCGCGCGATCTCCGAACGCCCGCGGTAGCGCAAGCCCTGCGACGAAGATGAACGCCATCGCGACCAGCATCACCACCCGCAGCAGGCGA
The DNA here is from genome assembly GCA_963705775.1 of uncultured Solirubrobacterales bacterium. Classification (GTDB taxonomy): domain Bacteria; phylum Actinomycetota; class Thermoleophilia; order Solirubrobacterales; family Solirubrobacteraceae; genus Palsa-465. Next base: position 34,003 of record CAVPKT010000072.1, on the reverse strand, counting down.
GCGTCGTCTTCGAAGGCGTTGGCGACCCACACGAACGCCGACCACGCCCACCACACGAGGGCGAGCACGAGCATCGAGCGCCCTAACGTCGTCCACGTCAGCCGGTGCGAAGTCTCGAGCGCGATCACCTGCGTGACCGCAAATGCGAACACCAGGTCCCACAGCAGCTCCACGGGACTCGTGCGACGTTCGCGAGCGACTCGTTCGTCGGTGCGATCGATCTGCGGCGAGGTCACGGTCATTGCGGCAGCGTACGATCCCGCGCCGTGGACGACCTCGAACTCGCCTTGGAACTCGCCGAGCTCGCCGACGGGATCACACTGGCGCGGTTCCGGGCGTCAGACCTCCGCGTGGAGACGAAGCCGGACCTGACACCGGTGACGGAGGCGGATCGCGCCGCCGAGGAGGCGATCCGCGAGCGATTGACAGCTGCACGCCCGGATGACGCCGTCGTCGGCGAGGAGTTCCCCGACACCGGCGCGGCGGGCGGTCGGCGCTGGATCATCGATCCGATCGACGGCACCAAGGATTACGTGCGCGGGATCCCGGTGTGGGCAACCCTGCTCGCTCTGCAGGAGCGGGACGAGATCGTGCTTGGAGTTGTTTCGGCCCCGGCGCTGCATCGGCGCTGGTGGGCCGTCCGCGGAGCGGGGGCGTTTGCGAATGGGCGCCCCATTCACGTATCGGCCGTGCAGGACCTCGCTGACGCTCAGCTGTCGATCTCCGGGTTGGACGGTTGGGAGGCGATCGGCCGCCTCGACGCGATACTCGAGCTCAGCCGGCGTTGCTGGCGCACCCGCGGCTTCGGCGACTTCTGGTCCTACATGCTGGTCGCCGAAGGCGCGGTCGACATCGGCGGCCTCGAGCCCGAGGTGAAGCTCTGGGATCTGGCGGCGCCGATGGTGATCGTGGAGGAGGCGGGTGGCCGCCAGACCGACCTTCGCGGCGAACGTCGCGCGGATGGGGGGAGCGGGATCGCGAGCAACGGGTTGCTGCACGACGCGGCGCTCGAGATCGTGGGGGAGTGAGGCTGGGGCGGGGCACCTACGCATAGCGGCGCGCGATCACGTTGGTCGTCTCGAGCGGCCCGACGAAGCACCACAAGTAGCGATCGGCGGCCGGGCCGCGCTGCGAGAGCGGTGCGGCCCGCCAGACTGAGAGCCGCGCGGTCCCCAGTCCGCCGACGCCGCGGTCTCCCCGAGCCCGCCCACGAGAGCGAGGTTTCTGCCCTATGTGGGCAGAACACTCGCTCTCGTCCCCGAGATCGGGCGCGACCCGCCGAGCCCTGCACGGGGCGGGAATGGGCGCCCATTCACGTATCGGCCGCGCGCGGATGGGGGTAGCGGGATCGGGACGAACGGGCTGTTGCACGAGGCGGTGCTCGGGGTCGTCGGGGTTGGGCAGTGATACCTTCCGAGCCGTCAACTGACCGAGAGCGCGGGCCGGGCGCTCACCAGACGAGAGGGGAAAGATGAGACACAGGACAACGCTTGCCTGCGCGCTCGCCGCCGGAGTGTCGGTGGTGCTCGCCGGGACAGCCAACGCGGCGACGCTGGGGACGATCACGCAACCGGCCGGCTCAGTCGCCTCGACTTGCGGCACTGCTCAGGTGATCGGACAAGCCACGGACGATCCCGCGACTCGATACTTCGTTCCGACCGGCGGCGGCAGGATCGTCGGGTGGCAGGTCAACACCACCGGCGCGACGGCGGGGCAGTCGGTGACGCTCGTCGTGCTGCGCAACACGGTCCTCAACAGCTACCAAGTGGTAGGTGCAGACGCGAAGACACTTCCAAACCCGCTCCCCTCAAACCACATCGCGTCCTTCACCGTCACGACACCGATCACTGTTCAGGACGGCGATACGTTTGGTCTCTACACGAATTCGAACAGCGGCCTGAGCTGCTATTGGTCCGGCGGCTCGACACCTCTGGGAGACAGCCTGACCGCGTTGACCGAGGCGTCGTCACCGTCAAGCGGGCAGACGCTCAACCCTGCGTTCGGCAACAGCCCGTCGGGTTACACGATGAACCTGGCCGCCACGCTCAGCGTCTCAGTTGACGCGGGAGTCACGACAGGTACCTCTCCGGCCAGCCCGGCCGCGGGTACCGCAGCGCTGCTTGCGTCAACGGTCACGAATCACGGGCCGGGTCAGGACGCGATTGCGTTCCAAGACACCGTGCCGTCGGGACTCACGATCGTCTCCGCTTCCGTCGGAGATGGGACGTGCACGACGAGCGGACAGGTGGTCAATTGCGCGATCACCGGATTGCCTCCGGGCAGCTCAGTTCCCGCGAACGTCGTCGTTACGTCCAGCGCGCCCGGCAACTACGTGAATCAGGTGTCAGTCGCTGTTCCCCCAGAGGACACCGACGCAGTCAGTTCCAACAACACAGCGTCGGCGACGCTTTCGGTCGGGCCGATTGGCCTGCCGGCGAAGTGCGTCGTGCCGCCGCTTAAGGGCGTGGCGTCGCGCACGGCCAAGACGGTCCTGAAGGACCTGGGCTGCCGGGTCAAGGCGGTCAACTCGCATTCGAAGTCGGTCCGCAAGGGCTCCGTGATCAGGACGAAGCCCGGTCGGGGCACGTACGCGTATCAGCGCGTGATCACGTTGGTCGTTTCCTCCGGCCCGAAGAAGCACCACAAGTAGCGATCGGTCGGCGGGCCGCGCTGTGAGAGCCGCGCGGCCCGCCAGCCCGCCGCCCGCCCACGAAAACGACGTTTCTGCCCTATATGGGCAGAAACCTCGCTCTCGTTCACGAAGCGGCTCGCCAACACGAGAACCGCGCGGCCCCCGGCTGCATACTTCCCCCATGGAGCGGCTGTTCGGCGACGATGCAGCGCCGGGGCGGACCCGGGATGTGCCGGCTTCCTACGCCCCGCTCGCGACGCGTCTAAGGCCCCGCACGCTCGACGAGTTCGTCGGTCAGGACCGCCTCCTCGCGCCGGGCTCAGCGCTCAGGCGAGCGATCGAGGAAGGCCACCCCCACTCGATGATCCTCCACGGTCCTCCCGGCAGTGGAAAGACGACGCTTGCTCGCTTGATCGCCGAGGCCTCGAATGCGGCGTTCGAGGAAGAGAGCGCCGTGCAGGCAGGGCGCGCCGAGGTGCGGGCGGTGATCGAGCGTGCGCGGGAGCGCCTCAGACAACGGGCGCGAAGACGATTTTCTTCCTCGACGAGATCCACCGCTTCAACAAGGCCCAGCAGGACGCGCTCCTGCCCGCCGTTGAGGACGGCGTGATCATCTTGATCGGAGCGACCACCGAGAACCCGTACTTCGAAGTCAACTCGGCCCTCCTCTCGCGAACGCGCGTCTACGAGCTCGAGGCGCTGACCGTCGAGCAGGTCCGCTCGCTGCTCGACCGCGCCGTCGCCCGCGAGGAGTGCGGCGACGGGTCACGGATCGAGCCCGAAGCGCTCGACTTCCTCGCCCAGCGCTCCGGCGGTGACGCACGCACCGCGCTGAACGCGCTCGAGCTTGCGTGCCAGCGGTGAGTGAGACCGAGCCTGTGACGCTTGCGCACGCCGAGGACGCTCTCCAGCGCCGCGCCCTGCTCTACGACCGCCAGGCCGACTATCACTACGACACGATCTCGGCGTGGATCAAGGCCACCCGCGGATCCGATCCCGACGCATCGCTCTACTACCTCGCGGTGATGCTCGAAGGCGGCGAGGATCCCCGCTTCATCGTCCGTCGGATGATTGTGCTCGCCTCTGAGGACATCGGCAACGCCGACCCACAGGCCCTGAGCGTCGCGACCGCCGCCGCGCAGGCCGTCGAGCACGTGGGTCTGCCCGAGTGCCAGTTCGCGCTCGCGCAGGCCGCGATCTACTTATCGCTGGCGCCGAAGTCGGACGCCGCCAAACGCTCGATCTCAGCCGCCCGGCAGTTGATCCGCGAGCGAGGGGCCGACCTCCCGCCCGGCTACCTGCGCTCCTCAACGCGAAGCACCGGCGACTACGACAACCCGCACAAGCGTCCCGGGCACCTCTCGCCTCAGGAGCTGATGCCAGATCCAGTGATTGGACAGCGGCTGTACGAACCCGATGAAGCCGAAGCGGCGCTGCGAGAGCGCTTGGAGGAGGTCCGCCGCGGGCGAGGTCGGGGCGAATAACACCCCATTTACGAGCACCGAAGCCGAAGCTACTACCGTGTAGGAAATGGCTGAAAGCTTCTACCCGGTGGCCCTGATGGCCCAGATGTACTCACTTCCGCGTGGCCCGCGGGTGCGGTTGCGGATGGCCACGCCTCGTGACGAGCCCTCGATCCGAGCGCTGTTCGGGCGTAGCGGCGTCGGTCTCTCGGAAGCCGACCTGGCCGGGCTCGTCCGCTTCGACCCACGCAAGCGGGCGGTGGTCTGCGCGACCGCATTACTCGATTCGAGCGAGACGCTCGTCGGGGTGGGTTCGATGGACCTGGAAGGCCACGGGCCTGAGCTCCTGTTGGTCGACGACAGCCTCACTGACGGGCTCCCCGAGCTGCTGAGCCGCGCCCTCGTCGGCCGGGTCGGCGCGCTGCAGCGGGCGCGGGCCGCGTAGCCTTCGCAGCATCGAGGCGACGACCTCCACCCAGCTCGAGTCGTTCAGCCCCGCGACGGGCGAGCGCCTCGGCGCGGTCGCAGCCACGGCGCCCGAGGACGTTCAAGCGGTCGTCGATGCGGTCGCCAAGGTTCAGCCGTTCTGGGCCCAGCTGACGCTCGGAGACCGCGCGCGCTACCTGGAGCGGACGGCCCAGGTCCTGATCGACGAGACCGACTCGATCCGCGACTTGATCGTGCGCGAGCAGGGGAAGCCGCGCAACGAAGCCTTCACGATGGAGCTCCTCCCGACGATCGACAGCCTGCGCTGGATCGCTCGAGCGGGGCAGGAGATCCTCGCCGACGAGGCGATTCCGATGTCCCAGCTCTACTTGAAGACGAAGTCCTCGGCCTTCACATACGAGCCGCTGGGTGTGATCGCCGTCATATCCCCCTGGAACTACCCCTGGAGCATCCCGCTGGGCGAGGTCGCGTTGGCACTGATGGCAGGCAACGGGGTCGTGCTCAAGCCCGCTTCGCTGACGCCGCTGATCGGCGAACGGATCGCCGCTGCGTTCGACCGCGCCGGCCTCCCCGAGGGACTGCTGCGCGTGGTGCACGGACCCGGCACCGGCGATGCGCTCGTGAGGTCGAATGTCGCCAAGGTGTTCTTCACCGGGTCGGTCGAGGTAGGTCGCGGCGTGGGCGAGGAATGCGCGCGCCAGATGAAGGGCTCTGTGCTCGAGCTCGGCGGCAAGGACCCCATGATCGTCCTGCCGGACGCGAACATCGAGCACGCGGTTGCGGGTGCGCTGTGGGGAGGCTTTGCCAACGCGGGGCAGACGTGCTCGGGGATCGAGCGGGTGTACGTGATGCGTGAGGTCTCGGAGCGGTTCGTCTCGGGCGTCGTCGATGGGGCGAAATCGCTGCGGGTCGGCGACCCGTTGGAGTGGGACACGGAGATCGGGCCGATGGTCTCCCGCGACCAGTTCGAGCTCGTCTCGGAGCTTGTCGATGACGCCGTCGCCGCGGGTGCGACGATCCGCTGCGGCGGCCCGGTCGAAACGCCGGCCGCTGGGCTCGAGGCCGGGGCGTTCTACGTGCCCACCGTCTTGACCGACGTCACCCACGAGATGCGGATCATGCGGGAGGAGATCTTCGGGCCCGTGCTGCCGATCATCGTCGTCGACTCCGAGGACCAGGCGGTGGCGCTCGCCAACGATTGCGACTTCGGACTGGGTGCCAGCGTGTGGACGTCCGACCGCAGCAAGGGGGAACGTTTCGCCAGGGAGATCGACGCCGGGATGGTCTGGATCAACGACCACATGTTCAGCCACGGCGCCTGCCAGTGCTCCTGGGGCGGCGTCAAGGACTCCGGTCTCGGGCGCACACACTCCAAGTTCGGGCTCTACGAGTGCGTGAACGTCAAGCTTCGGACCTGGGAGCCGTCTCGGGTCCGCGACCCTTGGTGGCATCCGTATGACGAGACGCTGGGCAAGGCCCTGAAACAGACCGCCGCGATTCTCTACGGCCGTCCGTCGATCCGCGCCGGGGCGCTGCGCCAAGGCGCAGCGCCCCTGCTGAAGCTCGGCGCGCGGCTCGCGCGCGACGCTCTCAGGCGCTAGGGGCCGCGCGACGTGCCCTGGCCCCCAGGCAGCGCGATTCGCGTCGAACCTGGATCCGCCCGCCAAGTGAGGACAAGCGCCCGCAGTACCCTCTAAAGGCATGCCGGCTCAGGCCTACAGCGGCAAGGAATGCGTGTGCCAGCTCCGGAAGGGAGTCTGCGACCAGTCCTGCGTGCAGGGGATGCTCGAGACGCGGTTCTACATCGCGTGCCTCAAGCTCACCGGCCGACGGTGCGTGGTGATTGGCGGCGGCGACGTCGGGCTGGAAAAGGTCGAAGGCCTGCTTGCGTGCGACGCCGACGTGACGCTGGTAGCCCCCGAGGTTCATCCCGAGCTCGCCCAGCTCGCGCTCGAGGGCTCGATCCGCTGGGAGCGGCGACCGTATGAACCCGACGACCTCGACGGACGCCTGATCGCGATCGCGGCCACCAACGACACAAACGTCAACATCCGCGTGTTCGAGGACGCCGAGGAGCGCGCGATGCTCGTCAACGTCGTCGACGTCCCCCCGCTGTGCAATTTCATCCTGCCGGCGATCGTCCGCACAGGCCCGCTCGCGATCGCGATCTCGACCGCCGGCGCTTCGCCCGCGCTCGCCAAGCGGATGAAGCGCGAGATCGGCGAGCTGTTCGGCGAGCCCTACGCGATGCTCGCCGTGCTCCTCAACGAGGCCCGCGGCTGGGCAAAGGCGACGCTCCCCACCTATCAGGACCGCAAGGAGTTCTTCGAGTCGATCGTCAACGGCGAGCCCGACCCGATCGAGCTGCTACGCGACGGCCGGTTCGACGATGTGCGCGCGCTCGTTGAAGGTGCGATGCGCGAGCACGCCCCCGCGTGACCGACCGGCTCACGCACCTCGACCCAAGCGGCCGCGCTCGGATGGTCGACGTCTCCGAGAAGCCGTCCACGGAGCGCCGTGCGCTCGCCCGGGCCACGATCAAGCTGTCTCCCGAGACCGTCGCGGCCGTCAAGGGCGGGGACACCCCGAAGGGCGACGTTCTCGGCACGGCGAGGATCGCAGGCATCCAGGCCGCCAAGCGGACCGCCGAGCTGATTCCGCTCTGCCATCCCCTGCCGCTGACGTTCATTGGCGTCGAGGCAGAAGTCGGCGAGGACCACATCGCGCTCACCGCCGAGGCGCGCACCACCGGACAGACTGGCGTGGAGATGGAGGCGCTGACCGCGGCGTCCGTTGCCGCGCTCACGGTCTACGACATGGTCAAGGGCATCGAGCGGGGGGCCGTGATCGAGTCCGTGGCGCTGCTCGAGAAGTCGGGCGGGCGCTCTGGCGAGTGGCGGCGCGGTTGACGTCGGCGACGACCACCGCCGAGGACGGACGCACCCTCCGGCGGACGTAGCATGTCGGCCCTGCATGAAGGCCGCCATCATCACCATCTCAACCTCGGTCGCCGCTGGACGTAACGAGGACCTCTCCGGAGAGATCCTCGCCCAGCTCGCCCAACAGGCCGGCGCCGAGGTCGTCGCCCGCGAGGTGATCAGCGACGATCGGGATCAGATCGTGGATGCGCTGAGGCGGCACTCGGCCCCCGGCGCCGGAACGTCGCTGATCTTCACCACGGGCGGCACCGGACTCACGGCGGACGACGTCACGCCCGAGGCGACGAAGGCCGTGATCGATCGCGATGCACCCGGCTTCGCGGAGGCGATGCGGGCTGAATCGCTCAGGCACACACCCCTGGGGATCCTCACACGAGGCGTGTCGGGGATCGCCAACAGGACACTGATCATCAACTTCCCGGGAAACCCGAAGGCGATCAACGAGCTGTTCCCCGTGGTCGCCCCCACGCTCGAGCACGCGGTCGCGACGCTCCGGCGCGACGCGGGCGGCGGGCATTGACGGTCGGCTCCCGCGAGCGGAGCGCCGATGCCAGATAGCGCCCCAGCGATCGAGCTGCGCGGCCTCGCCCGCCACTTCGGCGAGCGGTCTGCGCTCAAGGACGTCACGCTCACCGTACAGAGCGGCGCCACGCTCGCCGTACTCGGTTCCAACGGCGCAGGCAAGTCGACCCTGCTCCGGGTCCTCTCGACGCTCCTGAGGCCACACGCGGGTGATGTCGAAGTACTCGGCGAAAGGCTGCCGAACAGGGCGTTCGCGGTCCGGGCCAAGATCGGATTCCTGGGTCACGAGCCGCTTCTGTACCGTGATCTGACGGGGCGCGAGAACTTGCTGTACCAAGCCCGGCTGCGCGGGGTGTCACCGGCTCGCGTCGAGCAAGTCCTCGACGCGGTGGAGATGGACAGGCGCGCCGACGACCCGGTGCGCTCGCTCTCCCGCGGGATGGTTCAGCGGCTCGCGGTCTGCCGGGCCGTCCTCCACGACCCCGAGCTCCTGCTGCTGGACGAACCGAAGGACAATCTCGATCCCACCGCCTCCGAGCTCGTCGAGTCGCTCATCGGTCGCGGCAACGGCCGGACCCGTGTACTCACCAGCCACGACCCCAGCGCGGCGATCAAGGAGGCCGACCAGGTGCTCGGCCTGAGGGACGGCCGGCCCGCGTTCGTGGGGCGGCCCGGGGAGATCGAGAGTCGCCTCAAGGAGCTGTACAGATGAGGACCGTCCTGACCGTCCTGCGAAAGGATCTGCGGCTCGAGCTGCGCACGTTCGAGACGCTGCCCGCGATGGCGCTCTTTGCGCTCAGCACGTTCGTCATCTTCCATTTCGGGTTCAACCAGACGACGATCAGCGGTCAGCTCGCCGGCGGCGTGTTGACGGTCACGCTTCTGTTCGCCGCGCTGCTCGGGGCGGGGCGCCTGTTCGTGGCCGAGCGCGAGCAAGGCGGCTTCGATGCGTTCCTGCTCGCGCCGGTCGATCGCAACTCTCTACTCGTAGCCAAGGCCATCGCGATGTTCCTGTTTCTGGCCGTTCTCGAGGTGATCGCCGTGCCGGCGTTCGCGTTGCTGCTGCTCGGTCCCTCGCTCGGTCCCCGCCTGCCCGGGCTGATCGCGATCCTCGCGCTGGCCGACATCGGTTTCGCGGTGATCGGCACATTCGTGTCCGCGATTGCGATCCATACCCGCGCGCGGGACCTGATCGCCCCGATCATCGGCCTCCCGCTCCTGATTCCGGCTCTGATCGCTACCGCCCGCGCGGCCGGGCCCGTGCTGAGGGCCGGAGCCACGAGCGCCCCGCCAGGCAAGTGGATTGCTGTCCTCGCTCTTTATGATTTGGTGTTCGCCCTGATCGCCTACGCGGTCTTCGACTACCTCCTGGAGGATTGACTCCACCTTGACCATCTACGGCAGGGGACTGAAAACCCTCGCCCTCGCGACGATCGCGACGATCACCGTCGCTCTGGCGCTCGTGTTCTTCTATGCCCCGCTCGACTCCGACCAGGGGTTCATCCAGAAGATCTTCTACTTGCACGTACCGCTCGCGATCATCTCGCTCTGCGGCTTCATCATCGGCGGGCTGCTGGCGATCGGGTACCTGCGAACCGGTGACCGTGTCTGGGACATGCGCTCTTACGTGGCAATCCACATGGCGCTGATCTTCGGCGTCGCGGGGTTGATCACCGGCTCGATCTGGGCCAAGGCCTCATGGGGGCATTGGTGGGAGTGGGGCGAACCGACGCTGGTCTCGTTCCTGATCGTCTTGCTCCTGTTCGCCACCTACCAGCCGCTTCGCTTTTCGATCGAGGACCCCGAGCGCCAGGCGCGCTACGCGAGCGTGTTCGCGATCGTGGCCGCCGCGTTCGTGCCGCTGAACTTCATCGCCGTGCGCCTCGCGCAGCAGTTCGTTCATCCCCGGGTGCTTACGCTTGGCGGCGGCAACCTTCCAGGCTCGATGCGCTTGACGTTCGTGGTCTCGCTCATCGGGCTGGCGCTTCTGTACGCGACGCTGTGGAAGTACGAAATGACCGCCAAGAACGCGCGCATGCAGGCCCGCCGCCTACGGCGATCATTGCTCGGTGATGACGCGGTGCGGCCGCTCGGACGGAGCGCGGCGCCGTCGTGATCGCGCTCGCCACATCGCCGGCGCTCGCCCCCGGCAAGGCCTCGCCCTACGTGATCGCCGCGTACATCGTGTTCCTCGCGGTCATCCTGATCTACGTTTCGATCATGGCCTACCGTCTCACGAGGACCGAGAAGGATCTCCAGCAGCTCAAGCGCGAGCTCGACCAGCGCGCCGCGGCAGCGGAGCACGAAGAAGAACGGGAGCCCGTGGGATGAGTGAGCTGCTGGCGCTCGGCGTTTCGCACAAGACCGCTCCGGTCGAGGTACGGGAGCGCGTAGCCCTGACCGAGGCAACTGCCGCGGATTTCCTTCGCGATCTGCGCGGCGCGGCTGATGTGCAGGAGGCCGTCGCGATCTCGACCTGCAACCGCACCGAGCTCTACCTCGTGGTCGGAGATCCGGTCGAAGCCGAGAGCGCCGCCCTGTCGATGCTCTCGAGCAAGGCGGGGATCCGCCCGACGACGCTGGCCTCCGCGATCTATTCCCACCGCAACTGCGACGCGGCGCGCCATCTGTATCGCGTCACCTCAGGGCTCGAGTCGATGATCGTCGGTGAGAACGAGATCCAGGGCCAGGTGAAGCGGGCCTATGACGGAGCGCTGTCGAAGGAGACGACGGGTGCGCTCACAAATCACCTGTTCAAGGCCGCGCTCGAGACGGGCAAGCGCGTTCGCACCGAGACCGGAATCGGCGAGCGCCAGCTCAGCCTCCCGGCGGTGGCGGTTGCGCTGGCCCGGGAGCAGCTTGGCGAGCTCACTGGTCGCGAAGTCGTGATTCTGGGCACTGGCGAGACCAGCGAGCTGACCGCCAGGGCGCTCGCGGACTCGGGCGTGCGGACGGTGTTCGTCGCGAACCGCAGGCGAGACCGAGCGCTCGGTCTCGCTCGCCGCTATGGAGGCACGAGCGTGAACTTCGATGAGCTGCCCCAGGCACTCGAGCGGGCCGACATCGTCGTTGCGGCCACCTCGTCGCCGCACCTGCTGCTCGAGGCGCGGGAGCTCGCCGACGTGATGTCCGCCCGCTCCGGTAGACCGATGCTGCTGATCGACTTGGCGGTGCCGCGCGACATCGACGCATCGTGTGGCGATATCGCCGGCGTGTCGCTGTACGACATCGACGACCTCCAGGCGGTGATCGATCGCAACCGCAGGGTGCGTCAGGCGGAGGCGCGCAAGGCCGAAGGGATCATCGAGGAGGAGATCCAGCAGTTCGCGACCTGGCTCGGTTCGCTCGAGGTGTTGCCGACGCTTGCGGCGCTGCGCGAGCGGGCTAACGAGATCGCCGACCAGGTCCTGCACGAGAACGACGGCAAGTGGGAGGCGGTCTCAGAGCGCGATCGGGAGCGGATCAACGCACTCGCGCACGCGGTCGTGAACCGCCTGCTGCACGACCCGACCGTGCGGATGAAGGAGCTGCGTGACGATCGCGTCCACGCTCGGATGGCGCTCGTGCGGGATCTCTTCGGACTGGAAGCCGAGCGCACGGCGCCCGCGCAGCCGGCCGACCTGGCGCGAGCGCGCCAGCGACGCGCGGCCCGCCGCTCGCGCCCGCGTTGATCCGGCTTGGTACCCGCGGCAGCGCGCTCGCGCTGGCGCAGGCTCGGTGGGTTGCTGAGCGGCTCGACGACGAGGTTGAGCTGGTCACGATCACGACGTCGGGCGACCGCGGCGCGGGCCACGCGGACAAGTCGCGTTGGGTCACGGAGCTCGAGCAGGCACTCATCGAGGACCGGATCGACGTTGCGGTCCATTCGGCCAAGGACGTGCCGGCCGAGCTCGCGCAGGACCTCGAACTGGTCGCGATTCCTGCGCGGGCCGACCCGCGCGACGCGCTTTGCGGCGCGGCGTCTCTGACCGAACTGCCGTCCGGCGTCCGGGTCGGGACGAGCAGCCTCCGGCGCCAAGCGCAGGTGCGGGCTCTCAGGGACGATTTAGAGGTCGTGGAGGTCCAGGGGAATGTCGATACGCGGCTGCGGAAGCTCGCCACTGGGGAGTTCGATGCGCTCGTACTCGCCGTCGCGGGCCTTGAGCGCCTGGGACGGGCCGACGCGATCGGCGGCGTCCTCGATGAGCTCCTTCCGGCGGCCGGGCAGGGTGCGTTGGCCCTAGAGGCGCGTGTTGGCTGGCCGGCCAGCCAAGCGGTGGAACCGCTGCGGGACCTGGCCGCCGCAACCTGCGTCCACGCCGAGCGCGAGCTCACGCGCCGGCTCGGCGCATCGTGCAACTCGTCTGTGGCGGCCCACGCCCGCGCCGCCGGCAACGGGACGATCGAGCTCCGGGCGTGGGTCGGGCGGGCGGACGGCTCGATGTGGATCAGTGACGAGCTCCGGGGCGAGCCGGACGGATTGGGCGTGAGGGTCGCCGACCGGATGCTCGCGGTCGGGGCGGGAGACCTGGTCGAATGACGGTCTACCTCGTCGGGGCCGGGCCGGGCGATCCCGGCCTGCTCACTGCGCGCGCCCTCGAGCTGATCCGGGGGGCCGACGTGATCGTCTACGACCGCCTGATCCCCGCGCAAGCGCTCAGCGGGGCTAAGCCAGGCGCCGAGCTCATCTACGCCGGCAAGCAGGGCGGTGGCGAGTCGACCGGCCAAGCGGAGATCGAGGCGCTGCTGGTGGACCGCGGATCCAACAGCCGAACCGTCGTCAGGCTCAAGGGCGGCGACCCATTCGTCTTCGGGCGAGGTGGGGAGGAGGCTGAGGCTCTCACGCGTGCCGGGATTCCGTTCGAGGTCGTTCCTGGGGTCACGGCGGGTGTCGCCGCCCCCGCCTACGCCGGCATCCCGGTCACCCATCGAGACGCCTCCAGCGCGGTCGCTTTCGTGACGGGCCACGAGGATCCGACGAAGCCCCAGTCAATGCTCGAGTGGGACGCGCTCGCGAGCTTCCCTGGGACCCTCGTGATTTACATGGGCGTTCGCCGGCTGGACGAGATCACCCACGCCCTCATCAAATCGGGCCGTGCACCGGCCGAACCGGCCGCCGTGATCGAGCGGGGCACGTTGCCGGAACAGCGAGTTGTCAGCGGGACGCTCGACACGATTGCCGATCGGGCAGGCGCCGAGCGCATCAAAGCGCCTGCGATCGCCATTTTCGGACCGGTCGCGGCCCTTCGTGACGAGCTGCGCTGGTTCGAATCCAGACCGCTCGCGGGCTCGTGCGTCGTTGTGACCCGCGCGCGTGCGCAGGCGAGCGAGCTCGCCGCTCGTCTCCAGAGCCTGGGTGCGGCCGTGATCGAGGCCCCCGCGATCAGGATCGAGCCGTTCGACGGGCCGGTCCCGGAGCTCGAGCGCTACGACCTCGTCTGCCTGACGAGCCCGAATGGCGCGCGGCTGCTGTTCGAGCGCCTCGCTGCTGCGGGCCGAGACGCCCGTGCGCTCGCCGGCGCCCGGATCGCCGCGATCGGCCCGGGCACGGCCGCAGAGCTCGCGCGTCATGGCATCAAGGCGGACATCGTGCCCGAGCGCTTCGTCGCCGAGGGCCTGGTCGACGCGCTCGATGGCACCGATATCCATAGGGCCTTGATCGCCCGCGCCGCCGACGCCCGCGACGTCCTTCCGGATGCTCTGCGCGAGCGCGGTGCCGAGGTCGATCTCCTCGAGCTCTACGAAACTGTCCCCGAGCCGCTCTCGAACGAGCAGCTGGAGGCGATCGAGAGAGCGACCTACGTGACGTTCACCTCGTCCTCGACCGTCAAGTTCTTCCTTGCGGCGGCCGGTGACCGCCTCGGGCCGGATACTCGCATCGTCAGCATCGGCCCCGTGACCAGCGCAACGCTCCGGGAACGAGGCCTCGAGCCGCATGTCGAGGCTTTGACCCACGACCTCGAGGGCCTCGTGAACTCGCTCCTCAGCGATGCGGCTACTCGATCAGGCCCCGGCGCATCCCCTCCGCCACTGCCGCCGCCCGGTCGTTGACGCCGAGCTTGTCGAGCACGCTCTTGACGTGCGTCTTGACGGTGGAGGAGCTGATGTAGAGGCGGGCCCCGATCTCGGGCCCCGACAGACCTTCGGCGATCAGCTTCAGAATTTCCAGCTCGCGCCCGCTGAGGAGCGGGCGCATCGGAGCATCCCGCTCGCGCAGCTCCATGACGAGGCCGGACTGGATCTCGGGAGCTAGGACGGTCTTCCCGCCGGCCACCGCGACCACCGCGTCGCAGATCTGATCCAACGTCGCCGCCTTGGTCAGAAAGCCGGCGGCGCCGAGCCTCACCGCGTCGTACACGAGCCCACTCGAGCTGTCGGCCGAGAGCATCACTATCCGCGTGGGAAGGTCGTCGCGTTGCACGGCGCGGAGCACGTCCAGGCCGTCGAGCAACGGTAGGCGCAGGTCGAGGAGCGCTACGGTCGGCTTGAGCGACCGTATCTCTTGGAGCGCCTTTTCCCCGTCCGCAGCCGCGCCGACGAGCTTTAGCTCGTCGCGTGATTGCACAGCTCGGGTCACCGCCTGCTGGAAGACCGGATGATCCTCGGCGACGTAGACCGTGATTCGCTCGGATCCCGCCATTACCTAGATCCGATAAGTCTATTTATTGGTCAACCAGTTGGGCATCACTGCCTCCCCCGCTTGGGGGATTATCGCCTCCCCCTATCGGACCACAACCTTAGACCCCGACATGGCCGCACGGCGGATAGGCAAATCCCTCACCATCGGGCACTATCTCCATCGTGGTACGGCAAGGGCAAGGTGCAAAGAAGACCACGAGGAAATCTTCCGCGCAAGACCTGACCGACAAACTGCATTGGGGGCACGCAGGCAACAACACGGGGGCTGGCTGGCAGCTGCTGATGGTGGGGATGTGAGAGCCGGGGCTTTGGACATTCTCTCCGCTCCATCTCAGCAGCTGCTTGCCTCTGAGCCGAGCCGCCGTACCGCTCGGGGCTATCGCCGGGCCGCCGCCATCCACAGGGCGCTGGATTGGGCAGAGGTCGCGGCGATGTTGGGGGACGTCCGTGAGGCGTTGTCGTGGCTGAATCTCGTCGAGTCGATCGGCGGCACCATCCCGGGCCACCTGATTGATCAGCGTCAGCTCTGGCTCGAACGCGCATAGTTTCACGCTTCTGACGCTTAGCACCGCCCAATTGCGGTAAAAACGATGGCATGTCTGCGGTCGCGCTTGACGCAGCGCGCCTTGCGCAGCTGCGCGTCTTCAACGAGGAAGAGCTGCGACAGATCATTGCTGATGTGATCGACGCAGTCGCTGCCCAGCTTAAGCGGCTCGATGACGCGTTCGCAGCGGGCGACCTCGTGAATGCCGCCCAAGCGGCGCACCGCGGTCGCAACGAGGCGCTCCTCGTCGGTGCCCGAGAGCTGTGTGAGGCGTTCACGTCGGTCGAGAAGGCCGCGAGGGGCGGCGACGTTGGCCTCGCCCGGGACGCGGCGAGTGCCGCCCGCGAGCTCTGGCCCGCGACCCGGAGCGCGATCGACCGGGTCTTCAGCTCTGAGGCTCACGTCCGGGCCCAGGGCACGCGACCGCCCGCGCTGTGACCAGCGCCCCCGTGATCACGTTTCTGTCGGACTACGGCCTGACCGACGACTTCGCGGGCGTCTGTCGCGGCGTGATCGCCAGCATCTGCTCGGAGGCGCACGTAATCGACATCACCCACGGCGTCCCCCGGCACGACGTGCGTGCGGGGGCTTTGATCCTGCGTGGAGCGCTGCCGTTCATGCCGGTCGGCGTCCATCTCGCGGTCGTCGATCCGGATGTCGGCGCGGAGCGGCGCGCGATCGCGGTGCGGGCGGCCGACGGCCGGATTCTGGTCGGGCCCGACAACGGCCTGCTGTGGCTGGCGGCCGAGCAGAGCGGCGGCGTCGTCGAGGCCGTCGACATTGGTAGTTCGCCGCTCAGGCTCGAGCCGCTGTCGGCGACCTTCCACGGCCGTGACCTGTTCGCCCCAGTCGCAGCTCACCTCGCGCGGGGCGCGCCGCTCTCGGAAGCCGGCGAGCTGTGTGATCCGGAGCAGATCGTGCGGCTCGAGCTGCCGCAGCCCCGGATCGAGGACGGCGCGCTCGTTGCGCCGGCCGTCTACGTGGATCGTTTCGGCAACGTCCAGCTCGCCTCAGCCCGCGAGCTCCTGCGCCAGCTCGGGGTCGGTCTCGGCGATGCCGTGCTGATCAACGGCGGCCACGAGGCGCGTTACGCGCGCACGTTCGCCGACGGTCGACCGGGCGAGCTGCTTCTGTACGAAGACTCCGACGGAATGCTGGCACTCGCGGTCAGCCACGGTAACGCGGCCGAGACGGTCGGAGTGTCTGTCGACGAGACCCTCCGGATCGAGCCGGCCGCGGCATGAGCCTGGGCTCTCCCCGCGTTCACCTTCGCGTCGCCGACTCGACTAACGAGCGAGCACGCGAGCTGGCCGCTCGGGGAGCTCCGCATGGAACGCTCGTCACCGCCGCCGCACAGACCGCCGGGCGCGGGCGTCAGGGTCGCAGCTGGAGCGCCCCGCCGGGACGAGCGCTCCTCGCTCGCTCGTGCTGCGCGATCCGCCGCGGCTGTTGCCGCTGGCGGCTGGGGCGGCGGTGGGGGAGGTCGTCGGTGACGGAGCACGCCTGAAGTGGCCGAACGACGTTCTTCTCGCGGGGCGCAAGGTGGCCGGGATCCTCGTCGAGGGCCGCCCACAGGAGCGCTGGGCGGTTCTGGGCATCGGGCTCAACGTCGCGTTGCGGCCCGATGATTTCCCGTCCGAGCTGCGTGACCGCGCCGGCACCCTCGGGCTTGAGCCAGAGGACATCGAGCCGACCTTGGAGCGCCTCCTCCACTCGATCGAGCGCTGGATCGACGTCAGCCCCGACGAGGTGCTCGACGCAGTCCGGGCCCGCGACGCCCTGCTGGACCAGCCCGTCCGCTGGGCGGGGGGCGAGGGTCGCGGTGCGGGGATCGACGGCGACGGCCGGCTGGTCGTGGCCACTGGAGAGGGGACCACGGCGCTCGACGCCGGCGAAGTGCATCTCGGAGGGGAGACGCCGGCGACCTAAGCCGCAGCTTCAGTGTCCGGCGACTTCGCGGGAGCGTCCCCGTTGCCGGATTCGCTTTCGCCGACGAACTCGTCGGGCTCCGGAGCTTCCGAGGACGCGCCATTGGTCTCGGCGACCTCGGTCTCGGCGACGTCAGTCTCTTCGAGGGGACCCTCATCCCCGTCCGAAGAGCGTCGCGTACCCCCACCCTGCGCCCGCGTCCCAGCCTGCCGGCGCTGCGAGCCGGACGGGGCCGAGGTGTCCCCCTTCGATGTGCGTCTCCGCCGGCCCTTCCCACGCCGCCCCTTCGGGAAGTTCCGAAGGAGCTCACGAGCGAGAGCCGCCGGCTTGCGCGCCAGCCGAGTCCGCGCGCCCCGAAGCGCCTCCTCGGCCTCCGGGGTGTGGGCGAGGGCCGCTGCCAGCAGCGCCGCCGACAGACGCCGGTCCTCCTTGCGCGCGGCGTGCACGAGCCGGCGGGCGTTGCGCGCATGGGCGGGGCCACTCGAATTGACGAGCAGACCGAGCAGCCGCTTGGTCTCCGGCCACCGCTGGACCGCGTACTCCTCGTGGACCTCGCGCGTGTACTCCGCCATCCGCCAGATCCAAGCGTTGGCCTGGTCCCGGCGCCCGATGCGCCGCTCGGCAAGCGCCTGGAGCATGATCTTGACGCCCTCGCGGCGCTCTTCCCGGGGCCAGGTGGCCATGATGTCGATCGCCGTGTCGAACGCCTCGGGATCCTTGCTTGACGCGATCTCCTGCAGTGCTCTTAGCCGGAGCTGCGCATTCCGGTTCCGCTGGACCGCGGTCAGCAGGAACCTTCGCTTGAGCTCGCCGCCACGGTCGAAGTGGAGCATCGCCTTCGCGCGTCGCCATCCGTTCGGCGCCACCCGCGCTCCCGCCAATGCGGCCCAGACGTGCTGCTCGCCGTAGTCGAGATGCTCGACGGCGATCCGCCAAAGCTCTCGTTCGAACACTTCCGCCCGCCGTTCGGGATCGGGGGTCACCGGGAGCACCCGGCGCTCGACCCGCACTCGCCGGCCACGGCCTCGGCGCACCGGACCGACGACGATCGCACCGCCTCGGTACACGTCACGATCGAGCAGCGAGTGGAGGGTGACAACGGGATCGTCGTGCTTGGTCGCGGGGTGGACGAAGTCGACCACGATCCCGGCCTCCTTACCCGGCGCCCGGCGCGTGACACGGCCCACTCGCTGCTGGTAGACGCGCTTTGAAGCCGTCGGCGCGAGGTGCATGCAGATCGTGGCCCGGGGGCTGTTCCAGCCCTCGGCCAGCAGCATCGCATTGACGAGCACGTCGATCTTGCCGCTCTCGTAGTCCGCCAGGATCGTCGCGAGCTGGCGCTTCGGCGTCTCGCCGGAGACGGCCTGCGCCTTCAGCCCGAGGTCGCGGAACGCCTGCGCGACGTTGGTCGCGTGGCGAACACCCGCCGCATACACCACCCCCGGCACGCCGTTGAACCGCGTCTTATACAAATCCGCGACGGCCACGTTGAACGGCGTCTGGTCGAGCAGTTCGGCCAGCATCTCCTGGTCGAATTCCGTGTCCACCTCGCCCCGGCGCAGGGGAACCTTGGCAATCGTTCGCACGCCCGGCCCGGGGGGGATCCGGATGCAGCGGAGCGGCGCGATCACGCCGCGCCGCGCTGCTTGCGCCAAGTCGAAGCGGGAGGTCTGAGTCGGGAACAGATCGGTGACGTGACGCGCGATCAGCGCGCCCGTGGCAGTCATGCCGATGAAGATCGGTCCAGACCACGCGCGGATCGCACCCGAGGTCTTCTCGCCGAGCGCGGTGTGCGCCTCGTCGCAGATCACGATCGTGTAGACGTCGGAGATCTTCCCGGCGTTGCGCACGAACCACTGGTACGTCTCAACCGTGACCGGCCCGATGACGTTCTCCGGGTCGCCGTTGCTCTTCAACAGCGGCGCGTGGATCCGGTCTCGATAGCCGCGGTCGCGAAGCTCGCCGTTGAACTGGTCGACGAGGTTGCGGCGATGGGTGAGGATCAGGGTGCCGCCGGTCCGCGAGCCCTCGACGAAGCCGAGCGCTGCGACCGTCTTGCCGGCTCCCGTCGCGTGCTCGAACCAGAAACGACGCGCGGCGTTGGGATCCTCGGGCGGGTCCTCGATCTGGACGTCCTCGTCGAGGTCGGCGTCGTCCTGCCAGTCCAGCGGCTCCTCCTCCTCGTCTCCGTTCTCGTCCTCGAGCTCGGAGTCCTCCTCGCCGGGGATCGCCGCTGAGGCGAGCTCCTGTGGCGGATCGAGTGCAAGGCCGTTGCCGTTCCCGCTCCGCTGCGCCTCGGCTAGCAGCGCAGTCAGCGTCCCGGACAGGGCGTCGACCTGATGTGCGGACAGGATCGTCCCATCGGCGAGGTGGGGCTCCTCCTCGGAAAGCAGCCGCTCGAGACCGAGTAGCAGGGAGAACTCCCGCCGCCACTCGAGTGAGGGCTGCTGCGCGCCGGCGTCGAGCTCAGCCAGCGCAGCGTCGAACGCCGTGCGGCGGGCGCCGCCCGGGGCTAGCGCGTCTTCGAGCGATTCGCCTTCGTAGACGAAATGCTCGCGTGTGAACAGCTCCGCACGCGCGATCGCGGCAGGCGTTGGAAACGGGGTGGAAGCACCCATGTGGTCTGAAGGTTGCGTCTGGATGTGCGAACCGCGGCTGTACGTCGTAGCGGCTCAGGAACTGCCCGACAGCCCGCCGGGCAAAGGCGAAAGGTCCTCAGAAGCGGCAATCCCCCTCGCCCTTCTGGCTTGGAGGATAGCGGGTATTTAAGCAGATCTGCAGGTATGGCAATCTGTGGCCATGTCGGTCGTCTCCTACCAGGTGCGGCGCCTGCACGGCAGACAGGAGATGCGGGCCGCGCTCGCGCTACGACACGAGGTCTTCTGCGTCGAGCAGGGGGTCCCGGAGTACGAGGAGTTGGACGGGCGCGACCGCGATGGGATCCACCTGGTCGCGATTGCCGACGGTCAGGTCGTGGGCACCTGCCGACTCCTGCTGGTCGGCACCACCGTCCAGTTCAGCCGCCTGGCGGTCCGGGCCGACGCGCGCCGCCACGGTATCGCGAGCAAGCTGCTCGATCTCGCGGACGCCGAGACCCGTGGGGTGGGCGCCCGGCGGCTCGTCCTGCACGCCCAGACCTACGCGCGCGAGCTGTACGAGCGGGCCGGCTATCGCGCGCGCGGCCGGACGTTCATCGAGGCGGGAATCGAGCACATCGCGATGGAAAAGGTGTTGTGAGCGAACTCCGGATCGACCCGCTCAGCGGACAGCGGGCGATCGTTGCGGCGGACAGGGCAGGCAGGCCGGGAGGCGAGCTCCGAGCGACGCCACCGGCGCCGATCGACCCCGACAAGGATCCGTTCGCCGAAGGCCACGAGGACCTCACGCCCCCGGAGCTCTACGCGGTGCGTCCGAACGGCGGCGCACCCAACGCGCCGGGCTGGAAGGTCCGGGTGGTACCCAACAAGTACCCGGCGCTCGAGCCGGACCCCGACCACGCCATCAGGCAGGACCCCCAGCCCCGGCCGGGCGCGAACGCCCGCCGCGACCTGTTCTGGAGCGCCCCCGCCGTCGGCGCCCACGAGGTGATCGTCAACGCGCCTGACCCGGTCAGCTCACTCTCGGACCTCGCGGTCGAACAGGTGTCGCAGGCGGTCGAGGTGTGGCGGGAGCGGATCCGCACCCACGGCGACGCCGCTTACGTCCACGTGATCGTCAACGAGCGGGTCGAGGCTGGGGCTTCGCTTCCGCACACTCATTCGCAGCTCTACGCGCTTGACTTCGTCCCGGCCGCGATCGCGCGCGAACGCGAGCGGTTCACCGCGTATGCCACCGAGACGATGGGCGGCAACCTGCTCGCCGATCTCGTCCAGGAAGAGGTCCGCGGCCGGGAGCGCGTGGTGGCCGTCGACGAGGACGTCGTCCTGATCTCTCCCTACGGCGCGCGCCTTCCCTATCAGCTGATGATCGCTCCGCGCGTCCCGCGAATGCGTTTCGAGGATGACGGTCCGACTGGGGCGGCGATGTTGCATGACGCGCTCCGGCGGCTGGCGGCAAAGCTGGGGTGGAGCCCGCCGCTCAACCTGTGGGTGCGCACCGCGCCAAGCGGCGCCGAGCACTTCTGCTGGCGCATCGACATCATGCCCCGCCTCACGCATCTGGCCGGACTGGAGCTCGGGGCGGGCCTGAACCTGAACATCGTGGCGCCTGAGCGAGCGGCAGCCGAGCTGCGAGAGCTGTAGGCGGTGCGTGCGCTCGTCCAGCGTGTGACCCGCGCGGCCGTGGAGGTCGAGGCCGAGACTGTCTCTGAGATCGGCCCGGGGTTGCTGGTGCTGCTCGGCGTCGGCACCGAGGACACGACGGACGAGGCCGACTGGCTCGCGGCCAAGGTTCGCGCGCTGCGGATCTTCCCGGACGCCGAGGGACGAATGAACGAGCCGCTCGGTGAGCGGGAGGTTCTGTGCGTGAGCCAGTTCACGCTGTACGGCGATGCCCGCCGCGGCAACCGTCCGAGCTACGTCAGCGCCGCGCCGCCTGAGCAGGCGGAGCCGCTGTATGAGCGCTTTTGCGAGGCACTCGGCGCCAAGCGCGGCGTGTTCGGCGCGACGATGGCGGTCGAGCTCGTCAACTGCGGACCCGTGACGTTGCTGGTCGAAAGCCCGGGCAGCCGCTAATGAGCCGCGGGCGCCGATAATTCCCTGCTCATGCTCCAGTACAGCTACCTGTTCTCACAGCTGTTCCGCCGCGAACTGCGGCGCAAGTACAAGGGCTCGACACTCGGCGTCGCCTGGTACCTCATCAATCCGCTGCTGATCTTTGGGGCCTACACGCTGATGTTCGGCTACGTGATCAAGGTCCAGCAACTGCCCGACTTCGCGATCTTCCTGATGATCGGGCTGATGGTGTGGATGTTCTTCCAGCTCTCGCTGCTGGCGGCGGCCGAGTCGTTGATCGACCAGGGGGCACTGATCCGCAAGGCGCGCTTCCCGCGCCAGACCATCCCAGCCGCCACGGTCTTCGTTCAGATGGTCACGTTCGGCGTGATCCTGGCCGTGATCCTGCCGCTTTCGCTCGCGCTGAGAGGCGCATTTACACCGGCGCTGCTGTTGCTGCCGGTGCTGATCGTGCTGCTGTTCTGCTTCGTGCTCGGGTGCGCGCTAATCGTCTCGGTGCTGCACGCCTATTTCCGTGACGTGGCGCCGACGCTGACGGCGATTTTGCTGCCGTGGTTCTTCCTCACGCCGACCTTCATCCGGCTCGACCAGCTCCCCTATGTCGAGCACCACCCCGCCGTGCGCGTGCTGCTCGACTGGGTCAACCCGCTCGTCCCGTTCATCGACTCGATGCGAAGCGTGCTGTATGACGCGACCGCGCCGAGCTGGGGCCGGCTGGTCTACATGTTCGTGGCGGCGTTCACGGCCCTCGCGCTGGGCACCTGGGTGTTCAGGCGGATGGAGGGCGACCTGGCGGTGGTCGTGTGAGACCCGGGGAGATCGTCCTCGAGGACGCGACTCGCTCGTTCAACGTGCAAGCCGACAACGCGCGCACGCTGAAGGGCGCGGCGTTCGGCAAGCGCGCGCGGGGACCGCTTCCCGTCCCTGCTCTGCAGGGGGTGACGCTTCACATCGAGCCGGGCGAAACGGTCGGCATGGTGGGCCGCAACGGCGCCGGCAAGACCTCCACGCTGCGCGTGCTGGCGGGAATCATCCCGCTCGAATACGGCGAGGCCCGCTGCGGCGGTCGTGTCGTTGCCTTGCTTGAGCTGGCCGCGGGCTTCAGCCGGGACTTCTCCGGGCGCGAAAACATCTACCTCCAAGGCGCGCTGTACGGCTTCAGCAAGCAGGAGCTCGAGCGCCGGATCGACGCGATCATCGCGTTCTCGGAGCTCGGGGAGTTCATCGAGGTTCCGGTCAAGACCTACTCGGCCGGAATGCTGCTGCGCCTCGGCTTCTCGATCGCCGCTCACCTTGATGCGGATGTGCTGCTGATCGACGAGGTGCTAGCGGTCGGCGACGAGGCGTTTCAGCGCAAGTGCCTGCGTCGTATCTCGGAGCGGATCGCCGCCGGGGCCACCGTCGTACTCGTCTCGCACGAGCCGGCGGCGATCGAGAGAGTGTGCGAGCGCCTCGTCGTACTCGACCGAGGACGGATCGTGTTCGACGGGCCGACCGCGGCGGGCCTCGAGCACTATCACCGGCTGATGGGAGTCGAACCCGCCGAGGGAGAGACGCTCGCCCCAGTCCAGTGGAGCACATGACCAAGCCCGAGCAAGCAATCGAGCAGGCTCGCCAGGCCGCCGCTTCGATGCGCGCCGAAGGCGCTTACGCCGGCGATACGGAGCGCGCGGTCCCGCCGGCATCGACCTCGGAAAAGCTCTCCGAGTGGGCGATGATCGATCCGGACCTCCGGAGCGTCCGTTCGCTGCGGCGCTTCGGCGCGCCGCTCACCGCCTTCAAGCGCGGGCTGCTGCGGTTGCTCGCGCAGTACCACGCCGAACTGACTGCCCAGCAGAGCCGCTTCAACGTCAAGCTCGTCGAGGAGCTGCGCGCGCTCGAACGGCGCGTGGATGCGATCGAGCAGCGACTGAACGACGGCGACCGATGAGGATCCACCAGATCCTCTCCGGCGCAGGTCCACACGACGCGATCACGAACGAGGCGATCGAGTTCCGGGCCCGCTTTCGCAAGTGGGGCTGGGATGGCGGCGACTACGCCGAGCGGATCGCCCCGGGGGTGAACGGCGCCCTCGCTCCGCTGGTCGCGTTCGAGCCGGCCGGCGACGATGTGCTCCTGCTCCACCACTCGGCACGGACGTCAAGGCTCGAGGAGCTGCTCGCGCTCCCGAACCGCAAGCTGCTGCTGTACCACAACGTCACTCCGGCCGAGTGGCTGTGGGAGCACGCGCCGATCGTCGCTGCCCACTGCCACGTCGG
This sequence comes from uncultured Solirubrobacterales bacterium, assembly GCA_963705775.1. Lineage (GTDB taxonomy): Bacteria > Actinomycetota > Thermoleophilia > Solirubrobacterales > Solirubrobacteraceae > Palsa-465. The sequence goes on along the minus strand of CAVPKT010000072.1, from coordinate 9,978 downwards.
CCGCGACCAGCTGCACGAGCTCGTTCGACGGGTCGATGTCGCGGCGGCCGACTCGTCGTTCAACGCCGATGAGCTTCGCCGGCTCGGCGCACGGAAGACCGAGGTGATCCCGCTGCTGCTGGACCTCGATCGCCTCGGGCCCCCAGCTCCGCCGACGCGCCGTGACGGCCCGCCGACGATCTTGTTCGTCGGACGGCTCACGCCGAACAAGCGCCAGGACGAGCTGATCCGCGCGTTCGCGCTCTACCGCCGTCACCGGGCGCCGGAAGCGCGGCTCGTGCTCGTCGGCGAGCCGATAACCGCCGGATATGCGGGCTTTATCGAGGGGCTCGCTGACGAGCTCGCTCCGGGCGCAGTGACCATCGAGCGCGGGCTCTCGCCTGACGAGCTCGGTGATCGCTACCGCTCCGCCGATGCGTTGGTTTGTCTCTCAGAGCACGAGGGCTTCTGCATCCCGCTGCTCGAGGCGTTTCAGTTCGGCATCCCGGTGATCGCACGACCGGCCGGCGCGATCCCCGAGACCGTCGGCGACGCCGCGTTGCTGGTCGACGACTCGGACTTGGCGGTCGTCGCGGAGTTGCTGCATCTCGTGATCACCGACGAAGAGCTCCGCGCCGAGCTGAGAGCGCGGGGGGCGGCGAGACTGGCGGCGTATGCACCGGACGCCGTCGCCGAGCGGCTGCGCGCCGCGGTCCAGGCGACGCTCGACGCCTAGCGCTCAGCCGATCTGCGCCTGCTCGATGTCGTTCACGAGGTGGCGCGAGGTCGGGGCCGGTCCTGGGGTCCGCGGGTTCATGCGCCAGAGGCTGAACTGGGTGTTGTGGAGGACCGGTTGTCCGATCGCGTCGATTGGTTTTGGCCCGTCGCTGTTTGCGATCACGTAGTCGGCCTTGCGCCCGAACGGAGCGTGTGGGAAGAGGCCTCCCAGCGCCGTGATTGCACAGACGGGGTGATTCACGAGCATGTAGGTCACCCACACTTCGTATCCGCTTGGAGGTACGTCGATCCGGACGCTGGAGCCACGCGGAAGCTCGCGGTTCCAGCTGCGCAACGCCAGTACCGACGGCGTCGTCTGTTCGTACGTCTTGTCGATCTCGTGCGCGCCGCTGGCCGGGACGACCAGCAGCCCCAGCGCGACGCCCGCAAGACCGACCCGCGCCCAGGTGAGAGACGGTGATTTCGCGAGTGACCACGCGCCCAGGAGCGCGAGCATCACCACGTACGGCCCCAGGAACGCCATGTCCTTGAAGAAGAACAGCTCGCCGCCGTTTCGGGTCCGAAAGTAGGCTCCGATGAGCGCTCCTGCTGCGACCATCGCGGTCATCGGAGCGCGCGCATCGCGCGGAAGCTTGCGCAGTCCGACCGCCGCCAACGCGAACACGATCGCCAGCCCGACGACCAGCACTCCCCCTGATTCGGGAACGCCGAAGAAGCGCGCCACGGGAAGGAACGGCAGCGCGTTTCCATGCCATCCCGCCAGGCTCGCCCACGGCGGGAGTACCGAGAGCGCCTCGGATGTCTTTTCGATGAACCCGCGGAGCAGCACCGCCGCGAGCGGCACCGAGACCACCGCGACCGGGATCCACAGCCACCAGCGCTCTCGCGGTCGGGGGATGCGTAGTCCCGCGACCCAGCCGACCCGCTCACCTTCGGCCTTGCGGGCCCTGTACACCCGCCATCCATGAACCCCAAGGAACCCCACCGGGAATGGGAACATCAGCGGGTAGGCGAGCAGCCCCAGCACGAGGAACAGCAGGAACAGAGCTCCACCCCTCCGGTCAGGTCGCTTCAGGTATCGGTATCCGAACAGCAGGATGAACGGCAGCGTGAACTGACCCCATAACTCGTTGTAGTAGGGGTGGATCGTCACGTACATGGCGATCCGGTCGAGCGGCACGACTAGCAGCACGAACAGGGCCGCCCACGGTGGCGCTCGGAGCATGTACCGCGCGACCAGGAACAACCCGAGCGCGAAGACCGCGAGCATCAGCGCGGCCACGGGGGCGAACGCCGCGATCGGATCCTGTCCCGCGAGCTTCGAGATCGCCGCCAAGGGGTAATAGATCGGGTACTTCGAGCGCCACAGGACCGGGACGCGGTTGATCGGGAGGTTCTCCCGGACGGCGGTTGGGGGCGCGTGCTGGAGCAGCACCGCGGAGCCGACCACCAGGATCGCGTCCCCGTTCTCGCCGGGGACACCGGCGTAGCCCGCGCGGAAGATCGGGATCACTGAGATCAGTCCGACCATCGCGGCGACGAACAGCGGCAACCCGATCCTGATGCCCGCGCGGCGCTCCGGGCCTTGAAGCTCATCGGCGGCTGCATTGCCCCGCGAGGGCAGGCCGACCCGCACGGCTGCGGCCGCGGTCGCCACGATCAGCACGATCAGCGAGATCGTGAGCGGCACGTGCAGGATGCCCATGACCGCGAGTGACAAGCTGGAAATCGCGGCACCGAGCGGCATCATCAGCAGCGGCCAGTGCTTGCGCAGCTCGCCCCGGACGAGAACGCGAGCCGCCGCGTATCCGCACAGCGCGAAGAACGCCACCCCGACCACCGCCGTGCGGGCGACGGACGGGATCGCCGAGACGTACTTGACGTGCGCGTTCGCGGCCAGCACGAGCCCGAATACGCACGTCAGTCCAAACGCCAGCACCGCGAGCCGTCTCTGATCGGCGGCCCGCAGTCGGCCGATCAGCGGTGCTGGAGCCCGCCCTGCCTCGCCTCGCTCGCCACCCGCTTGAGGAAGATCGGATTGCCGATCAGGTAGCGCCTCCACATCCGGGACGGCTCGATCGCGAGTCTGAAGATCCATTCAAGTCCATTGTCCGCGAGCCAGCGGGGCGCCCGCGGGGTGTGGCCGGAAACGTAATCAAACAGGGCGCCGACGGTCCACACGACAGCCCCTCCGAGCTGGTCACTGTAGCGATCGACCCAGAGCTCCTGCTTCGGCGTTCCCATCCCCACGAGCACGATGTCCGGGCCGTGGGCGTTGATGTCCTCGATCACCCGCTCGTTGTGCGGAGAGTCGATTTCGAAGTAGCCGTGATGCGCGCCCACGACGTCCAGCGTCGGATACCACCGCCGGAGCCGCGCGGCGGCTTCGCGCGCGAGCGGTGGCTCGGACCCCAGGAGATACAGCGACTGGCCCCCGAGCTCGCACAAGGTCGCCAGCCCCCAGATCCAATCCGCTCCCGTCATCCGGTGCGGGACAGGCAGACTCAGGACGCGGGCCGCTAGGCGGACCCCGTAGCCGTCGCAGTAGACGAGATCCGCGCGCCTGAGCGCCCCGCCGAGACCGGGGGTCACTCGGGACTGATTGACCACGTGTGCGTTGACGTACATCACCCGGCGCGTCAGGCGCTCCGATCCCCAGCCCGAGATGGTCCGCAGCAGCTCTGACGGCTGCGCCAGGTCGATCGGGATATCGAAGATCGCTGAGGACGGGCGCGAGGCTGGGGTGGGCGGCCCCAATCTTCCCCCACCGTTCCCGCTCGTCTGAAAGGCGGCGTTGGCGGTCACGTGGCCTGGATGGTATGCCCTCGGTGGGCGGGAATGCGTCGGCCGGGCCCCGATACCCTCGCTGCGTGCCCGAGCGACCCTCAGTCGACGTGGTCGTCCCGTTCGCGGGCAGCGAGGCGGAGCTCACCGCCGTTTGTGAGCGCATGGCCGCGCTGCAACTTCGCTCAGGGGACACGCTGCTGGTCGTCGACAACACCCCCGGCCACGCGAGCCCCAACGGGACCGCGGTCTCGGTGCTTCGTGCCGACGAACGCCAGACGCCCGCGTTCGCCCGCAACCAGGGCGCGGCCCGCGGGACGGCGGAGTGGCTCGTGTTTCTGGATGCCGACGCATCGCCTTTGCCAGAGCTGCTCGACCGCTACTTCGATCCACCGCCGCGAGCCCGGACGGGCCTGATCGGTGGCGGGGTGACCGATCAGGAGGTGCCGCGGGGGGCGTCGCCCGTCGCCCGCTACGCATACCTGCGTGGCGTGATGAGCCAGGAGCGCACATTCGGCTTCGGCGAGTGGGGGTACCCGAAGAGCGCGAATATCGCCTGCCGCCGCGCGGCGTTTGAAGCCGCGGGCGGCTTTCGCGAGGAGATTCGCGCGGCCGAGGACGCCGATTTGACCTACAGGCTCCGCGCGGCCGGGTGGGAGGTCGAGCGGCGTGACGAGGCCACGGTCGTGCACCTCAGCCGCCGGACGCTCCGTGGGCTCGTCGAGCAGCAGCTGCTGTGGGGCGCCGGGGGCGCCTGGCTCGAGAGGCAGTACCCCGGCTCGGTACCGCTTATCAGCGGCGCCCGCGTCGTGCGATGGGGCCTGTCGAGGACCGCGAAGGGCCTCCTGCGGCTGCGCCGGCCCGATCGCGACGCGGCGATCTACGCGCTGCTCCGCCCCGTCGAGGCGCTCGCCTGGGAGCTCGGTCGCCTGCGGTCGAACGAGCGGCCTCGCAGGCCCCGATGAGCGGTCCGCTCGTCTCCTTACTGCTGCCCAACCGCAACAACGGGCCGATCCTCGACCACGTCCTCGAGCGCCTGGCCGAGAACACCACGTATTCGGAGACCGAAGTGATCGTGATCGACGACGGCTCGAGCGACGACAGCCGCACGATCCTCCGCCGCTGGCGCGATGCGGGTCGGTTTCCGGCGTTACGCGTGATTGAGCAGGACCACGCGGGCGTGATCGACGCGCTCAACAACGGCTTGCGCGAGGCCGGGGGTGAGCTCGTCGTCCAGCTCGACGCCGACGCCTCCGTCGAGACACCGGGGTGGCTCGAACGGATCGTGCCGTTCTTTCTCTCCGCTCCTCAGATCGGGGTTGTCACCGCCAAAGTCGTGTTCGAATGGGGCGAGATCCAGACCTGCGGCGTGGACGTGATCGGGCCCGAGGGCTTCCACGGCCGAGGCTCGACGATCACCGAGCCGGTCGGCAAGCGCAGCTACCACGAGCGGGTGGAGCGCGCGGAAGACGGCGAATGCCCGAAGTGCGATACGACCGCCGAGGTCGACGGCGGCGCGGGCTGCTGCATGATGTACCGCCGCGAGGTGGCACTGGAGCTCGGCGGCTACGACTCGGGCTTCGCGCCCGTGTGGTTCGACGACCTCGACCTGACGCTGCGCATGCGGACCAACGGCCTGAAGGTCTTCTTCCACCCCGACGTGCGAGTCGTTCACCACGTCGGCCAGGGCCGCCACGGCGCGCGTCTCGGTGGTGTCCTTCCTGCTCGGGCGCGCCACCGGATCGCTGGGCGGCTGGGGCTTCACCCGCTCCCGCACGAGCAGCGCGACCGGCTGACCCACCACTACCGCTACTGGCGTGAGAAGTGGGGCTTCGACCTGCTCAATCCGGACATGGAGGCGCTCAGGCGACGCTGGGGCGGCACCGAGCTCTGCTGGCGATTCGACGAGGGGATGCGTGAGGCAGGGGAGCGAATCGCGTCCGGCCGATAGCCTGGCGCCCCGCATGTCGAGACCGTCGGTGGACGTGGTCGTGCCGTTCCGCGGCTCCGCCGCCGAGCGCGAGGAGCTGCGCGACAGGCTGGCTCAGTTGCACCGGCGCCCAGACGACTCGATCGTGATCGTCGACAACACCCCGGGCCAGGAGCGAGACGAGCCCGCGGAGCGAGTTCTCAGCGAGACGGGGGACGGCGTCTCCGTGCTCGTGGGACCCGGCCTCAGGGTCCCGGGCGCCGCCCGCAACCGCGGTGCTGCTCGCGGGAAGGCCGACTGGATCGTGTTCCTCGACGATGACATCGAGCCGGACCAGGACCTCCTCGACCGGTATTTCGAGATGGAGCCTGAGGGCAGCACGGCGATGCTTGCGGGAGGCGTGCGCGACGAGCCCGTTCCCGCCGACGCCCCGCCCGTCGCCCGGTACGCCTACATCCGGGCTGCGACCAGCCAGGACGACACCCTCCGCTTCGGCGAATGGGGGTTTCCGAAGACCGCCAACGTCGCGGTCCGCCGGTCGGCGTTCGAGTCGGTCGGCGGCTTTCGTCTGGGGATCCGCGCCGCGGAGGACAGCGACATCACCTACCGGCTGCGAGCCGCGGGCTGGGGGATCGAGCGCCGCGAGGCTGCCAGTGTTGTTCATCGCAGTCGGCAAACGCTTCGTTCCTTCATCGTGCAGAAGGCAACGCACGGCTCGGGTGGGGCATGGATCGATCTCCATTACCCCGGCGCCTCGCCCGCGCGCCGGCGCCTCGGCTTGCTTTGGTGGGGAATTCGGACGATGGTGGTCGGGCTCCGATCAGCCGCTCGCTCGGGCGACCGCGACCGGGCTGTTTGGGCTGTGTTCGAGCCGATCGAGGCGATTGTGTATGAGTTCGGCCGCTCGCTGCCGAACGAGCGACCGCTTACGCTCGCAGTGTGGTTGAGGGCCGTCAAGCGGTTGGATGAGCTCCGGCTTCGTGATCCTCAGCACGGACGAGGCCCCGCTGCTCGAGCACTCGCTCGCCGCGGCGGTGAGCGATGGCTTCGACGACGGGCTCGTGATCGACAACTGCTCGCGCGACGAGACAGCTGACGTGGCGAAACGCCACGGGGTGAGGTGCCTGTCGCTCGAGCCGCCGCGCTCCCTACACCGGTGCAATGAACGCTGGTCTTCGCCGGATGCGAGGCGGACCGCTCGCTGCCCGCGCTGTTGCAGGCGGACACGTTCCTGGAGCCGGGTTATATGGAAGCCTGCTCTGCGCGCGCTCGAGCCGCAGGACGTCGGCTCGGTGGCGCCGAAGCTCGTCCGGGCCACCGGTCCGCAGCCCGAGCAAACGCTCGAGCTGATCGACGCGGCGGGAATGTCGCTCGACCGGCGGCGCAAGAACGGCCTCGTCGGGCATGGACAGCCGCGCGCGCGGTTCTCACTGGCAGGCGAAGCGTTCGGGGCCGACGGAGCAGCGGCCGTCTACCGGCGGGCGGCGCTCGAGGACCTCGCGGTGCTCGATGAGTTCTTCGACGAGAACATGCCCGGGTGGGGCTGCGACGCCGACCTCGCGTGGCGAGCACGGCTGTTCGGGTGGCGCACCCGGTATGCACCGGACGCCGTCGTTCACCACATCCGGACCTACAGCCCCTCGACGCGGGCTCGCACGAGCGCGGTCGATCGTCGCACGCAGTTCCGCAACCGGTATCTGATGATCGCCAAGAACGACTCGCTCCTGGATCTGATCCGTGACGCGGGCCCGCTCCTGTTGTACGAGGTGCTCGCGCTCGGGTACGCGGTGCTGCGCGAGCCCGAGCTCCTCCGCGGCTACCTCGAGGCGGTTTCGAGGCTCCCAGGAGCGCTGAGGCGCCGGCGCGTCATCCAGGCGCGGAGGCGGGTGGCACGGGTCCCCTTCGGGCTCGAGCCGGCCCCGTAGTCCGAGACACTAGCTCTCCTCGGGCCAGAATCCGGGCTCGATCTCGGCGTCGCCCGCATGATGGGTCCCCATCGCGATCACCTCGAGCCCACCGGAGTCTGCCTCAAACGCGCGCGTGGAGCCCGGGGCGACCCGGATCGCGTCGAGCGGTCCCACCTCGACAATTTTGTCGTCGATGGCCGCGCGTCCGCTGCCGCCGATCACGACGTACACCTCCTCGTCCACGCCGTGGCGGTGGCCGAAGGTCTGCCGTTTCCCCGCCCGCAGGCGCTGGAGGCTGATTCCGATCCCGATCGCGCCGAGCGGGGTCCGGGCAAACCTCGCCTCGCCCATCTCGCCGAAGCCGGCCTTGGCCGCCATGTCCTCGACCTGATCGAGGTTGACGATCTCGAAGCCCTTCTCGCCCTGTGGTGCGACACCGGCTCCGCCCAGCGGGTCGAGGTCGATCCGCTCGAAGCCGTCCTCCCGCACGAGATCCAGCACCTCGGGGATGCGAGCGCGGGCTTCTGGGCTCTCGAGGGCCGCGTCGAGTTGCTCCTGGCTGTGCCACAGCTCGGTGACCCAGATCACGTCCGGGTCGTCCTGCGAGCGGTTGATCAGGTACAGCCGGCAGCCGGGCGCCTCACGGAGCCCTTCCGCGACCTCGAGCAGCTTGGATGCCAGCAGCTCTCCCTGGCCCGGCTTCGCAGTTGCCTTTGCGTAGCGTCCGACGGGCGGCATCGGCGCGCAAAGCTATCACCGCGTGCAGCGCCTGTGCCGCAGCCTGACTACTCCACGCCTGCCGGAGCGGACCGCCGTCCGCGAGCGCCGCGCCAGCGAGCCGGAGCCTGGGCGGCGTGCTCGTACACCTCCCAGGTCGCGGCCGCCGCATCGCCCCACGTCCAGTCGGGCGGCGGCGGGGCGGGGCGCTCGAGCGCTTCCGCCGCTCGGACCAGGCCGTCAAGGTCGTCGACCGCGCCTAGCGACGCGCGGCCCGCAAGGACCTCGTGCAACGCCGGCACATCGCATGCCGCGACCGGCGTACCGCAGGCGAGAGCCTCGATCGGCGGCAGGCCGAAGCCCTCCTCGTCGCTCGGAAACACGAGCGCGTGAGCGCCGGTGTACATCGCCGCGAGATCAGGGTCGGACACCGCACCGGTGAGGATCACGTCAGGGAGCTCGTCGGCCCAGCGTGCGGTCGGCCCCACCAGCACTAGCGGCATCGTCCGCTCCGCCCGCGCCAACGCTGCAACCCGCTTGCGCGGGTCGGGGGTCAGCATCCCACCGACCCACAGGAGGTATTGCTCAGGCAGGCCGAACCGCTGACGGACGTCCGCGACTTCGAGGTCTGAGCGCGGCGTGAATGCGGACGCCGCCGCCTCGGGGATCACCTCGATCCGGGCCGCGGGGATGTCGAGGGCCGCGATCGCGTCGTCGGCGACGGCTCTGGTCGGCACGATCACGCGGACCGCGCGCTGAACGGCGAGATACCGAAGCTTGAAACGGATGCCCGAGCGCAGGTACTCGCCGCGGCGCTTGAGCGGCACCAGGTCGTGGATCGTGACGACCATCGGGACCGGCGAGCGCAGCATGGCCCCGTCGATCCAGGGAGCGTGGAACACATCGAAGGACGTAGGAGAGCTAAGAAAAGAAATACGATTTGCTGCTTCCTTGATATTCGTAAAGCTTACGACACAGTTTTTCGTGAGGGATTGTGGGAAGCTATGATAGTGAAAGGTATAGGAGGTAAGATTTGGAGAGTGGTGAAAAATTTGTATCAGGAGGTAGGTAGCTGTGTGAGATTAGGGGAGGAGAAGACAGATTGGTTTAGTTTAGAGGTAGGTTTAAGACAAGGATGTATTTTGTCCCCAGTCCTTTTTTCCATTTTTATAGATGGGTTGGCGGAAGAAGTTAAGAAGGTAGGAGGAGCCAGGTATGGTGAGTTAGTGGTAAGTTTATTGTTGTTTGCAGATGATATAGTGTTAGTGGCAGAAAGTCCCAAGATGCTGCAGAAGATGCTAGATGTAGTGTATAAGTATAGTAAAAAGTATAGATTTAGGTTTAATAAGAGATAAGAGTAATGTGATGATTTTTGGTAGGAAGTGCAATAAAAAATTTCGATTTAGGTGAGAGTGAGTTAGAGAAGTAGATAGTTATAAGTATTTAGGTCTTATTTTAGATAAACATTTTACTTGGAAAGATCACCTGGAAAAGTTTTGGACAAAGCTCGGAAAAGAATGAGGGCGCTCTGTGGGTTGGGGTTGAGGGAAGGGGTTTCAGCGAGGGCCATATTGAGAGGGTGGGAAGTGTTGGTGAGACCTTTATTGGAGTATGGGGCGGAGATTTGGGGGGAAAAGAAGTGGAAGGAAGGGGAAAATTTGCAGATGGAGATGGGGAGGAGGGTATTGGGGGTTAGTAAAATGACCACCCGAGAAGTTATTCAAGGAGAATTAGGTATGAGAAGATAAGTAGTCGTAGAATATTTCTTAGATTTAAATTTTGGTATAAGATTATAAATATGAATAAGGATAGATTAGTTTATAAAGTCTATAGACAAAGGAAAAAAGATTTGATTCAAGGAGGGTACAAGGATAAGAAAAATTGGTGCTATTGGACTTGGAAATTTTTGCAAAGTTTGAACCT
>CAVPKT010000071.1:0-23120 GCA_963705775.1 uncultured Solirubrobacterales bacterium | reverse complement strand
CTTTTCCTCTCTGGTTTTGTAAGTGCCTTGGGTCCAGGCGACGTGACGTTTACTTTTGAGATGTTTGTGCTTTTTGTCTCTACCGCCACATCCACAATCGTGTTTCGTGTTTCTCCAAGCCTTGATCTTGTCTTTGTTTGCCTCTTGATATCGTCGAACTGATTCGTTAGTCATATTAATACTGAGACATATTAATATTAAGAAATGTGGGTTATTTTTAGGCCTTTTCAAGGTGCAAAATCGGTATGCTAAGATTTCACACCGAATCGGTTCCATAATATTATCTCTATACTGAGCCAGGAATCGGTTCATCCTCTCTGTCCGGAGTTACAGTCCGGAGTGTTGGCCCGCTTATAAGAACGTCGGAAATCCGCGTTTGAGTCAAGGTACTTACGCGTTCTTCATTTAAAAATCGTGGTGTTCGACTGCAGACCATCGCGCTGATCATGTGTCATTGCCTGAACACAGGCTCTCAGAGGGCCGGCCGTCGCGCCCGGGCCTGCGGCCCGGGTTTCTGTCCCTCCCCTCGACTTTCTCTTGGGCTAGAACTTCCTGTTCCGGGCCTTGACTCAAGATTCTTATTTTTTCGAAAAAAATCTTGAGTCAATGTTCTAAATTAAATAGCTGGAGGTTCTTAGAAGCGGGCCAAACACGGTATCGAGCCTGGAATCGGTCCCAGTGAAGTCCGGAGTGCCCTTTCCGAAGTGATCTTGCCAGCCGCAGGCGAATCCATAGCGCAGCACAGAGAAGCGAATTTATTGTGTTTAATTACACACGAGACCCATTGAGACACACCGAAAGGCGATTCACGTGTGAGGGAAGGAAAGTCAAGCGGCAGTTAGGAGATCAGAGTGAGCAGGATGATTGACGTAGCACGAGTGATGGGGGCTGTGGAAGTAGCAAGACAGATCGACGTGGGCGATGATCGCGATGTTCCGGAGGTCCTGCCTCAACCGCATCGCATCAACACTAGAGACGCGTGCGGAGGACCGTCAGCGGCGTAAAGTCCGCCAGATGCCCACCTTCGTCCTGCGCCTCATTGCTCCGCGCCCAAACTTCGCCCAGACCCTGACCGAGTCGGAGCGAGAGATCATGGCCCGGCACGCTGACCACTGGCGTCCGTATCTCGAGCGCGGCGACATGGTCGTGTTCGGACCGATCCTCACCGACGACGACTCCTACGGCCTCGCGGTTGTCGAGGCGGATGAGGAACAGGCAGGTCCGCGAGTTCGCCGCGCAGGATCCGGTCGTGACGACTGGAACTGCCGCCTTCGAGGTCGGGCGGATGGCTGCGGGTCACGTGCGGGGACGCTGACCGCAGTTGTAATGCGCCGGCCCCCGCTGGTCGCGGCGTACTTTGAGCCTCCCCCGCCGGTATCGTCCGCTTGCTGATCGGCTGATCGAATAGCTAGGAGCGTTGAGGTGACGTACCCCCACCTAACTGATACCGGAACGGCTGTCGCCGACCGGAAGCCCAGGTCGAGTTCGACGACCGTGCTGGTGAGTCGCCGCGAGTCGTTCAATGCGGCGCACCAGCTGCGCGATCCGGGCCTGTCCGACGAGGAGAACCAGCGGCTGTTCGGGAAGTGCGCGAATCTGCACGGGCACAACTACGTGCTCGAGGTCGTGCGTGGCCGGCGAGATCGATCAGGCCACGGGCTACGTGTTGGACCTCAAGCAGCTCTCGGACGTCATCTGCCGCCGGGTCATCGAGGACGTCGACCACCGCAACCTGAATACCGATGTCCCGTGGCTGGAGGGGCGTATCCCGACCGCCGAGAACCTGGCCCTGGCGTTCTGGGAGCGGATCCGCCCGGAGCTCCCGGAGGGATCGTTGCGCTCGGTCCGGCTGTGGGAGACCGACAAGAACTGGGCCGAAGTCGGTGAGCACGTCTGAGACCCCGCCGCGGCGGGGTCGTGAATTGCGACGCGCGCTACACCGCCGCGGACGTTGGCGTGCTCACCGCACGACGAGGCGAGACGGTTCCTAGCGCGGCGGCGCGGGCGACCCGCAAACCGACATCACCGCTGGCCTGGGAGCTGCTGTACCGGCTCGAACCGGAGCTCTACGACCGGCTCGTCACGCGCCGAGCGGCTCCACCCCGACGTGCTCGGGTGGCTGCCGCGACGACGTCGACCGGATCGTCGAGGTGGCCGCGGGCACGGGCCGGCTGACGCTGGAGCTCGTCTCGGCCGCGCGCGCGAGGTCGTGGCGATCGAACCCGCGGCGCCGCTGCGCGAGATCCTGATCAGAAGCTCGCGCGAGCGGATCACGGCCACCGCGGCCAGCGTGAGCTCATGGCTTCTTCGATGACCTGCCCGTTGAGCGACGCTTGCGCTGACTTGGTGGTCGCGTGCTCGGCGCTCACGCCCGCGCCGGGGCACGGCGGCGAGGCAGGGCTGGCGGAGATGGAGCGGGTCTGCAGGCCGGGCGGCTGCGTCGTCATCGTCTGGCCGAACGACGCTCCCCTGGCTCGCCGCCCATGGCTACCGAGTACGTGAGCTTCGACGGCGAGATGTTCGTCGAGTTCGCCAGCCACGAGGAGGCTGCCGAGCTGACCGAGATCTTCTATCCCGGCGCGGTCGAGGAGGTCCGTCGCCGCGGGTGGCGCCGGGTTCCCTACGAGGCGTTGGGGATCAATCCGCCGCGCGACCTCGCGTTCAAGGTGATCGCGTGATGAAGGTCGCGATCGTCGCCCCGCTGGTCTCGGCCGATCCGCGAGCCGCAGCGGGGCGGGTCGCAGGCGTTCGTATCCGATCTCGCGCGCGGCCTGGTCGACAGAGGTCACGAGGTTCGACCTCTACGCCGCTTCGGGATCGGAGGTGCCGGGCGTGCGGGTGATCGACACCGGGGTCGATCACCGCGCGCTGGCGGCCACGCTCTACCGAGCTTCGGCCGCGGCCGCCGCACGGCCTGGCCGTGGCCGAGGCGGCCTTTGCCGCGCGTCTACGCCGCTGTCCGGGAGGATCGATACGACGTTGTCCACAACCACGCCTTCGACGCGCCCGCGATCAGCCTCGCGACTCGGACTGCGCGCGCCGGTCGTGCACACGCTTCACCTACCGCCGGACGCGGCGGTTGCCGGCGCGCTGCGAGATGCCGCTCGCGTCGCGACCGAGCCGCCAACGGTTGCCGGCGTGTCCGCGCGCCAGGCGAGCGCTTGGCGCCGCGTCGTCCCAGTCGACGCGATCCTGCCGCCGTTCGTCCCGACGCGGTCGATCCGCTGGTCGCCGTCAGCGCGGGGAGGGCGCGGTCTTCGCCGGCAGGCTGAGCCCGGAGAAGGGAGCGGCCGAGGCGATCGAGATCGCGCAGGCTGCGGGCGTCGCGATCGATGTCTACGGCGACAGCTACGACGCCGAATACACCCGGGAACGGATCGACCCGCGACGCGACGATCCGGGCGTCGCGGTTCATCCAGGCGTTCCGCGAACCGCCATCTGGGAGGTGATGGCGCGCGCGGCCGTCGTGCTGTGCCCGGCCAGGTGGGAGGAGCCGTTCGGGATGGTCGCCGCCGAGGCGCAAGCGTGCGGGACACCCGTCGTGGCCTTCCGCCGCGGCGCACTCGATGAAGTGATCCTCGACGGGGTGACCGGCTTCCTGGTCGCGCCCGACGACATCGACGCGGCAGCAGACGCGGTCGCGCGAGCGGCCGAGCTCTCGCGCTCGGAATGCCGCGAGCATGCCGAGCGCCACCTCGATCTGGAGCTGAGTCTCGACGCGCACGAGCAGCTCTACGGGCGAGTGGCCAGTGCCGGCGTAGGGGCCGCGAGCCGGTGGCTGAGCCGAGGCATTGGCTCGCGGGACGCCTGGCGGTCGTCACCGGCGCCAGCCGCGGGATCGGGGCCGCCACCGCGCGAGGCGATCGCGGCGGCGGGCGCGCACGTCGTCCTAGCCGCCCGCGACGCGCGACGCTCTCGACGCCGTCGCCGGACGCATCCGCGACGCCGGCGGCGAGGCCACGCCGGCGCCAACAGACGTCAGCAGCGTCAAGGACGTCGAGCGCCTGTTCGCCGCCGTCGAGGAAGCGGGCACGCTCGCGGCTCTCGTCTGCGCGGCCGCGCGTGCTGACGTCCGGCGCCGCTTGACGGAGACCACCTCGGAGATCTGGGAAGCAGACGCTCGGGGTCAACCTGACCGGCTCGTTCCTGTGTTGTCGCGCAGCATTCGCCGCGATGCGGGCCGCGGGCGAAGGACGGATCGTCAACATCGCGTCGCTGTCAGGCGTCTACGCCACCGAGAAGTTCCCGGGACTGACCGCTTACAACGTCTCCAAGTACGGGGTCATCGGTCTCACGGAGGCGATCGCGGTCGAGGGTAAAGAGCTCGGGATCAGCGCGATCTGCGTCAGCCCCGGCGCGGTCGACACCGAGATGCTGCGCCGGGCCAACCCCGAGCTTCGTCCCGGCCTGACGCCTGATCAGGTAGCGCGAGCTGATCGTGGCGCTGCTCGACAGCCCGCTGGTTCCGGCCAGCGGGGCCAATATCCCGCTGTTCTCAAACGCTTAGCGGCCGAGCTCAGGCTCGCGCCGCGCCCACCGATCAGCGACCACAGGTCGATCGCTCGTCCGCGAGCAGCTGGGCTCGAGCGCGAGCGCCCACGAGGCGCGCGCATGCCGCCATCTCCGAGTCGCTGTCGAGCTCGGGGTCACCGCCGCGGTCGAGGCCGACGGCCGCCAGTAGCTGCCCATCGAGCATGTAGAACCCGACCAGCTTCCGCTCCTCCAAGCTCCCGCGGACCACGAACTGGTCCCACTTCGTGGCGTGGCCGACGTACTCGAGCTTGTGCTCGTACTGGTCGGACCAGAAGCTGTGGATGTAGTCGTACGGAGCGGTCGAGCCGAGCATCGACCGCGCCGCCGCGCGCCCCATCTTCTCGCCGTTGTTGTAGTGCTCGACGCGAACGCGACCGAAGACTGGATGCAGGTGGTTTGCGACGTCGCCGGCCGCGTAGACATCGGGCGCGCTGGCCCGGCAGCACTCGTCGACGAGCACGCCGTTGGACTGCGCGACCGTCCGCCCCGCGAAGGTCGGTATCGCGGGCTCGATCCCGACGCCGACGACCACGAAGTCGCAGGCCACGCGGCGCACCGTTGGCGGTCACGGCCGCCTCGACGCGCTCGGTCCCTTCGAACCCAGTGATCTGATCTTGGCTTCGCAGCTCGACGCCGTGCTCGCGGTGGATCGCGCCGAACGCTGCGCCGACCTCGTCGCCCAACACCGTTTCCAGCGGCGCTTGCCCGGGGAACACTGGCGGTCACCCGAACCCCGAGCTGCGTCAGGGACGCAGCCACCTCGCACCCGATGAACCCCATCCCCACTACCACCGCGTTGCGATTCGCAGCCGCCTCGTGCTTGATCGCGTCGCACTCGGCGACCGTGCGGAGGTAGTGGATCCCGGCCAGCTCCGCTCCCGGAACCGAAAGTCGCCGGTTCCGTCCTCCCGTCGCGATCAGGACCTTCTGATACTCGAGCTCTTGGCCCGAGTCGAGTGCGACGACGCGGGCGCCCACGTCCACCGCGACGACGCTCGGACTCGAGCCGCTCCACATCATGCTCGTCATACCAACCCGGAGATCTGACATACCACCCGCTGAGCTCCTCCTCCGAGCGGAGGTACGTCTTGGACAGCGGAGGGCGACCAAAGGGGACCCCCGGTTCTCGGCCGACGAGCACGACCCGGCCCTTGAAGCCCTCGTTCGCGGAGCGTCACTGCCGCGTTGCCACCGGCGAGCCCACCGCCGACGACCACGATCGGCCGCTCGCCGCCTCGCGCCTGCACGGGTCGCATCGCGACTTACTCTAACCGGCCGCCGGGACCTAGAATGCCCCCGTGGCCGGGTTCTATCCAAACGAGGAGACGGCGCGCGAGCACGACGAAGATCTCTCGCGAGCCCCGCGCGACCTCGGCGTCTACGCGCACGTCGAAGGACTGGTCGGCGAGGAGAACGAGCTCCTGGAGGAAGCGCACGAAGACCGCGAGAAGGAGCGCCGCGAGCGGCTCCACGCAATCAGGCAGGAGCTCGATCGCGCCTGGGACACCCTGCGGCAGCGCGCCGAACGCCGCGCCAAATCAGGTAGCTGACGCTTTCCCGCCGCCGATGGCCGGTCCTCGAGGGTTAGGTGGATTGCTGTAGGCCGCTGAGGACAATGTCGTAGACGCGCTGAGCTTGAGCGCGCCAGTCGCTTGCCGGGTCGAGCTGCCAGAGGCCTGCCAGAGCGAGGATCACATCATCGGCCTCGAGGCCGGGCCGCAGTGTCCCGGCGGAGATGTTCGCCTGAAGCAGGCGGTCGAGCGCTGCGACGATCGCGCCGTAGGTATCGGTGGAGGACAGGTCACTTCCGGGAGTGGTGGCCTTGCGCAGGGCGTCGGCGAGTCCGTGCTTGGTCACGGCGTAGCGAGCCAGGCGCTCGACCCAGCTGCGCAGCGCGTCGATCGGCGCTTGCTCGTGCAAGAGCTGGCCGGCCGCGTCGACGAGCCCTCGGACCTCGCGTTGGTACGTGGCGAGCACGAGCTCTTCCCGCGTGGGGAAGTGCCGGTACAGGGTCGCGTTGGCGACGCCCGCTCGCTTTGCGATTGCGTTTAGCGAGGCGTCGGGCGACGCGGTTAGCGCCTCGAGCGCGGCGGCGAGGATGGCATCGTGGTTGCGACGGGCATCGCTGCGCTTGAGGTCGGTGGATTCGGTCATGGACGGTTCCGCGTGTGCAAGCGGGGAGTTCCCCGCTTATACTCCGGCGGGATTCGGGGAGTTCCCCGCTACGCCCAGGCTAACGCGCCGACGAGAGGAATATGAGCCCCATGACGACCATCACCGAGATCACACCGACCGAGCAGGCCGACCGCCTGGCGATCCGAGCGCTGGTAGACGCTTACGCGCATTGCGCCGATCGCCGGGACGCCGACGGCCAGAAGTCACTGTTCGCGGAGGACACGCACTTCGTGGTCTACATGGATGGTCAGGGGTCTGAGCCCACGCAGGTACTCGATGGCCGCGAGGCGCTGACTCCGGTGTTCGATGACCTCAACCGCTACCAGGCGACGATGCACTTCAACGGGCAGGGCACGATCGCGCTCGACGGGGACCGAGCGACCGGCGAGAGCTACTGCATCGCCCACCACCTGTTCACTGACGGCGACGAGCGCAAGCTGATGATCGCCTGGCTTCGATACGGAGACACATTCGCAAAGCTCGACGGCGCGTGGCTGTTCGCCGAGCGCAACCTGTACGTCGACTGGACTGAGACTCGGCCATCACATCCGTAGCGCTCGCACGGCCCTACGTACGGTGTTGCGCTGGTAGTTATGATCCCTGCCGTCCTGGGCGCGAAAAAGGAGAGGGGCGAATGACTGACGTCAGCGTAGGTCCGACGGACTCGGCTGGTGCGAGCGCTGAGGCGCTTGACCCGTCGCTCATCATGCAGACCGGCATGGGTTTCTGGCCTGCGAAAACCCTGCTGTCTGCGGTCGAGCTCGGGCTGTTCACCACCCTCGGCTCGGTCGCGCTTACGGGACCAGAGATCGCGGAGCGTCTCGGTCTCCGCTCGCGGGCCGTATATGACTTCCTCGACGGGCTCGTCGCGCTGCGGCTGCTGGAGCGAGATGGGTTGGGCGAAGACGCCCGCTACGGCAACACGCCTGAGACGGCGCTGTTCCTAGACCGCACGGGTCCTGCGTATGTCGGTGGGATCCTCGAGATGGCGAACGCCCGTCTGTATGGCTTCTGGGGTGGGCTGACAGAGGCGCTCCAAACGGGCTCGCCGCAGAACGAGATCAAACACACGGGCCGGTCGATGTTCGAGGAGCTGTACAGCGACCCCGACCGCCTCGAGCAGTTCATGCAGGCGATGGCCGGGATCTCAACGGGCAACTTCCAAGCGCTGGCGGACAAGTTCGACTTTTCTCGCTATCAGACCGTCTGCGATGTCGGCGGAGCCGCCGGCCAGCTGTCGATGGCCCTTGCCCAGCGGCATCCGCACCTGAAGTGCACCAGCTTTGACCTCCCAGTTGTCGAGCCGATCGCAAGTCGAGCGATCGAGCGGGCGGGCTTGAGCGACCGCGTAGACACGGCCTCAGGCGACTTCTTTGCTGACCCGTTGCCGGCAGCCGACGTGGTCACAATGGGGTTGATCCTGCACGACTGGAACTTGGAGCGGAAGCGTCAGCTGATCGGTGCGGCTTTCGCAGCCTTGCCGCCCGGTGGCGCGTTCATCGCGATCGAGAACCTGATCGACGACGAGCGCCGCGAGAACGTGTTCGGCCTCATGATGTCGTTGAACATGCTGATCGAGTTCGGCGACGCGTTCGACTACACCGGCGCAGACTTTCGGGGTTGGTGCACCGATGCCGGCTTCCGATCGATCGAAATCCTCCCTCTCGCCGGTCCCGCCAGCGCGGCCATCGCATACAAGTAGGGCGACTCTCGCCCGGATGATCAAGCTCGTATTCAGTTTGCGGCGCCGACCAGAGATGACGCGCGAGGAGTTTCAGAGCTACTGGCGCGATCGCCATGCGCCCCTCGTCTCCACCCACGCCGAGACCCTCCGGATTCGCCGCTATGTCCAGACGCACGCCCGCTCATCCGAACTCGCGGCTGCGCAGAGCGCCGCCCGCGGCAGCACACCCGACGAGTACGACGGCCAAGCCGAGCTCTGGTGGGACAGCCTCGACGACCTCATCGCGGCCGTTTCAACGCCGGCCGGTCAGCAGGCCGCGGCCGAGTTGCTCGAGGACGAACGCCGCTTCATCGACCTCGAACATTCACCGCTGTGGATCGGCGAGGAGCACGCCGTCGTTCACGCGGTGCTCTCGAACACAAACCGGTAGTGGTCGAGCAGCTCGCGCTCGAAGCAGACTTGGTTGGCGCTCACACCCGAAGTGAAGGCGAGCCGGAAGTCAGGGTTCGTGAGCCACCGGGGTAGCAGACGGAGTTTGAGCAGCGTCTTTCTGAGGCTCGGAGCGCCGATCCGTGCGTTCCACTGACGGATCGTTTCGATGTAGTCCAGGCGACCGCTGATGCTCGAGACCAGCCGGAAGTGCGGCTCGGCGCACCTGACTACCTGCTCCTTGCCGAACGGCAGCCACGAGCCGGGGAACTGGCGTCCCAACAGTGCGATCAACCACTCGTCGGAACCGTGCGGCGGGCGTGCTCGAAGCGCCTCGATGTCGATCTCGTGGGCCGGGATCATGTTGCGACCGAACACCATCGTCTGCAGGTAGAAACGTCCGCCAGCGGGAAGAAGGCTCGCCACCCGCGCGAACAGGTTGCGGTAGACGTCTTCCTGACGGCCGGCCTCGTAGTCCTGCGGAGAGCAGAAATGCTCAAACGCGCCGAGACTCGCCGCGGCATCAAAAGCGCCCAAGCGGTCTCGGTCGATGTCGCGCGCGTCCTGAAGGTAGACCTCGAGGCCGTGTCGGCGACAGGCCGCCAGCTGTGCCGAGGACAACGTGACCCCCACCCCGGTTCCGCCCCGGCTACGAACGTAGTCCAACAGGGCGCCCCAGCCACAGCCCAAATCCAGCAGCCGCCGGCCCGGCCCGACACCGACCTGCGTCGCCACGTACTCGTGCTTGCGCCGCTGCGCCTGCTCGAGGCTGAGCGAGAAATCCCCGTCGTATTTCGCTCCGCTGAAATCAGCCAGGTCACCAAGGCTGAGCCGAATGACTCGATCGGTGAACGAATACGTAAAGTCGATGTCGTTGCGGTTGGCCATCTGACTCCCAACATACGCCCCCTGGGTGCGCGCCCCTTTACGCCCGGCGGTGAGTGATCAGCACCGACCGTCGCGAGTGAGCGGCAACCGCGGCCGCGACGCTGCCGAGCAGCAGGTCGGCGAACCCGGTTCGGCCATGCGAGCCGAGCACGATCAGGCTCGCATCTTGATCATCGGCGACGTGCACGATGCCCTTCCACGTCGGCGCCGTCTCGATCGCGTCGCTGCGCGCGCGAAACCCGGCTGCTTCCGCCAGCGACGCTCCTTCGTCGGCGGTCTGCTCGGCCGCCCTCTGCACATCTTCGATCTCCTTGGCGTCGAGCTGGAGCCCGGCGACCGGCACGAACCCGACGTCGAAAGGCTGCCAGACCGTGAGCACGAGCGCATCGCGTCCGTCGGCGAGCAGTCGGCCGGCCTCAGCGATCGCCAGCTTGGCGAGCACGGAGCCGTCGTAGGCGAATACCACCGGGCCCGAACCTTGCGCGCCGCCGTCGGTCGTCATGGTCGTGCGGGCTCCTCGGCAAGCATTCGGCGAGCGTAACGCCTGCGAACGCCGGCGAGCAGCGGCGGCGAGTACCACGCGGGCGCCTCGCCGGCCATGAAGCGCTCCAGATCAGGAGTCTCCGGGCGCGCACCACCGAGCGCGTAGATGATCAGCCCCAGTACCAGGCCACCGAGGGCGAAACCGAGCCCGATCCACAGCGCGATGCCGGTGCCGGCCTTGGTCCCACCGCCGACGGTGACTGCGAAGTGAGCGAAGATCGGTGCGATCATGAATGCCGCGACCGCGCGCAGTAGCTCGACGATCGCAAACACCCGCTGCAGGTTGGCCGCGGGCAGCGAGAACCCGGCGCTGAACAGCGCCGGGGCAACAGTCGCGCCGAGGCCGATGCCCGTCAGGCCGGAGCCGATCAGGGTGCTCGCGTCGGTCGGCGGCAGCTTGATGCGGAGTACGGCGATTCCGGCCGCCAGGAAGAGCATCCCAACCGGAGGCAGAAGTTGCATCGCTCGCTTGTTGATCACGACTCCGAGCAGAATCGCAGTCAGCACTGCGCCTGCGAGCTCTGGCAGATACAGAAGCCCGACGTGCACCGGGCTGTAGCGCGCTGCCAGCAGGTTCGCTGTCAGTGCCGTAGCGGAGACCGATGCAGCGGCGGCAAACAAGGCGATCACGATCCCCGCGACTGGGATGGTGCTCGTCAGCATGCTGCGGATCGTCAGCAGCGGGCGCCTGGCGCGGAACTGGTTGGTGATCAAGATGATGATCAGCCCGAGCCCGCCGAGCAGGGGGATGATCGCCTGAGGGTTCAGGAAGCGATGTGAGAACAGCTCGGATGCGCCGAAGAACGCCGCCACTGATCCTGCCGCCGCGAGCGCAATCGCGAGAGGAGCACGGGGTGCACTCCGATCGGCGGGTGGCGCATCCTCAAAGGTCAGAATCGAGAGCACGAGCGCCGCAACTGAGATCGCCGCGATGACCCAGAACAGCGGGCGCCAGCCGTGCGCGTTCGCCTGGATGCCGCCGATCGTCGGCCCCAGAGCGACGGCGCCGAAGATGCACATGCTCATGATCACGGCGGTCGAGCGCAGCTTCGCCGCGCCGAAGCCGAGCGCCAGCGGCGGCACCGCGGCGATCAACAGGAGGCTGGTGCAGAGGCCCTGTAGCACGTGGCCGGCGATGAACATCCCCGGGTTCTGCGCAGCCGCCGCCAGGACCGAACCGATCACCAGCAGGGCCACGTAAAGCACCATCATCCTGCGCTGCGGCAAGAGCTGAGCGAACTGGACGGCCAGCACCGTCCCTACCGCATAGGCGGCGTTGCCCATCCCCGACGCCAGGCTCATCTCTTGCAGGCTCATGTGGAGGTTGTGAGCGATGATTGGCGTGACTGGCCCGATCGCCGCGGACAGAGCCAGATACGGGATCAGCGCAAACATCACCATCGCCGCCGCCGCGGGGTATCTCCCCGCGAGTACGCCCTGCCGCATCAGTGCGCACCCTTCGGGCGCGGGTAGCCCGGGAACGTCGTGCGGCGCTCAGGCATCTGCGCGCCTCTGCGCGGTTCTGCGGAATGGCGGGCGCAACCGCCCGCGGCCGGATGGCCGGGACGAATTCTCTTGCGAGAAGTCTTCCGGGTCGCTCGCGAGTTTCAGCCACCGCCAGACGTCGTCGGCGTCGAGAATGAAACCGCCGTCCGGCAGCCGATCGAGGACGTACAGGGCAAAGCGCGCCTGAACCTCCCGCGATGGCCGTTGCTCGACCACACGGAGTCGCTGGGCCTCAGAAGACATTGCGGGCCTCCGGGCCAAAGTAGTGATGGGCCACGTACCGCAGCGCCCGACGCTTCGCGCCGAAGCCGGTGAACCGGACGAGCTCACGGCCGTCCGACAGCGTCACTGCCCACCCGTTGCGAATGTGCTTGAGCATCAATGAAAATGCGTTCATGGCTGGCCTACCTTGATGCGGAATCGTTACCCGACAAAGTCTACAACAAACCGGAGAGCGCTGTCCAGTTCCGTCCATTTGCAGGCAGCTTTCGCGGCGCCCGTTCGGCTTGCGGACAGCATAGTCCGGTACTACACTGTGACGCAGTGACGACGACTACAGAGACGCCGCGGCGCAAGGACGCACAACGGAATCGGACCGCGATTCTTGGTGCTGCGCGAGAGCTGTTTGCCGAGCGGGGCGATGTCCCGATGTACGAGATCGCTCGCCGCGCGGGCGTCGGCCAAGCGACGCTCTACCGCAACTTCCCTGACCGGCGGAACCTCGTCGCTGCGCTTCTGGACGAGACCACGGAGCGCGCGGAGCGGCTCGCGGCGGAGCACGCCGGCGATCCGGACGCGTTCTTCGTGCTGCTACGAGACATCGTCGAGACGATGGCTACGTCTCACGCACTCGGCGAGCTCGCCAGAGAGGACGCTTGCCTAGGCTCCGCCCTCGAGCGCCGCAGGCAGCGCGTTGCCGAGCTCATGAGAGATTCGCTTCGCCCCGCCAAGGCGGCCGGGACGCTGCGGCGTGATGTGACCGTCGACGATGTGTTCCTTCTGGTTTCGATGATCAAGGGGGCGGTCGAGCGCGCCGATGGTCCCGCCGGGCGCGCCGCCGCCGCCAGCCGTGCGCTGGCGCTGGTGCTCGACGGCCTCACGCCGTAGCCGAGCACGCCACGCTGTCCGACTCGGACACAATTCTCCACAACATGGATGATCGGATAGGCATGTCCGGTACGCGCCGGGGTAAAAGCGAATGATCAGCGGCCGCCGTGTCCCAAGTGCTCTTCGGCGTACTGGTCAGCCAAACGCTTCGGCGCCCGGCACAACCAGGCCTCGGTGACGAGCTCCTCGAGTTCCTCATCCGAAATCGCCTCGAGCCGTACCAGGATCGCGGCGTAGCCATCGAAGTGCGGCGTTGTGAAGTACACATCGGGGTTGTCCGCGATCAGCGCCTGTTTTGCGATCTCATGCTCGACGCGGGCTCCGAGAATCGGCCCGCCCGGCGCGGCCTCCCCCAGCGCCTGTCGGTCGGATTCGCGCAGCGGCCGCTCCCACACAAACAGCTTGTCGCGCACGCGCCACTGAGCACGGCCCCGCGATTCGCGCTCGCTGGTCTCCGGCAGGCCGAGCGCAAGGCGCCTGACGTCGCCCCAGCTGGCCACTACGGGTACACGCGCCGCTTCACGGCCCGCGCAACGGGCCGCGGGAGCCGCCCGAGCAACCGCAACGCGTGCGGCATCGCCCGAAGCTGCAGCGGCGAATAGGCAGCCGGGATCACGACCTCGACCAGACGGGGGCCGGGCTCGGCGATCGCGCGCTCGAGCTCTTCGACGAGATTCTCGCCCGTCTCGGCCCTACGCGCCGGAACGCCGAACCCCTCACTCAACCGCACGAAGTCGATGTCCGGCCGGGCGAGATCGAGCTGTGCCTCCGCCTTCGGGCCCGCAGCACGGGCACCCACGCGCTGCAGCTCCAAGTTCAGAATCCCGTACGAGCGATTGTTGAAGATCACCGTCGTCACGTTGAGGCCTTCGCGCGCCATGGTCCACAGCGCCTGAATCGTGTAGAGCGCCGAGCCGTCCGCCTCGAGTGCGAGCACCGGCCGGTCCGGGCAGGCGATCGCAGCGCCCACCGCGGCCGGGAGGCCCTGGCCGATCGCGCCCCCGGTGATGGCCAGCAGATCATGCCGCGGTGCCCCAGCGGTCTCAGCCGGAAGCGTGATTCCCGAAGTGTTGGACTCATCCGAGATGATCGCGCCTTCCGGGAGCACCGCGCCGATCGCCTGGCAGACCTTCTCGGCGGTCAGCGGGCCGGTGGGACGCTCCGGGCGCGAGGCCTCGGCCAGCGGCTGCCCCCCGACGGCATCGAGCGCCTGCGCCACGCCCTCGAGGCTGCCCACGGCATCCTCGGTCGGCGCCGCCAGTTCGTGGACCTCGCACCCGTCGGGCACGAGGTAGCTCTTCTTGCCGGGATAGGCGAAGAACGACACGGGAGCCTTCGCGTCGACGAGCACCAGGTGCTTGAGTCCGGCCAGCTGAACCGAGGCCAGCTCGGCGAGGTACGCGAGCCGCTCGAGGGGCGGGAGGCCCGCCCCCCGCTCGAGTCGTGCGGGGAATGTCTCGCATAGGAGGGCCGCGCCGGTCGCGGCGGCAACCCGGCTGGCGGCGAGCAGACCCCGCTCGCGCAGCGCCCTGCCGCCGAGGAGAATCGCTGCGTCGCCGTCGGCATCCCGCAGTGCGCCGGCAACCCGCTCGACGACGTCGCTCGGAGCTGTCTGCGGAGAGGCGAGCGCCGGCGGTGACGCGGGGCTCGCACCGTCGCTCCAAGACACATCGGCGGGCAGGATCAGGGTGGCTACCTGCCCCGGAGGACCAACGGCGGCGGCAATCGCCTCAGCCGCGTCGCGGCTGAGCGACTCCGTCGCGCTCGAGGTGCGGACCCAGCTCGACACATTCCGTGCCACCGTCTCGATGTCCGACTGCAGCTGGGCGTCGTACTGCGTGTGGTGGGTCGCGTGATCGCCGACGATGTTGACGACCGGCGTCTTGCCCTTGCGGGCGTTGTGTAGGTTGGCGAGGCCGTTCCCGAGCCCGGGTCCGAGGTGCAGCAATGTCGCGCCGGGCATGTCGCTCATCCGTCCGTAGCCGTCGGCGGCTCCCGTCGCGACACCCTCGAACGCGGCGAGCACGGCACGCATCTCGGGCACGGAGTCGAGGGCGGCAACGAAGTGCATCTCGGAGGTGCCCGGGTTCGTGAAGCAGGTCCTCACGCCCGCGTCGACCAGCGTCCGGATCAGTGCCTGCGCCCCGTTCACGGAACGATTCCTTGATCAACGAGCGCCCGGCCGCCCTCGTACAGGGCGGACCGATCGATCTCGGCGATCGACTGGTGTCCTGTCAGACCAATTGCGGTGTCGATGTCTGCCTTCATCACCTGCAGCACGTGCCGGACACCGGCTTCGCCGCGACCGGCCACAGCCCACGCCCAGGCGCGCCCGATCAGCACCGCCCGGGCACCGAGCGCGAGCATCTTAACCACGTCGAGGCCCGTTCTGATGCCTCCGTCAGCGAGCACCTCGAGCTGGTCGCCAACTGCCTCAGCGATCGCCGGCAGGGCACGAGCGCTCGAGGGCACGGCGTCGAGTTGCCGCCCGCCGTGATTAGACACGACCAATCCGTCAACACCAGCGTCCGCGGCGCGGCGTGCGTCCTCAGCGTCGAGCACGCCCTTGACCACGAGCCGGCCGGGCCAACGGCTCCGCACCCACGCGATGTCGTCCCAGGTCACGCTGGGGTCGAACTGACTGTCGACCCAGTCGCGGAACGCGGCCGGCGTGCTCGCACCGGGAACCGCGTTCTCGAGGTTTCCGAACGTAAGCGGCTTGCCATTGACGCCGACGTCGCGAATCCATCGCGGATGGGTTGCGAGATCGAGCCCTCGCCGCAGCTTCGCCCAAGTGCCAATCCGGCCGACGACGGCATTGCGCGTGTCGCGATGGCGGGCCCCGACGACCGCGAGGTCGACGGTCAGCACCAGCACCGGGGAGCCGACCGCCTGCGCACGCTCCATCAGCTGCTCGGCGTAGCTACGGTCGCGCATGACGTACAGCTGGAACCAAGGCGGGACGTTGGTCGCCCGCGCCACTTCCTCGATGCTGCAGATGGACAGCGTCGACTCGACGAACGGCACGCCTACGGCCTCAGCCGCCTTCGCGGCCTGCACCTCTGCCCTGCGAGCGAACATCCCGCCTAGGCCAATCGGTGCGAGCAGCACGGGCAGCGCCAGCCGCTGGCCCAGGACCTCGACCGCGGGATCGCGCACGCTCACGTCACGCATCACGACCTGGCGCAGCAGGACTTGCTGAAGGTCGGAGACGTTCGCGCGCATCGTCGCCTCGTCGTACGCGCCGCCGTCGATGTAGTCGAATAGCTGCCGCGGGAGCCGGCGGCGGGCAAGCTCGCGGTAGTCGAGTGCGGTGGCCGGAGCGACGCCCAGCGGCCGGTCAGGTGAGTAACGCATCAGCATGAACCTTTACACGTACGGGCAATGCGCGAGACTGCGGCGCCGTGAGAGTGTCGCTCCGTCGGATCGTATTCGCGCTTATCGCGGCCGGGCTGGTGGCCGCCTGCGGCGGATCGAAGGCCCACCCCACACGGACCACTTCCCCTCCCGCGCGAGCGCAGCCGCGGCTTCTCGTCACCCAGATCGGCCACCTTCCGGCGCCGGTCGCCGACCCGGCGTCGGCACCGGTCGACGCGAGGCGTGCCGTCCTGCTCGGCGGCCTTACACCGGCGGATACGTCCACTGCCTCGATCACGATCGTTACGGGCAGCTCGGCAACGCCGGCGGGATCGCTCCCCGAGGCTCAGCACGACGCCCAAGCGGCGCTCCTCGGAGCCGATGTGTACGTCTTCGGCGGCGGCCAGGTCAGCGATTACGACCACATCCTGCGCTACGACCCCGCCACGGCCGCTGTCACGCAGGCCGGGACGCTGCCGACGCCGGCGTCCGACGTCGCGGTCGCATCCCTCAACGGCACCGCGTACGTCGTCGGGGGCTACGACGGCACGCACTGGCTCAACACGATCCTCGCCTGGCGGCCCGTGGGATCGCCGCGCGTCGTCGGGCGGCTTCCGGTCGGCCTGCGATATGCCGCCGTCGCCTCGGCCGGCGGACGGTTGATCATCGCGGGTGGCACGACTCCCACCGGGATCACCGGTCAGATTCTCAGCTTCGACCCGAGCACCGGGAGCACGACGGCGGTCGGCCGTCTGCCGGCGGCGGTCACGCACGCCGCGGCGGCCGTGATCGATGACCGTGTATTGGTGATCGGCGGGCGCCGCAGTCTCGCGGGCGACCGGACCTCAGCGATCCTCTCGATCGATGCGGGGACGGGCCGGACGCGCAGCGTCGGGACCCTGCCGCAACCGTTGTCCGACGCCGCGGCCGTTTCGCTGAGTGGAGCAGTGCTCGTCGCCGGCGGCCAAACGGGGAGCGCCGTCCAGTCGCAGGTGCTCGAGCTCACCCCGTCGACGCGACGCTAGGCGCCGAGCTCCTCGAGCCGACGCTCGAACAGCCGGCGCTCGGCGTCGTCCGTCATCAGCGCCAGTGCGCGGAGGTAGGCATCCCGGGCCTCGTCGACGCGCCCTAGGCGGCGGAGCAGCTCGGCGCGCGTCGAGTGCAGGTACCGGTAGTCGCCGAGTGCGAGTCGGTCGACAAGCTCGAGTCCCGCGGCAGGACCCTCCAGCTCGGCGATGGCGACCGCCCGATTCAGCTCGACGATCGGAGAGCCCGTGATGCGCACGAGCTCGTCGTAGAGGGCCACGATCTGCGGCCAGTCGCGCGCTTCTTCGATGTGCAGCGACGCGATCGCGGCCTGGAGGACGTACGCGCCAGCCGGACGACTCAACGCGAGGGCCCGGTCGAGCACGCGCCGGCCCTCGGCGATCTGGGCCGCGTTCCAGAGCGAGCGGTCCTGATCAGCGAGCATGACTGGTTCTCCGTCACGGAAGCGGGCTCGCCGCCGGGAGTCGTGGAGCAGCATCAGCGCCAGCAGGGCGTGCACCTCGGGCTCGTCGGGCATCAGCTCCGCGAGCGAGCGCCCGAACCTCAGCGCCTCGTCGGCCAGGCCGTTGGTGGCCCCCCAGCCCTCGTTGAAGATCAGATACACGACCGCCAGCACGGCGTTCAGCCGGTCGGGAAGCAGGTGGTCGGCCGGGACGCGGAACGGGATCCCGGCGGTCTTGATCTTCCGCTTGGCCCGCACGAGCCGCTGGGCCATCGTCGCGTCCTCCACGAGGAACGCCCGTGCGATCTGCTCGGTCGTGAGCCCGCCAAGCGTCCGCAGCGTGAGGGCCACCTGCGCCTCCGTGTTGAGCGCGGGATGGCAGCAGGTGAACACGAGCTCGAGTCGCTCGTCCGGGAACGTGGTCTCTTCGAACGTGTCCTCCACGGCCTCATCGCCCTCCGCCTCGAGCAACCGCGTCTTGGCCACGCGCATTCGATCGCGACGGATCCGGTCGATCGCCCGGTTGCGCGCTGTCGTCAGCAGCCAGGCGCCCGGATTCGATGGCTCCCCGTCGCGCGGCCAGCGCTCGGCCGCGATCGCGAACGCTTCCTGGGCGGCTTCCTCGGCGAGCTCGAAGTCGCCGAGGAAGCCGATCAGCGCGGCGAGGACCCGGCCCCATTGGTCGCGGAAGATCTGCTCGAGAGCGGCTATTGCTCCACCACCGGGCGCACTTCGATCGCACCGCCCATGCTCGCCGCGGGAATCTTCGCCGCGAGCTCGATCGCCGCGTCCAGGTCGTCCGTCTCGTAGAACAGGTAGCCGTCGAGCGCCTCCTTGGTCTCGACGAACGGACCGTCCGTCGTCAGCGTGTTGCCGTCCTGTACGCGAACGGTCGTCGACATCGTCGGGGGCTCCATCTGCACACCCGGAGTCACACCAGGGGTCTGGGTGATCTCCTGATACGCGGTGTAGACGGCCCGCTGCTCATCTTCGGACAGCCGGCCCCAGGCCTCGGGGTCCCGCGGCGTCGGCGTCGTGCCTTGCTGGATCAACAGCATGTACTTCATTTCGCGTCCTCTCTATAGCTACTTGGTCCCGCCTCGGCGAATGGTCGCCCTTTAGGCGAGCGGTCGCTGATAGGACGAACGCGATGCGCGGAAATCGACACCCCCTCGAAATCCGGTCGGGCGAGGCGTCTACTCCTCCTTGATCGGGGACGGTTGCTGATCGTCCGGAATCCCCGGTATCGGCGGCTTCGGAAACGCACCTTGGTCCATTGCCGGCGGCTTCGCATCGCGCGTCTCGCGCGGCAGCTCGATGTCGTCGTGCGCGCCGGGCGCGTTTGGTCCGACGACGGGCTCGAGCCCGTAGTGTCGATGCAGCACGTCGGCGGCCTCGTCGCCGATCCGGTTGCCATCCACCTCGATCCCCGGCGCGGCCTTGACGTGCTCGCGCTCGTACACGATCCGGACGGCCCCGTCCTGTTCCTGCGCCGCATTCAGCGGTACGAAGGCCGTCCGAAGTCCGAATACGCCGATCTTCACGCGCGCCCAACTCGCCCGCTCGTCGTCGCCTTCGCTCAGCAGCGCAGCGATCCGTCCGATCTTGTCGCCGTGTGGATCGACGAGCTTCCGCCCGAGCAGGTCCTGAGCTCGTGTCTCTGTCTCGGCCATCTCTGGCTCCTTTCCTCGCGAGGAGGCCTACCCGCGACTGGCCAGATGCACACGTCGCAGCGCAAAATGAGATCGAGATCCGGGGGCCAAGCGGGCGGCTTCGCCGGCGCTCAGCAGGGCGCCCGCCATTACCCTTGAGCCTCACATGCGTCGGTTCCTGGTCCCTGGATCGATCACCTTGGCGGCGGCGGCACTGCTCGCCCTGCTTGCGTTCGGGATCGCGTCACAGGGCGTGAGCACCTCCCTGGACGCCCAGCTGGCACGCGGGATCCGGCCTGCGGCCCCCGACGCGCACTCGCTGCTGCCCGGCCTCGGGTCCTCTCGCAACATCACCCTCTCCGGGCTGCGAGGCAAGGTGGTCGTGGTCAACTTATTCGCGTCGTGGTGCCAGCCGTGTCTCGCCGAGGCGCCGATCCTCGCGCGCACGCAACGCCTCCTCGCCGGCCAACAAGGGACCGTGCTCGGAGTGACCTATCGAGACACAACCTCCGACGCGCAGCAGTTCGTCCGCCAGCAGCACATCAACTACCCGGTCGCGCGCGACGTCAGCGGCAGTTTCGCGCGCGCGTTGGGCGCCAACGGGATTCCCGAAACCTTCGTGATCGACCGTCAGGGCCGGGTCGTCGCGCTCAGGCGATATCAGCTCGGTGCGAGCTGGTTACAGACAACGCTCCGGCGAGTCCTGGGCTCATCGACGTGAGACGCACCGCCGCGTTGATCGCCGCGGCCGCGCTGCTCGTGGCCGCGCCCGCCGGGGCTGCCGTGAAACCGCGCGCATCGCTGACCGACATCGAGAACGACGTAATGTGCGTTGTGTGCAACACCCCACTCGCCGTCTCGCAGGCCCCGGAAGCGGACCGTGAGCGCGCGTTCATCAACAATCTGATCTCACAGGGCGAGACTAAGCCCCAGATCGAGCGGGCAATGGTCACGCAATATGGACCGTCGGTCCTCGCCCTCCCCCCCGCCCACGGCTTCAACCTAACCGTGTACATCCTGCCCCCCGCGATAGTGCTCCTAGGAGCCGCGGGGCTCGTCTACGCACTCCCCCGCTGGCGTAGGCGAACAAGGACAACTAGCCCAAACGCCTCACCTGCTCCCCAGCTAGACCCAGTCGACGTAGAGCGCCTGGAAGAGGACCTGGCCAAGCACGACGTCTAGGGGGCCCTACATGCGATCCGGCGCCGAGACACCTAACAACCCAAGCGCCAAAGCGATCACGTTACGAGAAGCCGCCGACAACGCGATCCGAAACGACTCAACCTCCCGCGGCTCCGCTCCCACCACCCGACAATCGCGATAGAACGCCGTGAACGACTGCGCCAGCTCGAGCGCGTAGCCGGCGATCCGGTGGGGCCCGCAACGGTCGGCCGCCTCCGCGACATCGTCCGGAAAGTCGACGAGCTTCTGAATCAGCGCCCGTTCGGAGGGATGCAGCTCGGAGTCGCCCCAATCGGCGCCCTCGGCCGTCGCCTGGTCGACCCGCTCCCCGGGGACCTTCCGCAGCACTGATGCGATCCGCGCGTGGGCGTACTGGATGTAGTACACGGGATTTTCGGCGGACTGCCTTTTGGCCAGGTCGAGGTCGAGGTCAACGGTTCGGTCGTGGGAGCGCTGGAGCATGAAGTAGCGCGTCGCATCGACGCCGATCTCATCGAGCAGCTCATCGAGCGTCACGAATGCGCCACGGCGCTTCGACATCGCGGCCCGCTCCTCCCCTTCGACCAGATGCACGAACTGGATCAGGGGCGCCTCGAGCTTGTCGGGGTCTCCGCCGAGCGCCGCCATCGCCGCTCTCAGCGTCCGCACGTAGGCATGATGGTCTGACCCCAGCGGCTGCAGCAATCGCTCGAACCCCCGCTCGCGCTTGTTCAGCATGTAGGCCGCGTCGGCGGCCAGGTACGTCGGCTCGCCGTTCGAGCGCACTACGACGCGGTCCTTGTCGTCGCCGAATGTCGTTGCCCGGAACCAGGTCGCGCCCCCTGAGCGGTACAGATGGCCCGCCTGCTCGAGGACGTCCAACGCACGATCGATCTCATTGGGCGAGCCGTCGTGCAGCGTGCGCTCGGAGAAGAACCGGTCGAAGTGAACGCCGTAGCGCTCGAGCGTCGCTTTTATTTGGTCGAGCAAGAGCTGGGCGGCGCGGTCGGCGACTGCGTCGACCGGCCCGCTCGCAGCGTCGGGAATCTCCGTCGCCAGCGAGGCCACGTAATCGCCCTGGTAACCGCC
Source organism: uncultured Solirubrobacterales bacterium (assembly GCA_963705775.1). GTDB lineage: Bacteria > Actinomycetota > Thermoleophilia > Solirubrobacterales > Solirubrobacteraceae > Palsa-465. Next base: position 1,507 of record CAVPKT010000071.1, on the reverse strand, counting down.
CTCGGGCGGATCTTCGCCGCGCGCGCGGGCCCGCACCGACTCGCCCAGCAGGCGGATCTGGCCGCCGGCGTCGTTGACGTAGTACTCCCGGTAGACCGTGTGCCCCACGTGTGCGAGGACTCGGGCGAGCGCGTCGCCGTACGCGGCTGCCCGGCCACTCGCCGCCACCAGCGGACCGGTGGGGTTGGCCGAGACGAACTCGAGCAGCACCCGCTCCGCCTGCTCCGCCTCCCGGCGCCGAACTGGTCGCCGGCCCCGAGCACCGCGGCCAGCGCGCTGCGGTGCCACGCATCCGCCATGAACAGGTTCAGGAATCCCGGACCAGCGACCTCGGTCCGATCGAGTACGTCCCCGAGCAAACCGTCGAGCTCGGCGCCTACCGTTCGGCGATCGCCCGGGTGGCTCCCCGAGCACCGGGGCGAGCAGCATCGCGGCGTTGGTTGCGTAGTCGCCCTGCCCTCCCGCTTTGGGCGCTCGAGTCGAGGCTGCGCTGAGGCTCCCCGCCCGAGCCGCGCACCGTCGCGGCCGCGGCGCGGACCGCGCCGCGGAGCTCCTCCAAGGGAGCGTTGCTCACGTCGCCGCCGCGCCGCTTTCCTGGAACACATCCTCTAGCCGCTCCAGGGCTCGGGCGTCCCCAGCGCGACGAGCATGTCGCCCACGCCGAGCACCGTTCGCGCGCAGGCTGCGGCTCGAGCACGCCGTCCGGTCGCCGCAGCGCGACGATCACGGAGCGGCCACGCACTTCGTCGATCGTCTTCCCCGCCCCGGCGCAGTCGGCCGACACCTCGATCTCCTCCATCCGGTAGTTCGCGACCTGGACGGCACCGCCCACCTGCGGGTGCAGCGCGACCCGAGCCATTTTGGCGCCGGAGGTCTTGTAGGGCGAGATCACCCGATCGGCGCCCGCGCGAGAGCTTCTTCTCGGCGTCCTCGGCCGACGCGCGGGCGATGATCATGATGTCGGAGCGCAGTTCCCGGGCGCTGAGCGTGATGAAGATGTTCTCGGCGTCGGAGTCCACGCACGCAACCACACCTGTCGCCCGCTCGACCCCCGCCTGTTGGAGATGCTCGTCGTCCGGCCGCCGGCCCCTCGAGGTACCGGACCCCCTGGGACCGCGCGATCTCCCTGTTGTCGGGATTGTCGTCAATCACCACGCACGAGGCACCCGGGCGGAACGCAGGTCTCGGTACACCTGGCGCCCGACGCGGCCGAAGCCGCAGATGATGAAGTGGTCCTGGGCGGAGTCGATCATTCTCTGAATGCGACGCTCTTCCAGCAGCCCTGAGAGCTGGCCCCGAGACGAAGAACTCGGCGACCGTCGCGAAGCCATAGAAGAGCGTACCGATGCCAAGCAGCTCGACTGCGGCCTTCAGGACGCGACCTCCGGTGTCGGCCGACTCCGGGTCGAGCCCACGGTCGTGACCGTGTCAACCGTCCACTCGAGGCCGAAGCCGAAGGATGTCCCCTCGATCGCCGCGTACCCCGCCGGATCCCGCCAGCAGCAAC
>CAVPKT010000070.1:0-18007 GCA_963705775.1 uncultured Solirubrobacterales bacterium | reverse complement strand
CGTAACTATCCGCCACCGCGTCCGCGCGCGCCGCCGCGGAGCTAGTGGTCGAGCCAACCAGCGTGCTGGTGGAGGCGACCGTGCGCCGGTTTGCGCGGGAGTTCGAACGTGCGGTGCTCGAGACCGCGGTCCGCTGGACTACCTCGATCCCGCGCGGCGTCGGGCTCGGCGGTTCGAGCGCAATAGTGATCGCGGTCATGCGGGCGCTCTGCGAACTGTATGACGTGAGTCTCGATCCGGCTCGGGTTGCGGAGCTCGCGCTCGCGGTCGAGACGGAGGAGCTGGGAATCGCCGCCGGGCTTCAGGACCGGGTCGCGCAGGCGTATGGCGGGCTGGTGTTCATGGACTTCGGCCCCGATGGGCAATACGAGCGGCTCGATCCAGGCGTCCTGCCCCCGCTCGTCGTTGCCTGGCGGGCTGATGCGGCTCAGCATTCGGGCTCGGTACACGGGTCTGTCCGGACGCGGTTCGAAGGGAGTGAGCCGGAGGTGGTCAACGGGATGGCGGAGCTCGGGGACCTGGCCCGAACGGCCCGAACGGCGCTGATCGCCGCCCAGCGAGGGAGGTTCGCGCACGCCGTCGACTCGAGCTTCGCAGTCCGTCGCCGACTGCTGGAGCTGGACCCGCGGCACGTGGAGATGATCGACCGCGCTCGCGAGCTCGGAGCGGGCGCGAACTACACGGGCTCGGGCGGCGCGATCGTGGCGGTGTGCATCGACGCTGTGCACGTGGCCGGGGTGCGCCGAGCGCTCGGGGAGTTGGGCTGCGAGACGCTCGCGCGCTGATCAGTACCCGTAGCCGTACTGGCACGCGGCGCGAGCGCGCTCAGGAAGGAGCGAGCGCCGCGCTCGGCGCGGGCCAGCGGCTGGCACCGAGCTCCCGGGAAACGCCGCGGGCGGCCTCGGCACCGCCGAGGCGAGCTGCTTGGCCGGTCCCCGCGGCATTATCCGCTCGGTGTCGCCGACCACGCCGATCGCGCCGACCGCGTGTCCGGAGTGGTCGAAGATCGGCGAGGCGATGCTCGATTCGCCCAGGATCGCCTCGTCCTTCTCGCGGGCGAAGCCGCGCTCGCGGATATCGTTGAGCTCCTCCGCAGCGCCGCGGGCGTAAGCGTCCGGCTGGTGAGCCGTGGAGCGGCTCGGCGAGCAGGTCGGCAAGGGCCTCCTCCGGCGCATAGGCGAGCATCGCCTTGCCCAGCGCGCTCGCGTGCAGCGGCAGCTCGGCGCCGACCTCGAGGATCTGAAGCGTGGTGTCGGGACGGAAGACGTGGTGCACGATCACGACACTCGCGCCGTGCATGACGCCCACGCGCACCGCGGCGTCGGCGCGGGCGGCCAGGCGCTCGGCGTGGACGAGCGACCGGGACCGCAGCTCGTTGAGATCGAGGTAAGAGTTTCCGAGCTGGAGCAGACCGGCGCCGAGCTGGTACTTGTCCGAGTCGCGGTCCTGCTCGACGAAGCCGTGGGCCTGGAGCGTCTGCAGCAGGCCGTGCACGGTTGGCCGGGTGAGGCCGAGCCGATCCGCGATCTCGCTGACGCCCAATCGCCGCGGTCCGCTGGCGAGGACCTTTAGGATCCGGGCGGCGCGGTCGACCGATTGGATCGTCGCGCGTCGAGTAGGCTTCTGAAGTCCTATTCGGCATTGTCGAATCCGCTTCGAGTACTGTAGACTGCCGCCCAGCGGCGCACAAGCGATCGGAGGGACGGAGTGGTTGGCATCGTAGTTGTCTCGCACAGCGCGGATCTCGCACGCGGTGTGGCCGAGCTCGCCAGCCAGATGGCCGGACCCGAGGTCCGGATCGAGGCCGCCGGCGGCGGTCCGGAGGGAACGCTCGGCACCGATGACTCGCTCGTGCGCGACGCGATCCGGCGCGCCAATCAGGGCGAAGGCGTGATCGTCCTCGGCGATCTCGGCAGCGCGATCCTGACGATTCGCCACGTGCTCGAGCGCCAGAGCAACGGCCGCGCACGGCTCGCGGACGCTCCGCTTGTCGAAGGGGCGGTCGCCGCGGCCGTCGTTGCATCGACCGGCTGCCCCCTCGACGACGTGGTGAGGGCGGCGGAAGAGGCACGCGGTGCGAACAAGCTCTGACAGCCGGATCGCCGACAGCCAAGTCACCCTGCCGCATGAGGTCGATCTGCACGCCCGCCCTGCCGCCAACTTCGTCAAGGCTGCGATGCGCTTTTCCTCCAAGGTATGGATCGCGACCGAGGAGAAGGAGGCGGACGCGAAGAGCCTCCTAGCGGTGCTGGCGCTCGGAGCCAGACGCGGCACGAGCCTCCGGCTCCGCGCCGAAGGCGGGGACGCGTTCGAGGCAGTTGAGACGCTCGCAGCGACGGTCGCGGACCTGCGCGAGTAGCTACTTCTCAGCGATCGCCGCCTGTGCCGCGGCCACGCGCGCGATGGGAATCCGGAGCGGCGAGCAGGAGACATAGTCCAGCCCGGCCATATGGAAGAACGCGATCGAGTCCGGATCGCCGGCATGCTCGCCGCAGACACCCAGCTTGAGGCCCGGGTGGGCTTCGCGACCGACCCAGGCCCCGAGCCGCACCAGCCAGCCGACCCCGGGGGTGTCGATCGTTTCGAACGGCGAGCGGTCGAGGATCCGGCGCTCCATGTACGCGGGTAGGAAGCCGGCCTCGACATCGTCGCGCGAGAAACCGAGTGCTGTCTGGGTCAGATCGTTGGTGCCGAACGAGAAGAAGTCGGAGTGATGGGCGATCCGATCGGCTACGAAGCAGGCTCTCGGCAGCTCCATCATCGTCCCGACCGTGTAGTCCTGCTGCTCCACCAGGTCATGCTGGGACGCCACGCGAACGACCAGCGCACGGATCTCCTCGAGCTCCTGCTCGTAGGCGACAAGCGGGACCATGATCTCCGGGCACGGCCGCTCGTCAAACGCCACCGCGGCCCGGACGATCGCCTCGACCTGGGTCTCGTAGATCTCCGGGTGGAGAATCCCCAGCCGGCAACCCCTGGTTCCGAGCATCGGGTTGCCCTCGTGCAGCTCCTCCACGCGCGCCAGGAGCGCTTCGAGCTCCGACAGCTCCGGGTCGTCCTGGAGCCGTGCCCGCTCGACCTGAGCCCGGAGATCTGGAAGGTCGGGCAGGAACTCATGCAGAGGTGGGTCGAGCAGGCGGATCGTCACGGGCAGGCCCCGCATCGCCTCAAAGATCCCCCTGAAGTCGGCCTCCTGGAGCGGCAGCAGCTCGGCCAGGGCTGCACGACGCGCCTGCTCGTCACTGGCCATGATCATCGCTCGCATCTTCGGCTGGCGGTCCTCGTCCATGAACATGTGCTCCGTCCTGCAGAGGCCAATGCCCTCGGCGCCGAGCTCCCGGGCTCGGGCTGCATCGCGGGGCGTATCGGCGTTTGCCCGGACGGCGAGCCGCCGCATCTCGTCGGCCCACGCCAGCACCCGGTCGAAGCAGTCGTCGGGTGGGGGCTCGATCAGCAAGGCGCCGTCCTCGACGACCGCTCCCTCGGTGCCGTCGACGCCGATCGGCTCGCCCTCGTGAAACACACGGCCGTCTATCGTCAGCTCGCCGGCTTCCGCGTTGACGCTGACCGACGCTCCGGTCACGGCGGGGACTCCCATCCCGCGCGCAACCAGGGCCGCGTGGGACGCCTTGCCGCCTTCCGCCGTGAGGATTCCCTTCGCGGCGTGGAAGCCGGCGACGTCGCCTGCCTCGGTGAACTGCCTGACGAGGATCACCCGGCGTCCCTGGCCTGCGGCTTCAACGGCGGCAGGTGCGCTGAACACGATCTCGCCGGACCCGGCTCCCGGAGACGCGGCCACTCCACGCGCCAGGACCACGTAGCCTTGACTACGATCGAACGTCGGATGCAGAAGCGCTTCGAGCCGATCGGCGTCGATCGTCTGAAGCGCCTCCTCCCGTTTCAGGAGCCCCTCTTCGACGGCGTCCACGGCGAAGCGCACGGCGGCCTGCGCGGGACGCTTGGCGGTGCGCGTCTGAAGCATGTAGAGATGGCCCTCCTCGATCGTGAACTCCGTGTCCTGCATCTCCTTGTAGTGCGCCTCGAGCGCGCGGAGTATCTCCATCAGCTGAGCGTGCGCCTCGGGCATCACCTCCGCGAGCTCCGTGAGGTCGCGCGGGGTCCGTACGCCCGCGACCACATCCTCGCCCTGCGCATTGACCAGAAAGTCGCCCGAGGGCTCTGGCGCGCCGGTGACCTCGTCCCGGCTGAACGCGACCCCGGTGGCCGAGGTCTCGCCTTTGTTTCCGAACACCATCTGCTGGACGTTGACGGCGGTTCCCCAGTCGTCGGGGATGCGGTTGATCCGCCGGTAGCCGACCGCCCGCTCGCCCGTCCAGGAGTCGAACACAGCCCTGATCGCACGGGTCAGCTGCTGGCGCGGGTCCTGGGGGAACTCGTAGGTCTCCTTGAACTGGTCAACCAGCTTCTGCAGCGCCGGTGCCGGCAGCTCCGTATCACTCTCGACGCCGCACTCCTCCTTTGCCTCCGCGATCAACTTCTCGAACGCCTCGCCCGGGACACCGGAGGCGACATTGCCGAACATCTGCACGAGTCGCCGGTAGGAGTCCCGGGCGAAGCGCTCGTTGTCCGTGGTCCGCGCCAGACCCTCGACCGCCTCGTCGTTCAGCCCGAGGTTGAGGATCGTGTCGAGCATGCCGGGCATCGATTGCCGGGCGCCGCTTCGCACCGACACCAGCAGTGGGTCGTCCCGGTCCCCGAAGTGCTTGCCGGAGATCACCTCGAGGCGCTCGAGCGCCGCTTCGATCTCCTCGCTCAGACCGTCGGGCTCGCGTCCCAAGCGCATGTACTCGACGCATGCCTCCGTCGTGATAGTGAAGCCGGGAGGCACCCGCTCCTGTCCGAGCACGCGCGTCATCTCGGCGACGTTCGCCCCTTTGCCGCCCAGCAGCTCGCGCATGTCCCTCGACCCCTGCGCGAAGTCGTAGACCCACCTGGTCGAGGCGGTGCGCCCTACTGAGCGAGGGCGTGCTCGATCGTGAGTGGCCGTAGTGCCCATTCTACTTCCCGGGCGTCGTCCATCGTAAGCGCAGAGCGGGCAAGCCCGGCTGTCTGACCCGCATGGAGCTGGCGGATCCAGTCGCGCACGGCCCCGACGCGGGCGGCGCCGACACTGAGCTCATCGATCCCAAGCCCCACGAGCAGCGGGAGCATGATCGGTTGGGAGGCAGCCTCGCCACACACCTCGATCTTGATGCCGGCGTCGTGGGCAGCGGCGACGCTCGCCGCGATCGATCGCAAGACCAACGGGTGGTGGGCCTGGACGGCGTTGACATCGAATCGGTCGGCGCCGAGCGTGGCAGCGGTTAGATCGTTCGTGCCGATGCTCAGGAAGTCGCAGCCCTCGGCGATCGCGACTCCGTTGCGGGCTGCCGCGGGAGTCTCGATCATCGCGCCGAGGGGCGGGATCCGTGCGACTCCGAGCGGCCCAGCCAGCTGCCGCAGAAGCGCGCCCGTCTCCGCGACTTGCTCGGCTGTGTCGACCAGCGGCAACAGGATTCGGAGGTCATGGCTCTGGGCTAGAAGCAGGATCGCCCGCAGTTGGCTGATGAACGGATCCGGGTTGGCGAGCAGCAACTCGAGCCCACGCTGAGCGACATCGGACAAGAAGGGCGGCGCCTTGTCGGCGCCGAAGTCGAGCACGCGGACCACCGCGGGCTGCCCGCCAAGCCCAGCAAGTATCGGCTCGAGCGCGTCTGGTGTGCTGCTGTTGGGTGGGCCAATCCGACGCGTCGAGGAATGCGAGCTCCGTCCGCAGCAGGCCGATGCCCTCCGCGCCCGCCCGCCTACCAAGCTCGAGCTCCCCGCGGCTCGAGACATTTGCGAACACCGAGATGCGGACCCCATCGGTCGTGATCGCGGGCTGGTCGCGCAATTCGTGGGCACGCCGGGCCGCAGCGCGCTGTGCATTCATGTCCGTTGCCGCCGATCGAGCCTGCTCCGCGGATGGCTCGACGATCAGGGTCCCGCGCGATCCGTCGAGGGCCAGCCCGAGCCCGTCGGGGACCTCGAGCACCTGCTCATACAACCCCGTGACCATCGGGATGCCGAGCGAGCGGGCGACGATCGCCGCGTGTGCGGTGGGGCCGCCGCCTGCGAGCGCCACGCCCGCCAGCGCTGGCCCGAACTCAGCGACATCCGCCGGCCCGAGGTCGTGGGCGATCAGAATCGCCGCGCCGTTCGCGGGCGGGAACGCCTTGCGGCCGCTTGCCAAGTCGGCGGCACGGCGGCCGAGGCTGCGGACGTCGTCCGCGCGCGCGGCGAGCAGCTCGTCACCGACCGCGGCGATCGCGTCGGCGTGCCGGTTGGTGGCGTCGATGACCGCTTCGGCGGCAGTCAGGCCGTCGGCTGCGATCGACTCCTCGACGCTCTCGACGAGCGCAGGGTCCTGAACAATGAGCACCCCGGTCTTGACGATCTCCGCCTCGCCCGGAGGCAGCGTCGCGGCGAGCTTCATCAGCGCTTCGGCCGCCGCGGCGAGTGCTGCCGCCGCTCTCGCGCGCTCGCTGTCGCGCAGCTCGGGTGCGACCGGCCCAGCTGCCGCAAGCCGGTGGTCGAGGCGCCAAGCCGCGCCGAGCGCGACGCCGGGCGACGCGGGCGTGCCCTGTAGGACCTGGTCGCCCACGCTCAGGCCTGCGTCGACGCGACGGCCCGGCTGAGCGCCGCGAGGATGATCGACGCCGACGTGGCCCCCGGGTCCTGGTGGCCGATCGAGCGCTCGCCCAGATAAGACGCCCGTCCCTTGCGAGCCTGCATCGGGACGGTCGCCTCGGCGCCTGAGCGCGCCGCATCCGCAGCGGCCCGTGTGGCCGCGTCGAACGAGGCGCCCGACTCGAGCGCCTCGTGCATCGCCGTCGCGGCCGGCATCAGCGCATCGACCATCGTCTTGTCACCCGGGGAAGCGGCCCCGAGCTCGATGACGCCTTCGATCGCTGCGTCCAGCGCGAGCGCGAGCTGGTCCCCGTCGAAGCTCTCGGAGTCCCCGAGGGCCCGGCCCGCGCGCCGGAGCGCCGAGCCCCACAGGGGGCCACTGGCACCGCCGACCGTCGCCACGAGCGTCTTGCCCGCCACGATCAGCAGCCGGCCCGGCGGGGTCCCCTCACCCTGCCCGGCCAGTGCCTTGTCCACGGCGTCGAAGCCGCGGCGCATGTTGGTGCCGTGATCACCGTCGCCGATCGCCGCGTCGAGCTGGGTGAGGTAGTCGCTCTGCGCGCTGATCTGGAGGCCGGCTTCCTTTAGCCACGTCGTGATTGTCTGCGCGTGCACGATCGATTCGGTGATCACTACCGCTCACGCTCCCCAGCGGAGCGCCGGCGTGTGAACCGGAGCATCCCAGAGCTCGAGGAGATCGTCATCCAGCTCGAGGACGGTGACCGAAGCGCCCGCCATCTCGAGCGACGTGATGTAGCTCCCAACGAGGTTCCGGACCGGTTCCAATCCCGCCGCGCGCAGCTGCGCATCCACCTCCGCGTACAGGAGGTAGAGCTCGATCAGCGGCGTTCCTCCCATGCCGTTGACGAACGGCAGCACATGCCCACCATCGGTCGGCTCGAGATCGGACAGGATCGCCTCGAGCATGACCTCGACGATCTCGTGCGCGGTGCGGGTCTGCTCACGACGCCGCCCCGGCTCTCCGTGGATCCCGATCCCAAGCTCGACCTCCCCGTCGGGAAGGTCGAAGATCGGCTTCCCGGCTGCCGGTGGGGTGCACGACGACAGTGCGACGCCGAACGAGCGGGCACGCTCGTTGACGCGACGCGCCACCGAGGCGACGGCCTCGACGGCGTCGCCGCGCTCGGCCGCCGCACCGGCGATCTTCTCCAGCAGGACCGTCGCACCCACGCCTCGGCGACCGGCCGTATAGAGCGAGTCCTGAACCGCAACATCATCGTCGACCAGCACAGACTCCACAGTGATGCCCTCGTCGGCGGCGTCCTCGGCCGCCAGCTTGAAGTTCATCACGTCACCCGTGTAGTTCTTGACGATGTGCACGACGCCGGCGCCGCCGTCGACCGCTTTGGTCGCCGCCAGCATCTGGTCGGGCACCGGTGAGGTGAACACCTCGCCGGGACACGCCGCGTCAAGCATGCCCCGTCCGACGAACCCGCCGTGCAGCGGCTCGTGTCCCGACCCGCCGCCCGACAACAGTGCCACCTTGCCGTGAACCGGAGCGTCGGCGCGGACGACAATCTGTGCCTTCGCGTCGTGGCGCAGCAGATCTCCATGCGCCGCTGCCAATCCGGCCAGCGACTCCTTGACCACGTCGGCTGGGTCGTTGAGGAACTTCTTCATGGTGGGAGTTGCAGTTACCGCCATGATCTCTCCTTGTCTGGCCTGAGTGGCCTTATTGGGCGGCCGCGGCCTCGCGCGGACCAGGATCGGGATGGGTGACGGCCTCGATGACGGGCTCCTCGACCAGGCGCGGCTTGGCGAGGAAGTCGTATGCGACCGCAGCGACGGCCGAGCCCACCATCCCGGGGAGGATGTAGACGGGCAGCAGCTGGTTCCAGTGAGTCGCACCCCCGCCGATCGCGGACACGAGCTCTGGCCCGAACGCGCGAGCGGGGTTCAGCGACGCGCCAGTGATCGGACCGACGATCATGATGATCGCGATCACCACGCCGCCGATGATCAGGCCGGCCAGCTCGGTGGGACCACGGGAGTCGACGATCCCGAGGATCGTGAACATCAGCACGGCCGTCCCGATCCCTTCGGAGAAGATCGCCTGGCCCCACGTCGCGGTGTGTTGATTGAACGACGTCATGCCCATCCCGAGCTTGATCCCGGTGTGGGCGAATATGGCCCAGATGGCGAGCGCGCCCAACACCGCTCCGAGGACCTGAGCGGCCCAGTACACAGGGACCTCGCGCCAGGGCACGCGCTTCGTTACCGCCAGCGCGAAGGTGACGGCCGGGTTGATGTGGCACCCCGAGATCTTCCCGATCGCGTAGACCATCGCGGCGATGATCAATCCGAACGCGAATGAGATGCCCAGCAGGTCCGCGCCGGTGATCGCCGGAACGGCCTTACCCGCGAGTACGAGCGTGGCGACAACCGAGCCCGGTCCTACGAGCACCAGCAGCGCCGTCCCGAGAACCTCGGCGACCGCGCGCTGAGACAGGTGATACTTCGTCTCCACTGCTCCCTCCTATCGATTTGGGAGCTGGGTGCTCCCTCTCCTCGTCGTCCGGATCGAGGCCGGACCTTGATTCGGATTCGATAATGTCGAATCGCGTTCGCGAACCTAGCACCGCGGAGGGCTCGTGTCAAGAGTCATTTGGCGCAGCTCGCGTTCAGGTCGAGACGAGTTGGCCCGCACGCGCGGGCGCGGGCGCGGGGCCGAGGGTGTCCCCGGGCGAGGATCCGAGCCGCTCCTGCCGAACCTCACAACCGTGAGCACGAGCCGCCTAGAGGCGTTCTCCGATGGCGTATTCGCGGTGGCGATCACGCTGCTCGTGCTGAACATCAGCGTCCCGGAGCCCGGGCATTACACCGGGACGCTCGCGCACCAGCTCGCTATCAAGTGGCCGAGCTACGCCGCCTATGCGACCTCGTTCCTCACGATCGGGATCATCTGGATCAACCACCACGTGATGATTGGCCGCCTCCGCGAGGCCGACCACGTGATCCTGATCCTCAATCTGGTCCTGTTGCTCACCGTCGGGGTGCTGCCATTCACGACCGACCTGCTGGCCACGTACCTGAAGCTCGGGCGTGGCCAGACGCTCGCCGCCGGGGTGTACGCGGGCTCATTCCTCATGATGTCGATTGCGTTCGCAACGCTGAACCGCCACATCCTGTTCCGTAAGGCCGACCGGCTGCGCGACCACCTGCCGCAGGACCGCCGGCGATACATCCTCTCCCGCAGCATCACCGGCCTGATTCCGTACGCGGTCGCCACGGGACTCGCGCCTGTCTCGCCGTATGCGACGCTCGCGATCTGTGCGGCGCTCGCGATGTTCTACGCGACGCCGATCGCGAGCGGCGCCGGCGGATAAACGCCTTCGTTCACTTGACCTGGACGCCCGGGGCGGAGTTCGCTTCGTTGATGGAGGCGGTTCTGCCCTAACGAATAGTCTGACCATGTGACCAATTACAGGCCGCCCGACGCGAGCGTCCAGCCCCGCTACAGCGGAATACGGACGTTCGCGCGGCTGCCGCACGTGCCGCTTGACGGCGAGACGCCTCCGGCCGGTCGCGTCGATGCTGCGGTGCTGGGCGCGCCCTTCGATACCGGGACGAGCTTTCGCTCCGGGGCGCGCTTCGGCCCCGAGGCGATTCGCTCCGCCTCGGTCCTGTTGAGGCCCTACCACCCGGGGCTGGACGTGGACGTGTTCGAGGCGCTGTCGATCGTCGACGGGGGCGATCTGCCCGTGACGCCAGGCAACGCCGAGCGGACGCTCGAGCAGATCGCGGCCGACCTTGAACCGCTTGTCAAAGACGGCATCGTGCCGCTCGTCCTGGGGGGCGATCACACGATCGTCCTCGGCGAGCTACGGGCGCATGCAGCGGCCCACGGTCCGGTCCCTGTCGTGCTGCTCGATGCCCACGCAGATATCTGGGATCAGTACTACGGCGAGCGCTACTTCCACGGGACGCCGTTTCGCCGGGCCATCGAGGAGGGCGTGATCGACCCCAGCCGCTCTGTGTTCGCGGGCATGCGCGGCCCGCTGTACTCCAAAGCGGACCTCGACTCGCCGCAAGAGCTCGGCTTCGAGGTGATCACCGGCGAGGAGCTCATCGCTCTGTCGCCAGTCGAGTACGCAGCGCGAGTCAAACGACGGGTCGGCAGCAGCCCCGCCTACCTCTCCTTTGACATCGACGTGCTCGACCCGGCATTTGCTCCGGGAACCGGCACGCCCGAGGTGTCCGGGCTCCAGCCGCGCGAGGCGCTCGCCTTCCTGCGCGCGCTCAAGGGTCTCGACTTCACGGGCTTCGACGTCGTCGAGGTTGCGCCGGCGTACGACGGACCTGGCCAGGTCACGGCGCTGCACGCGGCGGCCGTGGCGTACGAGCTATTGGCGCTCCTGGCGGTCAGGCGGAGGGACCGGTAACCGTCGAGGCGCTATCCGGCGCTCCGTCCGCAGACGGCTCGATACCCGTGAGGTCAGGGTTCCACGAGTAGGCGTACTCGGGCTTGTCGTGCGCCTGCCAAACCGCCGTCAGCTGGAGTGGGCGGAATGTGTCCCACATCACCGCGAGCTCGTCGGTGCGCTTGGCGCCCAACGCCTTTTCGACCGCGCCCGGCTGCGGCCCGTGGGGCAGGCCTGACGGGTGCAGCGTGACACAGCCAACCTCCACGCCCTTTCGGGCGCCATAGTCGCCGTCGGCGTAGAACATGACCTCCTCGGACTGGATGTTCGAGTGGTGGTAGGGGAGCGGCACGGCCTCGGGATCCCAGTCGAGCAGGCGCGGGGCGAACGTGCAGATCACGAAGCCCTGGCCTTGGAAGGTCTGGTGGGTCGGGGGCGGGAGGTGGAAGCGCCCCGCGCGGGGCTCGAAATCGTCGGCATTGAACGCGTATGGCCACACGTACCCGTCCCACCCCACCACGTCGAACGGGTGACGATCGATCACGTAGTCCTGAAGCGCGCCGCGGACGCGAACGGTCAGCCGCCACGATCCGCTTTCGTCCACGGTCTCGAGCTCGTCGGGCGGGCGGAAGTCTCGCTGGGAGAACGGGGCGTGCTCGAGCAGCTGGCCGTACCGGTTCCGGTACCGAGAAGGGGTCTCGATCTCCCCGGGGGTGTGGAAGACGAGCCAGAACTGTTCGTCCCCGTCCGGGAGCTCCCAGGTCACAGTCGCCCCGCGCGGGATCAGAACGTAGTCCCGCTCCCGGAACGGAACCCGGCCGAACACCGTGCGCAGTACGCCGCCCCCGCGGTGGACATAGATCACCTCGTCGCCCTCGCCATTGCGGTAGAAGCCGCTCGACGACTCGGTCGGCTTGGCGATCGACACCTCGATGTCCGCGTTGAACATCAGCAGCTGCCTGCCGCTGACCGGGTCGCCTCCGGGTTCGACGGGCCGCAGATCGGTTAAGCGATGCACGTGGACCGAGGGCGCCCACTCGTCTCGCTTGAGCGGACGCAGCTCGCCGACCTCGGCGATCCGGCACGGTGAGCCGAGGTGATACAGGATCGACTCGTTGCCCGAGAAGCCCTCGTAGCCCATCACCTCTTCGACCAGCAGGCGGCCGTCGTCACGGAATTGGGCGTGGCGCTTGCGGGGCAGCTGGCCGAGCGCTGCGTAGCGCATCAGGTGCCGATCCTAGAGGTTTCCGCGAGCCGCCTGTTCGCGCTCAATCGCTTCGAACAGCGCCTTGAAGTTGCCCTCGCCAAAGCCGCGCGCACCGTGCCGCTCGATCAGCTCGAAGAAGATCGTCGGCCGATCCCCGAGCGGAGCGGTGAAGATCTGGAGCAGGTAGCCCTCATCGTCGCGGTCGACGAGGATGCCCAGGCGTTGCAGGTCCTCGAGCGACTCCGAGATCTCCCCGATCCGCCCGGGCACCTCCTCGTAGTAGCTGTCCGGCGTATTGAGGAAGCGGATCCCCCGCTCGCGCAGCTTCTGGACGGCGTGCACGATGTCATCCGTCGTCAGGGCTATGTGCTGGGCCCCGGGTCCCTCGTAGAACTCGAGGTACTCGTCGATCTGTGACTTGCGCTTCCCCTCGGCCGGCTCGTTGATCGGGAACTTGACCCGACCGTTACCTCCGGTGACAACTTTCGACATCAGCGCCGAATACTCGGTCGAGATCGCCTCGTCGGTGAAGTGGAGCATCTCGGTCATCCCAAACACGTTCTCGTAGTAGGAGACCCACTGGTTCATCGCGCCGAGCTCGACGTTGCCGACGATGTGATCGATCTCGCGCACGAGGGGCGCGTGGTCCTGGTGCTCGACCGCGGCGAACCCGGGCAGGAACGCACCGTCATAGGCGGAGCGATCGACGAACCGATGAATCGTCTCGCCGTACGTCGCGACATCGGCGAGCATCGCGAGACCGTGCTCGTCTTCGACCGCATGTGGCTCAGCCAGCCCCTTGGCGCCGCGCTTCACGGCTTCGCTGTATGCGTGCTCGACGTCGGGGACCGAGAGCGCGATCACCTTGACACCGTCGCCGTGGCGGGCGTGATGGCGCGCGACTTCGCTGTCTGAGCCAAGCGTGCCCGTGAGCACGAGCCGGATGCCGCCCTGCTGCAGGACGTGCGACGTGGACTCACGCCGCCCGGTCTCGAGTCCGCGATAGGCCACCTCGGTGAAGCCGAACGCGTGGCGGAAGTAGAAGCTCGCCTGCTCGGCGTTGCCGACCCACAACTCAACGTGGTCGATGCCGTGCAGCGGCATGAAGTCGGCGTCACGCGATGCGGTGACTGCCGTGACGGTGTCAGGCGTGATTGCCATCGAGTCCTCCGGATCGTTCGATCGCCAGCTCCTGGGCTGCGATCAGCGTGTTCGTGCCGGCAGCCGCGGCGCGGGAATAGATCTCATCCACCGTGTCGCCGATCTGCTCGATCGCCCGTTCGACGCGCTGGCGGTCGAAACCGTGGAGCTCATCGGCGACGGCGATCAGCCCACCGGCGTTGATGACGAAGTCCGGCGCCCAGACGATGCCGCGGCCGCGCAGCGCATCCGCCGTAGCCTCGTCGGCGAGCTGGTTGTTCGCGGCTCCGGCGACCACCGGAACCTGTAGGTCGGCGATCGTGTGCGCGTCGAGCACCCCCCGAGCGCACACGGCGCGAGCACGTCGGCTTCGGTGACGAGCGCCCGCTCAGGGCTGACCCAGTCGGCGTCCAGCGCTTGCGCCAGCGCTCGCTTGCCGGGATCCACATCCGCGACCGTGAGCGTCGCGCCCGAGGCGTGGAGGCGCTCCGCGAGCTTTGATCCGACGTGCCCTAGCCCGACGACGACCACGCGACGACCGGCGAGCGGGGCGCCGACTGACGAGCGGATCGCGACCTCGACGCCGTGCGCGGTGTACGGGCTTGGGTCGCCGGCTCCCCCCTCGTCGCGCGGATGGCCTGCGATGTGACTGGTGAATCTCCCGACCTGGACGATGTCCTCGAGCGAGGTGCCCGCGTCCTGGGCAGTGATGTACCGGCCCTCGAACGACTCGACCAGCTCGGCGAAGTCGTGCAGCGCGTCCTCGCGCTCCTTGCCCACGGTGGGCCTGGCTCGTAGGCGATCACGCCCTGGTGCGCCGCCTAGGTTGAGGCTCGCGATCGCGGCCTTGAACGTCATCGAGCGGGCGAGGCGTTTGACGTCGTTGAGAGCGTCATCAGGCGTGGCGTACGGCTCGAAGCGCAAGCCGCCGAGCGAGCGCCCGTTGACGGTGCGGTGTACGGCGACGGCCATCGTCAAACCCGATCGCGATCCGCGCCAGCGGCGGACTTCCTCGTAGTCACCCGCCTGCACTCGTTCGGATGCAAGCGCAGTCATCGGACGGCTGTCTTTGCGATTCGGCGCGAGCGCAGCTCGGCGATCGACTCGTCAGTGCACTCCCGGAAGAAGTTCCCGACCACCTCGGTCACCTCCTGAATCGAGTCGCCCGAAACAGAATCGGCTGATACGCGGTGATGTCGTAGTCGGAGGTGCCCATCTCGACGAGGTCCAGCGGCCGATGGTCCATCGCGCGGAACTCTTCGATCTCGCCGTAGCTCGAGAGGATTCCCGCTCCGTACGCGCGCAGCTCGCCGTCCTCGATCACGGTCCCGAACTTCAGCGAGAACCAGAACACCTTTGAGAGGAACTTCAGGTTGTCCTCGTCATGGAGGCGCCGGGCGGCATCGCCGGCGAGCCGGTGCAACTCGCCGAACGTCGGAGTGGCGAGCAGGTGACCGTGCCCGATGACCTCGTGGATGATGTCCGGCTCGGGGGTGTACAGCGGGACGGCGGCGTGGCGGACGTACTGAGTCGAGTAGAAGCTGCGGTCGGCGAGTGAACGGTAGAACTGCGCTAGGGGCACGAGGCCGGCCGCCGGGAGGTACCGCCAGCCGCTGACCGGCTCGATCAGGTCCGACACCTCCTCGAGGCCGGGGATCCGGTCGATCGGCATGCCGACGGACGCTTTAGCGTCGAGGTACTCCCGGATCGCGTAACGCTGGTGCTTGCCCTGAAGTTCGTCGGAGACCGTCCGCCAGACGGCCTGCTCCTGCTCCGTGTAGGCGATCTCGGGTGCCGGCTCGCCCGGGTGCCAGGCAAGTGAGAGGCCGAATCACCGATCGCGGCGGCTGGCCATGGCGATAGGAGGGATCGTTGGCGCCCGGGTGATCGTGTGCGAGGTGGACAGTGACGCCGCCGTGTTCGTCGGTGGTGACGGGCGAGTAGAGCTGTCCTTCTTCGTACATTCCTAGCTTCTTGGTCTAGCACTGACGGACTCCAGTTGCAACTCTGCACAGCGATCCCAGTCATATTGAGGCGATCCGGCATCCACGACGGTAAGATGCTGGTCAAAATGACCAGTTTCGACCGGCTCGATTCCCGTCTGATCGCGACCATGCGCGCCAACCCTCGGGTCGGTCTGCTCGAGGTCGCGCGCCAGCTCGGTGTGGCGCGCGGAACCGTTCAAGGTCGGCTGGCAAAGCTTGAGTCCGCCGGTGTGATCACGGGTCATGGACCGGAAATCGACCCGCACGCACTCGGATACTTGATCAGCGCCTTCGTGCTGATCGAGCTCGCGCAAGGAAGGTTGGGCGAGGCCGTCGAGGTGATGGAGGCGATGCCCGAGGTGCTCGAGGCGGATGGCGTCGGGGTCCGCAGGATCTGATCTGCCGGTGGTCGCCCGCGACACCGAGCACCTCCAGGAGCTCGTCAACGAGCTGCTGCAGACGCCCGCGATTCGCCGCTGCACCAGCTACATCGTCCTCTCGCGTCAGGTACCGCCTCGGACCGGGCCGCTGGTGGCGGCCGCGGGTGAAGCCGCGTAGCTAGGCGGCGGGCGGAGGCCCGCTCCCCGTTCCTGATGGCGATCGTGGGCCGCGCGAGGCTTCCTGTCTGATGGACCTCAGCGTTGGTCACGATGACGTTGAACGAGGCCGCGTAGCCGCGCTTGATGCTGCCTGTGGGCTTGACGACGTTGGTCGCGACCTCGGCGCTCGACAGGACCGTGTCGCTCAGTCTGTGGTCCGTCTGCGGCGAGCGCGTGTTGTACGGCGCCGCGCCGGTCAGGACGTGGTCGTTCGCGGCGTCGGAGAAGAAGATCTGGGTCGTGTAGCCCGCGATCGTCGCGCCGCTGTGCGACAGCTTGCGGATCCGGACGTGGATGTGGATCGCACGGCCCGTGTACCAACCGGGCCAGATCGTCGTGAAGTTCACCTGACCGTGAACGGGCTTGTGCTTGAAAACCCCGGTCCTTGCCGGTGATCTGATACCCGCGGAGCCAGTTGTCGGCGGACGTGTTCCCGCCCGTGGTGCCCCCGCCGGCCTGCTGCGAGGACTCATCCGAGTAGAGCCCGTGAGCATTGGCGTGCCAGATATCGATCGCCACGCCGTTCAACGGCTTGCAGCCGTTGTTCGAGTCGAACACGTTGATCGTGAGCTTGAGCGGGACGCCCGCCTGAAAACCGCCCCCATGAGCGTTTGCTCTGACGTTGGAGCGATGGAGCATCGTGTTGACCCAATAGGGGCCCTCTGTCAGTGAAGGGGTCAGCTTCGCGCAGCTCGAGGCGGCAATCGCGGGGGTGTCGCCGAGGAGTCCGCTCAGCGACGGCGCGAGGGGAACTCCTGGCCAGGACCGCGTACTGCTCGCTGGCGGACTGAGCAGCCGCTTCCAGGGTGGCATCGGCCGCCTCGGCCCGGCCGTAGAGCTCCCGGCGGCCGAAGTTGTGAACAGCCCGACCACGATCAGGACCATCGTCGCCCCGGCCACCGTCCGGGTGTTGGTGACGGGCTGCATCACATCGCCGAACCAGTAAGCGGCCGGGGCAATGAGCGTCAGCAGCACCGCGAGCGAGCCGGGCGCATACCACGCGGGGATGATCAGCTGCCCCGACATGCTGATAACGACCCAGCTGAACGTATCGTCGCGAATAGTCGGCGGCACGCATTCCTGGGCGCTCAGCGCGAGCACCAGGTAAAAACCGGAATCAACGCAGGCGAGAAACGGGGACGGCCAACGGCGGCGCAGGCAGACGATGACGGCCGCCGCCCACGCCGCCGCGATGACGGGCGCCGTCAGCCGCCACGCGTCGGCCGTGTAGAACGAGTGCCAGATCACGATCTGCGCGGCGATGTAGGCGATCCCGGCCGACCTGATCGTCGAGGCGAGGGGAGCCACCACCGACCGCAGGGTCGTCATCGCGGGCCCGGTTGGCAGCGGGGGTGAGCCGACCGTTTCCCGCCACTGGTGGACGTTATCCGTCGGCCACATGGGGTCGATCATAGGCTCCGGACGCCGGAGTGTGTCCCTTATCGGTTGGTAAATGTCGTTAGCGGCGGGGGTTTACCGAAGAGGCGCCCGCCATATCGACGGTCGTATTCAGCGGCCCTGGGGCGCGTGGCCGACACCGCTATTCGCCGACCGCGCCGTCGATCGCCTCGCGGAGCAGGTCCGCCTGCCCGGCGTGCCGCGCGGTCTCCTCGATCAGGTGCAGCAGCGCCCAGCGCAGCGTGAACGGCCGCCCGCCGACCCGCGTCGAGGCCGGAGACGATCGTCCGGCTATCCGCCGCGGCCGTGACCTTACGGGCGCAATGGGAGGCGTCCCGGTACCGGCGGCGCAGCCAGTCCGGCTCCTTCTCCAGCGCGGTCCGGAACTCGTAGTCGGGGTCGGCGTCCCAGTCGATGCCCTCGAAGTCCTCGCGGTGCGCGTGCCCGAGGAAGTCGACCTCGAACCAGGCTCTCCTCCACCAGCGCCAGGTGGTAGAGGATGCCGGCCAGCGTGGGAACCGGCGTCGGGATCCTGCCGCGCGAACTGCTCCTTGGTCAGGCCCTCGGTCTTCAGCAGGATCGTCTCCCGCTGGTAGTCGAGGTACTGCCCGAGCGCGTCCCGCTCGC
>CAVPKT010000069.1:0-89405 GCA_963705775.1 uncultured Solirubrobacterales bacterium | reverse complement strand
CGGCTACTCGACGGGAATGAGGCAGCGCCTCGGCATCGCCGCCGCCCTGCTGCGTGCGCCGCGCCTGCTGCTGCTCGATGAGCCGACGAGCGGCCTCGACCCCGTCGGCGCTCGCGATGTCAGAGCGTTGGTGCGCTCGCTGGCCGAGCACGGGGTCGCGGTGCTGGTGTCGAGCCACCAGATCAATGAAGTTGAAGGGATCTGCGACTCATTCACCGTGCTGCGCCGCGGTGCCGCGATGTGGGACGGAACGGCGCGGGAGCTCCGGGCGCAAGCGCCCCCTTCGGAGTACGCGCTCTCGACGAGCGATGACCGCTCAGGCGCTCGAGATCGCCGCGCCGCCCGAGAGGGCGTGCAGGCGGACAAGCCGCAGCTGGCGGAGGGCTGATCGCTCCGCGTCGAGGACGAGCGCCTCGACGGGTACACACTCGCGCTCGGACAGGCGGGGGTGGCGATCCGTCGCCTGGAGCTCCTCGTGAGCCCGCTCGAGTCCATGTTCTTCACGCTGACCGCCGACGAGGCGTGATGAGAGCGGCGCTGAGCGTGTTCCGCGCCGAGCGGCGCAAGCTTGCAAGCCAGCTGTCCACGCGGCTGCTCGCGCTCGTATGCCTGATCGGGCCGTTCGCATTCGGGGGCGTCCTCTCCTCCCAAAGCGCCAGTCCCGCCGATACCTTGTTCGGCGTCTGGGTCCACAGCTCAGGATTCGCGACCCCGCTCGTGATCCTGTCGTTCGCGGGAACCTGGGGCTTCCCGCTGATCGCCGGGATCATCGCCGGGGACATCTTTTCCTCCGAGGACCGCTACGGGACGTGGAAGACGGCGCTGACCCGCTCTCGGACGCGCGAGCAGCTCTTCGTCGGCAAGGTGCTCGCCGGCACCGCCTTCTCGCTCGGGCTGCTCGTCCTCCTCGCCGTGTCGAGCGTGATCGCCGGACTCGTGTTCGTCGGCGGCCAGCATCTCGTCGGTCTCTCGGGCAACCTCCTATCTCCGGGACGGTGTCTGTTGCTGGTGCTCGTGAGCTGGGCCCTGAGCGCGCTCCCGACGCTGGCCTTCGTCGCCCTCGCCGTGCTGCTGTCCGTCGCGAGCCGAAACGGAATCGTGGGCGTGATTGGCCCGAGCGTGGCAGGGCTGGTGATGCAGTTGCTGCTGCTGATCGGCGCGGGAGTGTGGGCGCACGCCATTCTGGTCTCATCGGCGTTCAACGACTGGCATCCGCTGTTCGTGGCGCACCCGTTCTACGGCATGCTCGTCGTCGGCTGCGTGGTCAGCCTCGCGTGGACCGCCGGTTGTTTCGCCGCCGCGTGGCTGATGCTCCGGGGGCGGGACTTCGCGGGCGCGCCGGTGTCCCGCGCGCGCGGCTGGACCACCCCGGTCCGGACGGTCGTCGCGCTGGCTGGTGCGATTGCATTGCTCGCCGTCGCCGGCAACTGGGGGCCGGCCGGCGTCACACCGGCGCGCCTGAAGGGGTCGATCACGCCGGCTTTCAACAGCCTCACGCTCCTCCAGCAGCGGCTGTTGGGCCGGGTGGTGCCGCCGGGCGCGAACCTGAGCATCAAGCCCACGTGTACCCGGCGTGCATCAACGCCCAAGGGGCCCGGGGATTGGAGCTGCACGCTCACTGTCTACGTCCCCCAGCCCGGCGCCAACCCGTTCCAGCAGACCCCCGTCACCTACGACGTGAGCGTCAACTCCGACGGCTGCTACAAGGCAACAGCACCGCCGTCGTTCGTCGGCCAGCAGACGATGCGCGACGCGGGCGGCCACAGCGTCGTGAACCCGCTGTTCACGATCTACGGTTGCTTCAACACGATTTGAGCGCCGTCAGGACCCGGGCTGCGGAGCCTGCTCGAGCTGCTGCTTGAGGAGCTCCAGCGCCTTGGCGTTGCCCTTGCGCATCTGGCCCGACATGAACGGCGCCAGGAGCTTGAACAGCCCGCCGGGCTTGGGCGCCATCACCAGCTTGACCCGGGTCCCGCCGGACGCGTCCGCGAGCTCCCACCAGCCCGCGGGCTCCATCGAGCCGGGGCCCGACTTTGCCGGGGGGCCATGCCAGGCGAGCCGCGAGGGCGGGTGGAACTCGGTCCACGTGAACGTGCCCTCGGTCCCTGCCCGCCTCATCTTGTAGCTGTACTCGGTCCCGAGCGCCGGCTCCCCGTCGGAGGACTGGTGCACCGAATCGAAATCGGTGACGTACTCCGGTAGCCGTTCGGCTCGGGCGATGTAAGCGAACACGTCCGCAGGGGAACGATCCACCGTGATCTCTGACTCGATCTGCATTTCGCGGACCTTACCCACTGAGGACGCCGCGAGGGGCAGGGTCCTTCCTACACTCGGGCCGCGCTCATGTTCAGCCGCACGTACCGGAGCACGAGCGGCTCTCCCTCGGCACTCAGCACCCGCTCGATAAAGGGCTGCCTGAGCTCCTCGGGCAGCGGGTCGAGGTGCCGGACCAGGCAAACGGTCTGGACGAAGCGGACGGGGTCCGGCGGGGTAACCGGCCTGGGTTCGAGCCAGCATTCGACCTGGCTGAAGCCCTTGGCCTCCAGCCGCGCGGCCGTCTCCTCGGCCGTCGCATAGTTCCACGGCCGCTCCCAGCCCGTGAAGTACGCCGCAAATGGCTCCTCCGCGGCGACGGCCTCGGCGGTGCTGCGGAACGAGTCGATGTTCCCGAACCCGCCACATTGCGCGTGCAGGCGCCCTCCGGGCTTCAGCGCACGATGGATCGCCGCGAACAGCGCGTCGTGGTCCTTGATCCAATGAAACGTGGCATTCGAGAACACCAAGTCGACCGGCTCGGGGAGCGCGAGCTCGACGAGATCCTGGCGTAGGATCGCCGCCCGATCGCCGAGAGCCCGCTGGGCGTGGGCGACCATCGAGGGTGCGGCGTCGACGCCGTAGACCCGGCCGCGCGGGACGCGCTGCACCAGCTCGGCGGTCACCCTCCCGGTGCCACAGCCCGCGTCAAGTACGACCTCGTCCCCGCTCTGCGACAGCCGCTCGAGCTGCTCGAGCGCCCACTGAAACTGGGGATCGGAGATGCGGTCGTAGGTGGCCGCGTCCCAATCGCGGTTCGCGCTCACTGCAGGGCCGTCGTCACCGGGCCCGGCCGCTCGTGCTCGCGCTCGTACGAGGAGATCGCGCCATCCTGCTCGAGCGTCAACGCGATGTCGTCGAGCCCACCCAGCAGCCGGTGCTTGATGTCCGGGTCGATCTCGAAGTGTGCGCTTCCCCCCGGCCAGCGGACCTCCTGCTCCGCGAGGTCCACCTGGGCCTCGCCGGCCTCCCGAATCGCCGCGCACGCATCGGCCGGCAACTCAACCGGCAGCAGACCGATCTTCGTGCAGTTCGACCGGAAGATGTCCGCGAAGCTCGGCGCGACGATCGCCTGGAACCCGTAGTCCTCGAGCGCCCACGGAGCGTGCTCGCGGCTCGAGCCGCACCCGAAGTTCCGCCCCGCTACGAGAATCGGATTCTTCGGGAGCTCCCACCCGGGCTCCTTGGCCCAGTCGTAGAACAGGAACTCCCCGAAGCCGGTCCGCTCGACGCGCTTGAGGAACTGCTTGGGGATGATCTGGTCGGTGTCGACATCGTCGCGGTTCAGGACGCTGACCTGCCCGGTGATGGTTTCGATCGCCCTCATCCGCTCGATGCCTCCCACTCGCGGATGTCGACGAAGTGACCTTCGATGGCCGCCGCGGCGGCCATCTGCGGGGAGACGAGGTGCGAGCGCGCACCCCTCCCCTGCCGACCTTCGAAGTTCCGGTTCGAAGTCGAGGCGACGCGCTCGCCGGGGGCGGCGATGTCCGGGTTCATGCCCAGGCACATCGAGCACCCGGCGCCCCGCCAGTCGAAGCCGGCACGCTTGAAGACGTCGTCCAGTCCCTCCTTCTCGGCCTGAGCCTTGACCTGCTGCGAACCCGGGACGACCATCGCGTAGACGCCGTCGGCGACCTTGTGTCCATTGAGCATCTCCGCAGCCGCGCGCAGGTCACCGATCCGGGAGTTCGTACACGACCCGATGAACACGCGGTCGAGCCGGATCTCCTGCATCGGTGTGCCGGGCTCCAGGCCCATGTAGCCGAGCGCCCGCTCGTCCTGCTCGCTGTTCGGCTCCGGCACCGCCTCGGTCACCGGGACGACCATCCCCGGGGTTGTGCCCCAGGTCACCATCGGGCTGATCGCCGACGCGTCGACGGCGATCTCCCGATCGAACTCGGCGCCTGCGTCCGTGTTCAGCGACCGCCAGGCCTCCGGGAGCTCTTCCGGGGCGCCCGCCCGTCCGATGACCCACTCGAATGTGGTGTCGTCCGGCGCGATCATCCCCGCACGGCCACCGCCCTCGATCGTCATGTTGCAGATCGTCATCCGCCCTTCCATCGACAGCTCCTCGATCGCCGGGCCTGCGTACTCCACCACGTGGCCAACCGCCCCGTCGACGCCGATCTGCCCGATCGTCTGGAGGATCAGGTCCTTGGCGGTCACGCCGAAGCCGAGAGAGCCGTCGTAGTTGATGCGCATCGAACGGGGCTTGGACTGCACCAGGCACTGGGTCGCCAGTACGTGCTCGACCTCGCTCGTGCCGATCCCGAAAGCGAGCGCGCCGAACGCGCCGTGCGTAGCCGTATGCGAGTCGCCGCACACGATCGTCATTCCCGGCTGGGTGATCCCGAGCTCGGGACCGATCACATGCACGATCCCCTGGTGCTCCGAGCCGAGCGAGTAGATCGGGATCCCGAACTCGTCGCAGTTGCGCTCGAGCGTCTGCACCTGAACCCTCGAGAGCTCGTCCTTGATCCGTGCGGCGACCGGCGTGCCGTCGGTCGGGACGTTGTGGTCGGCCGTGGCGACGGTCCGGTCGGGCCGGCGCACGGCCCGCCCCGCGAGCCGGAGCCCGTCAAAGGCCTGCGGGCTCGTCACCTCGTGGACCAGGTGCAGGTCGATGTACAGCAGGCCGGGCGCAACCTCGTGGGCCTCCCAGATCTTGTCGAACAGGCTCTTCGGCATCGTGTTCAGCTCCTTCGCAGTCCTGCGCTCAGCACGGCGAGCAGGACGGCCTCCTGATTTCCGGGGTTCTCGAAGTGGTGAGGCAGGTCGGCATCGAACGTGACGCAGTCGCCCGCGGCAAGCTCGTTGCGCTGACCGTCGCAGTGCAGGACGACGAACCCGGACTCGATCAGCGCCGTCTCCCGGCTGCCCGGCTCGTGCATCGGGGGATCGCCCGGACCGCCCGTGACCGCGCCCGCGGCCGAGCGTGTGCCGCGAGAGCTCGGCGCGCTGTCCAGGAAGCGGCGGGGTCAGGATCTCGTAGCTGTGACCGCCCTGCCCCGGCTCGGTCCCTTGCGCCGCTCGGAGGCGCGGACCACGCTCACCGCGCCGTCCTCGTCGAGGCGCAGCAGCTGGCTGAGGCCGCAGCTCGAGCCCCGCGGCGATCCGGGTCGCGACCTGCATCGTGGGCGGTCTCCCCCCGCTCGACCTGCGACAGCATCGGGGCGCTGACGCCCGAGCGCTCAGCGAGATCCCGGAGGGTCAGGTCCATCGCCTCGCGCAGCGCTTTGACGCGCGCGCCGAGCGGATCGGTGCCGTTTGTGACGGGCGTGAGTCGGCATACGATCGTACGCTATCACGTACAGAGAACCAGGAGAGATGCTGCCGGCAGGCCGCCCTACCACCGCTCGCAGGTAGCCTCAGCTTGATGCTCGCGGCCCGACGTACTCGTCCTCGGCGGCGGCGGAGTCCTCGGCGAGGAGTGGATGATCGGTGTCCTCGCCGGGATCGAGGACGCGCACCGGCTTCGACCTGCGCGACTGCGAGTACTTCGTGGGCACCTCGGCCGGCTCGATCGTCGCCGCACAGCTGGTCGCCGGGCGCTCGCCGCGGCGGCCGTCGCCGTCGGCACGGACGAGATCGAGCTCGTCGACCGCCCGCCGCGGCCGACGGGGTGGCCGCCGCGGCACTCGCCGCCGCGCGGCGGGCCGGCGAGTGGTCGCTCGCGGCCGTGCGCGCCGCTCGCGCCGCTCGCGCTCGCCGCTGTCCGCTCCCGGCGGGGGGCTGCTCGGGCGGGCGTGCTGCTGCCGGGTCGCCAGACCACACCGAGACGCTCGACGACCTGCGCGACCACGTCGAGGCCTACGGGGCGCGCTTCGACGGCCGGTTACGGGTAGCGACCGTCGACCGCCGGACCGGCCGCCGGGTCGTGTTCGGGCGCCCGGGCGCCCCGCACGCGACCGTCGCCGACGCAGTCACCGCTTCCTGCGCGGTGCCGTGGCTGTTCGCGCCGGTCACGATCGCCGGCCGCGAGTATGTCGACGGCGGCGTCTGGAGCCCCACCAACCTCGACGCGGCGCCCGTCGGGCGGGACACACACGTGCTGTGCCTGAACCCGACGGCGGGTATCAACGGCACCCACACGCTCGTTTCCGTGGCGCGCGGCTCGCGCGCTCAGTCGTTTCGGTCGAGGCCCTGGCCCTGCGCCGGCGGGGGGCGACCGTGCACACGGTCGCGCCCGACCTCGAATCGGCCGCCGCGATGGGCGGCGACTTCATGGACCGCGGAGCCGAGGCGGCGAGTCCTCGCCGCCGGCTACCGGCAGGGGCTGCAGCTCGCGACCGTCACGCCGCGCTGACCGGCTCTGCCGTCTGGCCGGCCTCGGCGGTCGGCTCTCCCCGCCTCCGCGATGGCGTCCCGCCGGCGGATCGCGTTCGACAGCGCGCGCACGTAGGCGCGCCCCGCCGCCTCGAGAATGTCGGTCGACACCCCCTGACCCGGAGCCGGTCACGCCCGCCCAGCTCGAGCACGACCGAGGTCTCGCCGAGTGCGTCCTGGCCGCCGGTCACCGCGTCCACGCGGAACTCCCGGAGCCGGGCCTCGGAGCCGGTGGCGGCGTTGATCGCGCGGAAGATCGCGTCGACCGGTCCGTCACCGGTGAACGATCCGGTGACCTCCTCGCCGTCGGGCGTACGAACGCCGACGGTCGCGTGCGGCGGGCGGCGCGAGGACGCCTCGACGTCGAACCACTCGAGCTGTAGCCGGTGACCTCCTCGCGGAGCTCGTCGGTGACCAGCGCCTCGAGATCCATCGCGGTCACGTGCTTCTTCTTGTCCGCAATCTCCTTGAAGCGCTTGAACGCGGTGTTGAGCGCCTGACCGGAAAGCTCGAAGCCCAGCTCGGCGAGCGCCTGCTGCAGCGCGTGCCGGCCCGAGTGCTTGCCGAGCACGATCGAGTTGGCGTCGAGCCCGACGGTGGTCGCGTCCATGATCTCGTAGGTCGTGCGCTCCTTCAGCACGCCGTCCTGATGGATGCCCGACTCGTGTGCGAACGCGTTGCGCCCGACCACGGCCTTGTTGGGCTGGACCGCATAGCCGGTCAGCCGGGACACCAGCCGGCTGGTGCGAGCGATCTCCCGCGTGTTCGCCCCCGTGAACAACCCCACGTCCGCCTGCCGCGTATGGAGCAGCATCACGATCTCCTCGAGCGAGGCGTTCCCGGCGCGCTCACCGATCCCGTTGACCGCGCATTCGACCTGCCGCGCGCCCGCCGTCAATCCGGCGAACGAGTTCGCCACCGCCAGGCCCAGATCGTCGTGGCAGTGAACCGACAGCACGACGTTCCGAAGTTCGGGCACGAGCTCGTACAGCTCTTCGAGGAACGCCGCGTACTCGTTCGGCATCGCGTATCCGACCGTGTCGGGGATGTTGATCGTGGTCGCGCCCTCCTCCAGTGCGACCCGGCACACCTCGGCGGTGAACTCGACATCCGCTCGGGTGGCATCCATCGGCGAGAACTCGACGTCATCGACGTACTTCTTGGCGTGCGCCACCGCGGCCCGCGCCTGCCCGATGACATCCTCGCGCGTGGTCTGGAGCTGATGCTCGATGTGGATGTCGGACGTCGAGATGAAGGTGTGGATTCTCGGGCGCTCGGCGTCCTTGACCGCGTTCCAGGCCGCGTCGATGTCGGCGACGTGCGTGCGGGCGAGGCCCGCGATCACCGGCCCGTCGACCTTGCGGGAGATTGTCTGCACCGCCTCGAAGTCGCCCGGCGAGGTGATCGGGAAGCCGGCCTCGATCACGTCGACGCCCAGCCGAGCCAGCTGTTGCGCGATCTCGAGCTTTTCCTGCGTGTTGAGGGAGATCCCGGGCGACTGCTCCCCGTCACGCAGCGTTGTGTCGAAGATCAGTACTCGATTTGGGTCCTCTACCTGGGCTCATGTCACTCCTCTTCTTCTGTCTCGATCTGGCTTCTTCTCGTGCTGGTGTGCGGCTACGTGCGGCCGCCGGCGCGCTATTCCCCCCGAAGGGGGAGGAGGAGAAGTCGCAGCTCGAGGAGGCGGAGTGCCATCTGCGCGGGAGACTAGCAGCGCGCATTTCGCGCGCAAGCGGCGCCTCAGCCGCAGACCGGGTTCGCCGGGGGGGTGCTCATCTCCGACGGGTGTCGAGGTTGTTACTGGTGCCCGTAGAGGGCTTCGATCTCAGCGGCGTACTTCTCCGCGATCGGCTTGCGCTTGAGCTTCATCGTCGGCGTCAGCTCGTCGCCGGCCGGCGGCCAATCGCACGGCAGCACCCTGAAGCGCTTGATCTGCTCGACCCGGGACAGGTGGGAGTTCGCGCGCTCGATGCCGGCGGCCACCTCCTCCAGCACCGCCGCTCGGACGCCATCGCCTCGAGCGACGGGTCGCTCAGTCGATGCTCGGCGGCGAATCCGCCGGCCACATCAGGATCGAGCACGATCAGCGCGACGTTGTAAGGGCGCCCATCGCCGATCGCGACGGCCGGCCGATCAGCGGGCTCGAAGCCTTGATTGCTGCTCGATGTTCGCCGGCGACATGTTCTTGCCGGCGGCGTTGATGATCAGCTCCTTCTTGCGATCCACGATCCTGAGGGATCCATCCTCGTCGAGCTCGCCGATATCACCGGTATGAAGCCAGCCGTCGGGGTCGATCGTCTCGGCGGTCTTCTGTGGCTGGTTGCGGTAGCCGGCCATGACCGTGGCCCCCCGCACGAGTATCTCACCATCACCGGCGATCCGCACCTCGAGTCCCGGCAGCGGCTTACCGACGGTTCCGTAGCGCGGGCGGTCCTGGGGGACGAGCGTCGTGATCGACGACAGCTCGGACATCCCCCAGACCTCGCAGATCGGGATCCCGATGGCGGCGAAGAACTCGAACAGCTCGAGCGGAGCCGGAGCGGCGCCGATCATGTACCACTCGCAACGCTCGAGGCCGAGCCTCGCGCGGATCTTCGAGAACACGGCCTCCTCCGCCTGTTCGCACGCGCCGCTCAACCCATCGGGGACGGGCTTGCCGGCCTGTTCGAGCCGGACCCTCGAGGCCGGCGTCGATCGCCCGCCGCGTCGCGTCGCGCTTGTCGGCGTTCTGCTCTGCAGCGAACCCAGCCTCGAGCGCGGCCTTGAGCTTCTCCCACACACGCGGTACCGCGCCGAAGAAGGTTGGATGGCAATCCGCGACGTGGGCGAACACCTGAGTGACGTCAGGACAGCAGGTGACGGTGTTGCCCCACGCCATCTGGCCGTAGTGGCTCAGCCCCCGGTCGGCGATATGGGCATGCGGGAGGAACGAGACGATCGAAGCCGCCCCTCCTCGGCCGTGCGGCGTCCTCGATCCCACGGCACTCGGCGAGCTCGTTGGCGTGGGTCAGCTGCACGCCCTTCGGCGGCCCGGTCGTCCCCGACGTGTAGATCAGCGTCAGCACGTCGTCCGGCTGGACGGCTCGCCAGGCGGCTTCGAAGTCGAACCCGGCCGGGGGCTCCGCATCCAGCAGGTCGCTGTGTGGGATCTCGTCACCGGAGGCGCCGTCGAGCACGATCAGGTGCTCCACCAGTCCGGCCTGTTTCGCCGCCTCCAGCGCGCGGTCACGAAACGCCGCCTCGAAGACGAACACCTTGTTCGCCGCGTCGCCGAGCAGGTAGGCGATCTGCTCCGACGAGGAGGTGTTGTAGATCGAGAACGGAGTCGCGCCGAGGTGCATCGCGGCGGTGTCGAGCAGATGGAACTCGGGCCGGTCGGTCAGCATGAAGCCGACCGTGTCGCCGCGTTGAACGCCGAGCGCGTGCAGGGCTCCGGCGATCCTGCGGACCTGATCCGCGTACTCGCGGAAGGTGATCGAGGTCGCGTCGCCGAGGGTGCGCAGCGCGACCTGGTCCGGCCTTTCCGCGGCCGTCACCTGGAATGCCTCGCACATCGTCCGTGCGTCCAGCGCCCGTGGACGAGTGGCTTCCGCCTCAGCGGTTACGGTCATAGAGTCTGCGCGAACGCTACAGATTCACGGTCCGTCCGGCGACAAACCCGTCGCCCGCCACGATCTCCTCGAGCACCTCGCTCGGGACCGGATTGTCGGTCGTGATCGCCATCGCGGCCAGGCCGTCGCTGCTTTCGACTCCTCGGGCTGGTGACCGACGGCCGCCGAGACGATGTTGATCCCGTGGGTGCCGAAGCAGGTGCCGACGCGGCCGATCATCCCGGGACATCGCGGTAACGGAACAGCGTGATGTGCTGCTCGAGCTGGATCGCGAACCGCTGACCCCAGACCTCGAGCAGGTGCGGCCGGTTGCGCCGGCCGATCAGCGTGCCGACCACCCGGACCTGTCGGCCGCGGTCAGGGTGACCCGGACGAGGTCGGTGTAGTCCTGGGCGCCGAGCGCTTGGTCTCGGAGAGCTCGATCCGGCGCTCCTCGGCGATCGCCGGCGCGTTGACCTCGTTGACCTCCTCCTCGGTGTGGCCGTCGAGCGTGCCGAGCAGGACCTGGATCGACAGCAGCCGGGTGTCGCGATCGGCGATCCGGCCCAGGAACTCGGTCTCCACGCGGTCGACCGACGGGCCCTCGGCGATCGCGATCGCGATCCGGCCGAGCGACGCGGCAGAGCGAGACGAACGGGCCGAGGATCTCCATGTCCTCGGCCGGGATCGCCGGGACATTGACCGCGCTCGTCACGACGCCGCCGGTCAGCGCCGCGACCACCTGCTCGGCCGCCTGGTAGCCGGCCCGGTCGGTCGCCTCGGCGGTCGAGGCGCCCAGGTGAGGCGTGACGATCACGTTCGGGTAGCCGAATAGCGGGTGCTCGGTGACGGGCTCGGTGCGGAACACGTCGAGCGCGGCGCCCCCGACCTTGCCGGAGTCGAGCCCCGCCTTCAGGTCCTCCTCGACGAGCAGCGGGCCGCGCGCCACGTTGAGGATCCGCACGCCGTCCTTGCACTTGGCCAGCGCCTCGGCATCGAGCCAGCCTTCGGTTTCGGGAGTCTTCGGGAGATGCAGCGTGATGAAGTCGGCGGCGGCGTAGACCTCGTCGGAGGAGTGCGCCTGCTCGACCCCCAGCTCGCGATAGCGCTCGGCCGCAACGTACGGGTCGTAGGCGATCACGCGCATTCCGAACCCCTTGGCGCGCTGGGCGACGAGCTGGCCGATCCGGCCGAAGCCGAGGATGCCGAGCGTCTTCTCGTGCAGCTCGATGCCCGAGAACCTCGAGCGCTCCCAGGCGCCGCCGATCAGCGATGCGTGGGCCTGCGGAACGTTGCGTGCCAGCGCGAGCAGCAGCGCCATCGTGTGCTCGGCGGCCGTGATGACGTTGGACTGCGGCGCGTTGGCGACGACGATCCCGCGCTTGGTCGCCGCGGGTACGTCGACGTTGTCCACGCCGACGCCGGCGCGCCCCACGGCGCTTGAGCCGGCCCGCCCGGTGCGAGAGCTCGGCGTCGAGCTTGGTCGCGGAGCGGATCAGGATGCCTTCGTAGTCGCCGATGCGCTCGGCGAGCTGATCCCGCGTCCAGCCGTTCCGAGGTCCACCTCGAAGTGCTCTCTGAGCAGCTCGATGCCCGAGTCGCCGATCTTCTCGGCTACCAGAACCGGGTCGGTCGTCCGTCGTCAGTCATGTCTGACGCTCCAGCACCCAGTCGATGCACGCCGTCAACGCCTCGACGTCGGCCGGGTCCGTGGCTGGAAACATCGCGACTCGCAGCTGGTTGCGACCGAGCTTGCGATAGGGCTCGACGTCGACGATCCCGTTGGCGCGGAGCGTTGCCGCGAGCGCCGCGGCATCGATCTGGTCGGCGAAATCGATCGTGCCGACGACCAGCGACCGCTTGGCGGGGTCCGTAACGAATGGGATGGCTGCTCGTGAGCCTCGGCCCACGTGTAGAGCGCGTCCGATGACTCGGTCGTCCTTGCCACCATCGCCGCGAGACCCCCTCGCTCGAGCATCCACTCGAGCTGATCGGCGAGCAGGAACAGCGTCGCGATCGCGGGCGTGTTGTAGGTCTGGTCCTTGACCGAGTTCTCGACAGCGGTCTTGAGCGAGAGAAACTCGGGAATCCAGCGGCCGTTCGGACGGCTCGAAGCTATCTGCTCGATCCGCTCCAGCGCGGCCGGAGACAGGAGCGCGAGCCAAAGCCCACCGTCGGAGGCAAATCCCTTCTGCGGCGCGAAGTAGTACGCGTCGGCCTGCGTGACGTCGACGGGGAGCCCACCCGCGCCCGAAGTGGCATCGATCAGCACGAGTGCGTCGCCGGCGCCGGGGGGCCGGATCACCGGCACCATCACGCCGGTCGACGTCTCGTTGTGCGCCCAAGCGACGACGTCGGCGTCCTCGGCTTCGATACCTACGGGGTCCGGAGCGTCCCCGGGTCGGTCGAGTCGATCGTCGGGTCGCGTAGGAAGGGCGCGGCGTTCGTGCACGCGGCGAACTTCGACGAGAACTCTCCATAGCTCAGATGGAAGGCGCGCTCGCTCACCAGGCAGCACGCGGCCGCATCCCAGAACGCGGTCGTGCCGCCGTTGCCGAGCACGACCTCGTACTCGCTTGGCGCGAGAACAGCTCGCGCAGACCCGAGCGTACCCGGCCGACGATGTCCTTGACCGGCTTCTGCCGGTGCGACGTGCCCATCACCTTCGCGCCCTCGGTCGCGAGCTTTGAGAGCTGCTCTGGCCGCACCCGCGACGGGCCAGACCCGAACCGGCCGTCGACCGGCTTCAGTTCGTCGGGGATCTTCAGAAGGGTCTGGGTCATGTGGCCTCCTCGAAGTTAGCGGGGTCTACATGCCCAGGCGCGCGGCGGGTCTCGGCGCCGCCGCTTCCCGGTGGTTGGGTCCACCTCGTCGCGCCAGTCACGTCGGCCGGGCCGATCCAGCTCCGGGCCGGGGGGGAGGAGCGTGGGAAGGGCCCCGTACTCGTGGAATTCCGTGTCGATCCAGTCCATCTGCGAGCGCAGCTCCTTGCCCGACCACCTCGACTTGATGCTTTGACTGCTCCTCGCGCATCCGCTTGAAGTTCTCCTGCCCGGCGCGGTTCTCTGCGATCCATTCGCGCGCGAAGTCGCCCGACTGAATCTCCGAGAGAGCTGCTTCATCGCAGCGCGTGACTCGTCGCTGATTACACGCTTGCCCTCGTCAGATCGCCGTACTCGGCCGTATTCGAGATTGAGTAGCGCATTCCGGCGATCCCCTTCTCGTACATCAGATCGACGATCAGCTTGAGCTCGTGCAGGCATTCGAAGTATGCGAGCCGCGGGTCGTAGCCGGCGTCGGTGAGCGTCTCGTAGCCGGCGCGAACGAGTTCGGTCACACCGCCGCACAGCACCGCCTGCTCGCCGAACAGGTCAGTCTCTGTCTCGTCCTTGAACGTGGTCTCGATCACGCCGCCGCGCGTGCCGCCGATCCCCTTTGCGTATGCGAGCGCGACTCCCAGTGCGTCACCGCTGGCGTCCTGCTGCACCGCCACCAGACAAGGGACACCAGAGCCCTCCAGGTACTGCCGGCGCACGAGATGGCCGGGGCCCTTGGGAGCCACGAGCGCGACGTCCACCTCCGCCGGGGCGTCGATCTCCTTGTAGTGGATCGAGAACCCGTGTCCGAACATCAGCATGTTCCCGGGGGCGACCCCGTCGCGGACGCCCGATTCCCAGACCTGGCGGTGGAGTTCGTCTGGCACCAGCATCATGATCACGTCGCCTCGGCTGGCGGCGTCGGCGGGCTCGAGCACTTCGAGCCCGTGCTCCTTCGCCTTGGCGACGCTCGGGGAGGAGGACCTGAGCCCGACGACTACGGCGACACCCGAGTCCTTGAGGTTGAGGGCGTGCGCATGCCCTTGTGAGCCATAGCCGATGATCGCGACGGTCTTGCCGTCGAGCTTGTGGAGGTCAGCGTCGTCGTCGTAGAACATGGAGCGAGAGGGTAGACGGTCGGCTCTCGCGCCAGATCGTCCCTTACCAGAACTTTGTCCCGTTTTCCCCGAGGGGTGCGACGGACGGGACAAACTTCGCTCGGCGGGCCCCAGATCGTCCCTAGCCGCCGCCGAACGAGGACTCCAGCGACATGACGTCGTTGACGTAGCGCTGGGTGTCAGGGAACAAGCCGTTCCGCTGCACGGACGGCAAGCCCTGGTAGTAGCCCGCCGCCGCCATTGAGGGACTGCCGCCGGTGGCGCCCAGCAGCGAGTGGAGCATCAGCACTCCACCGCGAACGTTGTCGGACGCCGAATAAGGCGACAGCGGCGAGGAGGCCAGCGACGAGTTGATCCACTGCCACGTGCCAGGCAGGATCTGCATCACCCCGCGAGCACCGGCGGAGGAGACGAGGTCATTGTTGAAGCCGCTCTCCTGCCACCCGATCGCCTGGGCGAGTGATGGCGGAACGCCATTGGCGGCTGCGATCGAGCCGACCTCGCCGGCGCTCAAGCGCTCCGGCGTCGGATACGGCGGGCCCGTGGCGGAGCCCTCGGCGGCCGAGCCGACGGGCTGGGTCTGCGCTGCGGAGCCAGACGAGGTGCTCGAGACGAACGTTGTCGAGCCGGAGCCACCCGAGAATCGCAGCACGCTCCCGCTGAGCAGGTAGCCGTTCGGGTCCAGTCCGTTCGCCGCCGCGAGCTGCGCCACGCTCATGCCGGCCCGAGCGGCGATCGCGCTGAGCGTGTCGCCAGGCTGTACGACATAAGACCCGCTCGCCGAGGACGCGGGCGCCGCGCTCGCGGAAGAGCCGCTGCCTGACGAACCGGAGAGCGACAGCGTCGTCCCGCTCACGAGGTACCCAGCCGGGTCCAGTCCGTTCGCCGCCGCGAGCTGCGCCACGGTCATGCCGGCCCGAGCGGCGATCGCGCTGAGCGTGTCGCCAGGCTGGACCACGTACGAGCCGCCCGCGGCTGATGTGCTGGCGCTGGCGGTAGTCACGACCGGGCCGCTCGATCCGGACGACGTCGTGGCCGCACCCGCGGTCTGGGGCGGGATCGCCAGGGTCGAGCCCGAGATCAGCTGCGTGCCAGCCGAAATTCCGTTGGCTGCGGCGAGCTGATCGACGGACAATCCGTCGGTTGCCGCGACGGAATAGAGGGACTCCCCGGAGTGATCACATGCAAGAAGTCGGCCGAAGCGGCCGCGGGAGCGGCGAGCATCATGCAGGCCGCGAGCGGGAGCAGTTGTCTGAGGCGCATGGCGCCCAGTTTTCCCCTCCGTCGCCTTCGACACCAACCCCTGCAATCCTCTTTTCAGAGTGCAAGATCGCGCCCACCCATTCGGGCCGATTTGTTATGCGCTCGCGGAGGCCACCAGCGACCGGGCGGAGAGGGTGAGCGACCCGTCCGCTCCGGTGTAGGGGGTCGCGAGCTCGGCCACGGTTCGCTCGAGCCGCTCGCGCTCGCCGGCATCCAGCTCCCCCCACAGCTGGCCCAACAACGGCGAGAGCTCGCGCGATTCCTCGAGAAACGACGCGACGCTCTCTTCCGCGCGCGGAATGTCGATCGCGCTCACCACGACGTCGAGGAACCCGGCGGCGCCGAGCAACTCCCCGAGCCGCTCGCGATCCGCCAGCGCGAACCTGCCGGGGCCACCCGGACGCGCCGGCTCGGCCAGCCCCAGCTTGCGGAGCGCATCGGTGATGACCGTCGCCCAGGCGTTGTCCTCTTCCCGATCCCACACCGCCAGTGCAACGCGACCGCCGGGGCGCAGGACCCGGCGAGTCTCCCGAAAGGAGGCTTCGGGATCTGTGGCGAGCATGTATCCCCAGCGGCAGAGAACGGCATCTACGCTCGCGGTCTCGAGGTCGATCCAGTCGAGGTCGAGCCGGCGGAACTCCACGTTCTCGATCCCTTTCGCTCGCGCACGCTCGCGGGCGATCTCCAGCATCCCCTCGTTCGCGTCGCTGCTCACCAGGATTCCTCCGGGTTCGATCAGCTCGGCCGCCAGAAACCCGGTGTCTCCGGGTCCCGCCGCCAGCTCGAGCACACGTTGGCCCGGGTGAAGCCGCGCCTGATCGATCATCCAGGCGGATAGCGGCATGCCCTGACGTAGCACTTGATCCGCGTGCTTGCCCCAGCCGCTCGAGGCCTTGCTCCAGTCTGTGCGCTCCTGCTCGCGCGGGTCGCTTCCCTCCACGGGCGCTAATTCTCCCGCCCGGACAACCGCTCGGTCAGGCCGCCGAACGCCGCCTCGATCTGCAATCGCATTCGGCGTTGGAAGATCGCCAGCAGCGCGTCAGAGGCGAGGGGACGGAGCCGCTCGATCGCCTCGTCGATCGCGGGCCAGCGATCGGCGGGCATGCCCGCCTCCTGGAACGGCCGCCAAATCTGTTCCACGAACAGCTGCACGAATGCGTGGGCAACCGCGTCGCAGTGCCGCTCGAGCTCCTCGAATACGCCAAACGCGGCGTCGAACGGGATCCCGCGCTCAGCGGTCTCCTCGGCCACCGCGAGCAGCGAGGGGCTCGGAACTTCGTAGGAGCCGTCGCCCACGGGGACGAGCACGCCCAGCCGCTCTGCGCGGTCCAGAACCTTCGGTGCCTCCTCGGTGCTTAGGTGGAACCGACGGCCGAGCTGCCGCAGCGTGAGCGTCTCAGGGCGCTCACGGTGGGGCGCCGTGAGCGACTCCTTGAAGCGCATCAATCGGTCAGTGGTGCCGCTCGTGTCGTCGAGCAGCCGCTTGATCCCGCCGAGGTTGAAGCCCTCGCCCTGGAGGTCCCGGATCAACTTCAGCT
This sequence comes from uncultured Solirubrobacterales bacterium, assembly GCA_963705775.1. Taxonomy (GTDB): domain Bacteria; phylum Actinomycetota; class Thermoleophilia; order Solirubrobacterales; family Solirubrobacteraceae; genus Palsa-465. Next base: position 72,438 of record CAVPKT010000069.1, on the reverse strand, counting down.
GCGCCACGTGCTCGGGGCCGTAGTAGCCCACCCGCAGGCGAACCTCCGGCGGAGCCAGGAGCCCCCTGGCCTGGTGTGAGCGGATGTTGCGCACTGACATGCCGCTCTCTGCAGCGAGTTGCTCGATCGTCAGCTGGTTCGGAGACTCGGAGTAGTCCAGGTGCTCCCGGTCGCGCGTTGCCACGGACGCATCATATCGGCAGATGATGTGACGTTTTTTGGTGTCAGCTCAGCGCACGCCGCAGCAACTTGCCCGACGATGTCCGGGGAAGGCGGTCCGTGAACTCGACTGTCTTAGGGACCTTGAAGCGGGCGAGACGGTCGGCGCAGTAAGAGCGAAGCCCTTCCGGATCGGCCGCGAGCCCGTCGCGCAGGACCACAGTCGCGACGACCGCCTCCCCCCAATCCGAGTCGGGGCGGCCGTGAACCGCGGCATCGGCGACCGCAGGGTGCGCGAGCAGGACCGATTCCACCTCTGCCGGCGCCACGTTCTCACCGCCGGTGACGATCGTGTCACTCCGTCGACCGGTGATCTCGAGCCGCCCTTGATCGTCGAGTGCGCCCAGATCGCCCGTGTGCAGCCAGCCATCCGAGTCGCTTGCGGCCGCCGACACGGTCTCGCCCCGGACGAGAACCTCGTTCTCGTCCGACAGCCGAATCTCGACGCCCAGGAGCGGCCGGCCGTGCGTCGCGATCTGCGAGCAGGCCTCGGTCATGCCGTATGTCGAGGCCACCGGGACGCCGGCCTTGGCAGCGCGCTCGACCAGGGACTGGGTGATCGGTCCCCCGCCGAGCAACGCCCAGCGGAGCGTCGGCGGATTCAGCAGGCCAGCGTCGAGCAGCCTGGTGAGCATCGTGGGACGAGCGACACGAGCGTGATTCGCTTTGCGGGGTCGCTCAGCGCGGCGGCCACGGGCTCGGCGTCGAATGCTCGTGCAGCACCGCCGTCGTGCCATAGATCGCGCTGCGAATCGGGATCGACAACCCCCCGACGTGCACGAGCGGCAGCGGGCAGAGCCACCGCTCCCCCGGGTCGAGTCCGAGCGCGACCGCGGAGCCGAACGCACTCGCGAGCCAGTTGCGGTGAGTGAGCGGATACCGGACGCGGCATCGCGGTGGTGCCGGAGGTGTGCATCACAGTCGCGGTCCGTCGGCTCGAGCCCGACCGGCTCGGCGGCCCCTTTGTGCTCGATCGAAGGGCCAACGACGAGCGTGGTGCCATGGCCCGCACCGCGCGTTCCGCGGTGCCGAGGCGTAGGTCGATCGGGACCGCGACGGCGCCGATCAGCGTGCATGCGTGCAGTGCCATCACTAGCTCGGCGCCCGAGCGCAGAGCCAGCCCCACCCGATCTCCGGCACAAACGCCCTTGGCGCGCAGCGCGCCCGCCGCGCTCGTTGCGCCGGCGGCCAGCTCAGCGTAGGTCAGCGCGTTCCCGCTCCAGTCGAGCGCGACTCGATCCGGATGCATCGCCGCAGACCGCACGACCCAGTGCTCCATAGGGGAAAAGGTAGCTTCGCGGCTCTCAGCCGCCCCATGGCAGTCGAGTGGAAACCCGCCGCCGAATACACCGACATCGCTACGAGCTCTCGACGGGCGAGGACGCCGGAATCGCGAAGATCACGATCAACCGCCCGGAGGTCCGCAACGCGTTCCGCCCGGAGACGGTCGTCGAGCTCTCCGATGCGTTCACCAGGGCCCGTGAGGATCTGAGCGTCGGCGTGGTGATCCTGACCGGCGAGGGCACCGAGGCTTTCTGCTCTGGCGGCGACCAGCGGGTCCGCGGCAGCCGGGGCGGTTACGTGACCGGCGCCGATCCAAGCGCTGCTGGAAAGCACACGGCCGTGGGGCGGTTCGAGGTCACCGACCTCCACGTCCAGATCCGCCGCCTCCCCAAGCCGGTGGTGGCGATGGTCGCCGGGTACGCGATCGGCGGCGGACATGTCCTGCACGTGATCTGCGATCTGACGATCGCGGCCGACAACGCGCGCTTCGGTCAGACGGGGCCGAAGGTCGGCTCATTCGACGGCGGCTTCGGCGCGACCGTGCTCTCGCGGCTGGTGGGGCCGAAGAAGGCCAAGGAGATCTGGTTCCTGTGTCGCCAGTACGACGCCAGGAAGCTCGTCAGATGGGACTGGTCAACACGGTCGTCCCGGTCGATCGGCTCGAGGAGGAGACGGTCCAGTGGTGCCGCGAGATGCTCGCGCTGTCGCCGTTCGCCCTGCGGCTGCTGAAGGCGAGCTTCAACGCCGACGAGGATGGCCTGGCCGGGATCCAGCAGCTCGCTCACGACACGAACCTGCTGTTCTATATGTCCGAGGAAGCGCAGGAAGGGCGCAACGCATACCTCGAGAAGCGCAAGCCGGACTTCGCGCAGTTCCCGCACCGGGCCTGATGGCAACCCTCGCACCTCCGAGCGGCCTCCGCATCTGGCTGATGGCGGCGCGGATCCGGACGCTGCCGGCCGCAGTCGCGCCGGTCCTTGTCGGCACCGCGCTGGCGGGATATCAGCACGTGTTCCATCCGCTCCGGTTTCTCGCGGCGCTGATCGGCGCAGTCTTCATCCAGGTCGGCACCAACCTGTCGAACGACTATTCCGATGCGCGCCGCGGCGCCGACACCGAAGACCGGCTCGGCCCGGTGCGCGTGACCGCCGGCGGGCTCGTGCCGCCAAAGCGCGTGCTGGTGGCGACGTACATCTCGTTCGGGGTCGCCGTGCTCGCGGGCGTTTACCTGATCGTGGTCGCCGGTTGGGAGCTCCTGCTCGTCGGCGCGGCCTCGATCCTCGCCGGCGTCCTTTACACCGGCGGCCCGCGGCCGTACGGCTATGAGGGGCTCGGCGAGGTGTTCGTGTTCCTGTTCTTCGGGATCGTCGCGGTCGCGGGCTCCTACTTCGTGCAGGTCAAGCACCTCGATTGGGAGGCGTTCGCCCTCGCCGTGCCCGTCGGGCTGCTGGCGGCATCGATCCTGGTCGTCAACAACGTGCGGGATATCGACACCGACCGCCGCGCCGGCAAACGCACGCTGGCGGTCCGCCTCGGTCGCGCGCGGACCCGCAGGATGTTCGCGGTGATGGTCTATCTCGCCTACGTGCTCACGCCGGTGACTTGGGCCTTCGGGCCCCTGACAGCGTGGGTGCTGCTCCCGTGGCTCACGCTTCCGGTGGCCGCCGCCACCGTCCGCGCAGTGCGCAACAAGACCGACGGCCCTTCGCTCAATCAGATGCTCGCCCAGACCGGCATGCTGCAGCTCGGCTTCTGCATGCTGCTGTCAGCCGGGCTGCTGCTCAGCAGGTGAGGGTCGAGATCTCTTCTATTGGGGCGCGCTTACGCGCGCCTTTGTTTCTGCCCGGGGATCCCACCGCTCGGTCTCGTTTGTGCGGCTGACCCTGACCGGGGCCGACGGCGTCCGGGGCGAGGGAGAGGCGGTTGGGCTCGAAGTCTCGCTCGATGAGGTCCGAAGCGCGATCGAGGGCTGCCGGCCGCTGCTAGAGAGCTCCGACGGCGCGGATCACGCCGAGCTGATCGCCAGCTGCCATCTCACCCAGGCTCGGGCCGCAATCGATCTGGCGCTGTGGGATCTCGCCGGCCGCCGCGCCGGTCAACCGGTCTGGCGGCTGCTCGGGGCCTCCGCGGCGGAGCCCGTCGAGGTCAACGCGACGATCGCGTCCGCCGACCGCGCCGGCGCATCATCGGCCGCTGTGGGCGCCCCGGGCAATGGGCTTTCGCTGCGTCAAGGTGAAGGTCGGGCTGGGTGACGATGCAGGCCGGCTTGGCCGCCGTCCGGGCGGCCGCCGGGCCGGAGATAGCGATCCGGATCGACGCCAACGGCGCGCTGGTGCCCGACGAGGCCGTGGCTGCGTTGCGAGCGCTCGAGAAAGGTGGGAATCGAGCTGTGCGAAGAGCCCGTGTGCGGGATCGAGGCGATCTACGACGTTTCCGCACAATCGTCGGTCCCTGTTGCGCTCGACGAGATCGTCGTCGCTGCCGGGGGCTCTGGATCTCCGCGTCTGCGACGCGGTGTGCCTGAAGATCGCGCGTTGCGGAGGGATCTCGGGGGTTCTGGACGCCGCCGAGCGGGCGCGGCGTGCCGGCTATCGCGTCTACCTCGCCTCGACGCTCGACGGGCCGCTGGGCATTGCCGCGGCGCTGCACGCGGCCGCCGTTGTGCAGCCGGACTTCGCCTGTGGGCTTGCGACGCTGTCCTTGTTCGCGGGGGGGGACGATCGGCTGCCCGCGGTCGAGGGCCGGATCGCGGTGCCGGGCGGACCGGGGCTGCTCTAGCGACGACGAGGCCGACTTTTCTGCCCTATATGGTCAGAAAAGTCGTTTTCGTCGATGATCCCGGGCGTCCCCGGCTATCGGAGGCCCTCGCTCATCGTTGCGTGCGTGTCGTACCACCCGCCCACGGGACGGCCCAGGACCTTCATCACCGCGCGTCGCGTGAGCTTTCCAGCGCTGGTGGTCATGATCGGTGAGCGCCACAGGCGATAGCCCCGAAAAATCCATCGGTAGCGCCTGAGGGCGGCCTCCAGGTCGACCCAGGGCTCGGTGAGGTCCTCGCCGAATGGTCCCGACGCGTCGGGCTGGAACCGGTGAGTGAACGTGCCGCCGTCGACGCCGTGTGCCGTGATCGCGAGATTGTCAATGTCACATTGCTGGCAGATCGCGAACCGGTCGTACCCGAGTCGCCCCAGCACCTCGAATTCGTCTTCCAGCCGGCGCCAATCGAGCTGCTCGGCTTCGAGCGACAGATACCTCGGGCGCTGCTCGAATCGAGCGAGCGCCTCCAGACACACCTGGTCGGCGCCTTCGATGTCGATCTTCATGTAATCCGGGATCCCGTACCGATCGAGACAGGCCGCGAAGTCGACCACCGGGACCTCGATCGTCGAGCTGGCACCACGCACCTCGTTTCGAGTTGCCCACTCTGCGTTGATCGTGCCCCACACGGACACCTCCGAGTGGACGAAGAACTCGACGGTCGGCGTGGAAACGTCCGCCACCGCGCCCTCAACGATTTCGAGCTGACCTGCTGCGATCTCTGACCCGAAGCGACGACGGCAGAAACGAATGTGCTCAGGATGAGCCTCGAAGGCGACGACCCGATGACCCTTCTTCAAGTAGTAGGCCGAGTCCTCCCCCCTGTGCATCCCCACGTCAAAGACGATCCGCCGAGTCTAGCGCGGGCCAGGAGCAGCTCCGGTCAGAGCAACGTCGCCACGGCCTCCGGAGCTTCGAGGTGCGCCGCGTGGCCGGCGCCCCGAACGACCGCGACCTCCGCAAGCGAGATACCCGCGGCCATCCTTTCGGCGATCAGCCGGAACTTCTGATCGCGTTCTCCGACCACGAGGACAACCGGGATCGACAGCTCCCCCAACCGGTTCCAGACCGAGGGCAGCGCCCCTGTCCCGAGGCCCCGGAGCGCGCGGGCGAGGCCGGCCGGAGTGTTGCGCAGCCGGTCCTCCCGGATCCACTCCGGTTGGCCCTCCAGCACGGGATGACCCGCCCAGCGGTCGGCAAACCAGTCAATCGCCGACCGCTCGATCTCATTCGCCAGCCGCTCATCCGCCTCGCGCCTAGCCGTCCGCTCAGCCGGGTCGGCGATGCCCGGACTCGCACCCACCAGTACCAGACGCTCGACTCGCTCAGGCAGTGCCAGGGCCACGTGCAACGCGATTCGTCCCCCCATCGAGTAGCCGGCGAGCGTGAACGTCCCATCTACCAGCCCGGCGACGTCGCGGATTACCGCGTCCAGCGACACCGGTTCGCGCTCCGACGCCTCGCCGTGGCCGCGGATGTCCGGCGCGCGCGCCCGATAGCGTTCGCCGAGCGCCGCGATCACCGGATCCCAGCTCCGTCCGGTGTTGGTAAAGCCGTGCAGAAAAATGACCGCCACCGAGCACATATCTTCTCCTGCGCGCGTTCTGCGACGAGTTGGCCCGCTGCGGGATGCGCCACGCGTGCACCACTCCGGGCTCCCGCTCTACGCCGATCGTCCTCTCGCTCGCGCGAGAACCGCGGATCGCGTGCTGGTCCCACATAGACGAGCGGTGCGCGGGCTTCTTCGCGCTCGGCGCAGCGAAGGCGAGCGGGACCCCGGTCGCCGTCGCATGCACGTCGGGCACGGCCGCGGCGAACCTGGCGCCGGCGGTGATCGAGGCGCGACACGCGCGGGTGCCGCTCATAGTCTTGACCGCCGATCGCCCGCCCGAGCTTCGTGAGGTCGGAGCCGGACAGACGATCGACCAGTTGAAGCTCTACGGAGACACCGTCAAGTGGTTCTTCGAGGTCGACCTTCCCGACGCGGCTCCCGAGCGGCTTCGGTTTATCCGCACGCTCGCGTGCCGCGCCTATCTGACCTCGCTCGAGGGTCCCGCGGGCCCGGTGCACCTCAACCTCCCCTTGCGCGAGCCGCTGGTGCTCGACACGACGCTCCCCGATGATGAGACCGCACGCGGGGACGGACATCCTTATGTCGTCCGAGACCCCCCAGACGAGCCGTTGCCGACGTCCGGGCCCGGCCCCCATCCCTCCGGACGCCTGCTGATCGTCGCGGGCGCGGGGACACCCGATCCCGACCGATTGGCCGCGTTTGCGGACCGCAGTGGAATTCCGGTTCTCGCCGATCCGCTCTCCGGAGCTCGTCGCGGCCAAGCGGCCATCGCCCACTACGACCTCCTGCTGCGCGCGGAGAGCTTCACCAGCAATCACCGCCCCGACTTCATATTTCGCATCGGCGACCTTCCGACATCAAAGCCGCTGCGGGGCTGGCTTGCGTCGTTGCCGGACGTCCCTCAGATCGCTTTCGACCCTTACGGGACCTGGCAGGACCCCGACGCGGTTGTCGGGATGCGCCTGCGGGGGGGCCTGCCGCAGCCGGCATCTTTGGACGTCGAAGCCGGCTGGCTCGAATCGTGGCGCGCTGCCGACGGTTCGGCTGCGGCCGCGATCGAGGACACGTTCGGCGATGAGCTCTCGGAGCCCCTCGTCGCCCGGCGACTCGGGGATTGGCTGTCCCGTGACACGACTCTGTTCGTCGCCTCCTCGATGCCGATCCGCGACGTCGAGTCGTTCCTCCCCACACGCGAGGACGGCCCTCGCGTGCTGTCGAACCGCGGCGCGAACGGAATCGACGGCACCGTCTCCGCGGCGTTTGGCGCCGCGGCCGTCGGCGAGCGCGTGGTGCTGCTGATCGGGGACGTCGCGCTCGCGCACGACATCGGCGGCCTGCTCGCAAACCTGCGCCTCGGCCTCGCGATCACGATCGTGCTGGTCAACAACGACGGCGGCGGGATCTTCCATTTCCTCCCGGTGGCGAGCCAACGGGACGTGTTCGAGGAGCACGTCGCGACCCCGCACGGACTCGAGTTCGAGCACGCGGCCTCGCTCTACGGTTGCAGCTACGAGCACCTCGCGACGCCCGACGAGCTGCGAGCCGCAATTGAACGCTCACTCCAGGCCGACTCGACCACGGTCCTCGAGATCCGCACCGACCGCGAAGATAATCTCGAACTGCACCGCCGCCTCGCCGCGGCGGTCCTATCGGCGCCGCGGACTGGTGAGGGGATTCAGCCCTAAGACACACGGGCTGAGAGCGCAGCGACGCAGCATGCGATGGACGCGCCCAGCGACGAGCCCGACATCGTCCCGCGGGACGCAGAGCCAGTCGGTGTGCTCGGCGCCGACGGCGGCATCGCCGACAACCGAGAGGCTCGTCTGCCCGATGTCGTAAGCCGCGTACCCGAGACCCGAGAGCTCGTCGTGGAGCTGCTCAATCGAGAAGCCCGCCCGGCGCTGGTGCGGCTGCGATGCCTCCAGCACCAGCACTGGACGCTCGTTCGCCAGAACCTGACCTGCGCCCGGAGGATCGGAAGCTCGGAACCTTCGGCATCGGCCACGACCAGCCGCAGCCCTCGGAGCTCGGCGGCGAACTGATCGAGCGGCCGGGTCTCGACCTCGGTCACACCCATGTCGACGGGCCTGTCGTTATAGCTGATGCGCCCGCTCCCCTGCTCATCAGGGCCAAGGAGATGACCGATCCCCTGCGACATCGAGGCCGAGGGCGTTGCGAACGTCGCTAGTCCTTCGCTCTCCGAGAGCGCGTAAGGGAAGACGGTCACGTTTGGATGCCGGAGGCCGCCGAGGGCCTCGGGGAGCGTCTCGCGATGCGCCGGCAGCGGCTCGAAGGCGAGCACGCGCCCGCTGGTTCCGACGATGTCAGAGAACCCAACTGTTTCCGTGCCCACGTTGGCGCCGATCTCGACGATCACGTCGCCAGGGCGGCAGACCGCCAGCGCGATCGCCCAGTTCCGCCACGTGCTGCAACCGATAACTGCGAATGGGTGCGCGTGGAAGTCGGCCGTGCTGCCGGTGAACATCGAGCCGGTCTTCGCCCTCACGGTGAACTTGTACCCGTCGCGCTTGCCACGCTCGTACGGGTAGAGCAGCAGGCCGAGCTTGCCGGCTCCGAAAGGCTGCACGAAGGCGCAGGTGAGCCGCGCCATCCGCAAACGCGTGGGCTCGGCCCTTTGGCCCTCCTGACCAGCCGCCGCGACCCCGGACATCGGCGCGCGATTCTAACCAGCAAGCACGGGCAGCAGCGCCTCGAGCTTGACCTCGGACTCGGCGAGCTCGTCCGCCGGAATTGACTCGCGCACGATTCCGCAGCCCGCATAGCAGTGAGCGGCCTGCCCGCGCAGCATCCCGGATCGCAACGCGACGCAGAACTCGCCGTCGCCGGTCGCGTCGGTCCATCCGACCGGTCCGGCGTACCAGCCCCGGTCCAAGCCCTCGAGCGCCGGGATCAGTCGTTCCGCGACCGTCCACGGCTCTCCGCCCACGGCCGGCGTCGGGTGCAACAGGCCCGCGAGTTCGATCGCGCTCATCGGTGCCGCGAGCTGCGCCCGGATCGGCCGGGCCAGGTGCTGGATGTTGGCGACCCTGACGAGCACCGGTTCGGGCGCCGCCGTGACCCACACCGAACGTGGAGCCAGGGCGCGGGCGATCCGCCGAGCGACGATCTCGTTCTCCTCCCGGTCCTTGTGACTCTGTAGAAGCTGTTCGCCGAGGTGGTCGTCGACGGCGGGGTCGGCACTCCGCCGCGTCGAGCCCGCGAGCGCCACGGTACTCGCGCGCTGGCCCTCGCGGCGGACGAGAAGCTCGGGGCTGGCGGCGATGAACGTCGCGTCGCCGCGACCGACCGCGAACACATAGCACGCCGGGAACGCCTCCCGCAGGATCCCGAGCACGGCCGCCGGGTCGTGGGCGACGGGGGCGTGAACCTCGACCTCCCGGGCGAGCACGATCTTTTCCAGCTCGCCGGCTTTGATGCGCTCAACGGCGCGGGCGACGGCTTCCTCGTAGTGCGTCGGCGGCATCGTGCTCCGCACCGCGTACGTGCCGGTGGGCGCCGGATCGAGGAGCGGCAAGGGCATCGGCCGCAGTTCAGCCAACCGGTCCTCGATCCGCCTGAGGACGCCGTCGACCGTGTCGTCTGGGGCGACGTCGGCGTTGACGGTCAGGGTTGCGTACCCGGCGCGGCGTGCCAGCGACACCTCTGGAACGATCAGCGACGCGGGGGCGAACCCCTCCCAGCTCGGCGAGCCTCCTCCGTCCGGCGAGAAGGCGAAGCCGCCGGCGGCGAGCAGTCCGGCTCCCGGCGGCCCCCGGCCTTCGTCGGTTGCCGCACGGGCGACCAGTGCCTGCCAGCGCCGGCTCAGGTCCGCGAAGCGTCCGGCCCCCGACGCCTCGAGCGTCCGGACAGCGCCGAGCGCCGCGACCGCAGATAGCTCGTGCTCGGGCTGCTCGAAGCAGAACCAGGACTCTTCGGGCCGGCGCGACGCCGCGACCACCGCCGTCGGGTCAACTTCCGCGTCCACCGGCCGGCTGACACTTCCGAGCACGGGGGCGCCGGCGGCGCGGGCACGACGCAATGCCGTCTCCAGGCATCGCTCGAGGCGAGCCCGGCCATCGCGATCGAGCCATTCGGGTGCCGGCGTGCCGGTGACCCGGTGAGTCATCCCCGGCGCCTAGGTCTCCCCTCGCCCCCGAGAAATCGCGATCTCGCCCGTGCGCGCCATCTCGATCAGCCCGAAGGGGCGCATCAGACGCTCAAACGCATCGACCTTCTCGCACGTCCCGGTGACCTCGACGACGACCGAGCGCTTGTTCACGTCGACGACCTTCGCCCGGAAGATCTCGCAGATCTGCATCACCTCGGCGCGACCGGTCCCGTCAGCCGAAACCTTGAACAGCGCCAGCTCGCGCGCCATCGTCTCCTCGGGCTCGAGGTCCCGGATCTTCAGCACGTTGACGAGCTTGTGCAGCTGCTTGGTGACCTGGTCGATCGGGTGCTGAGCGCCGTCGAGCGTCAGCGTGATCCGGGAGAGCGACTCGTCGTCGGTCGGTCCGACGGCGAGCGTGCCGATGTTGAACCCACGCCTCGCGAACAGTCCCGAGATCCTCGTCAGTACACCCGGCTTGTTCTCGACGAGGATTGAGAGGATGTGCTTGCGGCCTGTGCGCAGGTTGCCCGCGGCCTCGAGCTCGTCGAGCGACAGGAGCTCCTTGGTCCCTGGTTCGCCCACGACCCTCACCCGACCATGTCCCGCGCCGGCTGCCCGGCGGGGATCATCGGATAGGTGTTCTCCTCCCGCGTGACGCGAACGTCGACCAGCACGGGCCCGTCGGTCGCGAGCGCCTCCTTCATGTCCGAGACGAGCGTCTTCTTGTCCTCGAACCGCATCCCGGTCGCTCCGTAGGCCTCGGCGAGTCGGACGAAATCGGGGTACTGGCCCATGTCGACCTGGCTGTAGCGCTTGTCCCAGAACAGCTCCTGCCATTGGCGGACCATGCCCAGATAGCCGTTGTTCATGATGAACACCTTGATCGCGATCCCTTCCTGGGCGCACGTCGCGAGCTCCTGCATGTTCATCTGCACCGAACCGTCGCCCGCGATGCACACGACGGTCTCATCCGGGCAGCCGACCTTGGCCCCCATCGCCGCCGGGAGGCCGAAGCCCATCGTCCCCAGCCCGCCCGAGTTGATCCAGCGGCGCGGTTTTGCGAAGTGGTAGTACTGGGCGGCCCACATCTGATGCTGGCCCACGTCGCTGCAGACGATCGCGTCGCCGCCGGTCGCCTCGTAGAGGGCCTGGACCATGTACTGCGGCTTGATTTCCCCGTCTTTGGAGTCCTCGAAGCCCAGTGGATACCGCTCCCGCCAGGCGCGGATGCGCGACCACCACTCCTCGAGCCGCGAGTCATCGGTGTCGAGTGCGCGGTACTCGGCCGTCAAGCGGGGGAGAATGTTCTTCGCGTCCCCGACGATCGGGATGTGCGCGGGGACATTCTTCGAGATCTCGGCCGGATCGATGTCGATGTGGATGAACTTCGCCCGTGGCGCGAACTCCGACAGCTTGCCGGTGATCCGGTCATCGAATCGAGCGCCGACGGCGATGATCAGGTCCGCTTCGTCCATGGCGTAGTTGGCCGCGCGGGTGCCGTGCATGCCGAGCATCCCGAGCCATTGGTCGTGCTGCGCCGGGAACGCGCCGAGGCCCATCACCGTGCAGGTGACGGGGAAACGGTCTGAGGTCGCGAGCTCGGTTAGCTCGGCCGCCGCGTTGGCGTTGATCACGCCGCCGCCGCCGTAGATCACCGGCCGGCGCGCGTTAGCGAGCGCCTTGGCCGCCAGGCGGATCTGCTTCTGGTTGCCCTCGATCGTCGGCTGATAGCCGGGGAGGTGGACGTCGCTGACCGGCTCATACGGGATGTCCGCTCGTGACAAATCCTGTGGGATATCAACGACCACCGGACCGGGCCGCCCCGACCGCGCGAGATAAAAAGCCTCGTGCAGCGAGCGCGGGATCTCGAGCGGGTGCTGGATCATGAAGCTGTGCTTGACGATCGGCATCGTGATCCCGATCGTGTCCGCCTCCTGAAATCCATCCGTGCCCAGTAGCTCCGTCCGAACCTGGCCGGTCAGGAACACGACGGGGACCGAGTCCATCATCGCGTCGCAGATCGGGGTCACGAGGTTGGTCGCGCCGGGACCGCTCGTGCCAAGCGACACGCCGACCTTCCCGGTCGCCTTCGCATAGCCCTCGGCGGCGTGGCCACCGCCGGCCTCGTGCCGGACGAGGATGTGGCGGATTCCCGCGTCGTAGAACGCGTCGTAGGTCGGGAGGTTCGCGCCGCCGGGAAGACCGAATACGACGTCCACACCCTCGGCCTTCAGGCATTCCATCAAAGCATCCACTGCACGCATGGCGCGTACCTCCTTTCGTGGCTAGGGGTCATCGCCCCGTCCCCGCGGGGACGGGCGACCGAGTGTACATGCGGCTCTCGGGAGCCCGCGCAGGCCCGGCGGTGGACGGTTGTTCGAGAAGCCGACCTGGACGTTCGTTGAGTCTTAAAGCTGACGTTCCCTGCATCTGGATGCGCGGCCGATGGCTGGCGCATGCCCCGACGGAGAATTCTTATCCTCACCAGTATTGGAGTCGCGCTGTCGGCCTTCGGAGCCGCATCGGCGTCAGGAACGATCTCACTGTCCGAGCTCGTTCGTTCCGCGGCCGTCCGCGAGCTCCAGGCGTCGCCGCCGTCCCGCCCGCACGCCTCCATTCACAAGTTCGTGGACATCACGCGCGGCGGATCAGTCATCTTCGAGCTGCACGGGATGCGGACGTGTCGTGTCTCGTCAGCGAGTGCTCGCGCGGACGGGCACGCCGTCCGAGTGTCGATGACTAAGGTCGACCGAGCGGTCCGCAGAGGCGTCCTCCGCCTCGCCGTGCGCGCCCATCGCGCAACCCTCCAGGTTGCGTGCCAGAGCTCGACCCTACTCGTGACGACGACAAAGCGCCCGCGACGTGGCTCGCCGCCGACGAACATGACGGCGCCCGCGGTCGGTGGGACGCCGATGACCGGAAGCCCGCTCACGAGCACCAACGGCTCCTGGTCGGGCAGCCCCACCGGCTACGCCTATCAGTGGCAGCAGTGCAACAGCTCCGGCGGATCGTGCGTGAACATCGGCGGCGCCACCTCCGCGAGCTATACGTCCCAGTCGTCGGACGTGGGTCACACCGTGCGATCGGTCGTGACAGCCGTCAACCGCTACGGGAGCACGTCCTCGGCCTCCTCCGCGGCGGGCCCCGTCCAGCAGTCCGGCGGCGGAAGCGCGCCGTCGAACACTGCGGCACCAACAGTGACCGGTACCGCGACGCAGGGCAGCACGCTTACGGCCAGCAACGGCTCCTGGACCGGAAGCCCGAGCGGCTACACCTACCAGTGGCAGGACTGCAACAGCTCCGGGGGATCGTGCGTAAACATCTCCGGCGCCACCTCACAGACCTACACCCTCCAAGCATCCGACGTCGGCGACACCCTCCGCGCCGCCGTCACCGCAAGCAACTCCTACGGCAACGCCACCGCCAACTCGGCGGTAACGGGTGTCGTCCAGCCCTCGGGCAGCGCACCGACCAACACCTCGGCTCCGACCGTCAGCGGCATCACCACACAAGGCAGCAACCTCACCACCACCAACGGCTCCTGGACCGGCAGCCCGAGCGGCTACACCTACCAGTGGCAGGACTGCAACAGCTCCGGGGGATCGTGCGTAAACATCTCCGGCGCCACCTCACAGACCTACACCCTCCAAGCATCCGACGTCGGCGACACCCTCCGCGCCGCCGTCACCGCAAGCAACTCCTACGGCAACGCCACCGCCAACTCCGCCCAAACCGCAGTCATCCAGCCCTCGGGCGGCGGCACGAACCCGCCCACCAACACGGGCGCGCCGACGATCAGCGGCAACGCCACCCAAGGCAGCGCACTGACAGCCGGCAACGGCTCCTGGTCAAACAGCCCCACGAGCTACAGCTACCAGTGGCAGGACTGCAACAGCTCCGGGGGATCGTGCGCAAACATCAGCGGCGCCACCTCACAGACCTACACCATCCAGGCGTCCGACGTGATGAACAAGCTCGTCGTGCAGGTGACCGCGTCGAACTCCGCGGGCTCGAGCTCACCTGCGGCCTCGGCGGCAACCGGCGTGGTCGACGGTTCGTACACCTGCAACAAGTACGCCGGTCCCTCGGGCTCGAACTCGAACTCGGGCACGGTCAGCAGCCCGTACGCGGACATCGCATACCTCGAAAACCACCTGTCGGCGGGACAGACCGGCTGCCTGGAGTCCGGCACGTACGGCAACACAAGCTCCGCGACCGAATACGACCTGAACGCCAGCGGCACGTCCGGGTCACCGATCACGATCGAGCCCGCACCGGGCGCGACGCCGAAGGTGATCGGCTGGCTGAACGTGTTCGGCGACTACGTCACGCTCCAGTACCTGAACATCGACGGCTCGAACACCGCGTATGCGGCCAACGCAGGGATCAACCCCCTGAACCACCCCGTCTCGGCCGCGATGGAGGTCAACGGCAACAACGACGTTTTCCAGTACAACGACTTCTACCAGTCGGTCGCGGCCAACCGCGGCGTCGGAATCCTCGTAGGCGACTATTACAACGGGTACTTCCCAAGCGGCGACATCTTCAGGTACAACGACCTGCACGACGTCGGCAACCCGAACGACCCGTCGAACGGGAACGCGTACGACCACATCATCTACGCCGACGCGGGCAGCGCCACGCAGATCTACGGCAACTGGATGTGGGGCGACATATCGGGCTACTGCGTGCAGCTGTATCCGGACACGAGCAACGACGTGGTCAAGGGCAACGTGTGCGACAACAGCGGCTCGGGGATCATCATCAACAACGATGGTGGCAGCACCGCTGTGAACAACGACACGATGTCCAACAACGTGATCACCAACCTCACCGGTCTCACGGCGAACGGGACCGCGGGCCAGGGCGTGCTGGGCTGGAACCCCGGCACCGGCGACTCGTTCTCGAGCAACGACTGCTTCAACTGCCCCTCCGGCGTCCACGGCGAGGGCGCGGGCGGCAATGGGACCAACGGGATAACGCTGAGCGGAAACATCACCTCGAACCCGCTTTACGTCAACGCGAGCAGCCACAACTACCAGCTTCAGACGGGCAGCCCCGCCGCCGGCTACGGACTCTGGAACGGGCTGGCGCGGCGCCCCCGGTGTCCGGCTTCTAGGCCGCCCGCTCCCTAACCGAGGCCTCCGAGGCGATCGCCGTCTCGGGGAACTCAAGCTCCGTCCCGCAATGGGTGCAGATCGCGTCGTAGAGCTTGAGCACGTGGCCGCACCCTGGGCATTGACGCCGCAGCTCGCGGTCCTCCCAGCGATAGAAGATCGCCGCGAATAGGCCGAGAATAGGCACCAGGCCGGAGATGAGGAACCACAGCCAGAACGAGCTGCCCTTCATGCGACCGACGATTCCTCCGGCCAAGCCGAAAAAAGCGCAGATCACTACATAGCCATGCCGACCATGGGCCGGCCTTACCAGACCAGTGTCTTCAGCGCCCAGAGCATTGCGCCGACGAACTCGACCACCGTGACTGTCCAGAAGATCGCGATCACGAAGCCAATCGCGAGCTTGAGAACGATCGCCTCAGCCACGACCAGAACGAGCCGGCCGTTGCCTTGCGCAGTACGGGCGTGTGGTGCTTTTGCGGCTCGATATCAGTGCTCATGGACTGAGCGTAGCGCTCGCCGCCGCGCTTCCCGCTATTCAGTCGTAAACGCGCTTGAGATGCTCGAAGCGGAGGCGCGATCGGGCGATCGGCCGTCGAGCCGAAGCTCGCGAGCCGGTAGCGACGAAGCGGGGCGACGCTGGCATCGGAGGACGCCTCGCGCCGATCCTCGACCAGCAGCACTTTTGACGATGTAACGGGACGGGTCATGGCGAGCATGATCTCGACCGCGCGGCTAAAGATCACATGGCTCAGGTACAAACTTCCCTAAGCGGGCTGGGCCCCGCGGCGCGTGCCCTATCCGCGCGCCAACGCCCTCGCCACGTCCAGCGCTCCACGCGCCCGCTCGGTCAATCTCCGCCGTAGCCTCCACCGAGCGCCGAGAAGGCGAGATTCGCGACCGTCGCGAATCCTGCCTCGTCCGTGCGCAGGGCGAGCAGCAGATGCGCGATTCGGTCAGCGGCCGGTAATGGATCCACGGCCTTGACGCAGTAGCAGTGGACGCGCCTGCCGCCGGGCCGGACGAGCAGGGCGCCCGCTTCGCCGACCAGCCACGTTCCGAGCTCGCCGCGCTCGACGACGAGGCCGGTGTCAGTGTGGAGATCCCGCGCGTCGTGATCGAGCAGATCGCCGAGCAGCCCGAGCGCCGTCCGCTCCGCCGTCTCGCCGGAGCGCGCGCGAGGACGAACGACGTTGGCACCACGCGCCGCGTAGAGCTCCGGGATCACCCACGCGTGCGCGAGCAGGATTAGCGCGACGGGAAGGGTGATCGGTTTGAGCGCCACGAGCAGCACCGCGGCCGCGGCAAAGGGCACGGTGTGTGCGGCCGTGCTCAGCGTCCACAGCCTTCCGACGCGGGTCAGCGAGGCGCCTGTGACTCGCGGACGCCAGTAGACGGCCGCGAGCTCGGGCAGCACCTCGCCGCCCCGGGAAGCTTCCGAAGCTGCCGCGGGCGTGCTAACCGCCCGCGATCGGCCGTCTGAGGATCACGAGGTCGGCATCGACCGGCAACTCGCGGACCTGTTCGGCGTGGCCCTCGCCGTGCGAGACGAGTGCGTAGTAGCCCTGATCTAGCTCGGCTCGGAACGCGGATACAGCGGCCTCGACCTTGGCGGGGTCCTCGGCGGTCCACTCCGCGAGCGTCGTGTGCCCACTGGTTCTATCCGGATGAGACGGGACATCGAGACCTCCTGAACTCGGCGGGCCCTCCATCCTACGCCGTCATGATCGCGCCGCACAGACGCCGGTGGGCTCACGCCAGAATGTCGAGCGCTCCGTTCTCGAGCAGCGCCACAGCGCCCCCCGCTCGGCGTCCGCGGCGCTGTGCCCGTTGCCTGTACACCTCGGCGATCAGCGCCTCGAGCGGCTGCTTTGCCGTCGCCGCACGGAGCATCTCGAGCTGCACGTCGTTGATGCCGAACGCCGAGTCGCCGTACAGCGACGCTTCGAGCACCTCTCCCCAGCCCCCGCGCATCATGCGGCGGTCGGCAGAGTCAAACCGCCGGGACAGCTTGACGGTCTGGCCGCCGAGGGATGACCGATCGCCGTTGCCGAGAACCGCCAGCGTATGCTCGCGGCGAGAGGCCGTGGTGGGGTCCTCCCCGAGCCGGATCGCAGTCGAAGTCGTTCATCTTCACGTACAGGTTGACCGCGCCCGCGGACTGGCGGCGGAGATGCCAGGTGGTCGAGCCGGGGAACATGACCACGTCGCCAGCCCGGTCGGCGAGCTCGACCTCGCGCGCGTCGCGCAGGATGACACCGGGAAGCTGGTCGGGTTGGAGGCTGCGTACCAGCGCAGCGGCGGCGTTGAACGGATTTAGCTCACGGTGGTCGTAGGGGTACAGCACGAGCCGAGATTCGCTCGGGATCTCCACCGAGAATCCGACCGAAACCTGCGATGGAAACCGATCCTTGTGCGCCTGTGGCTCAGGATTCGCGTTCGCCTCGTACGCCTGGATGTGACGCTCCGAGAGGGTCATCGTCGCCCGGTTCAGCCCGCACACCTCGGCGACCGCGTCGAACAGCTCGCCGGGGTAATCGGTGCCGTCCGGGAACGTGTAGAGGGCTTGCTCCTTCTTGCCTTAATCGCGAACGCGTCGAGCTTGTTCGTGTCCAGGTACTGGGGCACGTCCTTCTGTAGCTCAGCGAGGAACTCGGGATGGATGCCGTTCTTGATGTGCACCCAGCCCTCGCGCCCGTACTCCTCGCGGGCGGCCGCGATGTCGAAATCGAAAACCTGCACCCCAACGGGTATCTTGTCACACATGGTCAGCAAACCTCAAACCGCTGCAATGCATCCCGGGCCGGGTTTCCGGATCCGGGGCCAGATCGATCGGCCGAGCCAGGAGACGGTCGCCGCGCTCGGGAGCTTTGACACACCGCAGATCTCAGACCTGATGAATCGGCTCTACGCGATGTCGCCGGTGATCAGGAATCTCACCGACGACCGGCTGCCGCTCGTCGGACCCGCCTTGACGGTGAAGGTATACCCGGGCGACAACCTGATGGTGCACAAGTCGCTGGACATCGCGCAGCCGGGAGACGTGATCGTTGTCGACACGAGTGGCTCCAACGCGAGCGCCGCGCTGGGCGATCTGGTCTCGACCAAGGCCCGCCATCGCGGTGTTGCAGGGTTCGTGGTCGACGGCCTGATCAGAGACCTTCCCGGGATCCGCGCCCTCGGCGATTTCCCGGTGTTCGCGCGCGGGACGACCCCTGTCGGCCCGCTTCACCGTTGCCCTGGCGAGATCAATTTCCCGGTCTCGTGCGGCGGCGTGGTCGTCAGCCCTGGCGACGTGATCGTCGGAGACGCCACGGGAATCGTCGTCGTCCCCCGGGAGATCGCGGAAGAGCTCCTCACGCGGCTGACGACGGCGGCGAGCCGTGAGAAGGACTACGTGGCCGCGGTCGCGCGCGGGGATTTCTCGAACGACTGGGTCGACACGGCACTCGCATCGCACGGCTTCAAGGTCGAGGATCCGGTTCCTACCGGCTGAGGCGGACTGACAATGGCCGCGCTCGCGTTCGTCGGATTCGGCGAGCTGTCCGCCGGCTTGGCCGAGGGGCTGTCGCGCTCGGGTCGCCACGAGCCAGGGCCTACATGCGGACGAAGCCAGCGCCGGACTCGCAGCAAGCACGGCGGCTTGCCGCGGCCGGCGTTACCAGTTGCCGACAGCTGGCGGACGCCGTGAGCGCGGCCGACGCCGTACTGGCCGCCGTCCCCGCGTCCTCACAACTCGAGGTGGCCGAGCGCTCGGCGTCCTTGCTGTCCAAAGATTGCCTCTATGTGGACTTCGCCTCGGCGCCGCCGGCGGCGAAGCTGGGCGCCGCGGAGCTGGTGGGCGCCACGGGGGCCCGCTACGTCGACGCGGCGGTACTCGGAACGGTCCTCACGAGCGGCTTCGCGGTCCCGATTCTCGCGAGCGGTCCCGGCGCGGCCGCATTCGAGATGCTCGTCGCCCCCGACGGGTTGAAGGTGAGGGCGGTCGACGCCCCTCCCGGCCACGCAGCGCTGGTGAAGCTGATTCGCGGCGTTTACCTCAAGGGCCGCGACGCTCTGGTCGCGGAGATGATGCTCACGGCGAAGCGATATGGGGTCGAGGAGCGTCGCGGCCAGCATCGGCGGCCCCGGCGAGGAGGTGCCGTTCCCCGCGCTCGCAGAGCGTGTTCTGTGCAGTCTCGCCCTCCACGCAGGACGGCGTGCCGACGAGCTCGAGGCGACGAGCCAAGTCGTCCAAGGAGCTGGAGTCGATCCGGCGCTGACGCGTGCGGGCGCAGACACGCTGCGCGCGATCTCTGAGCTGGGTCTCGCGGAGCTGTTTGACGGGGAGCGGCCGGCCGATGCAGATTCGGTCTTGGCAGCGATCGACGAGCGATCAGCGGCGAAGCAGCCCAGCGAGCTTCAAGGCCCCGCAAGCCGGCCATAGCATCTCGTTGCTCGAGATGATCCGAGTGCTCCCTCGAGGAGCGGCTGGATCCCGTTGGCCTGGTTGTAGTAGCCGCTGCTCAGAGGGTTGTCGGCGTACACGCAGTTGCCATACGCGACATTCGCCACTCCCACCGGCCCGGGCCAGGAGGACTCGATGTTCCACCGCGCGACCGAGTGGCCGATCACGTTGTAGGCGACGAGGTTGTGACTAGAGGCATTGATGTCGTCCCCGCCGAACAGCACCCCCTCGCCGTTTCCCCAGAGCACGTTGTGGTCGATGGCGGTGTACTGCGCGTCCGGGTACAGCTGGACGCCCATCGCGGAGTTCGAGTAGATGCGGTTGCGCTCGATCAGGCTCCCCGCCGAGTATTCGACGTAGATGCCTTCGATCAGGTTGCTCTGGCCTGGGACGCCGCAGTTGTGGATCGAGCTGTTCGCGATCGTGGTGTGATCGCCTGGGCCATCTCGTCCATCGTTCCTGGGAGACGTGCCGAGGATGAAGCAGATGCCGTTGGCGTTGCTCACGTCGTCGTGCTCGAAGATCGCGTGACCGCCGCTGACCTGAACCGCAGACGCCTCGCCGGTCGAGAACGTAGTGCCGGCGCAGCTCCGGAGGCCGGGCGCCCCGCAAATGATGAGGTTTCGCACCGTGACGTACCGCGCTCTGCTCGTGACCCAGAGCGCGCCGTCGAGACGAGCGTGCTCTCCCGGATAGCTCTCGATCGTCACCCGTCGACCCGGCAGGCCTCCCCTGACCAGGTCGGGGTTCTCTACGTACGTTCCGGCCCGCAGACAGCCCGTCTGTCCCGGCCCCAGCGCATTGGCGAGCCGCTGGAGCGACCCGAACGGTCGTCTGCGCGTTCCCGGGCTCCTGTCGCGGCCGTGCGGTCCGGCGAAATAAGTGCAGCGAGCGCCGCTGGCAGTGGCGACTGACGCGGTCCCGTGATCGACTCCGTCTGCCACCGGCGCGCTCACGACCGCCGCGATCGCCAAGCCGAGCAGGCCGGAGAAGACGAGGGCACGCGCCCGGCGACTCACGGCGTGTTTCGGTACCGGCCGTCGAAGGGATCGGGGAACGCGTTCCCGGAGAGCGCTTCGAGCAGTTCGGTAATCCCGTCGGGCACCGTCATCTCGGTCTCGAATCCGAGCTGCCGGCGGACTTTGTCGAAGCTCACCTTGTAGTCACGCGGGTCCTCGGACCGGGGGACGTACGTGACCTTCCCGGTGGCGACCTGCCGACGGATCTCCTCGACGATATCCAGCTTGCGGTAGTTCTCGCCAGAACGTCCAACGTTGAACACTTCTCCCCGCACGGCATCGGGCGGCGCGGCAAGCGCGGCGGCCACCCCGCGGCCGGCGTTTACCAACGTGGACGTACGGTCGCCAGAATTGCTCGCCGAACACCTCGAGCTCGTGGTCGGCCCAGAGGTCGCGCGTGAACTCGTTTACCGTCAGGTCGAACCGCATCCGCGGCGCGACTCCGTACACGGTCGCGAATCGCAGACACGTGGCCGCAGGCCGGTCGCCGTTGCCGCCCAGCAACATCCGCTCGATGCCGACCTTCTGCTCGGCGTAGAGCGACACCGGCGCGAGCTCGCCGTCCTCGGTAATAGGAACCGTCGGATCGGCCATGCGTCCGTAGTTCGAGCAAGTCGATGCGAAGACGAACCGCTCCACCCCCGCCTCGCGAGCGCCGTTCAGTAACTCGCGGGTGGCCTCGACATTCACGTCTCGCGCAAGCTCGGGGTCGCGGGCGCAGGCCGGATCCCCCACGATCGCCGCCAGGTGCACAACTCCCCATGCGCCAGAAAGTGCGAGGCGCCGCGCATCGTCATCGCGGATGTCGGCCCGGATCAGCTCCACGTCCGCGCGGTCCAAAAGGCCCACGACGTCGTCCTGGCCATGGAGGAAAGAGTCAAGGACCCGGACGTGGTGGCCGGAGGACGACAGGAGCTGACAGAGCGGGACGCCAATATATCCAGCGCCCCCTGTGACAAGGACAGTGCTCATGGCGCCGGAAGCAGACGATCTTTGACTCGGTCGAACTCGGCGATCGCCTGCTCGTAGTCGTCGTGCTGTCCTATATCGAGCCAATAGTCGGTCGACGGCCAGGAGCGTACGATCTCTCCTCGCTCTATCAGGCGAAGGACGAGCTCCGGGAGGTGCAGGTGCTCTCCGGGCTCTATGTGCTCCAAGGCGCGGCGCGCGATGCAGAACACGCCCATGCTCGCCTGGTAGTCGAGCTTGGGCTTCTCCACGAAGCCGGTCACAAGGGTCGGATCGTCCACTTCGCCGAACTGCGGAACCCCGAGTGTGATCTCCACTTCGCGGACGCGGGTGGCGATCGTCACGGCGGCGTCGCTCTCGCGGTGCTCGGCGAACAGGCGCGCGTAGTCGAGGTCGGTGAGGATGTCGCCGTTCATTGCGATGAAATCGCCGTCCAGGTCGGCGATCATCGCAAGCGAACCGACGGTGCCGAGCGGCTCCGTCTCGCGGTAGTAGTCGATCGGAACGCCGTACTTAGAGCCATCCCCGAAGAAGGCCTCGATCAGCTCCGCGAGGTAGCCGGTCGAGACCGTGATCCGCTTCGCAGCCCGATCGTCGCAGCTGACGGACGATGATGTCGAGCACCGGCCTGTCGCCGACCGGCATCAGTGGCTTGGGCAAAACGGTCGTGTACGGCCTCAGGCGCATGCCGAGGCCGCCGGCGAGAACCACCGCGCGCATCAGCCCTGCCCTACCGCTTCTCTTTCCCAGCGCCCCAGGTGCATCACTGGGGCTGAGTTTACGGCCTCTTTCGGAAAGGACTCCGGATAACGTGTAATTGCTTGTCGCCAGCGCCTGACACCCTCGTCCTCTGCTATCACGCCGTCAGCCCGACGTGGCCGGCGGCACTCGCAGTCTCGCCCGAGCTGCTAGAGCGGCAGCTGAAGTTCTTGATCGCCAGGGGTTACCACGGCGCGACGTTCTCAAACGCTGTCACGGCGCCCCCACAGAAGCGCACGCTCGTCGTCACGTTCGACGACGCGTACCGCTCGACGCTGACGGCCGGGAAGCCGATCCTCGACCGGCTCGGGCTTCCCGGCACCGTGTTCGTGCCCACGTCGTATCCCGAGGCGGGTCCGATGGTCTGGTCGGGGATCGACATGTGGGTGGGTGGCCCGCACGAGCACGAGCTGACACCTATGTCCTGGGAGGAGCTGAGAAACGTTGCTTCCGCCGGATGGGAGATCGGCTCCCACACTGTCAGCCACCCGCGGCTGACTTCATGCACCGACGATCAGCTGCGCGCCGAGCTGGTCGACTCCCGCCAGGCGTGCATCGACGCGCTCGGCGTCCCCTGTAACTCGCTTGCGTACCCGTACGGCGACGTGGACGGCCGCGTCGTGGATGCCGCACGCGCCGCCGGTTATCGGGCGGCCGCGGTACTTGCCACGCGGTTCCACTCCCCGCGCGCCCTCGAGTGGCCTCGGACGGGCATCTACCGGATCGATGTCCTTCCCCGCTTCGCAGCGAAGACGATGCCGGTGGCCCGGAAGGTCACGCACGTGGCTCAGGTATTACGCCGCCACCAAGCTAGACCGGGAGCTAACGGCGTGCCGAAAAGCTAACTAATCCAAGACGCCTACCCGTGCAAAGTTGACCCGCGGCGTCCGGGGACGCACCCCATGGGCAATCGTAGACCGCGAAGGGACGCTCACGGACGCAGACGTTCGGAGGGCAGGGTCAATCTATGCCTCGGTGCGGAAGCCACAGAGCGCTGTTCTGTGCTGGCCGAGTCTGGACGCATGTTCGGCGTCCGGACCCAGCATCGGTCCCGCGCGTCCAGAATCAGCTGCGATCCGGCTGGACGCGCGGCTGCACCACGCCCGCGCGACCCTGGACATCCGTCCACTCAGGCGGCCGGCAACGCGCGCCTTCGCGCGCGGCACTCGATCCAACGGTCATGGCCGTTCGCGTATCGAAGCTGTCGACGCTGCTCGCGTTGCTGGTCGCGGCACTGCTTGCCGCTGGGGCGTTCGCGACCGCTGCGCACGCCGCGGGATGCGACCTCTACGCGTCTCCGTCCGGATCGGACTCGAGCGGAGATGGAACACTCGCCAACCCATTCCAGAGCCCGAGCCAGCTCGACTCTGCGCTGTCCGCAGGCCAGACCGGTTGCCTCGAGGCAGGGACGTACGGCGATCTCAGCACGGCGCATCAGCTGAGCAACTCGGGCTCTGCGGGTCAGGACATCACGATCACCGGCGCACCAGGGCAAGCGGCGAAGATCGTGGGCCTGGTCGAGCTCGAGGGCTCGTTCACAGTGCTCTCCGGCCTCCAGATCGATGGATCGAACAACCTCTACGACACCCAGCGCTCGGGAACCAGCTGCCCGTATCCCGTTTCGAATGGCCTCGAGATCGACGGCCAACACGATGTCTTCCAGTACAACAACTTCTACCAGTCGGTCCCCAGCCTCCGAGGTAACGGGATCGGGATCGGCTGGAACGCTGACGCGAGCGGAACGATCATCCGGTACAACCGGATCCACGACCTGGGGCAGTGTTTGGCGCTCGACCAGATGGTCTACGTCGCGCATGGGCGGGATGTCCAGGTGTATGGCAACTGGATGTGGAACGACCCGCACGGCTTCGGCGTTCAGATCTACCCCGCCGCGGTAAACGCTCACGTGTACAACAACGTGATCGATCGCGCCGGATCCGGGATCACCGTGGCCGGCGACTCGAGCGTCTCCGGAAACGTGGTCGAGCGCAACGTGATCATGAACTCGACCGGGCTGCCGACCGCGGGTGATGCGCAGGGAGTCGGGATCTCCGATTGCTGGGATGGCGCACCCGGTTCAGGAAATTGGTTCGCGCGCAACGATGTCTTTGCCAACCCGGGCGGAATCGCGAACGTGACGGGGGTGGCGCTCGCCGGCAACATCGACGCTCAACCCCCGCCTGACCAATCCTCAGAACCACGATTTCCGCGTCATGATCGGCAGCCCGCTCGCCTCCTGGGGACTCTGGGACGGCGGCATGGGGCCCTCGTCAGCAAGGGCAGGCACGGTCAAGGCACATGTCGCCTCGCTCAAGCGACGGCACCGGCATCACCGCCACGGCAAGCACAGGCACGGGCACCGCCGGCGCCACAAGCGTTAGACCGAGCGCAGATCTTCGAACGCCGCGACCACGTCGGGAGGCGGGGTTCGGTACCAGCCGCGCGAGCGAGTCGATGCGGCGGCGGACTCGTCCCAGGCTATGCCGGCTGCGCGAATCGCCGATCGCAGCCGGTCGGTCCCGCGAGGATCTCGGCCTCTCGCCGAGTCCGCTCGAGGCGGCGCTCGACGAGCCTGCGGTCGCGAGCGGACAGGTCGTCGCGGACGCAGCAGCTTTTCGAGCGTGTACCGCTGGTTCTCGAGCATCCGCATCTGGTTGCCGACATCTGTTCGCCGTGTTGCCGGCGGAGCCCCAGCGGACCAGGCGCCTCGGCGGCGCGGTGGCCCGCCGCGGTCAACCTCAGCCACATGTCCCAGTCCTCGACCGCCGTCATCGCTTCGTCGAACATCCCGCGGCGATGATCACCGCGATGCGGCCGCGACCGGGATGATGATGAAGTTGCGCTCGAGCAGCGCGTGGAACAGGCTCGCCGCGGTGGATGGCGCAGGCCGCGGTGGACGCTGAAATTGGGCGGTCGTCGCCCGCCGGACCCGCCGCGTGCGGTCATCGAAGGTCCAGGCGTCGGTGTAGACGAAATCGACGCCCGGATCAGCGGCGAACGTGCTTCGCACCACCTCGAGATAGTTCGGCAGGAACAGATCGTCGCTGTCCAGGTAACACGTCACGCGCCGCTTGCCCGAGACGTCCCCGCGTTACGGGCAGCGGGCAAGCCTGCATTCGGCTGATGCAGAACGCGGACGCGGGGTCGTCGACGGCCTCGACGAGGTTCCGGGTCTCGTCGGTGGAGCCATCGTCGACCACGATCAACTCCAGACTCGTCCACGTCTGGGAAAGCACCGACTGGACGCAAGAAGTGATCGTACGCTCGGCGTTGAACGCCGGTACGACGACCGTAAACGCGGGCCGCCCCGTCCTCCGCGCGCTGATTGTCCACGCTTTCAGGCTATCGTGACTCAGCTGGACGCCGGCTGCATCCAGCGCTGCTGATGCCCGATGGCGGTCGATGGGGACTCAACGATGGATGAAGCGGGACCGCAGCAGCTAGAGGACGACCGCGAGGAAACACCGCCGCCGCTGACCGGCACCACGGTACGCGGAATCAGGGTCGCGAGGATCGGCTATGCGGTGACAACCGCGCTGACGTTCGCCACCTTCGTCGTGCTGGCGCGGCTGGTGACCCCGGC
Organism: uncultured Solirubrobacterales bacterium; assembly: GCA_963705775.1. GTDB lineage: Bacteria > Actinomycetota > Thermoleophilia > Solirubrobacterales > Solirubrobacteraceae > Palsa-465. The sequence goes on along the minus strand of CAVPKT010000069.1, from coordinate 46,540 downwards.
CGCCTTCGGCGCTACGCGGCCGGCACGGTCATTACCGGAATCGGCGGCCTGTTCGCCGAATCAGGCATGATGGCCGCACTGATCAACTCGCAGGACCGGCTCGATGAGGCCGCCAGCACGGCCTTCTTCTCGCTGCTCGTCAGCGGCTTTCTGCTCGACGCTCGGCTCGCTGGCGCTCTCGCCGCTGATCGGCGTGTTCTACTCGGCGATCCGACGTCGGCTCTGATCGCGGCAGTGATGTCCGGCTGGCTCTTCATTCGCGCGCATGACAATCGTCCCCGACGCACTACTTCAGCGCCGCTTCTCGTTTCTCCGACGGGTGATCGTGGACCCGCTCGGCATGCTCGGCATGGGCGGCGGCGTCGATCGCCCTCGCGGCGAACGGGGCGGGAGTCTGGTCGCTGGTCGCCGGGAGCTATGCGTCGATGCTCGTTCAGGTGGTCGCCGCCTGGTGTTTGTGCATTTCGTCCCTCGCTGGCGCTTGGCTTCTTTCGCCATGTGGCGAGAGCTTGCATCATTCGCCCGCTCGGTGATCTTCGCCGAGATCCTCCGCCGCGTGGCTACGCAGATGGATGCGTTGATGCTCGGCAAGTTCCAAGGCACAGCTCCCCTGGGGCAATACAGGAATGGTCTACGACTGGTGAGCCAGCCCGGTTTCGCGTTCGTATCGGTGACCGCCTATGTCCTCTACCCCGCATTTGCCCGCCTCGCCGCGGCTCCCGAGCGGATCTCGGCGGCCGCCCGTCGCGTCTATCGGATATCGATGACCGCAGCGGTGCCCGTCAGCTTCGCGTCGATCCCGCTCGGCGTCCCATTGGCCATTGTCTTCTTTGGCACGCGCTGGCGGCCCGCGGGGCACGCGATCGCCGCGCTGTGCGGGATCGTACTGGGCACGACGATCGTGTCCATCGCCAGCGAGTTGTTCAAGTCGATCAGCCGGCCACGGGCTCTTGTCGGCGTGCAGGCGCTCGGGTTCGTATTGATCCTGATCTCGGTGACGCTCACGGCGATCGTCTGGGGGCTGGTCGCCGTCGCGATTGCCATGTCGGTGAGCACATGCGCCATGGCAGCGCTCGCGCTCGCACGCGTCTGCGCGCTGGTTGATATCGACCCGCGCTCGATGTGGGCGTGGTTCGCGGGTCCGTTCGCGGCAACCGCGGCGATGATTCCCGCGATGCTCGGGTACGCGTCGGGAGTGGACCTTTTGTCGCACAGCGAGGCCACACGCGTGTTCCTGCTGCTCGGCGAGATCGTTGTGGGCGTGATCGTCTACGGCGTCGTCCTGGCGGCGGTCGATGGACAGCGGCGGCGTGAGGCGCTGGCCTGGCTGCGGCGCCGGCGTGAGGTCAGCTAGAGGCGAGCCCCGGCGCGGGGCCTCGGACCGCCCGGTATGCGGGCCTCGCCGGGGGAGCCGGCTTGGATGCTGTCGTGCCGGCTGACGTGGCTACCTTCAGCAGCGCCGGCCCGAGCGCCAGCAGCACGTACAGCTGCTTGCTGTATTCCTCGCTCAGGAAGAAGGACGCGACCATGAACCCGAGCACCCCTGCGAACAGCGCATAGCTAAGGAGCTCGAGGTCGGCTTGACCGGATCGTCGGAACCTGACCCACGCCTTGCGCGTGCACCACAACGAAGCGACGACCAACCCGAGCAGCATGAGCAGGCCGGGAAGTCCGTCCTCGGCCCAGACCTCAAGGTAAGTGTTGTGGGCCACAGTCGGGGTGTCGATGAAGTACGCCTGAAACGCGGTGGCGTTGTGGGTGATGGCGCCCGGTCGGGCCACGTAGTGGACGCCGGCGATCGAGAAGTTGCCTGCGCCGACGCCCCGGAGCGGATGGGCGGCCACCTCGCGCCACCCGACTTTCCAGATCGTCGTCCTGCCGCTCCCGCCGTCAGAGTGCGTCAGTCGATCGCGGACCGAAACCGGCGCGAAGTAGCCGAAGTAGCCGACCGCGACAATCGCGACCGCTAGGGCGATCGCCGCAAGCTTCAGCCGCCAGCGGCCCGAGATGCAGATCGCGGCGACGAGCGTCACCGCGAGGGCGATCAGGCCACCGCGCGAGACGCTGTACGCGATGCCGAAGAGACAGAGCGCTGCACCGCATGCGGCAGCCAGCTTGGACAAGAAGCGGAGCGACTCGAGCCGGTTCAGCGCGACGCTGAGCGCAAAGCCCGTGACCAACACGGCGGCAAGGTAATTCGGATCGCCGAACGTCCCGCCGGATCGGGTCACGTCGGTATAGGCCTCGGGCGGCGGCGGGGCCAGAATCGCGTCGGCCGCCGATACGGCCGCCCCGAGAGCGAAGAAGGCGATCAGGATCTTCGCATCGCGCGGATCGTCCACCGCCGCGTAGATGACGAAGAACATCAGAAAGTTGGGTATGTATCGCGAGATCGAGTAGGTCACATCATGCGTGCTCTCGGCCCAGATGACGCCGAGAAAGAGCCACGCGATCAACGCCAGCAGCAATCCGGCCATCCGCCGGTGCTGGGAGAAGAAGTTGACCGGCAGGCGGCGCCGGGAAGATCCGAGCACGACCGCCAGGGCCGCGATCACCACGAGACCGCCGAGCCCTTTCTGTGCCGTGGACGACACCCCCAGAAACGTGCTGAAGATGAACACGCCTACGCCCAGCGTGAAGTTGCCGAATACGAGCGGAATGAACGCCAGCGCCATCGCGGCGCTGAAGGCCAGCGACGGCGACTTGCCAGCGAGGGCACCGATCCCAGCCGCCGCGCACAGGATCCCGATGACGGGCAGTCGTGAGGCAGCTAGGCGTGTCGTCACGGCGCCGTCAGTCGCCAGGTGACCTGGCTTGACTCTGCCGGCGCCCGCCCGCCGAGCGGCGGCGGTTGCCAGACGCGCCGCTCATCGCGTCCGGGTCCTCGAGCCTCCGCGGTCCCGCTCCGCGAGTGAACGACCCGGTGTACTCGTAGGTGTACTCGCTCCGGGCTCCAGGCAGCTCGGCGCCGATCACCGCGATCCCTCCCGGCTCGATGTAGGCCTCCGCCAGGAGCGAGCCGAGCGCGGCCAAGCGACCGATGTGCGTCTGCCCGAGGCGCACTACGAGCATCACGAAATCGACTTCTCGCGCGAGCGCCAGGGCATCGATCACCGCCAGCAGCGGTGGAGAGTCGACCACGACGTAATCGGCCATCTGCTCGGCCTCGTCGAGCATCACCGGCACGGTCGGAAGAAATAGAGGATCGCCGCTCACCATCTGCGCAGAGTCCGTGCGCGCCAGGAGGAAGTGCACGTTCGGATAGGCATCGCTGGTGACCAGGGCGCGGGAAAGAGAGACTTCGCCGGTCAGCACGCTAGACAGGTCATAGTGCGATTGAAGACCGAGCGCGTGCCCCAGTGCGGGGCGGCGCAGATCACCTTCGACGAGGATCGCGCTCGAGCCGGACGCCGTCAGCGAGGCGGCGAGATTCAGCGCCGTCGTTGTCTTGCCCTCGTTCGGAGAGGCGCTCGTGACCAGGAACGACCTTGGCGGGTCGCTTAATACCGAGCGCGACGCGAGCGCCATCGCGCGCAGCGTCCGGAACGCCTCGAGCGCCGGGAGTGACAGCGATTCGGGCGTGCGCGGTGCCGTGCGGTGGCCGCGCACGAGGCGGCTCAGGCGCCGCGGGCTGCCGGAGTCTTCCCGAGGCACGCGAGCCAGCACGGGTAGCTTGAAGATCCGCTTGAGCTGTTCCTCGCGCCGGAGCGTCGTGTCCAGCGCCTCTAACCCGAACGCCCCCAGGATCCCAAGCACCAGACCGAGGACGACGCCGGCGACCAGCGTCAGCTTCACCCGCGGGGAGCTCCGTCCGGTCGGTGGCGTGGCATTGGCATAGACCCTCATATCGGGGAGCGGGCCTGCCCTCAGCGTCTCGAGCTCGGCGAGTTGCTGTTGGACGGAAGCGGAGGGGATCGTCCCGGCAGCGACCTGGGCCTTGAGCCCGACGATCGCGCTCGTCAGGGCGGCCCGGAATTGGGCCGTCCGGATGGCGACGGCCTCCTGCGCGAACGCGTTGGCGAGCGCCGCGGCACCGCTGGCAGTGCTCGCGTGGGCGCTGACAGCAATCACATCGCTGTCCGACACCGGCTGCACGCTCACCTTGGTGAGAATCGCTGCAGGGCTCGCGCTAAGGCGGAGGACGTTCTTCACCGCTGCAGCGATGCTGTTGGACGAGACGAGGTTGGCGCCCGTCTGGACGTCTCGCGTGGGATCCGAAGATTGCGGGATCACACCAGGAATGTTCGTCGGAAGCGTCTGGCTGCTCGGCACCGGCGTAACGAGCAGATGGCTCGTCGCGTCGTATACGGGTGAGGCGGTCTTCACGTACGCGATCGCGGCTGCCAGGGCGATCAGCACCGCGACGACGATCAGCCAGCCGTGGTGGCGCAGCGTGGCCGCATAGCGGCGCAGCTCGCTTTCGTCGTTCTCCGGGCCGATCCAGGCCGCGGTCGGCGCGGCGCCTGTGGGATCCATCTCGGTCATGGCGCTATCTCCGCGGCGGACAAGTGTGTTGGGGTCTGGTGCGGGGGGAGCAGCCGTTGCGGAAGCTCACAAGGTCAGGCACCTCGTTATCGCAGATACCCCGGCCGCCGCCATGGTAGCGCGCTTGTGCGGACCGCTTGCATGTTCGAACTCATCGACACGATCCGCCGGGAACTAGAGCTACACAATCCTGCCGATTGCCGACGACCATGGAGTTCAGCGTCGCCTCGCCCCGGGGAGCACCGCCGCCACTGCACTCACGGCCGATTGAAGCTTAGGCGGCGCCGACCGCGAGGCCCTCCAGCCCAGCGCTTCGGCGGCGCTCAGCAGCCTCACCGGCCGCGACCGGCTGAGCATCGCCGTACAGACCTTCTGCTCGGCGTTGGCGAAGCGCCCCTTGTAGCTCTCATCGCCGAGCAGCAGGTCGTATCGCGAGGCACCCTCCTCGATCGCGCTGCGCACCGTGTGCACCATCAGCACGAAGCCGACGCTCAGGTGCTCCCACGCTGGGTCGAATCCGGCCTGGTAATAGGCGTACCGCTCGCCAACGCGCCACCCGTGCCAGGCCGCCACGGGCGCTCCGTCGACCTCGAGGATCCACAGACGCAGCCAACCTCGTTGGAGCGCGGCCCGGGCAAAATCCAGGTGAAAGGCCCGCGCTCGCGTACTGGTGAGAGTCGAACCGCCCCTGGTGCTCCAGCGCGCGTCGTGCAGTTCGAACAGGGTTGCCATGTCCCGTTCGAGCTCGGACTCATCGCTCGTGCGGCGGTAAGAGACGCGATGGTCGCGCTCGAGCCGTCGCGGATACCGCCGCGCCTGGTCTCGGAAGTTGCGGCTGCGACTCGCGAGGTAACCGTCCCAGCCGTCGTGGGAGAACGCGATAGCGGGCAGCGCCGTGTCGCGGAGCGTGTGCCCAGGGCCGACGAATGGAACGCGAGCCCCGAGCGCTCGCCACCATTGCGCGTCGATATCGACGTTGTCAAGGACCGCGACGCCCCACTTCATGCTTGCTGCGGACAGGGCATCGGCGGTCGCAACCGCGACCGTCTCCTCGTGCTCGGGGAGGCATACCGGGTGGAGCTGGTCCGCTAGCGCTCCTCCAGCGAACCGAAGCGTGCGGGGCCACCCGGTCGTTGTCGCGACGAATGGCACCAGCCCAAGTGGGCTCCCGTCGTCGCCGTTGACCAGAACCACCGCCAACTCCGCCGATTCGCCGTAGTGAACAAGCCAGGTCCAGAACCATTCTGGGGTGACGAACGCATTGCCGCGCTGCTCGGCGATTTGCCGCCACTCAACCTCATGGGCGCGGAGCTGGTCGGCGTCGGCAATCACCTTCGAATGCGGATCTGTCATCGCAGACACTCGGTGTAGAGGGCAAGGCGCATTGTCAACCGTGCTCAGCGCTCGTCCGGGCCTTCGCGATCGCGCGCTCCGAGTGCGCGGAGGATCCCGTCCAATGGAACGCCATGCTCGGCGCATCCGACGACGAACCCGACCCCGTAGCCGAGGTGCATCGTCGCCCACACCGCGGGCAGGCTGAGCGCTTCCAGCCGATCGCCTTCGAGCGCCGCGCGCCCGCTCGAGAAGAGCAGCGTCGCACCATAGGCGACGAGGCCCACGAGCGCCGGCCGGCGGATGAATCGCCGCGACGGACCGGCCGCGGCAGCGAGCACCGTCACCACCAGGGCCGGGGGAAGCAACTGCGACCGCCGTAGGCTCTCCGGGTGGCGGTTCGCGGTCTTGACCCGGTATCGGCCGTATACGACGTACTGGCGGACGAGCGCCTTGAGCGTCTCGCGCGGGACGTAGTCCGCTGCCATCTCCGGGATGCAGATGATCCGTCCGCCAGACTTGCGGATTCGGGCCGCCAGCTCAGTGTCCTGATCGTTGACCCACCCTTCGTCCCAGCCCCCGAGACCCTCGAGCAGGTCCTGCCTCCAGACCCCGGCGAAGCCGCTGTCGAGCTCAATCTCGTCGTGGTGCTCGCGCCGAAACTGCGCGCCACCTGTGCCGAGCGCTGTTCTCAGCGCCCGCGCCACGCGTCGCGAACCGGGACTCGTGCCCACCGCCCACGCCGCCCCTCCGACATTCGCCGCATCTCCGCGGCGAATCCGTTCGAGCCCTGCGGACAGGTACTGGGGCGGGTAGAAGGTATGGGCGTCCATCCGGGCGACGAACTCCCCTTGGGCGTGCCTCAACCCGATGTTGAGCGCATGCGGAGTGCGTCGGGCGGGGTTGTCGAGGACCCGCACCCGCGGATCTTCCGCGGCCAGCTCGGCGAGAATCGATCGCGACCCGTCTTTGGAGCCGCCGTCGATGAACAGGAACTCGGCAGTCCCGTCGAGCTGCTGGGCGAGCATCCCCCGGGCAGCGTCACGCAGGTGGCGCTCCTCGTTGAGCACCGGCACGAGCACGCTGACGTCAATTCGCCCCTTCGTCATCCGTTGCCTGACACTACTTCTTGATGCCTTGGGGCGCGAACAGCTCGGCCTGAACCCCGCCGGTCAGCTGATTGTCGAAGCTCACCGGCTGGATCCGCTTCCGCTCGGTGATCTGCTCCCGGGCATCGGCGAGTATCGGGTCGTCGACGTCGAGCCGGGAGGCGGCATCGAGCTCTCGCAGGGCCGACTTGAACTGCCCGGCATGAGCGTCGATCAGCGCCAGCTCGAGCCGCGGGTACCAGTCATCCTCCTTGGCGATCGAGTGCTCAAACGATCTCCGGGCGAGGGCGTAGTTCCCGAGGACGAGCGAAATCGTGCCCTTGGTCGTGAACGGATCGGCGCTCAGTGGGTTCAGCTCCGTCGCGCGCCGTAGGTCGGTGTAGGCGCCGGCGGGCCGGGTGCGGAACGTCTTCAGTGCGCGCTCCACGTACCTGCTCTCGAGATAGGCTGGCACCAGCGCGAGCAGCAGCGCTGCGCATGCTCCGGCGGCCGCGGCGCCCACCCCGATCCGCCACGGACGCGTGGCCGGGAGCACCGGAGCGCGACGCTCCTCGGAGCGCATCACGATTGCGCCGAGCGAGAACGCCATCGCCGGCGCTGCCAGCACCGGAAATTGATCGACCCAATCGAACGAGCCGTGTACGACGAAGTAGGTGGCGATCGCCAGCGCCGCGACGGCGCACGCTCCTCCGAGACCGGCCAGCTCGCGCCGGGCCCGGACGAGGCCGAGCGCCAGCGCTCCGATCACGGCCAGGAACAACCCGAGCCCGATGATCCCAGTCTCGCTCAGGGCACGCAGCGCGATGTCATGCGTGTACTGGGAATGCTTCTGGAACCGCCGCAACGGGTCATACCGGCGACCGAAGTTGCCGGCCCCAACACCTTGCAGAGGGTCTTTCGCGAATAGTTTGAGCGCGACGCGCGCGTAGTCGAAACGCTCCTCGGGACTCGTCGAAAGCAGGCGCGTCGTGCCCGTACTGGCGTCGGTGCGGCCCTGCTTGATCACCTTGTGCAGCTCGTGGATGGCGGCGGGTCCGCCCAGCGCGCCCCCGGCGCCAAGCACGATCACGACTGCGGCGAGCGCGCCGAGCCGGCCCCGGCGGCCGAGGACGGGGCGCTGCCGCCGGCGCAGCGGTATCCAGCTCAAGCGTCCCTCCAGCAAGGCCAGCAGGAGGCCGATCGCGAGTGCGGCGATGCTCGTGAACAGAATCGCGTCGGCCGCGCGCGCCAGTGGCGGTCCAACCCGGTGTCCGGCGTTGATCGCGTTGTCGACTGCGACCGTCTTGGGGGCCGTGAGCGCGAGGCCGCCGCCGATGACCGCCATCCGGAGCAGCAATCTGAGGCGATCGGAGGCAGCGACGATCACGACCGCCGAGGTCAGGACCAATCCAACGACCGCCGCGCGGCTCTGGGGAACGAGCGCGAACTCGACCAGGAACGTCCCGACCCCCAGCATCACCGCCCGCGCAGCGATCGGCAGCTCCCGGCGTCCGGAAAGGATCACCGCGGGCCAGGCGCCCATCACGGCGAGCGCCGCTGTCGCGTTGGAGTACTGAAGCGGCCGCGCGTATCTGAAGTCCACGAAGAATGAGTTCAGATTGGAGGTGTGGGTGGCCTGAACGAGCCCGATGGCGCAGAACGCCGCCACGCCCACGGCCCATGCCGCGAGCGCCGCGGCCATCGTCGCAGGTGTCCACTCCAGCAATGAGAACGCCCAGCCAAGCAACAGATACAGCAGCAGCTTGTTGGAGGCGTCGAGCGCGCTGCCTGGCGATCCGGCCCACAGGATCGAGAGGTAGTTCCATGCCACCAGCGCCGCGAACGACAAGAGCCCGACACGCGCGGCACGGGTTCGCGGAAGCGGACCCAGCCGGGCGATCATCATCACTCCCAACAGCACCGCGGCCCCGAGGGCGCTCGGGTACCAGGCGTTCGGGAAGTAAGCACCGCTGGCGGGGATCCATACCATCCAGAGCGCGATCAGGCCGATCGCGGGGATCAGCGGGATCAGACGACGGAGCGTCCCGGCAAAGTGTTCGGGCCCACGGCTGTCGCCCCTGTCCTCGGTCGCCGAGGGGGCGGAGGTCTGTCCGGCCTGTACAGTCATCGCATGTCCAGCTGGAGCGTCCCGCTCTCAGATGTCGTGGTGGACGAGGAGGACATCGCGGTCGTGGCGGACGTGTACAGATCGGGCTGGCTGAGCCAGGGGCCTCGCACCAGCGAGTTCGAGGCCGACCTGGCGGGATACACGGGCGCAGCGTACGCCGTCGCGGTCGCGAACGGGACCGCCGCATTGCACTTGATCTGCATCGCGGCGGGGCTCGGCCCGGGCGATGAGGTGATCGTGCCCTCGATGACGTTCGTGGCTACGGTCAACGCCGTGGCGTACACGGGCGCCCGGCCGGTGTTCGCGGACATCGCGTCGTGCACCGAGCCCTGGCTGTCGGCCCGCGCCGTCGAGGAGGCGATCACGGATCGCACGAAGGCGGTCATGGCGATGTGCTACGGCGGTCATCCGGGAGAGATCGCAGAGATCACGCGGCTGTGCGAGCAACGCGGGCTGATCTTGCTCGAGGACGCGGCCCATGGTCTCGGCGCGCGCCTGGCCGGCCGCCACATGGGAACTTTCGGAGCCGCCGGCGCATTCAGCTTCTTCTCGAACAAGAACCTCGCGGTCGGCGAAGGCGGCGCGATCGTCACCGAGGACGAGGAGCTCGCGAATACCCTGCGGCAGTTGCGCTCGCACGGGATGACCTCGCTCAGCTGGGACCGCCACAAGGGTCACGCGACCGGCTATGACGTCCTCAGGCTGGGATTCAACTACAGGATCGATGAACCCAGGTCGGCGCTGGCGTCCGCGCGATTGCGCCGTCTCGAGAAGGACAACCGCCGTCGCGCGCAGCTTGACGCCCGCTACCGCGAGCGGTTGCGCTCGGTCGACGTCGAGTGCCCGCTCGAACCCGTGCCCGATGCGCAGCTCGCACATCATCTCTTCTGCGTCGTGCTGCCCGAGGGCGCGGATCGGGCTCGCTTCAGGGATGCGCTCGCGCGGCAGCGGATCCAGACGAGCATGCATTACCCCCCGGTGCACGAGTTCTCCATCTACGCTCGGGACTCCTGGCGGCTGCCGGTCACCGACAGCTACGCCCGTCGAACCGTAACGCTGCCGATGTTCGCGCACATGCGGGAGGACCAGCAGGATCTGGTCGTAGACGCGGCAGCGGCGGCGCTGGAACGCGCCGCCGCCTAGCCGATTCCGATTTCCCGCGCGCTAACTCAGCTGCTGGACTTGGACCAGCGCCGCAGCGCGAACCCGGTGCCGCCGAGCATTGCGCCCGCAAGCACGATCGCGCCGAGATCGAGGCCCGTGAACGGCAGCGACGATCCGGTCGACTCATTGGTCGACTCGATCTGAGCCGTCGGCTCCGTGGCCTGCGAGATCTGGTCCGCGCCGACACCTGCATACGCGTTCGCCGACGGGCTCTCAGCCCATGCCGAAGTCGCGAACGCCAGCGCGAGAACAACGACGCTGACCAATAACGGTAGTGACCTTCTGAGATTCATTTCCGCCCCCTGTGCGCGGGAGTTTGCAGTTTCGTACGGCCGTTTCCCGCCGCGGACTGTAGCAGCCGTACGGGAGGTTTTGTGGAGATAACGGGTAGATACCGATCCAGACCCGCGATCACCGAGAAATCGAGCGATTACAAACTGCACAACTTTTGGGGCCGAAGCGCGTTATAATCCTCGTCGGCCGGTACACCGCGCTGGACCACCAAGGGGCGAGCGCAGAGGCGGGTGCAATCGGAGTCATCGAATCAATGGGGCAGCGCGCCGTGGGTCGCGCGGCTAGGCATCTATTAGCACTATCAGGGGGTAAGCATGACGCCGCCAGCTATAGAGAACACGGTTAGTCCGGTTCTCTTTGCGCCTCGAATAATCGCTCGGAGAAGCGCGACTGGACGGATCCAGGAGCCGCTCAAGCGCAGCTTCGACATCACCGTTTCAGCGCTTTTGCTGCTCGCAGTTCTGCCGTTGATGCTCCTGATCGCGCTCGCGATCAAGCTCGATTCCTCCGGACCGGTGTTCTTCCGGGTCCGGCGTGTCGGCTATTTGGGCAAGCCGATGTGGATGCTGAAGTTCCGGAAGATGCACGACGATGCGACCGGCGGCCCGCTGACCGTCGAAGGCGACCCCCGACTTACCCGCGTCGGCGCGTTCTTGACGCGGACTAGGCTGGACGAGCTGCCGCAGCTCTGGGATGTGCTCCGGGGGCGGATGAGCGTCGTCGGGCCGCGTCCGGAGGACCCGAAGTTCGTGGCTCTGCATCATCTCGATTATGTACACATCCTGTCGGTCCGCCCAGGGCTCACAGGCATCACCCGAGCTGGCGTTTGCCGCCGAGAGCGAGATCCTCGATACCGACGACCCAGTTGGCGATTACGTTTCGAGACTCCTCCCGTCCAAGGTAGAGCTCGACCGGTCGTACGCCGATTCTCAGCGGATCGGACTCGACCTGGCAGTGCTGTGGTGGACCGTGGTGGCGGTCCTGGGCCGCCGGCCTATCGCGGTTCACCGGGACACGTGCCGCATGCGTTTGCGCAAGCGGGCGACCGGGATCCGGGAGGAGCCCATCAGCGTGGCCGAGCCGGTGATGATGGTCGAAGCCGCGTAGCATCACCCGTCGGTCAGGGCCGTGGGCCGGTCGTCGGCGCCCAAGACGAGTCATACCGAACCGGCGATGAAACCGCCAACGCGCGACGACTGCGCCTCGAGTGTGTAGTTGCGGACGCGTGCGAGCCCGCGCTCGGAGCAGCGCTCACGAAGCGCGGGGTCGTCGGACACCGCCAGCACGGCGTCGACAAGCGCCTGTGGATCGCCGGGAGGGACGAGCCCTCCCGCCGCGTCGGCGAGCAGCTCGGCGACTCCGCCAACGTCAGTGGCGACGATCGGCAGCCCAGCAGCCATCGCCTCGATCAGCACCTGCGGCACGCCCTCGGTCAACGACGAGTGCACGAAGATGTGCGACTCCCGGTACAGCGCCAGCAGACCCGGGCCGAATGGCACATACCCGGGGAGCTTGAGCAACCCGCTGACCCCGAGCGCTCGCGCCCGATCCTGCATCGAGGCCTCTAGGGCCCCGGCCCCTGCCCACGTCAGCTCGTAGCGGTCCGGCCGTGTTCGTTGTAGCGTCGCCAGGCACTCGACGAGCATCAGCGGGGTCTTCTCACGATCGATTCTCCCGACGGTGAGGAGCCGAACATCTTCCAGCGCCTCGGACTCCCGCGGTTTTCTGGCGACCTCGGCGCTCGGGACAACCGAGACCACATGCGTGAGCAGGTTCGCGCGCGGGCCGCCGTACCGCTGCTCGATCTCCTGGCCCACGACCGTCGTTGGAAGCACGCGCGAGAGCACTCGGTAAAGGAGATCGATCACCCACAGAGGGGCAAGCGCAGGAGCCATCCAGCGCTTGGGCAGCCTGCTGCGGTAGTAGCGCATCGTGTCCTGCCGGACGCCTAGCACGACCCGCCGCCGGCGGAGTAGAGCGCATCCGACCAGCACCAAGCTGAACGGGTAGGGCCCGAACACCCAGACGACGTCGACCTTGTCGAGACCGCGCCACATCCCTCTGACCACACCGGCCAAGGCCCGTGCAACCTGGCCGACGTTCTTGAGGCTCGCGTAGTAGGGGAGCGGGGCGACGTCGACCGATCCCTCGAGCGGGAGCGCGAACTCCGTCGCGAGTTCCGGGGCGGCCTGCCTGCCGAACAGGACCAGCGAGTCGAACGACTCTCCGACCGCACACGCAAACCTGAGGAATTGGTAGCACCGCGAGATCGTCATGACGCGGCGCGTGCCCTCCGCGTCCGAGAGCCGATAGATCGTGTCGATGTACAGGCCGAGCCGTCGAGCGTTCACCGTAGAGTTCCCGGACACGGGACGGGCGAGGGTACACGCTCGCAGGGGCGGCAGTGCGCGCCATACTCCTCCGCTGTAATGCTGCGGGCATACATCGAGGAGCGGGCGCGCCGAGCGTGACAAACGTTCTTATCTACCACGACGTGACGGCTGTCGCCGAGCGCAATCACTATGGGTTCGCTGGAGCGGCCGCAGCGCGCTACAAGCTCACTCCCGACTCCTTCGAGGCTCACTTGGACGCGATTGCGAGCACTGGCGTGTCGGTCGGACTCGCGCCGGAGAACCCGCGCGCAGCGCTGACCTTTGACGATGGTGGGAGCTCGGCGCTGGATGCTGCGCGGATGCTCGAGGCACACGGGTGGCGGGGTCACTTCTTCATCACCACCGGGCGAATCGGCACTCGCGGGTTTTTGTCGGCGGCTCAGATTCTCGAGCTTGCGGCCTCCGGACACGAAGTCGGAAGCCATTCGCAAACGCACCCGACCTACATGGCGGCGCTGCCCCGAGCCGAGATCGCGCAAGAGTGGCGGACTAGCCGCGAGGTGCTCGGGGAGCTGCTCGGAGCGCCTCCTAAGACGGCGGCGGTCCCCGGTGGTTTCGTATCCAAGGCCGTAATCGAGGAGGCCTCGAACGCGGGCTACGAGCTGCTGATGACCTCCAAGCCGACAGCGACGCCGGCTACCCACGGAAACCTGGTCGTGCACGGCCGGTATTCGATCTGGGCGACGACCTCCGCGCGGCGGGCCGCAGCGTATGCGCGCGGGGATTTGATCGCCCGCAGCACGCTGTGGCTGGCGTGGTGTGGCAAGACGGTTCCCAAGAGGATCAGTCCCCGGGTCTACGAGGCGGTCCGACAGGCCGTTGTCCGCCACCGTCTGGCTCGATGAACCGCTGACCGTACGGCGATCTGGGGGTATCTAAACTTCGGCCGCGGATCAGTTGCGGGGGCCCTTGCGAAGCGTCCTCCAGCAATCCCTTGCCGACCTTGAATGCTTCAGTTGCGAACATGAATAGCGCCTCATACCCGGGGGCCCGCGCCCCGCGAGCACGACCGCTGTGCGTGCATTGACGAGCGCTGGAGCCATGACTCCCGGCCCGTCAGTGCTGCCGGCCCTGGGCGAGCACGCCGCCGACTGGAACCGGCTGGCCGTTGAGCGGGGCTCGCCGTTTCTGACACACGAGTGGCTCAGCTCCTGGTTCCATGCATTTTGGCGCGTGACCCGGCGTGGCTTGTGCTCACAGGCGCCGACGGCGGGCTCCGGGCCGGCGCATTGTTCGATCGCACATCGTCGCGGCAGCTGGCGGCCGCAGCCAGACGTACAGCAGTGGCGATTGGGACGTCCTCGCAAGCGACGCCGATGCCCTGACCGAGGCATGGGAGGCCGTCGCGGGGATGGGAGCTCACCGGATCGCAGTAGGAGGGCTTCCGCAGAGCGGTGACACCGCCACCACCGCGATGGCGGCACTCGCGAGCGCGGCTATTCGAACGGTGACCACGCTTGGCCCATCAGCCCCTCGCTGGAGCTGCCGTCGAGCTGGGATCAGCTGTTCGCATCAGTCAGCTCGAACCTCCGCAAGACGGTTGCCCGCAAGCGTCGGGCGCTCGAGCGGGGAGGGAACCTTGTCCTTGAGGCTCAGCACCGGTGGGCCAAGCCTCGAGGCCGACCTGGACGCGTTTCTGAAGGTTGAGGCATCGGGCTGGAAGACCCGCGCCGGCACCGCGATCCTCAGCCGGGAGACAGACCAGTGCCTGTATCGCGAGTTCGCACACGCCGGCCGGGCAGGGGTGGTCGACGGCTGTACTTGCTCAACTCGACGGCGTGCCCCTGGCGGCCGATTCGGCTGCCGTGATCGTGGACGCGGGCTGCTGCTCAAGACCGGCTTCGACGAGGCATACGGCGTGTTACTCTCCAGGCGTCGTGCTCCGTGCCGACGTTCTGCGGGCGTCGATCGAGGAGGGCCTGCGCTGCTACGACATGCTCGGCGGCCCAGACCGCTACAAACTCAGCTGGACGTTGACCGTGAATCCCCGGGTCAACATGTGGGCGTACCGCGGCCTCCCGGCAGCCCCGGCATACGCGTATCGGAAGCGGCTCCGCCCGGTGCTCAAGGCGGTCAAGACGAGGCTGCGGAAGGACGATCGATGAACGCTCTCTCCGCCAAGCTCGACCACCGGCGCCGTCAGCTCCGATCCTTGCTCGACGTTGCGCGCTGGCTAGGGCCGCGGGATTTCGTGCGGGTGGCTTCGCAGACCGGCAACGCCCCCCAACTCGACGGGGCCGTCCGAAATCAGGTCTACCTCGCGATTTGGCGGGACGCCGCGAGCGAGCTGAGAGTCGCGTGCGAGGAGCTCAGCGACGGCTTCGTCGAGGTGCGTTCAGGAGACACGAGGCTCCGGCTACGCCAGCAGCTGATCCCGACGGAAGATCCCGTCGCGCTGCAGCTCGCGCTCCACAGACATCTGGTCCACGGACTGCTCGTGGACGCGGGCCTGCCCGCCCCCCAGCACGTCCAGTTTATCCGGCCGACTCCTCGGCTGCGGTCCCGTTCATGCGGGCCTGGGGCGGACGCTTTGTGGTCAAGCCGGCGGGTGGCACCGCCGGCGGGGACGGCACGACGTGCGGGATCCGGACCAAGGCGGAGCTGGATATGGCCGCGCGACTAGCGTCGTTGTTCGACAAGCGGGTGCTGATCGAGCGCCAAGCGGACGGCGACGTCTACCGGCTGCTGTTTTTGGACGGCCAGCTGCTGGACATCGTCCGCCGGCGCTCGCCCACCGTCGTGGGCGACGGACGATCGACGATCGGAGACTTGATCGCCGCAGAGAATCGCCGTCGCGTGGTCGCCGCCGGCGCGCGAGGCCTGGCGCTGCTGCGACTCGATCTCGACTGTGCGATCACACTGCGGGAAGCGGGAATGAGCCTCGCCTCGGTTCCCCCTGCCGAAAGCGTCGTCCGCGTCAAGACGGCCACCGGGGACTGCCGGATCGAGGACAGCGAGACCTATCGCGGGCCCGTTTCCGAGCGGGTCATCGAAGACGCGCGGACTTCCGCCTCCCTGATCGGCGCCCGCATGTCGGGCATTGATGTGATCGCGCCTGACATCGCCGCCCCCCTTCAGGAAACCGGTGGCGTGATCGCCGAGGTCAACGGCACGCCGGGCCTTCATCACCACTACCACGTCGCCAACCACGAGACGGCTACGCGGGTCGCCGTCCCGGTGCTACGTGAGCTCCTCGGTCAGCGCTTGCTGAGTCAACCTGGGGCGCCGCGCCGACTAGCCCGCCGGGCGCGGCGAGCCAGTGCACGAATCGAGGGGCCGGGATCGCGCCAGGACCACAGCGGCAGATGCAAGGGGTGCAGGAGGCTGACGATCCAGCGCACCACCGTCAGATCCCCCTGCTGTCGGTGCGCAGCAAGGGAGCGCACGTCCGGAGCGGATTCCACAAGCGAACCCCGATCCGATAGCTGTCCAGTGGCGGATCTGGCCGCCCCGTGACGCGGTTGTAGGCGAGCGCCGCCAGGTCGACCCCGGCGTGGCGACCAGTTCATTGGCAGCGGTGAAGCGGAGGCTGCACTCGATCAGCTTCAGCTGGCCATCCCGCGCGTCGCGCTTGAACTCACGTCGGCCACACCCCGCACGCCGGCACCAACGAGAAGCCTGCGACCGAGCTCTATCACCTCTGCGCGGTGGTGGATCATGTGGTAGGTGGCGAGGCCCGACCCGGGTGGATATTGCGCAGCGAGTTCTTGGTCAAGTCGACGAGCGGCACACCGTCTGCGTCGATGTAGGTGTAGTACGAGTGGTGGTCGTGATCGGCTCCGGGGATGAGCTCGGTCAGTAACGCCTCGATTCCCAGCTGGCCAAGTTCGTCGAGCACTTCGGCTAGGACCCGGGCATCCGGTGCTACGAATAGCTTCTTCGCAAGCCCGTAGTGGCGCTGGGAGAGATGAGAGTGCCGGGGCTTGACCGCGCACGGAAATCCGATCTGCTGGACCGCGGCGTCGACATTTGCAGCCGCGCCGACGAGCAGTGACTGGGGGGCGGGGATATCAAGCTCACGGGCCAGCTCGTAGGTCCGGCACTTGTCGAGCAGCGCGAGCGTGGCGTCATCGCTGCCCTCGATCGGGCGGTGGGCGTGCCGGACCAGCGTGGCGCGGTGTCGCGCCACGAGCTCGAGGCCATCGTCGTTGCAGGGCAAGATCACACCGGGCGTCACGTACTCGCCTGTCAGGTAGTCGAGCCAGCGTTCCTGAACGCCTTCGCCTGCCCCAAGATCGATGAACCGCTCGCAGTACCGCGAGTGTCTGACAGGGTCGTCCTCGTACCCGAAGGCAACGACGGCTACACCGGACTGGCCCAGCGTGCGGGCAACGGGTACCGCGATCGGACCCCCACCGAGCAGAACCGCGGACGGAAGGCGTGCCGCCGAAGCCTCGTGATTGGTTGTCAGTCGGTTTCCTAACACCAGTTGACTCAGAATGGGCGCCGCGCTCCGGGGATCTGATCAATTCGACAGAATCGCGCGATGGCGAGCGCAGGGAACGACCGCGTGCACGTACTCACGCTGATCGACAGTATCCGGCTGGGCGGCGCGGAGCAGCTGGCGCTGGAACTCGCGCTCCGCGCTGAACCCACGCGCTTCCGCCGGACGGTGTGCGCCACGCGTGAGCTGTACATCCCGATGATGCAAGCCTACGCGACGCGACGGCTAGAGGAGCTCGATGCCGCGGGGGTAGACGTCGTCGCGCTGGAACGCAGCTCTCGCTACGACCTCAGGCCGTGGACGCAGCTCGCGCGCCTGCTCCGAGCCGAGCGTGTCGATGTGATCCACGCTCACGGGTTCGGATCGAACCTGTGGGGGACGATCCTCGGCCGGCTGGCGCGAGTTCCGGTGGTGCTGGCGCACGAGCATACGTGGTCGTTTCAGGGCGAGCCGGTCCGTCGGGCGCTCGACCGGGAGGTCATCGGCCGTTTCGCCGACGCGATACTCGCGGTCTCGGAGGCCGACGCGAGGAAGATGGTCGACATCGTGGGGATCAAACCAGAGCGAATCGTGTTCGTCCCCAATGGCATACCGCCGATGCCGGCGGGCGACGGCGCCCCCATCCGCCGGGAGGCGGGAGTGCCGTTAGACGCGCCCGTGCTCGTTGCAGTAGCGAACCTCAGGCCGCAGAAGGCCCTGGATGTGATGATCCGAGCATTCACGCTCGTACGGGCGGAGGTACCGGCCGCCCGGCTGCTGATCGCCGGGGCGGCCAACCCCCTCCCGCTGGAATCGCTGCAGGCGGTAGCCGACGAGCTCGGGGTCGGCGACGCAGTCGCGTTCCTCGGCACGAGGACCGATATTCCCGATGTCCTGGCTGCCGCCGACATTGCCGTGTCCTCGTCGGATTTCGAGGGCAGCCCGCTCTCTGTGATGGAGTACATGGCGGCCGGGTTGCCGGTGGTCGCCACGGATGTCGGGGGTGTGCCGAAGCTCGTGAGGCCAGGAGAGACTGGACTGCTGGTCCCCCCGCGCGACCCAGCAGCGCTGGCCACAGCCGTTCTTGAGCTCCTGCGGGACCCGGCCCTCGCGCGCGAGCTCGGCCGGCGAGGCCGCGAAGTCCAAAGTGCTCACTTCTCGTTCGAGGCGATGCTTGCTCGCATCGAGGAGATCTACGACGAGCAGCTGGCACTCAAGCGACGTCGAGCCCGATGAGCGAGGGCGCCGTGACGATTGGCCCGTCGGACATGAATCCGCGGGCCTTATGCCCGCGATCGCTCACGATTACGAAACCCCCAGCCGCGCCAGGATCAGCCGCCTGACCTGCCCCCCGTCGGCGCGGCCTTTGGTCTCGCGCATGATGTGACCCACGAGGGGTCCGAGCGCCTTGGCGTTCCCGGCCCGCACCTGCTCGGCGGCCGAGGGGTTGGCGGCGATCGCCTGATCGACCAGCGCCTCGAGCTCGCCATCGTCGGCGCCTAGCGAGCCGAGGCCCTCCTCCTCGACGATGGCCCGGGGATCTCCGCCCTCGGACACCAGCCGCGTAAGAACCTCGCGCGCGGCGTCGCGGCTCACCTCCTTGGCGTGGACCATCGTCACGAGCGCGGCGAGGTTCTCCGGGGACACCCGCGAGTCGGACGGGTCGGCGTCCGAGCCGATCCGCTCGACCAGTTGCGGGATCCAGTTGGCCACATCAGTTGGCGGCGCGCCGCCGTTGCCGGCGGCCACCGCTCGCTCGAAGTAGTCGCCCAGCTCCGTCCGGAACGCGAGCTCGCGCGCCCGGTCCGCGCTCAGCCCGAGGTCGGTCTCGAACCTCACGGCCCGCGCTGCGGGCAGCTCCGGCAGGGCCTCGCCAGCTTCCGCCAACAGCTGATCGGAGACCTCCAGCGGCATCAGGTCGGGCTCGGGGAAGTACCGGTAGTCGTGCGCTTCCTCCTTGGAGCGCAGCGGGGTCAAGCTGCCCGTGGCGGGGTCGAAGTGGAGCGTCTCCAGCTCCACCGCTTCGCCGGCCTCGAGCAGCTTGGTCTGGCGCTCGATCTCGGCTTTCAGCCCGCGCTCGAGAAATCGGAACGAGTTCATGTTCTTCAGCTCGGTCTTCGTACCCAGCTCGTTCGCCCCCACCGGGCGTAGCGAGACGTTTGCGTCGACTCTGAGCGAGCCCTGCGACATGTCGACGTCGGACACGCCGAGTGCTTTCAGCGTTGCGCGGAGCAATGTGAGCCATTCGCGCGCCTGCTCGGGCGAGCGCAGATCGGGTTCGGTGACGAGCTCGACCAGGGGTGTGCCGCAGCGATTGAAGTCGACCACGCTTCGCTCGGCGCCATGGATTCGACCGCTGGCGGAGACGTGCTCGAGCTTCGCCGCGTCCTCCTCGAGATGAGCGCGATGGATACGCACGTCGCCGAGGCCGCCGCCAACGCATAGAGGCTCGTCGTACTGAGAGATCTGGTAGCCCTTGGGGTTGTCTGGATAGAAGTAGTTCTTGCGGTGAAACTGCGAGCGGCGGGCGATCTCGCAACCGAATGCCAGCCCGATCATCACCCCGAACCGAACCGCCTGTTCGTTGACCACCGGCAGCGCGCCCGGGAGACCGAGACACACCGGGCAGGTGTGAATGTTGGGTGGATCGCCGAAAGACAGCTCGCAGCCGCAGAACATCTTGGTCCTGGTCTGGAGCTGCACGTGGATCTCCAGCCCGATTACCGGCTCGTAGTCAGGCATTTCGCGCCGGGCTGGAATCGAATCCAATGGCTCGCTCGAGCGCAAACGCGGCGTCGAGGAGCTTCTGCTCCGAGAATGCCGGGCCCGCGAGCTGAAAACCGACGGGGAGGCCGTCGCTCAGACCGGACGGGATCGAGATCGCAGGGATCCCCGCCAGCGGCATCGGCACCGTGCAGAAGTCGTTCAGGTACATCGCGAGGGGATCGTCCGTCTTGGTTCCCAGCTCGAATGCCACCCACGGGCTCGTCGGCGTGACGACGAAGTCGAACTGTTCGAACGCCGCGCGGAAGTCCTCCGAGATCTTCGTGCGCACCTTCTGCGCGGTCCTGTAGTACGCGTCGTAATAGCCACTCGACAGCGCGTAGGTACCGAGCATGATCCGCCGCTTGACCTCGGCGCCGAATCCAATCGCGCGCGTCCGGCTGTACATCTCGATCAGTCCGAGGCTCCCGTCGACGCGCAGGCCGTAGCGCACGCCGTCGAAGCGCGCGAGGTTCGCCGATGCCTCCGCGGGCGCGATCAGGTAGTACGCCGACAGCGCGTGCGGCGCGTGCGGCAGACGGCAGGGCTCGACCGAGGCGCCCAACTGCTCGGCTAGCTTCAGCGTCTGATCGAAGCTCCCCAGCACCCCGGGCTCCACGCCGCCGTCCGCCCCGGTCAGCTCTTCGGGGACACCGAGCCGGATGCCCTTGAGGCCTTCGCTCTGCGGAAGCTGGATGCTCCCGGGGAAGTCGAGCGAGGTGGAGTCGCACGGATCCCTTCCGACCATGTGCTTCAGGAGCAGCGCCGCGTCGGTGACATCGCGCGTCAGCGGGCCCGCCTGGTCGAGCGAGGACGCGAACGCGATCATCCCGTAGCGCGAGCAGGCGCCGTACGTCGGCTTCATCCCGACGATCCCGCACAGCGCCGCCGGCTGGCGGATCGAGCCCCCGGTATCCGTTCCGATCGCCCATGGCGCAAGCCCTGAGGCGACGGCCGCGGCGCTCCCGCCCGACGATCCCCCGGGACGCGAGCGCGGTCCCAGGGGTTGAGGACCGGCCCGAAGCCTGAGTTCTCGTTCGACGAGCCCATCGCGAACTCGTCCTGGTTGGTCTTTCCCAGCAGCGGCGCTCCGGCGTCAGTGAGCTTCCGGACGACGGTGGCGGTATATGGCGGGCGATATCCCTCGAGGATGCGCGAGCCTGCCTGGCTCGGAACGCCCTTGGTGCAGAACAAATCCTTGACCGCGACCGGCACGCCGGCCAGGGGCGCGTCGGGCTCGGGGGCGTCGGGCGCTCGATCGGCAACCCAGGTGAACGCGTTCAGGTCATCCGCAGCCGCGCGCTCGCGGTATGCGGCGAACAGCTCCCGTGCGTCGATCTCGCCGGCGCGTACGCGCTCCGCCGCCTGGGCGGCGGTCAGATCGAGGAGGCTGGTCACGCCGGAGCCTGACCCGGGCTCGGTACTCCGAAGCCACCGTCGACGGGCTCCGGCGCGGCGGCGAGCACTTCATCGCGGTCTAGGCATGGCACCGGCTCGTCCTTACGGAGAGGGCCGGCTGCGTCGACGACATGTGCGGTCGGCGCGACGCCGTCGAGATCGAGCTCGCGGATCTTCTCGATGTGGTCCAGCACGTGCGACAGCTCGCTCGCCATCCGCTCGACCTCCTGCTCGGAGAGCTCCAGCCGGGCGAGGCGCGCTACGTGGAGTACCTGATCGCGATCGAGCATCGGGGGCCGGATTCTAGGAACCGGCCTCGTTTCCGAGCCTGATGGTCTCGATCTCGATCTCCGCCGGGTCAAATCCGGCTTCCTCGCGCAGCGAGGCAAACCCGCCGTACGCAATTCCGAGCGCCGCGAGCAGGCCGAGATACGGGCCTACCCGCTGGTGCAAGAAGCTCCCATTGTTTGGGGGTCCAGCGAGCAGGCGGTAGACCACAGCGATCACGGTGAGGGTGCCTAGCACCGTCACGATCACCGCGACCGTCACCGGGATCGCGGGCGCCCGTGCCGCGGCCTGGAAACAGGCAAGCGCGAGAGCGGCGAGGATCGCAAGCAGCGCCAGGTAGCGCCAACCGGTGAGTCCCCACCATCCGTCCCAGACGTACCGGCTCCGATGTCGTGCTCCGTCCGACTGAACGTGCCGTTGAGCGAGTACCACGCGGGCACGAACAGAAACACGAACAGCAGGACACCGCTTGCGCCCGCGACGAGCTCACCGCGGCGCAGCCGCCTGAAGTCGGGCTCCCTCAAGCGCGGCTCGTCTCCAGTTCCTGCACGCGACGGGTCATGTAGACGAGGCCACCACCCAGCAGCAGCGCGCCCCAGAACCCGATCCCGCCGGCTGAGCCGAGATGGATCAACAGCTTGAACGCGAGCAATCCGACCGCCTGTCCAGGCCAGCAGCGTCCTGGTCGCCGCGCGGCTGCCGCCGATCATCGGGAGCTGTGTCTGCGGCGAAAAACGCTTGATCGCCAAGTCGGCGAGCAGCGCGACCACGGCGAGCAGCGCGAGCACGCCGAGCCAGCCGTCCGGGGCACCGGTCGCGGTGCTCGTGATCGAGACGGACTGCGCGCCGGCAGAGATCGTCTGATCGAACCACGGCAGGAACAACAGATCGAAGACGAGCAGGATCGCCACTCCGGCGACGATCCAGTCGTCCTGAGAGAGCTTGTCGAGCCTCACTGACGCATCGTAGTCATCCGCTCCGAATTCGCGCCGCGAGCACCGTGTTCCGCAGCAGCATCGCGGGAGTCATCGGGCCCACCCCGCCCGGGACCGGTGTGATCAGGCTGGCTCGCTCGGCGACCGGCTCGAAGTCGACGTCGCCCACGAGGCCGTCGTCGGTCCGGTTGATTCCGACGTCGATCACGACCGCTCCCTGCTTGACGTACTCCGCGCCGATCAGGCGCGGCCGGCCGACCGCGGCAACGATCAGATCTGCGCGTCCGCAGACCCCTGGCAGATCTCTGGTGCGCGAGTGGCAGATCGTGACCGTGGCGTTTCGATGCACGAGCATCGTCGCCACGGGCCTGCCGACGAGATCGGAGCGGCCGATCACGACCGCCTCGGTTCCCTCGAGCGGAACGTCGTGGGCGTCGAGCAGCTCGAGAATCCCGAGCGGAGTGCACGGGCGCAGCCCAGGCGTGTTCTGGACAAGCCGGCCGACGCTGATGGGCGTCAGGCCGTCGACGTCCTTGTCCGGCGAGATCAGCGCCGTCAGCGCGGCCCATCGAGCCCTTCGGGCACCGGCAGTTGGAGCAGGATGCCGCTGACCTCGGGATTCGAGTTGGACTCGCCGATAACCGCGGCCACGTCTTCCTGGGCTGAGTCGGCCGGAAGATGCCGGTGGAAGTCGACGATGCCCACCTCGGTTGAGACCCTCCGCTTGTTGCGTACGTAGACCTCGGACGCAGGATCATCACCGACCAGGATCGTCGCCAGCCCTGGCCGCCGGCCGGTGCGTTCGACCAGCTCCTCGACGTCGCGGGCCACGTCCGCGCGCACGCGCGCGGCGGCCTCCCGCCCGTCGATGATCCTCGCGGCCATGCGAGAGCACGCTAGACGATCATCCGGCGGAGGCCGGCCGCGTCGCGCCTAAACGGTGAGGGTGCGGTCGAAATCCCGAGCGGGCGTGGGCTCGGTCGGCTTGGGCGTGGGCTCCGGCGGCTGCGGCACGCGGCGCGAGCGCGAACCGCAGCGCGTCGAACGAGCGTCCTGAAATCCTTAGCCAGCTCGTCGAGGTCTGGCACGAGTTCGGGATCGCCGTAAAGCCCGACGTGCAGCATCCCCCGGTAGGAGAGGTATCCCGACCGAGACGCCGTGTCCTTCGGGCAGCGGTACCGCCGGGAAGGCGGCGCGCACCGCGCGTCCGAGCAGGAACAGCGGCTGCATCGGACCTGGGACGTTCGAAACGATGGTGTTGAACGTTGCGGCCTGGTGGCCGCCCAGCCGATCGCATCGCGAACCGCGAGCGGGGCGAACCGTGCCACCCGGAGAACCCCATCGAAAGCCGTTGCGGTGCCGTTCGCTTATGACGAACGCATCTGGCGCGAGACCTCGTCGAGTGCGGCCGTTGGACTCCGCTCACCGACCGGCGAGCTCGACCAGCACGAACGAGATGCGGTTCCCGAGGTCGGCACCGGCGCCGTTCGGACGGGTCGAGACGGGGACGAGCGTGCGCAGCCACGGATGGCACTCTCCGCGGCGTCGCAGGTAGCGGCCGAGCGCGAGCGCGGCCGTCGCGAGCACGATGTCGTTCACCGTCGCACCGCCTGCGACCGAGGTCCTTCGCCGCGCCGAGCGACAGCTCGGCGAACGCGACCGATCGCTCACTGCCGATCGGAGCGTTGAGGGCAGTTCGGGGCGCCGGGCGCGCGAGCGGACTCGAGCGCCGATCCGACGTGGCGGAGCGCCGCCAGACCCTCTCCGATGATCCCGGGGTTCGTGAGCGCCTTGAGCGCAATGCTCGCCGCGGAGCGACCGAGCGCGATCCGCTCTCCGCCGGTGGCGAGCGCCCGCTCGAGGAGGCCCGGCTCCTCCGCGGGACACCACTCGCAGGGCCGCGGCCTGATCGCGTCCGGAACGGCATCGAGCAGCAGCTGCGCGACCTCCACCGCGGCCAGCCCGTCGACGAGCGCATGGTGGGCCTGTCCAACCACCGCAAAGCCGCCGGTCCGGAGACCGTCTACCAGATACAGCCTCCACAGCGGACGGTCGCGCTCGAGTGGCTTCGACAGGAGCCTCCCGACGATCGCACGTAGCTCGGCCGGCCCACCTGGCGAGTCAAGCCGCGCCTCTCTTACGTGCTGCGCGAGGTCGAACTCTGGGTCATCGACCCACACGGGATCGTGGAGCCGGGCGGACGACACGCAAACCCGCCGCCGGAACCGGGGGAGCTGGTCGAGCCTCCCGGCCACGTGGTCGCGAAGCACGCCGATGGCGGGCGCCTCTCCGTCGACGCGCAGGATCCAACCCACGTGCATGTGGGCGACATCAGATTCGATTCGAAGAAATGCCTCGTCTAGCGGCGAGAGCCGATCCACCGGCATATGCGACACCTCCTGGGAGCGGGCATGAGGTGTTTTTCAAGGACACGCGCGTCCGTGCGCGGGGTGCTGCTTCCCAACCGAAGCTACCGCAGCTTTCACGAGATGCAAGCCGCTTTACCGAAAAATTACGGTCGCGGCGGGCCGTGTGTACGCCCCGCTTCTAGCGTTTGGTGATCGGTGCTAGGTCGGCGACGAGCTTGCGCTCCGATTTGTCCTTTGCGAACCGGATCACGACGATCCCCCCGGGTTCGAGCGCCGTCACGACTCCGTCGCCGAATGAGGGATGGACTACGTCGTCGCCCATCCGGAAGCTCGGGACGTCGCGCGGCGGTTGGGTGCCTTGCGACCATGACGTTGGGCGCGGACGCATCGCGCTTCGCTCCTGACGGTCGGTCAGCTCGGCGGGGATCTCCGAGATGAAGCGGCTCGGGATCCCGTACGTGCGCGCGCCGAACACGGCGCGGGTGCGCGCGGATGTCAGATAGAGATCCCGCTGGGCGCGGGTGATGCCCACGTAGCAGAGCCGGCGCTCCTCCTCGAGCCCGCCCTCGTCGAGCGCGCGCGAGTGCGGGAAGACTCCCTCCTCGCATCCGATCATGAACACGGTTGGGTACTCGAGTCCCTTCGCGTTGTGGAGCGTCATCAACGTGACGAGTCCCTCGTCGTCGCGGCGCTCGTCGGCGTCGGACAGCAGCTGGATCTGCTGCAGGAAGTCGGCGAGCCCGCCGCCGGTCTCCTCGGCGGCGGCCGCCTCGTCGTACTCCACCGCCACGTTGACGAGCTCCTCCAGGTTCTCGATCCGGCCCTGGGCCTCGATCGTCCGCTCCGCCTCGAGCGCCTCGAGGTAACCGGTCTCGCGCAACACGTCCGCCAGGATTGCGGCAACCGACGTCTCGCTCTCCGAACGCTCCCGCAGGACGTGCATCGTGCCCATGAACTTCGCAGCGATCGGACCGCGGCCGCCGCGAGGTCGGGGACACTGTTCGGGCTCGGCCGCCGCGTCCCAAATCGACGTTCCCGTCGTGTTTGCGAACGAGAGCACTCGGCTGAGCGTGGTCGATCCGATCCCGCGCCTTGGTGAATTGACGATCCGCGTGAAGGCGCCCACGTCCTGGGGGTTGACGAGCACGTTCAGGTACGCGACCGCGTCCTTGATCTCGGCGCGTTCGTAGAACTTGGTGCCGCCGATCACCTGGTAGGCGATCTCCGTTCGCACCAACGTGTCCTCGAGCACCCGCGACTGCGCGTTCGTCCGGTAGAAGACGGCGATCTCCGAGCGGGATGCCCCCTCATCCAGCATCCGCTGTATCTCACCGGTCACGAACCGCGCCTCTGCATGCTCGTCTTCGAGCTGTTCGACGTGGATCAGATCGCCGGGACCGAGCTCGGACCACAGCGACTTCGGCTTCTGGCCCCGGTTGTTGCGAATGACGGCGTTGGCCGCGTCGAGGATCGTCTGCGTCGAGCGGTAGTTCTGCTCGAGCTTCACTACGTGGGCGTCCGGGTAGTAGTCCTCGAAGTCGAGGATGTTGGTGATGTCGGCGCCACGGAAGCCGTAGATGGAGTTGTGGGTCACGATCCCGTTGCCGATGAAGTTGTGGGTGTTCTCGATGTCGAGGTCGTAGACCGCGCGGTCGAGTTCCACACGCTCCACTGACTCAACGACGTCGTAGCCGCCGCGCTCGGTGAACATGACCATCCCTGGGCGGACGGAAGACGCGGCCGTGAACGGCAGCGAGTTCCCCGAGGGGCCCTCTTCGTTGGCGCCTAGGCGCGCCACCGGCCGAATCGACACGTCCCCGAGTGACTCGGCGATCCGCTCTGCGACTTGCTGGACGGCTGCCATATCTGTGGACGCACTTTCGAATCGCCAGCCCTGCGATCCGCGACGGGCCGGCCGCACGCTAACTCCGAGCTTCTCCAGCTTCCGCCTACCCTCGTCGTCGTAGCCGAAGAGCGCGATCCGGTGCATTGGGGTACGTCCTCTTCGATCCCCACACAGCGCCACGGACAGCCGCCTACGCCTGACATCTGTGCTGGTGTAGGTCCCCGGCTGGAAGTGTGGACGATCAAACGACAAACCCTGGTCAGCGAGGAGCCTCAGCCCACGCGTGTGCGTCTCGTGCTCCGCGAACAACCGATCGAGCATCTGCTGATCCGCAACCAGCGATCGCCCTTCCGATCCGGTGTACCGTCGCGCGTGGAACGGGAGGGTTGGCAGTCCGTAACGAAGCGACAGCAGCGATTCCTCGTACCGAGCCTCCACTTCGGACTCG
Organism: uncultured Solirubrobacterales bacterium; assembly: GCA_963705775.1. GTDB lineage: Bacteria > Actinomycetota > Thermoleophilia > Solirubrobacterales > Solirubrobacteraceae > Palsa-465. The sequence continues at coordinate 19,186 of CAVPKT010000069.1, read as the reverse complement.
TGAGTAGATACGACCCATGCCCCGTCCCCCCGTTCCTGCCGACGCCGCATCGCGACGCCGACAGCCGGCTTCACCTGACGATTCGTGTAGGTCCGGGACGTCCCCACCCGGAACCCCTTGTCTTTCCGCCACATCAGGTAGGTCATGTACAGCTGCGGAGTGCGACCGAGAAGGAACCCGGCGAAATGCACGTGCTCGGGGGTGCTCACGATTCGGCGGCCAGAACGCATCGTGATTGCCACGCCTTGCGGGCGCCGAGACCGGTTCACCCGCAGAACCTTCGCCGGCCGGAAATCGCCGCTGCCGTAGCCCGATAGTACGAAGTCCCCTGTGCGGACCGTTTCGATCGGCCGCTCAGTCCCATCCGCCATCTTCACGAGGGTGCCCTCGATCAGGCACTGAGCATCGTCGCCGACCACCATCAGGTTCCGGCGCTCTTTGGTCAGCAGCTGGAGCCAGCGGTACTGAGCGTGGTTGGTGTCCTGGTACTCATCGACGAGCACGTAGCGGAACGCGTTCGAGTACAGGTCCTGGACCTCCTGAAACAGTTCGAGCACGTTGACCGCCCGTACCAGCAGGTCGTCGAAGTCCATCGCGTTCATCCGGTGGAGTTGGCGCTCGTATTCGCGATAGACGTCGGCTACGGTCTGCTCGAAGAACGAGCCGACCATCTGGCCGTATGCCTCCGCGTCCCGGAGTTTGTTTTTGGCATCCGAGATCTGAGCCTGCATCGATCCTGGGTGAAGCGTTTGGGGTCGAAACCGAGGTCGTCGAGGCAGCGCTTGATCAGCCGTCGCGAATCGGCCTGGTCGTAGATCGAGAACTGGCGCGTGTACCCGAGCCGGTCGGCGTGGGCGCGGAGCATCCGGGCGCAGGCCGCATGAAATGTCATGACCCACATGGCCCTGACCCGCCGTCCGACCAAGAACGCCGCCCGGTCGCGCATCTCCCCCGCGGCCTTGTTGGTGAACGTGATCGCGAGGATCTCATTTGGCTGCGCTGCGCCCGTGGCCAGCAGATAAGCGATCCGGTGCGTCAACACGCGCGTCTTGCCCGACCCGGCGCCGGCCAGGATCAGCAGTGGCCCTTCGCCGTAGGTGACGGCCTCGCGCTGCGGGCCATTGAGGCCTGAGAGCAGGTGATCGAGTGCTGTAGAGGCTTCCATGGCGGAATCTCCAACGGTAGCGGCGGTCGAGGTCGGTCATCCTCTTCAATGGCCGATCAAATCGCCATGCTGCGAGCCGCATGCGCCGAGATCGCGGAGCGGGCAACGCACGTACGGATCGACACTGATGCGATCCCCGGCTACGCGACCACGGTGCCGTTTGACCCAACCCGCGAGCGACCAGAACCCGGTGCGCACCCGACCGCCGGATCGCGCGAGCAGCTGGCGGCGTTCTGGCTCACGCTCGACGCGATCAATTTCGGCTCGGGCTGGTTTCCGACCCTGCGGAAGCAGCCCGGCCGCTCGGGCTACTTCACGATCGCCGCGGGCGTCGGCGAGCACGGGCCATGGACCGCTGACGGGCTGAGGCGGATCGACGCCGGCGAGCTCGCGATCGTGTTCGGCCAGGAACCCGCGCACGAGCTGATGGAGCTCTTCGCCCGCTCACTAAACGATCTCGGCGGGCACATCGCGAGGAATTTTGGCGGGTCGTTCCAAGCGGTCGTCGATGCGGCCGGCGGGGAGGCGCTGACGCTCGTCGAGCGCTTATCCGGCTGGGAGTGTTTCGCGGATGTCTCGGACTATCAGGGTCTTCGGGTCCCGTTCCTCAAGCGGGCCCAGATCGCGGCCGCCGACCTCGACCGTGCGCGCATCGCCCAATTCGAGGACCTCGATCGCTTGACGATGTTCGCCGACAACCTCGTTCCGCACGTCCTCCGGCTCGACGGGGTCCTCGGCTTCGACCCGGGGCTGGTCGAACGAATCGAATCCGGCGAGCTGCTCGAGCACGGCTCGCCGGAGGAGGTGGAGATCAGGGCGTGCGCCGTGCACGCCGTTGAGCTGATCGTCGCGGCGCGGCCGGGGAGCTCGGCCTCCCAGCTCGATCAGCTCCTGTGGAACCGCGGCCAGGAAGCGCACTACAAGTCCCGGCCGCGCCATCGCTGCCGCTGCACCGCCTACTGAGCGGCTGCCTCCTGCCGCGCGCGCAAGATCTCGCCGGCCCTCTCCTCGCCGACCAGCAGCTCGGGTCGCAACGTGCCGCTCGACACGGCGTCGACGGCCGGGAAAGCTCCGAGCGACGCGCGCGCCGCATCGAGCGCAATCACCGTCGTCTCCCCGCCGAAGGGTTCCAACGCGGTCGCGATCACGGTCAGCGAACCCCCGTCGGGGATGTTGCGCGCGGACGCGAGCGCCCGCCGGGCGGCGTGATCGGGGACGCCGTCGAGCGTGTCGAGCAGCACGACCACGTCTCCCCCCGCCCGACGATTCGCCGCCCCTGGTCGATCGCGGCTGCGACCGCCTGGCTCTGCGAATCGGGCGACGCGGCGAGCGTGACCGCCTGTGCGGGCTCCGGCCATTCGCCCACCTCCTCGGGCCGCACGCCCACGAGCACGACGAATGTCTGGAGGCCGTCCCGGGCGGAGAGCGTGGCCGCCAGGCGACGCAGGACCTCCGTCTTCCCCGACCGCGTGCCGCCGACGATCATGACCCGCGATCCCTTCCCGATCGGCGCCAGAGCGTCGATCTGATTGAGCGCGGGGTCCTCGAACGCAATGTGCTCAGCGGGGAACACGGCCGGCAAATCGTCGAAACGGACGCCGCCGCTCATTTCAGACGCGGGACGGCCGTTGACCGTATCGATTTTGTACAGCGACGCGAACCGCTCGGAGCGCCGGGGGGCTCGCCGGGGGCCGGAGATCCGATCGCCCGAAATCAGCTCGCAGCGCTTGACCTGGGCTGCAGAGATGTACACGTCGTCGTCGGAGGTCTCCGGCGGGTTGACGCGTAGAAACGCCGAGCCGTTTGGCAGTAGCTCGACCTCCCCTTCGACGACCTGGTCCTCCTCGGTCGCCGGCTCCTCTGGCTCGGCCTGTTCGGCCTGCTCGGCCTGCTCGGACTGCTCGGCCGGCGCGCCTGCGCCGCGCGACCGGCCACCGCGCCGGCCGCGGCGCCGGCGCGGGCGAGCTTCCGCTTCGTCGGTTTCCGCGTCGTCCCCGGCCTCGCTTGTCTCCTCGGGAGGCGTACTGACGGCGGCGTCATCCCCCTGCCGGTCGAGGATCGCGTCGATCAGCTGCTCTCGGCGAAGTCGCCGGTAGCTGTCGATCGAGAGCTCAGAGGCGATCGCGTGCAGGTCTGCGAGCGGGCTCTCCTCGAGCGCGCCTCGGTCGAGTACGGACATCTGAAACCTCCTGAGTTGCGGGTTAGCTCCGGCCGCGTTGGGGCAGCGACCGGCGCCGCGGACTCTAGTGGGCCGCGGTGCCGGATAGCAGCCCGCCGCACCGGCGGCAAGGTCTATTGCTGCCAGCGGACCGCGTCGGCGACACGCAATCCCGGCTCGACCTCGGCTTCGCCCTCCAACGCCGCGCGCACCGCCAGGAAATCGGCGACCGCGGCGACATCGTGCACGCGAAGGACATGCGCCCCGGCATCGGCGCCGTAGGAAACCGCCGCCAGCGTGCCCGCGAGGCGTTCGCGTGGAGGACGGCCCGTCAGGGCGCCGATGAAGTCCTTGCGGGAGACAGCGAGCAGCAGCGGCCGGCCGAGCTCGTGGAGCGCGGGCAGGGCACGGAGCACCTCGACCGTCTGGGCCGGCGTCTTAGAGAAGTCCGGTCCCGGATCGAGCATCAGCTGCTCGAACGCGACCCCGCGCTCCTGCGCGAGTCCGATCCGCTCGGACAGGAACGTTTGCACGTCCGGAACGACCTGCCCGTCGAGCCGGGGATCGAGCAGCTTCTGCTTCGGCGCCGCACGCGTGTGCATCAAGATCAAGCCCGCCCCGGTCTCGGCGCACACATCAGCCAGCGCCGGGTCCAGCAGCCCGCTGATGTCGTTGACGATCGACGCCCCCGCCTCGATCGCGGCGCGCGCCACCGCCGGCTTGTAGGTGTCGACCGACACGCGCGCGCCGAGCTCCCCAGAAACCCGCTCGATCACCGGCACCACACGCTCGATCTCCTCGTCAGCGTCGACAACCGGACGATTCGTGACACCGGATTCCCCCCCGATATCGACAATCTCCGCACCGGCCTCGACCAGCGACCGCGCCAGCGCGACGCGCCCCTCCACACTCTGGTCGACCCCCGCGTCGGAGAACGAGTCTGGCGTGGCGTTGACCACCCCCATCAGCCGTGGCCGCCCGCCGAGCTCGAGCGTCTCGCCACGGACCCGCCAGGGCAGATCGGGAGCCTTCACCTGCCGATCACGATGCCTTCCTGTTCGGCCTCGTGACGGAACCCCCCGACCTCCCGTTTGACGCGGTCCTCGTCCCACCCCAGCTCCAAGGCCATCGCCCTGCCGACCCGCATCGGCACCTCACTCGACGGCATGCAGAGCTCGCGCGCGGCCAGGAGCCCCAGCCGTGTCCGCCGCAGAAGCACGTCGCCGACCGTGCGCGCCTGCTCGTTCCGCGACGAGTAGGCGGCTTCGGCGAGCAGGTCCGGCAGTCCTGGAAGGATCGGCTGCGCCAGCTCCCCGCGCCCAGCGGCGATCCGCAGGACGTCCTCGGCCGCGTGGCCGTAGCGATGGGCGAGCGCCTCGTAAGAGTCCTCGGGCACCCCCTCCACCCGCTCCAGACTCGCCGCGTCCACGGAGCCGCCCAGCGGGATCTCTTGCGTGCGGCACGGCGCCTCGCGGCCGTCCCGCTCGACGAGACGGTCGACCGCAAGCTTGGCCATCCGTCGCCACGTCGTGAGCTTGCCCCCCGTAATCGTGATCAATCCGCTCGACGTCTCGTACAGCTCGGCCTTGCGTGAGATGTCGACCGACTTGCGGCTGTCGCCGGTCGAGATCAGAGGCCGTACGCCGGCGTAGGCTCCGGTCAGATCACCGGGGCCGATGTCGGAGCCGAAGAACTCGTTCGTCGCATGGAGCAGGTATTCGACGTCCTCCTCCGAGGGGCGGACGTGGTCGATGTCGCCCTCGTAATCGTTATCGGTTGTCCCGATCAGGCTGCGGCCGAGCCACGGCAGCGCGAATATCGACCGGCCCTCCCCAGCCGGCACGATCGCCCCCGCGTGCAGCGGCAGCAGCTGCGGGTCGACCGTGATGTGCGTCCCACGGCTCGGTCTGATCGTGGGTGCCTCTGCTTCGGAGTGGAGCTCCTCCGGAGTGATCGTGTCCGCCCAGACCCCCGTGGCGTTGATCACATTGTCGGCCCGAACGGCGAACTGCGCGCCGCTCTCACCATCGCGCACCTCGACTCCGGATGCGATCCCGTCGTCCTGGATGAGCTCGATCACCTCGAGGCGGTTGGCGCAGATCGAGCCGAACCGCTCGGCCTCGGCCAGGACGGTCAGAACCAGCCGAGCATCGTCGGTCTGACAGTCGTAGAACAGGTACCCGCCGCTCGGCTCGCGTGACGCGAGCGCCGGCAGCAGCTCGCTGACCTCTTCGCCCGAGATCAGGCGATGGCGTTCGGGGCTCCAGTCCGAATCGCGTTCCTCGCCGTTGTCGTTCGCGCCCCGGCGAGAGGAGCGGCGCCCACGCCGCCGCGAGGTCGCCATCACGTCATACATGTTCAGCCCGATTCCCACCAGCCGGTCCGGACGCGCTCCCTCGAACGCCGGGACGACCATCTTCAGGGGCCGGACGAGATGAGGCGCGAGTCGCACCATCAGCTGGCGTTCGAGCAGCGCCTCGCGGACGAGACCGAGGTCGAACTGCTGGAGGTAGCGAAGCCCACCGTGGACGAGCTTCGAGGATCGGCTCGACGTTCCGGCAGCGAAGTCCGCCTTCTCTACCAGCCCGACGCTGTAGCCGCGCGTGGCGGCGTCGAGCGCCACCCCGGCGCCGGTGATTCCACCACCGATCACCACGACGTCGAACCGCTCGTTCGCGAGTGTCTCCAGCGCGCGCTCCCTGGCCAGCATGACTGCTGAGGGTATTAGAGCCCGTGGGGTGGCCGGTTACCCGCCCGCGGCGCGGTACAGCGAGAGCACGACTCGGTAGAAGCCGGGCGAGGTCTCCTGGAAGCCGGGGCAGCACGGCGGGCCGCCTGGGGCGCTGATCCCGATCTCGATGTGGGGACCGCTCGAGATCCCGACACGGCCGCACCCAATCTCGGCGATCGGCTGGCCGGCGACCACGTGCGCGCCGATGCGTACGAGCGCCGGGGCAGCATGCCCGTAGTAGATGTAGCGGCCCTTGTACGGCCCTGTGTCGACGAGCAGGATCGGGGCGTAAGACCCGAAGCCGCTGATCCCCTCGTCGACGATCGTGCCCGACGTCATCGCGACCTCGATGACCTGCGGCCCGCACGCGCGCGAGCCCGTGCTGATGTCGATCCCCTGGTCGAGCGTCCAGGTGCTGGGCGAGAGCACGCGCGAGAGCGGCTCTAGCGGGAACACCCAACCCGTGGGAGTCGCGCCAGGCGCGCTTTGCCTGGTGGTCTTGTCGACGGCTGCCAGCAGCGCGTAGGCGGCGCGGCGGCCGACGTAGCCAGCGTACGGGTACAGGCCGGCCGAGCGCTTGAAGCGGACGACGGCTTGCTGGGTGACGGGACCGAAGTAGCCGTCCGAGCGGATGCTGAAGCCAAGGTCGGTCAGCCAGGTCTGAAGGGTCTGTACGTCCTGGCCCGCGAGTCCCATGCGGAGGGTGCGGCTGAACACCGCGGCCGAGGGCACGCTGCCCACGATCCCGGTGGAGGCCAGCGGCGCGACCAGCGGCGCGCCGCCGGAATACGCGGCGTGCGCATTCGGTGCAAGCGTCGCGATGGCGGCAACGACGACCGCCAGCGGGGCGAAAGGCCTGATACGCACGCGGTCACGTTCGGCCTCACCCGCCCGTGCGCGCCTCGCGGCCGGCGCGTTGCACTGACTTCACGCCCAGAACCTGCAGAAACCGGACTGCCGCGCGTGCCGGCGGGCCGGACCTTGCAGCAGCGCTATTGCTGGTGCGCCGGGTCCGCGACGCCCGCCTGGCGGCGCTCCTGGACCACGTTCTTGATCTTGTCGAGCGTCTCTTCCGACATCCGGCGGATCTCCCAGTGGGTGAGCTTCATCAAGCGCATCGGCGAGGTGGCCACCACGTCCGCGTTGCGCGGCTCGCGCTGAAGCAGCCCCATCTCGCCGATCAGATCGCCCGGACCGACCGACGCGACGACCTGCCCGTCCCTGACCACGTCTGCCGTGCCTTCCTCCACCGCGATCAGCTCCGTCGAGTAATCGCCCTGCTTCATCAGGATCTGGCCCTCTGCCGCGCTCGTCTCGGTCGCGAACGCCGCGAGCCTACGGGCCTCCTCGGGGCTCAGGGATGAGAACAGCGGAATTGCGGTCAGGCGGTTGGGGTCCATGCTCATTCACTCGCTCCTGGATCAGTGTGAGGGCGACTCTACCCGCCCCGGTTCCCCGAATTCCACTAAAGCGCCTGGACTTCGGCCGTGACGTCGCTCACGGACTGCTTGGCGTCGCCGAACAGCATCGAGGTCTTGTCCTCGTAGAACAGCGGGTTGTCGATCCCGGCGAAGCCCGAGGCCATCGAGCGCTTGAGCACGATCACCGCGCCGGACTCGTCGACCTCGAGGATCGGCATGCCATAGATCGGCGAGCCTGGCTCGTTCTTGGCGGCCGGATTGGTGACGTCGTTCGCCCCGATGACCAGCGTCACGTCTGTGCGTGGGAACTCGGGGTTGATCTCGTCCATCTCCTTGAGCAGGTCATAGGGCACATCGGCTTCGGCGAGCAGCACGTTCATGTGCCCGGGCATCCGGCCCGCGACCGGATGGATCGCGTACTTGACCGTGACGCCCTTGGCCTCGAGCGCCTTCTCGAGCTCGCGCACCGCGTGCTGGGCCTGGGCGACCGCCATGCCGTACCCCGGGGCGATCACCACCTGGCGGGCGTACGACAGCTGGATCGCGACGTCCGCCGGGGAGGTCGAGCGGACCGTGCCACCGGTCTCCCCCGCTCCGCCCGCTGGAGCCGCCACGGCGCCGCCGAAGCCGCCCGCGACTATCGCCGGGACGGAGCGGTTCATCGCCTTGGCCATCAGATTCGTGAGGATCGTGCCGGACGCGCCGACGATCATGCCCGCGACGATCATCACCGGGTTCGAGAGCGCGACGCCGGTCGCCGCTGCCGACAGGCCCGTGAACGCGTTCAACAACGAGATCACGACCGGCATGTCGGCGCCGCCGATCGGCAGCACGACCGCGTTTCCGAGGATCCCAGCCGCGACCAGGATCCCGAGGATGAACAGCGCCTGCGAGTGGGTGCCCGCGGCGAGCACGATCGCGCTCGCCAGGCAGACGCAGAACAGAACCAGATTCAGGACCGTCTGGGTTGCGCCGGGGAGCTTGATCGGGCGGCCGGGCAGGATCTCCTGCAGCTTGCCGAAGGCGATGTTCGAGCCCCAGAAGGAGATCGAGCCGACGATCGCGCCGAACAGCTCAAAGATCTCTGACCGGAGCGGCCAATTACCACCAAAATGATGGCGGAATTCGACCCACGCGATCAGCGCCACCGCCCCGCCACCGACGCCGTTGAAGAGCGCCACCATCTGCGGCATCGCGGTCATGTGGACCCTGCGGGCGGCAGGGATCCCGATTGCAGTCCCGATCGCGACCCCGGCAATGATCAGCCAGACCGTGCCCGAGCCGTGAAATTCGCCCTTGCGCAACAGGGTCGCGACGACCGCGATCGCCATCCCGAGGGCGGCGGTCTGGTTCCCGCGCACCGCGGTGCGCGGGCCGGTCAGCCCGGTCATCCCGTAGATCATCAGGCCGAACGCGACGATGTAGGCCGCGTCTATGAAGTTGGTCGTCTGCAGGAAGACGGTGGCGATCACTTCGCCCTCCTGCTCGGAGTCATCCTCGTCGGCCTTCGGCTGGGTCTTGGACTTGAACATCTCGAGCATCCGGTCGGTCACCAGGAAGCCGCCGACCACGTTGATCGTCCCGAACGCGACCGCGATCACGAGCAGTACCTTCTCCAGCGCGCCGCTCGACTCCGCCATCAGCAGCAGGCCGCCGAGCACGACGATCCCGTGGATCGCGTTGGTCCCGACATGAGCGGCGTGTGCAGCGTGTTGGGCACCTTCGAGATGACCGTGTAGCCGACGAAGCCGGCCAGCACGAGGATCGCGATGTCAATGACGAGTCTGTCCATCCGAATGCGCCTCCTATTGCGCGGTCGCCGCGGTCGCCGCCTGCTTTGCGCGCTCGTTGACGATTTCCCCGCCCCGCGTCAGGCAGGCACCGGCGATGACCTCATCGTCGAAATCGAGCTTCAGAGCCCCGTCCTCGACCATCAATCCGAGCAGTGCCTCGACGTTGCGCGCGTACAGCTGCGATGCGTGCTCGGCCATCGTCGAGGGGACGTTCAGCGGCGCGGTGATCTTGACGTCGTGCTTGACCACCGTCTTGCCGGGCTCGGATAGCTCGCAGTTGCCGCCCGCCTCGCCGGCCAGATCGACGATCACCGAGCCGGGTTTCATGTTCTCGACGGCCCCGGCGGTGACGAGGATCGGCGCGCGGCGCCCGGGAACGAGCGCCGTCGTGATGACCACGTCGACCTTGCCGATCGCCTCTTGAAGCGCACGCTGCTGCTCCGCCCGCTCCTCCTCGGTCAGCTCGCGCGCATAGCCGCCCTCACCTGAGGCTTCCGGGCCTGCCTGTAGCCAGGTGGCGCCAAGAGAGCGGACCTGTTCGGCGACCTCGGGGCGGACATCGAACGCTTTGCACCACGGCTCCGAGCCGCCTGGCCGTGGCAATCGCCTGCAGTCCCGCGACCCCGACACCGAGGACCAGCACGGTCGCCGGGCGGATCGTGCCCGCGGCGGTCATCAACATCGGGAAGAAGCGGTCCAGTTCCTCGGCCGCGATCAGCGCCGCCTTGTAGCCGGCGACGTTCGACTGCGACGAGAGCGCATCCATCGACTGAGCGCGGCTGATTCTGGGAATCAGCTCCATCGCGAACGACGTAGCCCCCGACTGCGCGAGTGCCCTGACGCCGTCGGCGTTCGTCAGCGGCTGAAGAAAGCCGATCAGCACGCTGTCGCCGTTCAGGCGTCCGGTCTCCTCTGCATTTGGCGCGGCGACCTTGACGACAACGTCGGCATCCCGGGTCGTCGACCAACGTCGCACCCGCCTCCTCGTACTGCGAGTCCGGGATCAGCGCTTCGCCGCCGGCACCGCGCTGCACGAGGATCTCTGGCGCGTGGGCATCCTTGCCGGGTGGGTTTGTCAGCTTGCGGACCACCTCGGGTACGAGCGCCACGCGGCGTTCGCCCTCGGCGGTCTCCGTCGGGACACCGATCCTCATGACGGCGCGAGAGGCTATCGGACGGGCGCCAGCGCGAGCGCATCGAGCACGCCCACGTCGGCGACGAGCCGGCTGAGCAGCGAGTCCGCGGGGCCATGAGTCACGGCCCGCCCGTGCCGTGCGGCGGGACGCGACTTGGCCAGGCGCTTTGCTGCAAGGTGCACGGCGGGGGCGGCATGGTGCGCACCGCGAGCGCTCGTGACCGGTGGGAGCGGGAGCGGCTTGCCGGCGAGCGCCATCACCGCCTCTGCGGTCACCCACACCGGCGTCTGGTCGCTCCCCTTCGCGTACCGAACGTGACCGTCGGCGGCGACCAGAGAGCGCAGGTAGCCGAGCGGGCGGTCGAGTGAGCCGAAGCCGACCCCAGCGGCCAGCAGGCCCTGAACCGCCCAGGCGGTCGACTGGGCGTTCGAGGGACCGCCCGGCTGGCTCGGGAAGCCGCCGTCGCCGTGCTCCATCGAATTGATGAACCGAACCGCCCGCGGCACCGCACCGCTTCCGGTCCCCGCGAGCGCTTCCAACGCCGCACCCGTGTCGTCGACGTCGCTCGAGCCGCCTCGCGTGGCGAAGTTGAAGCCACCGTCGCTGTCCTGCTGCCGGACCAGCCAGGCGATCGCGCTGCGGGGGCGGGATTGGCCCGCGGCGCGCAGGGCGAGGATCGCAAACGAGGTCAGGTTGACCTGTCCAGAGACTGAGCCGTTGGCTTTCATGATCGGCTCAGCGTGCAGAGTCTGAGATTGCCCAATCTCGTTGAGCCCCGCGGCGCGCAGCGCGAGGATCGTCCGTTCCAGCGAGCCCGGGTCGCGTTCGTCGCAGCCCCACCGACGAGGTATTCGCTCAGGCTCCGGGCGCCGTGTCGAATGTGCTGAGCGTTGATCCCTCCGCGGCGAGGCCGAGCGCCGCCCAGCCGGAGTAAAGCTCGGCGACGCGGCGCCGGGGCTACCGCCGAACCCGCCGTCGATGTTCTGGGCCGAGAGCAGGTAGGAAGCGGGAGTCGCAGCGGCGTCGGCGGCCTCCGCGCCCCCGCCAGCGTGGCCGGCCGCCGGCCAGCCAGCCGAGACCGCGAGGGCGACGAGCAGCGTGGGCAGGCCACCGGGCGCCGGCAGCCACGTCACCTGAATCCGCGAGGCGAAGCGGCCGATCGACGCGCCAGAGCCGGGCCGAACGCGAGCGCAAACAGCGCACAGCTGACCGCGTGCACGAAATCGAACCCCACCCCCTTCCCCACGTACACGCCCAACTGCCCGAGGCTGTGGTCGCTGTAGGTGACCCAATCACCCACGTCTTGGACCGCGGTGAACGCGAACCCCACCACGAAAGCGACGCCGCCCAGCAACCAGCGGTTGGGCACGGTCCGGCGGCGAGTCGAGCGAGCGAGCGCGGCGCCCACCAGCCCGGTACCCCCCATGCCGCCATCTGCCACGGAGTCCACGGCCCTTGACCGAAGAAGAAGTTCGATGTCAACCCCGCGACCGCTCCGACCACGAACCCGGGCGCCCCGCCCAGCGCGTAGCCGGAGATCAGCACGATGTCCGTGGTCGGCTTGACGTTCGGAAGGGCGGCAAACGCGATCCTCCCGAGCACCGCGAACGCCGCCAGCGTCCCCACCAACGCGATGATCCGGGCATCGGGCGCGCGCGCTCATACCAGGCGAACCCGCCCGCCAAGCCGAGTCCGAGGATCGCGAACGCCGCCGAGTTGCCAGCTCAGGTCCGCGGGGCAGCCCCCGCGATGGCGCGCGACCCCGGCGCGTTACCGGCCGAGCCGCTCGGCCTCTCGGCCTGTCGCTCGAGCGCTCGCCGGGAGTCAGCGCCCCGGTGATCCGCGCGGTCTCGGTGGCGAAGTAGGTCCCGCCGGTCAGGACCTCGTCAGCGGGGGCGTCGGCGATCGGCGCCCCATCCGCCAGCAGGACCACCCGATCGGCGAATGCTGCCGCGAACTCGGGGTCGTGTGTCGCGACGAGTACAGCCGCGTCGAGCTCCCTCAGGATCGCGGCCAGCTCGTCCTTGAGCCGGCGGTCCATGCCGCGGGTCGGCTCATCGAGACACACGACCGCCGGCGGTTCCCCGCCCGCGTCGAGCACGATCGCGAGAGCAAGGCGCTGCCGCTCTCCGCCGGACAGGTCGCGCGGATGGCGGGGGCCCAGGTCGCTCAGGCCGAGCGCTGCGAGGGCCGCGCCGGAGGCCTCCTCCGCGACCGTGTCGTGCACGAGGTAGTCATTCGGGTTCTGGAGCAGCAGCGCGACCCGGCCCGTCCGTTCCACCTTCCCCCGCGTCGGCTCCATCAGGCCCGCGGCGTGCCGAAGCAGGGTCGACTTGCCGGCACCGTTTCGCCCCATCAGCGCGACTCGCTCGCCGCGCGCGGCCGTCAGGGTGACGCCGCGGAGAATCGCGGGGCCGCTTCGGAGCTCATGCCAGACGCGGCGGAACCGGAGCGCGTCGCCTCCGAACGTTGGGGATTTCGTCCCGAGGGGTGGGACGAAATCGCCAATGTTCGCGGCCCTCAGGGTCGCCCGGGCGCCCTTGACGCCGGGCGCCGGTGGCAGACCCAGACCGCGCAGCAGCCTTGCACCCGGTGTCTGAAGCTCGGTCGGCGCCCACGAGAGAAATTCCCCGGGGGTCGCATCGCATACGACCCTGCCCTGTTCGAGCGCGATCACACGGTCCGCCCCGGGCAGGCAGCGCTCGAGCCGATGCTCGGACAGCACGATCGCAACGTCGAGATCCTCGTTCAGGCGCCGCAAGAGGCCCATCAGCTCGTCGCCCGCGACCGGGTCGAGCTGCGAGGTCGGCTCGTCGAGCAGGACAAGCGACGGACGGCCCGCGAGCGCTGCGCCGAGCGCGACGCGCTGGAGCTCGCCCCCCGACAGCTCGCTCGTGGGCCGGTCAAGCAGGTGGGCGATCCCGAGCGCCAGCGCCGCCTCCTCCACGCCCCGCGCGACCGCCGCCTGCGGCTCGCCGCGGTTCTCCAGACCGAAGGCCAGCTCTCCTCGTACGGTGCCCATCACCACCTGCGTCTCGGGGTCCTGGAACAGGCTCCCGACTCCGGCCGCGAGCTCTCCGGGCCCGTGTTCCCTGGTGTCCATGCCGGCCGCGATCACCGTTCCGGCGATCGTGCCGCCGTGGAAATGCGGCACGAGGCCATTGGCCGCGCGCAGCAACGTCGATTTCCCGGAGCCGGAGCTACCCGCGAGCACAACCAGCTCGCCTGGCTCGATCTCGAGCGAGACATCGAGAAGTGCGGGGCGCTCCATGCCCGGGTAGGTGTAGGTCACATGGCTGAGCTCCAGCACCGTCATCGCTCGACTCCCCGCCAGTCGGCGAACGGCAGCAACGCGGCTGCGATCAGGCCAACCGCCAGGACGATTGTCTTTGGCCCCGCCCCGGCCCGGAGCGCGGGATACGCGTGAAACGGCGCCAGGTCGAAGACGCGTGCCGCAATCGACAGCCCCGTCACCGCCATCGCCGAGCCCGTGAACGCGAGGTCGTGGCGGGAATGAGGCCTGCGCATCGGCGGCGCGCGCCTGGCGGCCCCGTAGCCGCGGACCTCGAGGGCCGCGGCGACATCGAGCGCCCGATCGAGCATCCCGGCGGTCGCTACTCGCATCAGCTGCACACGGTTCGGTGGCGGTCCCGGGCGGCAGCGCTGCGCGTCGGCGAGTCGTCGGGCGTCGCGGGTCAGGACGGGCACCATCCTCGTCGCGATCGTGGCGCTGAGAGCAGAGCGGAACGAAATGCGGCGGAACAGCCTCAGAACGTCGTCCGGATCGACTGCGCTCGTGTACAGCGCACCGCACAGGATCAGCGCGAGCGCGCGGAGCCCGAGGATGCCGCCGTAGGCAGTGGCCTCGAGCGTCACGTCCGTGTGGCCGAGAACGGGCAGCTGGCCGAGCCTGACGATCACCGTCAGCCCGTCGCGCGTGACCAGTGCGTTGATCACCGTGATGGTGAGCGCCAGCGGCGCGGCGAACAGCAGCGCCCGCCGCAGTTCGCGTCCGACGCCGGCACAGACCGCGGCCAGCGCAATCGCCGCCGCAACCGCGCCGAGCACGATGGGGTTGGACTCAAGCAGCGCGGCGATCGCGAGCGCCAGGCAGTAGAGGCAGCCGACTCCGGCACGAGCCGCATGCAGAGGGCTCGACCGGCGGCGGTAGCTCATGATCCCGGATCCAGCGGAATCGGGTCCTCGGCGCCGCCCTGGACCGCGAGCGCGAAGTGGTCGCGGAGGCGGTCTGGAATCAGCGCGCCGGCCGCTGCGCTCACTCCGGCCGGATCGGTGCCGGTGATGATCCAGGTGGGTTTCGATCCGGTCTGGGATGTCGCCGCAATCAGACCCGCACCAGTGCCGAGCGTGCGCACGACCCGCCCGTTCGGGTCGAGCAGCTCGAGCGCCGCTCCGCTCGCGGCGAACCTGGCATAAACACCGCTGGCGGAAGGTCCCTGCTCGAGCACGGCGGCCGCAAGCGAGGGCCGAACGTCGTGCCACGTCCCGACGAGCACGGCGAGGCTGTCGGTGCCCGACCCAGTCCCGGGCGCCTGGTCCGCGACGGGGACGCCGATGGCGCGCAGCTCGGTCGACACGCGGCCGCAGGCCGCGCTGACGTCGGACGAGCACTCGAGAACCGTCGGCAGCCGCCGCCCACCGGTGCCGTGCACGAACGGCTCGGGAAACGAGCCGACGACGGCCGGGATCGTGTCTGTCGCGCGCCAGTCGTGCAAGTCCCACCAGATCCGGTCGCCCTTGTGAACCGCGGTGGTGGCCGCTCCAACCGAGGCCTGGACACCGTTGACGTAGTAGAACCAGTCCCGCCGGTTGGCTGTGCCCGAGTGCCCATTGATCGACTCAACGAATCCGCCGCCGTAGCGGGTGCCGATGTGGAAGGAGCGCTCGAGCATCCGCATCACGGTCTCGGAGCCAGGCACGCGGTGCTCTGTTACCGAGCCGATCGTGCTGAGCCCGAAGTCCCGGGTGACCGTCAGGCTCACGTTGGACGTGCCACGCCCGGGACCAAGGCCGCAGCCGCCGACGGTCGCGAGCGCGAGAGCGGTGGCGATCGCCGCGGCTGCCGACCTCAGTCGACGCACTACTTGATCTTGAACAGCAGCTTCTCCCCGGCCTTCAGCTTGATCCCGCATGCGCCGGTGTTGGAGGACTTGCCGTTGACGAAGATGCTCCAGAAGTGCGGGCTCTTCGGCTTCACGCCGAGGATCGAGCTGATGAAAACGTCCTTCAGGCTCGAGAAGTACTTGGCGGTCCACTTACCGTGCGTCGCCGCGTCGAGCGCACCCGCACCGCTCTTGCCAGAGCACGCGCCCGTCGGCGCCCCGCCCTTGGTGATCGAGCCCTTCTCGCCGTGGACCGTCGTCGGTCCTAGCAGCGTCTTGCTGGGGGTCTTGATCTGAACGGTCACCGCGGGTCCGGCGGACGATGACGCGGCAAGTGCCGCGGCCGACGTCGCCAGGACGATTGCGATCGCTCCGCAGAGCGCAATGAGCTTCTTCTGCTTCATGAGGGCCACCCCTTTCCACGAGGGCTATTCGGCGTTTGGTCGAGGGCTGGTCTCCTGGCTTACGGGCCTACCGGCCGCGCCTTCCCGGCTGACGTGCGTCAACCAGTGGCTTGTCTGTGCGGCTGGCGTCCCCGATCACAGTGGCGGGACCGCGCCGGAGTTTCACCGGCTTCCCATCACCACCGACCTTGAACCGGTGCATCGTACCGCCTCGTCGGGCGCACTAGAGTGACGCTCGATGACCGTCAATCTCACGAGGATCTACACCCGCCTGGGGACTCGGGCGAGACCCATCTTGGCGACATGAGCCGCGTCGCCGAAGACCCACCCCCGGATCGAGGCCTACGGGACGGTCGATGAGCTCAATGCCCACGTCGGCGCTGGCGCTGACGATCGACGGACTTGCCCGAGCCCTACGCGGAGTGGTTGCGCCGGATCCAGAACGACCTGTTCGACGTCGGTGCGGACATCTCCGCGCCCGAGGACCCATCCTCGGACCGCGAGCGCCTGCGCGTGATCCCCGAGCAGGTGGCGTGGCTCGAGGAGCGCTGCGACGAAGTCAACGCCACGCTCCAGCCGCTGAAATCGTTCGTGCTCCCGGGCGGGACCCGCGCCGCGGCGCAACTACACGTCTGCCGGACCGTGTGCCGGTGGGCCGAGCGGCTCGCTATCGCGTGTGGCGAGGAGCTGAATCGCGAGGTGGTCCGCTATCTCAACCGGCTCTCGGACCTGCTGTTCATCCTCAGCCGCGGCGCAAACCGCGGCGAGGAGCCGCTGTGGGAGCCGGGAGTACCGCTGAGCCCCGAGCGGACCGTCAGCATCACGCGCGGTCGCGATGATCAGCGCCAGCACGCCGATCGCCGCGGCGCCGACCATGAACGCCGTGTGAGCCTCGGCGTAGGTGACCACTGCGCGAGGGCGAGTCAGCGCGGTGAGCCCCAGAGCGCCAGCGCCCCGACGCAGCGCAAGCGCCGGCGGCCGCAGCGCCGCGCGGAGCGGCACACGGCGCGTGGCCAGCGTGTGCGGACCGTGCCGGCGGTCGCTGACAGCGCAGCGACTCCGAGGAGTGTCCAGACGCCCGCGACAAGGAACCCGCCAAACACGTCGCTCGGGAAGTGCCACCCGAGCGTCAGGAACGAGTAGCTGACGGCGACCGCAAACACGGCGCCCAGCGCCGCCGCCGCCGGGCGAAAGCGAGCCGGGGCAGCGAGCACGAGGCACAGCGCCAGCGACATCGCGGCGGTCGCATGCCCGCTCGGCCACGATGCCGGTGAGACGCGCGTGAGGCCGCCCAGCAGCGCGTCGGCGCGAGGCTGCGCGAGCAGCGGCTTGAGCAGCTCAGTGGTCACGTTCGCGCCGAGCACGATTGCGACGATGGTCACAGCGACCCGCGGGCGGCGACGCAGGAGCGCCATCAGGATCGGGACCGCGACCAGGTACACGTACGGCTTCGGGTTGCACAGTCCGGCGATCCACGACGCAACCGAGTTGAGATGTGGCCGCTGCAGGCCCCCGAAGCCGTTGTACACCGACTGGTCGGCGCGCTCAAACACGCCGACGTGAAACGCCAGCGTCCAGGTGAGGATCAACAGCGCGACGCCGCAGCCGGCGCCGACCAGGGCACGTTTTGCCATCCCCCGAGGTTACCCGGGGGCCCTAGCGGGTCTAGCGGCTAGGCGGTATCCGGCTCGGTGCGGCGTCGGGCTCCGACACGTCGCTCGGTGATCCAGGCGGCGCCTGGGGCTGGCGCGTGATCCTGATCTCGGGCGGGACCCGGTTCGACGGAGGTGGGCGAAGTGCTCGATGTCCTCGGGCGATGCCACCTCGACGTTCAGTCCGGGCTCGAGCTCGAAACGGCCCGCTTCGTAGAGCAGCTCCTGATAGCTCGGGAGGCCTGAGTCGCCCCCCGCAGCCCGGATCCCACCCTCGACATCGAGGTCGTGGGTGCCGCACCGCAGCGTCCAGTGCGTGGCCTCGGCGAGCTTTTCGGCCGTCAGCTTGATCGGCACCGGATCGGCTCCCGCGCCCTCGGTCGTCTCGACCGCAAACGCGCGTGCTCGCCCGTGAGCGCTCTCGCCAGCCGCTCGAGGTTCCTCCTGTACGGGGCCGGGACGATTGCGACGGGGACGGAGGCCTTGGAGTCACCGCGCACCGCCTGCGCCACCCCGCCGACGAGCACGTGCTCGACTTTGTTGGCGACCAGCCAGCGGATGATCGCGACCCATTCGGATCGCAGGTGCTCGAGTCCTTCGGGCGATTTGACAGACCGGTGTTCGATCCCGGTACGCGGTTCTTTAGAAGCATGACGGTGCGTTTCGTCAGCGCACGCCGGACTCCTCCCCGCAATTTGAGAGAGGTTCTTACGACGGGGATCACGTCGAGCTTCGCGAGCCGCCTGAGCACCCCGGGGGCAAACCGCCACAGGGCGTGCGCCAGCTTGGTCTCCGGAGCGACGAGTGCCACCGGCAGGTCGGCCCCGATCGCGTCGAGCACCGCGCCCGCGACCCTTTCAGGCGTGAAGTTTCGTCGCTCGTAGAGCCGGAGGTTGCGCGTTCTGCGACGCGTTGGTGCTCCTCTTCGCTCAGCCCGACGTAGTGCGTGTAATCGGCCGGTTCGCGATGAAGCTGGCCTGAATCCCGTGGCGTCCGTCCTCGCCCTCGTCTTCGCCTACTCGCTCGTGAACACGTTCCTGGTGGAGTCGATTCCATGCTGGCCCGGGCTCGGCAGCTACACGGCGGCCTCAGTGGCTAGCTCGACATGCGGCGATTGTCGGCGTGACCTTGTTCATCGCCGTCGTGTACGTGGCCGCCAACCTCGCCGTGGACCTGTAGTGCAGGCCGCGCGCTTGACCCGCGGATCCGGCTGCGGTGAGCGCGCGCGGCCGGGACCCGATGATCATCGCGGGCATGGTGATCGTGGGGCTGATCCTCATCATCGCCGTGTTCGCGCCGCTGATCGCCCCGCTCCCGGCTGACGCCGGCCCGGCGGTGCACCCGGAGATCGCAGCTGCAGCCACCGTCACTCCCCCCATCACCTGTTCGGCACCGACCAGGTCGGCCGGGACGCGTTCTCCCGGGTGCTGTACGGGGCCAGGGTCTCGCCGTTGATCGCGTTCTTCGTGCTGCTGATCGCCTGCGCGATCGGCGTGCCGCTCGGGTGTGACAGCGGGGTACTTCGGCGGCAGTGACGGACGAGATCATCATGCGGGTCACCGATGTCTTCCTGGCGTTCCCGTCGCTGCTGCTGGCGCTGGCG
>CAVPKT010000068.1:0-26492 GCA_963705775.1 uncultured Solirubrobacterales bacterium | reverse complement strand
CGATGGGAACCACTTCTGGGCCGATCCGGCGCTGCGAGAGCGGTTCTTCGACATCGATCCCGTCACCGGCAGGCACCGTCGGTTCTTCGACATCGACGACCTGGCCGGCGTCCGCCAGGAGCTCCCGGACGTATTCGATGCCACGCACGAGCTCCTGCTGTCGCTCGTTCGGGAGGGCCTCGTCGACGGGCTGCGCGTCGACCATCCCGACGGCCTTGCGGATCCGGCCGGTTACTTTTCCCACCTGCGCGACCGGGGCGTCGAGCGGGTCTGGGTGGAGAAGATCCTCGCGTCCGATGAGCGCCTACGCGATTGGCCGGTCTGCGGCACGGTCGGCTATGAGTTCCTGAATGACGTCTGCGCTTTGTTCGTCAACCCCGCCGGCGAAGCGGCTCTGACGCGGCTGTGGACTGAGGTCTCGGGCGATGAGCGTGGTTTCGCGGAGGTCGCGCATGAGGCAAAGCTCGAGCAGGCGCGCGTAACGTTTGCGCCGGAAGTCGAGCGGCTCCACCGGCTGGTCCCGGACCTCGACCCCGCGGTTCTCCCAAAGGCCCTGGCTTCGCTGCCCGTATATCGAACCTACATCGACCCGTCTGCCGGGCACCCAGCAGAAGAGGACCTGCGCGTGATCGAGGTCGCGGGGATGGACCAGTCGGTCGCATCTCATCTCCTGCTCGAGACGGCCGGGCCCGCGGAGTTCGTGACCCGCTTTCAGCAGTCGACGCCGGCGATCACGGCGAAGGGGGTTGAGGACACCGCGTTCTACCGCTACGGGCGCCTGCTGGCGCTGAACGACGTCGGCGGCGATCCCGCGCGGTTCGGACTCGGGATCGACGACTATCACTCGCGATGCTCCGAGCGCGCGGAGCGGTTCCCGCTCGCGCTCCTCACGACGCAGACGCATGACGCCAAGCGATCGGGGGACGTCCGAGCGCGGATCGCGGCCCTGGCGTCGATGCACGAAGATTGGGACGTCGAAGTCCAGCGCTGGTTCGAGCTGACCGAGCCGCTCGTTCAGGCGGACGCACCGGACGGCATCGAGCGTTACTTCATCTTCCAGACGCTGCTCGGCGCGTGGCCGATCTCATCCGACCGAATGGGGCAGTACGTGGTCAAGGCGCTGCGCGAGGCCAAGCGCAACACGAGCTGGGTGGAGCAGAACGTCGAGTGGGAGAACGCCGTTGTCCGCTTCTGCGATGCGCTCTATTCGGACCACGCGTTCCTCGGTTCCTTCGGGCCGTTCACGGCCCGGGTGGCAGAGGTCGGCGATCGATTCGCGCTTGGCCAGCTCGTCCTCAAGCTGACCGCTCCGGGGGTCCCCGACATCTACCAGGGCGATGAGTTGCAATACCGCGCGCTGGTGGACCCGGACAACCGCCGGCTGGTCGACTGGCAATGGCGCCAGGCCAACCTCTCCCGGTTGATGGGTGGCACGATGCCGGTCGCCGAGACGCGCAAGCAGTTCGTGATCATGCGCCGCTCGGACTGCGCGCGCGGCGCGGCGAGCCGTTCAACGGATCCTACGAGCCGCTCGACGCCGGCCGTGACGCGTGTGCCTTCCTGCGGGGAGGGGACGTGTTCGTCGTCGTCGCCACCCGCCCCCACTGGGACGACGCCGTGGTGGAGGGCGCCACGCGGACGGTGGGCCGATCTGCTCCGCGGTGAGGAGCGCACGTTCCCCGCCCGCGCTCCGCTGACGGACGTGCTCGACGAGCACGGCGTCGGCGTATTCGTTCGGATTGGAGCGCCCAGCCGGTAGGGTCCCCGGGGGTGCCGATGCGCGTACTGCTGATCTCGTGGGAGTACCCGCCCGTGATCGAGGGGGGGCTCGGCCGTCACGTTCGCAAGCTGTCCGAGCACCTTGCGGGCGGCGGCGTCGAGGTTCATGTCCTGACGCGCCGCGGTGGGAACCTTCCGGCTGAGGAGGTGCGACACGGCGTCGTGGTGCATCGGGTGAGGGAGCTCGAGTTCCCCAAGGACGTAAACGCGTTCGTCCGCTGGGTTGACCACATGAACGCCGACATGCGAGAGCTCGGGCTCGAGCTCTGCGAGCGATTCGAGTTCGATCTCGTGCACTCGCACGATTGGCTCGTCTCGAGAGCAGCCCGGCGAGTGGCGCGGCGGATCGACCGCCCGTGGGTTGTCACGGTTCACGCGACCGAATTCGGACGCCACCAGGGATGGGTTCAGAACCACCCCCAGTCTCACATTCACGCGGTCGAACGCGAGATGGTGCGTCGCGCCGACCGCGTCATCACGTGCTCGCACTTCATGCGCGGACACGTGGCGAGCGTGTTCGGGATCTCCCAAGGGCGCATCACGGCGATCCAGAACGGGGTGGACCCGCACGACCTCGAGCCGGTGGCGGCGGACCTTCCGAAGCTGCGCTCCCGCTTTGCCGAGCCGGACCAGCGTCTCGTGCTGATGGTGGGAGACTCGTCTACGAGAAGGGCTTCCATCTCGCGCTCGATGCGCTCGCGCCAGTGATCCGGAAGCTCGGGAACGTTCGCTTCGTCGTCGCCGGCTCCGGTACCGCGGAGGTCGAGCTCAAGCGTCAGGCACGCCGCCTGCGTTTGACCAGGCACGGGACGTTCCTCGGCTGGATCGGGGACGACATGCTGCACTCGCTCTACCGGGTCGCGGACCTGTGCATCGTGCCCTCGATCTACGAGCCGTTCGGACTCGTGGCGCTGGAGGCGATGGCGTCGGGTTGCCTGTGCGTGGTTGCCGATACCGGAGGGTTGCGCGAGGTGGTCCCCGACGACGGGACGGTCGGGCACCGCTTTCCCGCCGCGGGATGTCGAGGCACTCAGCGGGATCGTGGAGCAGGTGCTGGGCGACGACGAGGCCCGGGCGCGCGCCGTTTCCGCGGCCCGCGAGCACGTGCTCCAGTTCGGGTGGGATGAGGTCGCGCGGCAGACCCGCGAGGTGTATGAGCGCCTTCCGACGCGCACGCCGTCGCGGACGTAGGGCTACTTCGGCGGCGCGGTCTGGCTGAGCGTCGCGGCCAGCGCGAGCGCAACGAGCACGAGCGTGACCTCTAGGCCCAGCGTCCGGCGCATTTCGCCGATCGACGCGCCGGCCTCGATCCGCGGCACGACGGACTGATGGTGGAAGGCGCCGAGCGACAACGCGGCGAGCGCCACCACGCTCTTGATGAGCAGCGTGATCCCGTACCGCGTGTCGACCAGGGCGGAGACGGCCGGCAGCTCCCGGAGCGCCAGGTACAGGCCTGCGAGTGCGAGCACCGCGACGACTCCCGTCACGAGCCGCGAGAACCTGATCAGGAACGCACGCACGATCGCATCGCGGGAAAACCTCGAGGCCGGCCGCACCAGTCCGACCGCCACCGCGAGCCACACGAGACCTCCGACCCAGAGCGCGCTGGCGAGGAGGTGCACGTAGTCGGCTCCCAGCGCCACCGCTCCGTGCGAATCGGGATGGCTCGCCCAGCTGATGCCGAACGCGGTGCACAGCGACAGCACCCCCGCGCTCGCCATCAGCTGCTCACGCCTGCGTGGCGTCACCCAAGCGGCCACGAGCAGTGCCAGCACTCCGAGCCACGCGAAGGTGGTCAGAGTCCACGCTTGCCCGAGGTGGGTCGAGACCCTGATGGGGATGATCAGGGCGTTGGCGAAATTCACCACGGAGCCGCCCATGATCGGATACGAGCCGATCAGGAACCCAAACAGGGCCGCGTGCAGGGCGAGGGCTGCGCCCACGGTCCCGACCCCCAGGGCGATGGAGGAATCGCGTCCGGGACGCTCGCCCAGGACCCTCGCGGCGGGCAACCAGACGAGCGCGCGGAAGATGAGCATCCCGCCGGCCAGCACGACCCCCACGAACTGCAGCCACGCGAGTACTTCGGGTGCCACCGGAACGCCGGTGCCGCTCAGTGCCGCGGGCGCCAGCGCCGAGGCCCGGACGCCGAAGCTGAACGCGCCCTCGGTCACGTGGCCGTCGTCGCTTGCGACCATGTGCCAGCGCACGGTGTAGGAGCCCTTGCGACCCGAACGCAGCGCGACGACGACAACGCTCCCGGCCGCTCGGGGCGCTCCTGCGAGGTTCTGGCCCCGGGCGTCGAGCACGGTCACCTGGGCGTAGCGCGAAACCACGTCCTCGTCGTAGACCAGCTTGAGCGTCCGCGGCGCCGACGACAGCGATGTTCCCCACCGGGGAGTCGAGCCGATGAGCGCGGCGTGAGCGCCGGCGTGAGCCGGAACGGCGAGCGGCGCCGCGACCGCACACGCCGCCACCAGCAATCTGAGACGCCGTGAGCGCCGGAGCCTCATGACGCCGACGCCACCGGGATCGCGATCACGACGATCGCGAACGCCGTCAGCGGGAGGGTCGCCAGCGGCAACCGCGGCGAGCGGCGCAACCAGAGGCGACCGAATTCCAGCACCCCGCCTGTGATCAGCAGGCCGCCCATCGAAAGGTGCCAGGGAACGCTCGGGCCGATCGAGTGGATCTGCTCGTGGACGAGGAACAGGACGCCACAGCTGAAGAACGTGAACGGCAGCACCCAGTCGAGCCACGGGCGCTCGTAGACGCCGCGCCGGCGCGCGAGCTCGAGCGCCCCGGCCGCGAACAGAATGTCGCCCCAGAGGAAGTGAACGAGCATGTCGTGTACCACGTCGGCGAACACGACCGTGGCCCAGACGCCCGCCGCTCCGAGCATCAGCGCCCAGGGGACGAGCATTGAACGAGATTGCGTCACGCGGCCATCGCGCCCCGTCCGGGGCAGGTACTGCTCGAGGATGATCGCCAGGAACAGCGCGCCGAGCGCCCAGTGACCCCTGGCGATCTGGATCTGCGGGAGGGTCATCGCCGTCGGCTCCGGTACAGGAGCCAAAGGCCCACGAACACGAGCAGTAACGGCGGCTGGTCGGCGTCGTAGGCCAGGTGGATGGGGTTCAGGCCGTAGAAGCTCATACCGCGGATGCAGGCCCAGACGATCCCGCCGACGATCAGCAGCAGGCCCGCCGTCACGCGAGCGTCAGCCAGCGCCCGTTGCCGGCCTTCGCCGACCAGGCGACGGAATCCATCGACCGCCCTGGTGCCCCACCGCACGGCTGACGCGGGCGGGGGCGCGTCGTCGCCGACAGCCGATTGCACTCGGTCGCTATACAACGGCGGGCTGTTCGCGAGCCAACACTGGGGCGCTGGCGAACGCTACCAACCTCGGATGAGCCCCCAAAGAGCTGAGGGCCCGGCAAGCGCCGGCCGCCCGCAAAAGTTGAGGGCCCGGCTTGCGCCGGGCCCTCCTGAAGACAACCCGCCTGTTGGGGGCGAATTACATCAGTGTTTCCCTAAGGGGAATCATACGCGGGACATCCGGAACCCGCAGGTCGTTACATCATCCCGCCCATGTCAGGCATACCGCCACCGGGCATTCCGCCGCCGTCCTTCTCGGGCATCTCGGCGACAATCGCCTCGGTCGTGAGGATGTTCTTCGCGATCGAGGCCGCATTCTGGAGCGCTGAGCGCGTCACCATCGCCGGGTCGATGACCCCATCGGCGACCAGATCGACGATCTTGCCGGTGGCCGCGTTGAGGCCATGGCCCTTCTTGGCGTTGCGGACGTCGTTGACGACGACCGAACCCTCGAGGCCGGCGTTGTCGGCGATCTGACGGAGCGGCTCCTCCAGCGCGCGGCGGACGATGAGGCCCGCCTGTGCGCTCGTCAGGATCCTCCGAGGCGTCGGACTTGATCGCATCCTGCGCCGCCAGCAGCGCCACGCCGCCGCCCGGCACGATGCCCTCCTCGAGGGCCGCGCGGGTGGCCTGCAGCGCGTCCTCGACGCGGTGCTTCTTCTCCTTCATCTCGGTCTCGGTCGCAGCACCGACCTTGACGACCGCGACACCTCCCGACAGCTTGGCGAGGCGCTCCTGGAGCTTCTCGCGGTCGAAGTCGGAATCGGTGTTCTCGATCTCGGTCTTGATCTGGTTGATGCGGCCCTTGATCCCGTCGGAATCGCCGGCGCCGTCCACGATCGTCGTCGTGTCCTTGGCGATGACAACGCGACGGGCGCGGCCGAGCTGCGAGAGCTGCGTGTTCTCGAGCTTGAGGCCCATCTCCTCGGTGATCACTTCACCACCGGTCAGAATCGCGATGTCCTCCAACATCCGCTTGCGGCGGTCGCCGAAGCCCGGAGCCTTGACAGCGACGCCGGTGAAAGTGCCGCGGAGCTTGTTCACGACGAGCGTCGCGAGCGACTCGCCCTCGACGTCCTCGGCGATGATCAGCAGCGGCTTGCCGGACTGGATCACCTGCTCGAGCACGGGCAGAATGTCCCGGACCGAGCCGATCTTCTGGTTCGCGATGAGGATGTAGGGATCCTCGAGAGTCGCTTCCATGCGGTCCTGGTCGGTGACCATGTAGGGCGAGATGTAGCCCTTGTCGAACTGCATGCCCTCGGTGAACTCGAGGTCCATGCCGAACGTCTGGCCCTCCTCGACGTTGACCACACCGTCCTTGCCGACCTTGTCGATCGCGTCGGCGATCACGTCGCCGATCTCGTCGTCGCCCGCGGAAATGGTTGCCACGCGTGCGATCTGGTCCTTGCCGGTGATCTCGGTCGCCTGTGACTCGATCTGCGCCACAACGTCGTCGACCGCCTTCTCGATCCCGCGCTTGAGCGACATCGGGTTGGCGCCGGCGGCCACGTTCTTGAGGCCCTGGCGGACGATCGCCTGAGCGAGCACGGTCGCCGTCGTGGTGCCGTCGCCCGCCACGTCATTGGTCGCGGTAGCGACCTCGCGGACGAGCTGCGCACCCTGATTCTGGAAGACGTCCTCGACCTCGATCTCGCGTGCAATCGTCACGCCGTCGTTGGTGATCGTCGGCGCGCCGAACTTCTTGTCAAGGACCACGTAGCGACCGCGCGGGCCGAGCGTGACCTTGACGGCGTTGGCTACCGCGTCGACGCCCTGCTCGAGCGCCTTGCGTGCCTCCGCGTCGTACTTCAGTTCCTTGTGTGCCATATCTGTTTCGTTTCTCCTAAACGGGGACTTACTGGACCTTCGCCAGTACGTCGGACTCGCGGAGGACGAGGAGGTCCTCGCCGTCCACCTTGATCTCGGTGCCGCCGTACTTGCTGTAGAGGACCTCGTCGCCTTCGGCGACGTCAAGCGGCGTGCGCTTGCCGGTGTCCTCGTTGACCTTGCCGTCACCGACCGCCAGAACCTTGCCCTTCTGGGGCTTCTCCTTGGCGGTGTCGGGGAGGACGATGCCACTGGCAGTGGTCTCTTCCTCCTCAATTGCCCGCACGATCAAGCGATCGCCGAGGGGCTTGAGCTTCATCTGATGAAACCTCCGACTGGAAGTGGATGCATGTTGCCTTTTGGCGCTTGGCACTCAAGTGGCAAGAGTGCCAGCACAGGCGACTATAGCTAGTTCCGCCGGCGTTTCAAGGAATTCTTGGCACTCTCAACGTCAGAGTGCCAGGATTTTCACAGTTCGAGGCGGCCGGCGCCGTCGAGCAGCAGCCAATTCGCGTCGAGTACCTGCTCGGCGGCGCGGATCAGCGCATCTTCATCCGCCCCGGGCAGCCGCGCCTCGATCAGTTCGCGCTCTCCGGCGGCGTGGTCGGCGTCGAGCCGCTCGTGCAGTTCGAAGTAGCGGCTGCCGTCGACCCCGTAGTGGGCTTTCAGCCCCGCCTGCTTCGTCGCAGAGATCGCGGGCTGGGCGGACTCGATCGCGTACATCGCGACAAGGGTCTCGAGCAGCGGACGGCCGCCGTCGCCGGCCCAGGCGTCCGCACAGGCGCTGGTCTCGTCGTTCGCGGGCGCGCGGACGTCCCCACCGACCTGCGTGACGAACTCATCCCACAGTGCGACGTGCGCCGCCTCGTCGCTCGCATGGGCCGCCAGCACCGCGGCGTCCGCGCCCGCCTCGGGCGCACGAGCCGCTGCGGCAGCGGCGTCCGCGAGTGCCACCACGGCGTGGCGGTACTGGCCCGCGTAAAAGGCGAGCTCGTCCCGCGTCAGGGTCCCTTCGGACCAGCGGACGTAGAAGGGGTGGCGCAGCACGTTGCGCTGCTCGGAAACTTGCTCGATCCGGTCCCAGAAAGTCACGCCTAGCTCCTCGGTCGGGGGTGGTCCAGGGAGCGTAGCTGCTCACGGTTTAGGACCAATCCTGGCCTCGATTGTTCCTATGGTCTGCCGAGTCAACACACGATCGAAGGAGCGGCTATGCCCGAGCGAGACAGATACATCCCCGGCGTCCCGTGCTGGGTCGACACGAACCAGCCGGATCCGGCGGCCGCGGTCGGCTTCTATGGCGATCTGTTCGGCTGGGAGTTCACGGACGCGATGCCCGCAGGATCGGATGGGCACTACTTCATGGCGAGGCTTCGTGGGGGCAACGTCGCTGCGGTCAGCTCGATCCCCGAGGGCGCGCCACCGATGGCGATGTGGAACACGTATGTCTGGGTCGAGAGCGCCGATGAGACCGCCGCGAAGGTCCGGGACGCGGGCGGCGAGGTGCTGGCCGAGCCGTTTGACGTCATGGGCGCGGGACGAATGGCCGTATTGGCCGATTCCGAAGGCGCGGTCTTCAGCGTCTGGCAGGCACAGGCGCACCGCGGCGCTGAGATCGTCAACGAAGCGGGGTCCCTGAACTTCAACGGCCTGGCCACCCGCCGCCTGGAGGATGCGAAGCGCTTCTACAGGGCGGTCTTCGGGTGGCAGACCCTGACGATGGACGGCGGCCTGTCAGCCTGGACGATGCCCGGCTACGGGGACCACCTCGAGGAAGGCGACCCCGGGCTCCGCAAGCGGATCGCAGAGCTCGGCGCCGCGCCGGGTTTCGAGGATGTCGTCGCGACCATCAATCCGATTCCGGACGACCAACCGCAGGTGCCGGCGCATTGGAGCGTCACGTTCGCGGTCGACGACGCCGATGCCACAGCAGCTAAAGCAACGGAGCTGGGCGGCAAGCTCATCGTTCCGCCGTTCGATGCTCCGTGGGTCAGGATGGCGGTGATCGCGGATCCACAAGGTGCCACGTTCATCGCCAGCCAGTTCACGCCAGAGAACCGCGGCGTCGCAGGACAAACGGGGACGGCGGCCGCCGCGGCGTAGCCGCGCGGGCAAGGCGGGCGCAGAGCGTCAGTTCTGCGCTCCGCCCAGCCCGTGAATCCGGTCACGGAGCTCGGGCGGATTCTCGATGATCTGCGAGAAGCGGACCACGGTCACGGTGTCATCCAAGGAGACCTTGCGACCGTAAATCTGCTCGAGAAAGTGGACCATCTCGTCGACGCGCCGGAACTCTGGGTTGTCGTGCTCGATGTCGCGAGGAGACAGGTCTCGCATCCGCTTGACCTCGACCTGGTCGATCACCGCATAGAAGATCTTCTCCCGGGGCGAGTGCTGGTAACCGATGGTGACTAGGACGCACTCGTTCTTGTGGTACTTATGCGACTTGTCGCCAAGCCTGATGGTCGCGGTCTTACGGCCACGGCGTAGCTGGTCGGCAAACACCGACGAGTAGAAGTTGAGGACGCGCACCGGCGGTGAGCCTACCGTTTCGGCGGAGCCTGCGACAAGGCGCCCGATAAGCGCTCGAGCGCTCGAGCGATCATCTCTCGCTCGCCGGGGAAGCTGAGCTCACGGGCGGCTTGTTCGAGTGGCATCCAGCGCGCCTCCTCGACCTCGTGATCGTGGTCGTCGAGGCTCCCGGCGCGGTACTCGAACAGGTAAAAGGCGACTCGCTTGTTCCACCGCCGCCCCTTTCGCTCGTAGGCGTAGCGGACCTCTCCGAGCTTGTCGACCAACGCGACCCCGAGGCCCGTCTCCTCGCGTACCTCGCGCTGAGCTGTGGCGTCGGGATCCTCATCGCCCTTGGGGTGGCCCTTTGGCAGCGCCAGCACGGACTTGCCGGCTGCGTCCCGCTTGACCGGCACGATCACCGCCACCTCATCACCGCGCACGACGACCCCGCCGGCGGAGAACTCGAATAGACGTATCGCTGGAGCGCATCCGGCTCGTGCACGACAAGCTTGCCGCGGCCTTGGGTGATGATCCCGGCGCGCTCCAGTACCGCCAGGAATCGGCTGGCCGACTCTCGCGAGGATCCGGCGAGCTGGGCCAGCTCGGCTTGGGTCGAGGTGATCAGTACGTCCCCGTCGGGGGCGCCCTCCTCGCGAGCGGCTTGCACCAGCTGTGACAGGACCGCCGCGACCCGGCTTTGCACGGTCTGGAACGACTGACGCGCGAGGCGCTCGTTGGTCTCCCGCAGCCGACGGCCGAGCGCGCTGAGCAACTTGACCGCGATGTCCGGATGCTCCTTGAGCAGGCGCCGCATGTCGCCCGCGAGGATCGCGATCGCCTCCGTCGTCTCGATCGCCTCGACGGTCGCGGAGCGGCGCTCGTCGTCGAACATCGCCAGCTCGCCGAAGATGTCGCCCGGGCCGAAGGTCGCCAGCGTTATCGACCGGCCGTCGCCGTGCTCGCGGATCGCCCGGGCGTGCCCCGAGCGCACGACGTAGCACGTGCTGCTCTCGTCACCCTCGCGGAACACCACCTCCCCGGAAACGAACCTCCTCGGGACCGCTACCTCCGCCACTCGCTGAAGCTCCTCCTCGCCGAGCGCCGAGAACACCGGCACGCGGTGCAGAAGCTCGATCGTCTCCCCGCTTGTCGACGACATTGCGGAGATGGTAATTGGGCGCTCTGACCGGCGCTCGGCGTCAGGCCAGGTCGAGCGCCTGCTCGCGCCGGCGGCGCCTGAGCGCGCCGGCCACCCACCACCCGAGAGCGCCCAGCAGTGCCAGGGGGACCAGAACCGCAAGCGCGATCAGCGCAGCCCCGGCCGCGACCGTCAGCACGCGGCCCGCGTCATGCGCCGCGTTGCCGATCGTGAAGCCACCGCCGCCGGGCTTCACAGCGGCAACAAAGCCCGCCTGGACGCTCAGCGAGACCTGGGTGAAGTTGACCTGGTGGGTGAGCGAGCGGAGCGCCGATCGCGCGCTCGTGATCTTGGCGTTCGTGTCCGAGAGCTGCGCCTGGAGGCTCGAGATCTGCGCCTGGGTCGTTGCGTTCTGAAGCTGCTTGAGCAGCGATGTCCGGAGGGCCTCGGACTGCGAGAGCTGGGCGTTGACCGAGTTGAACTGGCTCGTGACGTCGCTCGTGCTATCGGTGCGCGAGGTGACGCGCGCGTAGCGGAGCTGCGACAGGTGGGTCATCGTCTCGGCCAGCGTCGCGCTGGGCACACTGAGCTGGAACTCGGCGTAGCCGCCCGGACCGCCGGTCGCGGTGACCGTCGAGTTCGAAACGTAGCCGTTCTGAGCGCCGACGACGTCGAACACCTCCTGCGCCACGTCGTCGATCCGGTTGGGCGGGGTCGACAGTGCCAGTTGGGAAGACTGGACGATCTTGCGGTTGTTCTGAGGGAGGCGGAGTCCGGGGGAGGGCGAGACGCTGGGCGTGAGCTGGTCGAGTCGGCCGGGGGCCGGTGCGGTTGTCACCGCGGGTGGTTTCGCCGGGGCGGAGGCCGCAGCGCCCGACGACGCCACCTGAGGCCGTCCGCCGCCACCAGACGACGCCGCGATCACCACCGCCACGATCGCCGCCGCCCCGAGGCCGGCGGCCGGTATGAGCGACCATTTCCACCGAGGCTGCCGGCGCGGCCGGCGCGGGGTCTCGTCCGCAAACCGCCGCTCCACCCGCCCCTCGAGCGAGCTGGCGAACTCAGGGCTCGGCTCAGGCCGCTCGGCCCGCAGCAGCAGCGCCAGCTCGGCCAGCTCCGCATAGCGTGGGTCGACCGGATCGCCCGCCAGCGTCGCGTCGATCGCGTCCAGAGCGCCGGCGATCTCGGGATCCAATGTGTCGTCGTCAAGCTGTCGCATTGCAGGCCTCCCGTAGCTTCTCCATCACCCGGTGCAGCCGCGTCCCCGCCGCCGACTCGCTGACCCCGAGCACCCGTGCCAGCTCGGCGTTCGACAGACCGCCGTGGAACTTGAGCGCGACCAGCTCGCGGTCGCGTGCCGAAAGCTCGCCCAGTGCCGCCCGGACGGTGGTCCGCCGCAGGGCCACATCGGCGGCGTCGACCACCACCTCCTCGGAATCCGCGGGTTCGGCGACGAGCGTCGCCAGCCGGCTGCGGCGGCGAAGCTCATCGAGCGCGGCGTTGCGGGCGATCCCGAACAGCCAGGCCCGCTCCTCGCCGCGGCGCCGATCGAACGTTCGACGGCGCCGGTACGCGCGTTCGAATGACTGCGAGGTTATGTCCTCAGCCGCGGCCGGATCCTTGAGCAGCGTCGCCACGTAGGCGTAGACGTCATCTCTGCTCGAGCGGTATAGCAGCTCGAACCGCTCCCACGGGCTCGCCTGCACGGGCATCTCAACCACACCGACACTACGGCGCTGGGGGCGATCCATCACGGTCCCGATATTTTCTGCCCCGTGGCTCTCTGGCACGCCATTCCCTCGTTGGCTGCGATCGCGGTCGCCTCGGCACCCACTCCGGCCCAGATCCAGAAGGCGGTCCGGGCCGCCGAGCGGTCATCCGACCTGTGGGCCACGGTCAACGTCTGCAACACCCCGAGCCATCCGCGTGAGCTGGGGCTCCGCGGGGAAATGCCGGGCCTGGGATTCAGCGCGGACATGTACATGACGTTCGAGGTTTACTTCCGCGCGCGCAGTCACTTCAGACCGATCAGAACCACCAGGCAGCAGATTTACCTCGGCCGCCACACGGGCTCATCGCTGCACCAAGCGGGCGTGACGCTCACCTTCGCTCAGCCCGCCGTGCTCGAAGGGAAGATCAGATTCAGCTGGAAGCGCGGCGGCACGACGATCGGGGAGATCGTGCTCACGACCACCGGCCACCACAAGCACGTCGACTTCGGCGACCCTCCCGGACACAGCGCGGCGCGCTGCACGATCAGGTAAGCGACGCGAACAGCCGGGGGTCGTTCGTGATCACACCCGTGACGCCCATCTCCTGGAACCGCCGTAGCTCCGCGGCGTCATCGACCGTCCATACATAGAGCTCCCCGCCGGCGCCGAGCACCGACTCGACTAGGCGCGCAGTTACCAACCGCCAGTGCACCATCAGCGCATCGCAGCGGCCCGCCCGGACGGCGGCAGCCGCTCGCTGAGGCAGGCCATTGCGGGCGATCCACACCACTACGTAGGCAGGCAGCACCATCGCGCGGGAGCGAAACGGATCACGTCGCAGACGCGGGACCGACCACCCAAGCCGCGCCTTCGGCTCCGCTGCGCGGAGCGTCGCGAGGCTGGTCCCGTATTGGGTTGAGATCATCGAGCGCTCGAGCACGCCAAATTCATTGAGCGCGTCGAGCACGCGCAGCTCATACCCGGGCAGCTTCAGATCGACGTCGAGCTCCACGCCGCCGAACGCTTCAGAAGTCAGGTGGGCGAGCCCCTCTTCGAGCGTGTGCGGCTCGCGCTCGGCCGCGTCCTCGTAGTCGTGCGCGAGCAGCAGCCGGTCGCCGCCGCGCTCCGGCAACACGTCGAACTCGATCATGTCGACTCCCGCCTCGAGCGCGGCGTCGAAGCTGGCGTACGTGTTCCCCGGCGCGATCAGGTCTGCGCCCTTGTGGCCGACGCGGCGCAAGCTCATCCCTGACACCCCGGGCGCTGCATTCTGGGGCCCATGCCCGAGATGATCGCGACTGCCTCGGCGTCCGACATCCGGTTCGCGGCGTGCCGGATGGAGTCGCCCTCAGGCACTGAGCGTCAGCCGGCGCGGTCCCTCTTGGAATCCGAGCGCCACCAGCAGCGGCGCGAGCGGGCTCGCCATCGGCGGCCCACCATCGACCTTCTCGAGTCCAAGCCGCTTGATCCTCCCGCGGCGGACCTCATCGACCAGCGACTGAAGCCCAGCCGCCACGCGATCGTCGTCTGCCGGAACGAGCGTCTGCAGCGCGCGCCCGCCGCGCTCCAGGTAAAGCACCGGCTCGCCGCCTGACAGCACGACGTACGCACCGGCAACTCGGGCAGGTCGCCGCTCGGAAGGGGGCCAGGGGAGCGCCGCCCCGTACGGCTGGGCTGGATCGACCGCTGCGAGCACCACCGGCTCCGGTTCGGCGTCGGGGAGCGAGCGGAGCCGCTCGACCGCACCGGGCAGCGCGAACTGAGCGCCACCGAGTCCCTCGATGAAGTACCCGCGCCTGGCGACCCCGAGGGTCTCGAGCTGCGAGAGCTCGGGGGTAGATCGCCGAGAACCCCCCGGCGATCCCCTCCGCGAGAACCTGTTCGCGGGTAACGATGCCGTAACGCTCGAGCAGCAGCTCGGCCAGCGCCCGCCGGCGCATCACGGGGTCCGGCGCTCCACGGAAGAGCGGGTCGGTAAGCGACCAGCGGCCCTGCACCTGTGCGGCGGTTCCCGCGCGACGACGCGCCGTGAACCGGCCCGCCCGGCGCGAGGATGCGAGCGACCGCTGCGCACGGGCGAGCGTCAGCCGCGGCGCGCGCAGCGGGGCGAACGCGTCATTGGTGGCCTCACCCGCCCACACCAGATCCCAGAGCGCCTCCTGAAGCTCCTCGGGCGCGAGCTCCACGTCGACCAGCAGATCGGTGAAGAAGCACGCGCCGGCCGCCAGTCGTTCGCGGACCGCGAGATGCGCGGCCGAAGACTCCTCGGACAGGCCCTTTGCGCCCGACGGCGAGCCGAGCACCGGCGCGTCCTCGCGGAAGTACAGCGCGACGCGGCCCGAATGCCTGCCGAGCGGGCCGGCGCCCACCCAGACGATCTCGCCGCTGGCGCACAGCTGGTCCATCCACGCCGGCGAGTACGCGCCGACGCGGGCGGGCAAGACGTCTCGCTCCCAGACATCGGCGGGGAGCGCAAGCGCTTGTAACGGAACGAGCGTCTCGCGCAGCCTGTCAATGCCGGCACCGGTGGAGGGGTGCCGACCGACTCCCTGCCAGCCGGGCTCGAACCGCGCCAGGGCCTGCTGATCAGCGGGCTCGATCTCCTTGCGCAGCACCGCGAGCGATGCGCGCCGCACCCGGCGCAGCACCTCCGGGTCGCACCATTCGCGCTCGGTGCCGCCCGGCCGAAGCTCACCCTGCACCACCGCGCCGTCACGCTCCAGCTCCCGCAGGACCGACGAGACGTCGACGCCGTAGCGAACCGTTATCTCCGCTTTCGTGAACGGCCCGTGCGTGGCGGCATACCTGCGAACGAGCCGGGCGAGCGCATCGGGGACGTCCTCGAGGAACGCCGTGGGCAGCCCACCGGGAGGCGCGGCGCCGAGAGCATCGCGATACAGGCCGGCGTCCGCCGCATCGATGAACCGCTCCTCGCCGTGGATGCGGACGCGGACGGCGCGGCGCTCGGCCTCCAGGGTGCCGAGCATCTGCTCAGGTAGCAGACCGTCCAGTACCCGGTGCGTGATCTCGGCAATGCTCAGATCCCCGAGCCGCCTGAGGACGTCGTGCAGCTGGTCTCGGGTGGCCGCACGACGTTCATCGGCCAGGCACTGGAGCTCGGCCTCGACCGAGGCGAGCGCACTCGGGTCGATCAGATCGCGCAGCTCCTCCTGCCCGAGGAGCTCCCGCAACAGGTCGCGGTCGAGCGACAAAGCGGCCGCGCGGCGCTCGGCGTTGGGCGTGTCCCCCTCGTACATGTATGTCGCCACGTAGTCGAACAGCAGGCTGGACGCGAACGGCGACGCGGTCGGGGTCTCGACCTCGACCACCGAGATCTCCCGTCGCTGGATCCGCGTCAGGATCTCGACGAGCCCGGGTACGTCGAGCACGTCCCGCAGGCACTCGCGATAGGTCTCGAGCATGATCGGGAACTCCCGGTACTTCTTGGCCACCTCCAGCAGCGACTGCGACTTGAGTCGCTGCTGCCACAGGGGTGTCCGCTTCCCGGGACGCGCGCGCGGAATCAACAGCGCCCGGCCGGCGTTTTCGCGGAAGCGCGCGCCGAACAGCGCTGAAGAGCCGAGCTCGGCGACGACCATGTCCCCTACCTCGTCGGGCTCGAGCAGCACGAGATTCGCGTCGGGGGGGTCCTCGGCGTCGGGAAGGTGGACGATGATCCCGTCGTCGGAGTAGATCGCGTCCGACTCGAGGTCGAGCTCGTCGCGGATCCTGGCGCTCAGCGCGAGCGCCCAGGCCGAGTGGACGCGACCGCCGAACGGAGACAGAACGCACAGGCGCCAGTCCCCGATCTCGTCGCGGAACCGCTCCACGACGATCGCCCGGTCCGAGGGGACGACGCGAGTTGCGGCCTGCTGCTCTGACAAGAATTCGAGCAGGTTGCTCGTCGCGCGGTCGTCGAGGTCGTAGTCGCGCCGGAGCCTCGCGGCGGATTGCTCGACGGCCCAGCGTGAGAACGCTCCGATCGCCTCGCCGAGCTCCCGCGGCCGCCCGACCCCATCGCCCTTCCAGAACGGGACCGCGCCCGGCAGCCCTGGCGCGGGCGTCACGATCACACGGTCGCGCGTGATCTCCTCGATCCGCCATGTGCTCGCGCCGAGCAGGAACGTCTGCCCGGGACGCGCTTCGTAGACCATCTCCTCATCCAGCTCGCCGACGCGACGCCCGTCGGGGAGCGTGACCGCGTACAGGCCACGGTCCGGGATCGTCCCGGCATTGGTGACGGCCAGCTGGCGAGCGCCCGGCCGGGCGCGAATCGTTCCGCGATGCGATCCCATACGAGGCGCGGGCGCAGCTCGGAAAACTCCGTCGAGGGATATCTACCGTCGAGCATGTCGAGCACGTTCTCGAGCTGAGTGCGCGACAGACCTGCATATGTGTGGGTGCGCGTGATGAGGCCATACAGCTCGTCGACCGGCACCGGCTCATCCTCGGGCGCCGCGGCCGCGATCGAGACGATCTGCTGCGCGAGCACATCGAGGGGGTTTCGAGGTACGACCGTGGTTTCAATTTCCCCTTCCCGCATGCGCTTGGTCACCACCGCGCACTCGAGCAGGTCAGCGCGGAACTTCGGGAAGATCCTGCCGCGGCTGACGTCGCCCACCGAGTGCCCTGCGCGGCCGATCCGCTGCAGGCCACGCGCCACGGACTTCGGCGACTCGACCTGGATCACGAGGTCGACCGCGCCCATGTCGATCCCGAGCTCCAAGGACGACGTGGCCACCAGGCACGGCAGCTCCCCGGCCTTGAGCATCTCCTCCACAACCGTTCGCTCCTCCCGCGCGAGCGATCCGTGATGAGCCCGCGCTATATCCCTCACCGGCCGCTCCGGCCTCCTCGTCCTCGGTCGCGGCGAGGTCGTTCAGTCGCAGCGCAAGCCGCTCGGCGCTGCGGCGGGCGTTGACGAACATGATCGTGGAACGGTGCTCGCGGACGAGCTTCAGCAGCTCGGGGTATATGGCCGGCCAGATCGACTTGCGCGTCGCCTCGCCGCCGCCGGCGAGGGGGTCGAGCTCCGGCCACTCGGGACGTCGCATCGGGTTCGAGCCATCGAGTCGACGGGCACGCGGATCTCGATGTCGAGCTGCTTGCGAACTCCGGTGTCGACCACACGGCACGTGCGCGTCGGGCCGACCAGGAACCGCCCCACCTCCTCGAGCGGCCGCTGCGTGGCCGAGAGGCCGATGCGCTGGACGTCGCGTCCCGCCGCCCGCGCGAGGCGCTCGAGCGTCACGGCCGAGGTGCGATCCCCGCTTGCTCGAGGCGACCGCGTGGATCTCATCGACGATCACCCACCGCGCGCCCTCGAACAGCGTCTGCGCACGGCTCGTAAGCATCAAGTACAGCGACTCGGGGGTTGTGATCAGGATGTCGGGCGGCTTGCGGAGCATCGCCTGCCGCTCTTTCTGCGGCGTGTCCCCCGTGCGGACGCCGACGTTCAGCTCGGCCCCGATTCCGCGCAGCGGTGCTCGCAGGTTGCGTTCGATGTCGTACGAGAGTGCCTTCAGCGGCGAGACGTAGACGAGTCCGATCTGCCCGTCCGGCGGCTCAGCCGCCAGCCTGTCGATCGCCCACAGGAACGCCGCCAGCGTCTTCCCCGATCCGGTCGGTGCCGAGATCAACACGTGGTCTCCCGAGGCGATTGCGGGCCACGCCTGGGCCTGTGCGGGAGTCGGCTCCGCGAATGCTTCGGTGAACCATCCCCGGGTGCGTGGACTGAAGGCTGCGAGAGGATCGGACACGGCTCTGAGCCGAGCGTAGCGGGGCGCTACTCCGGCTCGGCGCTCATGAACGCCACCGCCTCCCCCAGCCCCGCCGACTCGCGCAGGGTCGCGATTCGCCGCCCGGACTGAACCGCGTCTCGAATCGAGCCGAGGTGCTCGCCGAGGCGCCCTGCCAGCGCGTCGAGGTCTTCGACGATCACGACAAGTCCCCAAAAGCGGGCGGGGCCGGGTTCACCGCCGGGCGCTTCGACGAGCTCGAGGATCGCCGGTCCGAGCCGGCGAAAGCCTTGACGGAACGTCCGGCGCTGTTCGCCGCCCCCCACCTCGCGCACGCGCCGGAGCGCGATCTCGGCCTGCTCGAGCGCGGCTGCGGTCCGGTCGAAGTCGGGCGTCAGAACCACCACGTGGTCGATCCCTCTCGCGCCGTTCGGATGATTCGGGGTCGGCGGACCGCTTCAGCTGGAGCGAGCGGGAGGCCATCGACTTCGGTCTGGAGCCCGCTCACCGCCCAGCCGGTTATGCCGCGACCCGGCCCTCCCAGCAGCAATGAGACATGCCCGACGCGGCAGACCCCATCGTCGACGTTGAAGCCGAGCGCCTGCCAGCGCTGCGGCGGATCGGCCAGCGCAAGGGCCACCAGCGACGGGGTCACGCGACCAGCTCCCGCGCGCGTTCGAACACCTGATCCATCATCGCTTCCGTCAGCCGCCCCGTAAACGTGTTCTGTTGGCTGGGGTGGTAGCAGCCGACCAGCTCGTATTGCCCAACGGTCGTAGTGGCGCCATGGGCGAAGCGGGGGCGGGGGCGGGGCGGGTCCAAGTCCCGATGACGGAGCGCTCGCACCGCGACGTCCCAGGCGAACGCCCCGAGGCACACGATCACGTTCACCGCGCTCAGCAGCGACAGCTCCTCGACCAGGTATGGGAGGCAGTTGTCACGCTCGGACGGTGTGGGCTTGTTGGCGGGCGGTGCGCAGCGGACGGCGGCGGTGATGAAGCAGTCCTTCACGCGCAGCCCGTCGTCGCGCGAGACCGACTCTGGCTGGTTGGCAAAGCCGCTTCTGAACAACGACGCGAACAACCAGTCGCCCGAACGGTCCCCGGTGAAGATCCGGCCGGTGCGGTTGCCTCCGTGAGCGGCGGGGGCGAGGCCGAGGATCAGAAGCCGGGCATCGGGATCGCCGAACCCCGGTAGCGGCTTGCCCCAATAGCGCTCGGAAGCGAACGCGGCGCGCTTGACCCGGGCGGTCTCTTCGCGCCACGCGACCAGCCTCGGGCAGCGACGGCAGGCGACGACTTCTCGCTCGAGCGCCGCGAGCGATCGAGCGGTGCTCAAGAGCCGCTCCGCGCCAGGACCCCCTCGATCAGCCTGTCGATCACCGGCGCCAACTCGAGCAACTCCTTTGGCTCGCGGCGCCTCACGTAACGGGACACGAGCTCGGTGATTCCCCCAACGATCGCGAACGCGTCGTGCGGCGACGCGAACCGGGGCGCGGTCCCGCGCCTCGCGGCCGCGGCGTTCTCCGCGTTCAGAACGTCGGCGAACAGCTGCATGGCGTGGTCGCGCTTGGCGATCGCCCGCGGACCGGCGGCGATGATCTCCACCACGAGTACGTGCGCGAACTCGGGCTCCTGGGCAACTGCCTGGAGATAGGCGCGGGTCGCCGCCTGGATGCGGCTGCCTGCATCCTTGCCCGCCCGTCCGCCGCCGCGCCGATCGCCGCCGTTAGGACCTCGTTGGCCCGGTCATAGAGCGCGAGGATGCAGTCTTCCTTGTTCTGGAAATGCGCGTAGAAGGTCGCCTTGGACATCCCCGCGCGCCGCGCAACGGATGTCGCGCTCGCCGCCCCATATCCCCGTTCGGCGAACTCGGCCGCGGCGGCGCGCAACAGGCGTCTGCGCTGCAGCGGGATCCTGACCTCTGGCGGCGGGGCGTGCCGCCCGCGCGCAGGCCGGATGCGCTCTTCCCCGTTCTCGGAGAGGGGCGGCGTCACCGGCGCGGGCTTTCGGGCCTGCGGCATGGGCCCTAGGCCTTGAGCGCCCTCCCGTAGTGGCGCTCGTAATACTCGCGGTAGGAGCCCGATCGGATCGGCTCCCACCACCACGCATTGTCCCGGTACCACCCCACCGTGCGTTCGATGCCCTCGTCGAAGGACACCTGCGCCTCCCAACCCAGTGTGCCCAGCTTCTCGGAGCTGAGCGAATATCGACGGTCGTGGCCCGGCCGGTCGGTGACGAACTCGATCAGCGACTCATCGGCGCCGGTCAGCGAAAGGATCCGCCGGACGGCGTCGAGGTTCTCGCACTCGTCCGGCCCCCCGCAGTTATATGCCTCGCCCGCGGCGCCATTGGCAAGCGCCTGCGAGATGCCGCGCCCAAAGTCCTCGACGTACAGCCAGTTGCGGACATTGCGCCCGTCGCCGTAGACGGGCAGCCGGTCGCCGGCGAGGGCGTTGAGGATCATCAGCGGGATCAGCTTCTCCGGGTATTGGCGCGGGCCGTAGTTGTTCGAGCCGCGGCAGATGACGGTCTCGAGGCCATACGTGTGGAAGTAGCTCGCGACCAGGAGGTCGGCGCCGGCCTTGGTCGCGCTGTACGGCGAGGACGGGGCCAGCGGGGAGGACTCGGTAAACGAGCCCAATTCGATCGAGCCGTAGACCTCGTCGGTCGAGACCTGGACGAAGCGCAGTCCCCGCTCGCGCGCGGCCTCGAGCAGGACGTGCGTGCCCTGCATGTTGGTGACGATGAACGCCTCGGAGCCCGAGATCGAGCGATCGACGTGCGTCTCGGCAGCGAAGTTGACGATCGCGTCACAGCCCGAGACGGCGTCAGCGACCGCGGCCGGATCCTCGATCGCGCCGTGTACGAACCGGATCTCCTCGATGACGTCGTCGAGGTTCTCGCGCCGCCCGGCGTAGGTGAGCTTGTCGAGCACGGTCACGTCGTCGCCGTGCTCGGACAGCCGCAGCCTGACGAACGTCGAGCCGATGAACCCCGCCGCGCCGCAGACAAGCAGCCTCATGTGGCCACCGTCCGTGATGCCATGAACTCAGCGAGACCCTCGTGCCAGTCGGGGAGCTCGTACCGGTCGGTTCGTTCGCTGCGCAGAACGCTGTACGCGGGTCGCGGCGCGGGTCGCTCGAAGTCTGCGGTCGTTCCAGGCCGGACCTCGCATGAGGCGCCGGCGGACCGAACGATTTCCGAGGCAAACTCGAACCACGAGCACTGGCCGCCGGCGGCCATATGGAGGAGGCCCTGTGGGGGC
Source organism: uncultured Solirubrobacterales bacterium (assembly GCA_963705775.1). Classification (GTDB taxonomy): domain Bacteria; phylum Actinomycetota; class Thermoleophilia; order Solirubrobacterales; family Solirubrobacteraceae; genus Palsa-465. The sequence continues at coordinate 5,142 of CAVPKT010000068.1, read as the reverse complement.
GCGTCGGTGGCCAGGCGCACCAAAGCGCGCGCCAGATGGGCCGTGAACGTCGGGCAGCCCACCTGGTCGTCGACGACGGTCAGCTCGTCGCGCTCGCCCGCCAGCCGCATGATCGTCTTCGGAAAGCACCGGCCCGTGACGCCGAACAGCCACGAGGCGCGGACGATCGTGTGGCGCTGGGGGGCTTCGCGCGCCACCTCGAGCTCGCCCGCGAGCTTCGAGCGCCCGTATACCGACATTGGGTCCACTGGGTCGGACTCAAGGTAGGGCTGCCGCTTGCGGCCGTCGAACACGTAGTCGGTCGAGATCTGGGCCGCCCAAGCGCCGCGCGGGCCGCCGCCCGCGCGACGTGCCCGGCGCCCGCGGCGTTCACCGCGAAGGCGGCATCGACCTCGGACTCGGCGCCGTCGACGTCAGTCCAGGCGGCACAGTTGACGACCACGTCCGGCTGGGCTTGGCCGATCACGGACTCAACGGCCTCTGGATCGGTGATGTCCAACCGGGCCCGCTCGAACGCGAGGACCTCGAGACCCGCATCCCCCGCCGCCGTGCAGACGTCCGTGCCCAGCATTCCGCCGGCACCTGTGATGGCCATCCTCATGCCGCGCCAAGAGTAGTCATTACTTATGGCGTGAAACGATCAGCTCTACCAATACTTGCTCGAGCTTGTCGATGGAACGGGAGTGCGTCAGCGTGCCCCGCGTCATACTTCGGGCGTGCGTTCCGCGGCCTCCGCCTCGCCGGCGTTGCAGCTCTCGCCTGCATCGCCGCGGGTTGCGGTCAGTTGCGTTCGAGACCGTCTCCGACCCCCATACCGCCGCCCCGACGGTCAACGCCAGCACCTCCGCGCCCATCCACAGGCGGTCCAGCCGGTCGCCGGGGCGGCGCCGAGCGCCGGCGCGGGAAGCGACGGTCCTTCGCAGGTCAGCGTCGGGCCGCCCAGCAGGGGCGGTCCGCTGCCCAGCCCACCTCATCGCTCGGATCCGTGCCGAGCTGTCGGCGAGCGGGCTCTCGGCGAATCCGAATCAGGCGACGCTGACCCCTGACGGTCTCGCGATTGCGCCGATCGGCGCGCCGGCCCCGTACAGGCGATCATCAGCGCGGGCAATCAGATCGCTCACCTCCCCTACCGCTTCGGGGGGGCCACGGGACCTACGAGGACACCGCATACGACTGCTCGGGCTCGCTGAGCTTCGTGCTGTCGGCCGCAGGGCCTGCTGAACACGACGATGACTTCGGGGCGCTGATCAACTGGGGTGCCAGCCGGTCCCGGGCAAATGGATCACGATCTTCGCCGACGCTGGCCACACGTTCATGTATGTCGCGGGGCTGAGCTTCGACACCGTCGCGCTTGCCCAGACCGGAAGCCGCTGGTCAAACCGCTCGGCGACCGAGGGCGGCGGCTTCGTCGCGAGGCACCCGGCGGAGCTGTAGCGGCTCTGCACCGGGGCGGGGCGTGCCGCCCGCTGCTACACCGCCGCCGTCTCCTGCTCCTCGCAGAACTCGAGCAGCAGCTCGGCCACCCGCTCGGGAGCCTCGACCTGGGGGCAATGGCCGACCCCTTCCATCAGCTCGAACCGCGCGTTGGGGACGGCGTCGAGGATCTGCTGGGCGCCGCGGTGGAATACGAGCCGATCGCGATCTCCCCACACGAGCAGCAGCGGGACCGTGATCCGCTCGAGTTCGAGCGCGTCGCGGAGCTCGGGTATCAGGCGGTGGGCCGTGTCAAGCACGGCCGCGACCTTCGCCCGCTCCCGGTGGTGCCAGGTGAACGCGGACACGACCCGCGCGTCGACCGAGCCGGGAGCGGCGAAGACCAGCTGCCGGTAGAGGCGCGCGACGGCCGCCCGCAGCACGATGGCCGGCAGCGGGGCAGGCAGGGCCAGCAGCGAGCGCAGCACCGGATCGCGCTGCACCAGGTTGAGCAGCCTCGTCATCTCGAGCCCTGCGGGCGCGATCGGCATCACACCTGCAACCCTCGCCGGGTGCCGCCGCGCCATCCGCAGCACGATGCAGCCGCCCAGCGAGTTCCCGGCAGCGACCACCGGCTCGCGCGGCGCCGGACACATAGCGAATCGGCGGCGAGCGCGAACTCGTCGAGCTGCGGGAGGATCCGGTCCGGCAGTAGCGGATCGGCCGTCCGAACCCGGGCAAGTCGACGGCGATCGCCCGGCGGCCCTGACGCGCGATCCATCGAGCATCTGACGCCATGTGTCGGCGCTGTCGGCATACCCGTGGAACAGCGCGACGGAATGCCGTCGCCCTCTAGCTCGAGCACGCGCGTCTCGTAGCCCGCAAACGTCCGGCGGTGCTCGAACAATGGCTGAATCATGGCTGCTCGATCGGCCTCGCGCGGCCCACCCTGGAGCTCGGCGCGGCCGGGGCGCTCGGCGCGTTCGCCGCCTCAAGCGTTCCGTATATAGCGAAATCGCGGCCACGCACGAGCGCCAGCGCGAGCACCGCCCCCGCCAGCGCGACGACCGCGCCGACGATCAGGATCTTGTTCGAGCGCTCCGGCGAAAGCGCTGTGGATCGCGAGCGCCGCTTGGGCGTGTGCCGACGCGGGCACCCGTCGGATCACCGCTGCGCGCCGCCGGCCGCGACAGCGTGGGCGATCTGGGTGACGTGGCCGGCGATGGGAGTACCGACGAGCCCGGAGCGAGCCGGGTCCGAGAGCTCGCTCTGGAAGATCGCGCCGAGCGCAGCGATCCCGGTCGCGATGCCGACCTGGCGGAAGGTCGAGTTGATCCCCGACGCCATCCCGCTTCGCTGCGGAGGCACCACGCCGATCGCCGCGGAGGCGAGCGATGGGTTGACGAATCCGATGCCGGCGCCGGCCACGATGAACCCGGGCAGCAGCGCGGTCCAATGCGAGTGCGCACTTGAGGTCGCTTATCAGCAGCAGGCCGACGCCGACCAGCGCGAGTCCAACGCCCAGGAGCAGGCGGACGGGCACGCGCGCGGACAGGTTGCCCGAGACGCGGCCACGACGAACATCAGCAGCGTGGTCGGGAGGAAGCGCAGTCCCGTCTGAAGCGGCGAGAGCCCGAGGATCGTCTGCAGGTAGAGCGTGAGGTAGAGGAACATCGCGAACATCGATGCCGAGAGCGAGAACGCGGCGATCGCGGCGCCCGTCGAACGCCGGCTTGCGGAACAGCGACAAGTCGAACATCGCGTTCTCCTGAACGACCTGCGAGATTACGAACAGCGACCAGCAGCACCACCGCGACCGCGAACAGCGCCACGATCTGCGTGCTCCCCAGCCGTCGGTGTCGCCGCGGATCAGTCCCAGCACGAGCAGGAACAGCGCCGCCGCTGAACGTGACCGTGCCCGTCCAGTCGATCCGCTTCCCGGCAGGATCGCTGGACTCGGGTACGCTGTGCGACGTGACCAGCGCCGCCGCGATCCCGATCGGCACGTTGATGAAGAAGATCGACTCCCATCCGAGCGTCTCGGTGAGCACGCCGCCCAGCAGCGGGCCGATCGCGACCGCGGCCCCTGCGTCGCACCCCAGATACCGAACGCCGTCCCCCGTTCGCGGCCATGGAACTCCTGCGCAGTAGCGCGAGCGAAGTCGCGTACATGATCGCGCCGCCGATCCCTTGAGCACCCCGGGCGAATTATCAGGAACAGGCGCTCGGCGAGAGCCCGCACAGCAGGGAGGCGAGTGGAAACAACACGAGCCCGATCGTGAACATCCGCCGCCGCCCGAGCAGGTCGGCGAGCGAGCCGGCCGTTAGCAGCAGCGCGGCGAGCGTCAGCGCGTAGGCGTCGACCACCCACTGGAGGTCCGAGAACGTCGCGTGCAGGCCCTGCGCGATCTTCGGGAGCGCGACGTTCACGATCGTGATGTCGAGCAGTACATGAACGTCGCGACGCAGACCACGATCAGCGTCCACCACTTACGGTCCATTAGCGCGATCCTAGCTGGCGGGTCGGCCTGTGAGGCTCACATCCCGGCTTGCTGGTCAGACAGCCAGGCAGTCGAGCCCGGACGGACACGTAGCGTCGCCGGACCTGTCGTCTGCCGCCCTAAACGCCGGGGGGCGGTCAGGCGCGCCCGTAGACCGGGATCGCCGCGCCGCTCACCGCGCGCCGAGTCCGACGAGAGCAGGTAGCGCGATAACGCCCGCGATCTCAGCGGGCTTGACCCATTGTCGTGGTCGGCGCCTGGGCATCGCGGCCCGGTTGGCGGGGGTATCGATCACGCTCGGGAGGATCGCGTTACAACGCACGCGGTCGTCCTGGTACTCGACTGCCACCGCGTGCGAGAACGCGATCACCGCGGCCTTCGAGGCGATTACCCGGCCGCCCCCCTGAACGGCTGAAGCGCCGCCCGGGTACCGGTGCAGACAATCGAGCCGCCCCCGGCCGCGACATCAGGTCCGGCAGCGTGGCCTGGGTCATTAAGTACGTCGCACGGAGGTTGAGGCGGAACTGCGTTTCGAATTTGCTCGACCGGCGTCTCGTCGGACCCGTCCACCACGGCGAACCCACCAACGAGGTCGACCAGGCCGCGGAGCGGCGCGCCCGGCATCCTCAGCTCGCGCGGGCAACGACCCCCGCGACCGAGTCAGCCTCGAACAGATCCGCCTTGAACGAGCTCGAGGCCCCTCCGCCTACGGGCACGCGCTCCAGCTCGCGCCTCGATGATCCACGGCACGACGACGCGCCAGGAATCGGACAAAAGACGATCGACCACGGCTGAACCGAGTCCGCCTGTCCCCCCCGTGACAATTGCCGTGCGGTCCATCAGGGATTTGTCTTCGGCTTCGTCATCATCATCGTCATCGTCATCATTGTCCCTACCGGCATCGTCGATCATCTCTTGAATGTAGTCCATGAACTCGATGTACGCAGCTGGTAGGTCTCTTAGAAATTTCCAGGGTGCATTTTCCAGTTGCCATTGGGAAAGTCCGATAAGGAAGTAAAAATGTTCCATGATTGCGTTCATACAATGTTGCCACGACAGCAAATGAACGTCTGGATCGCTTGTTCCTGGGTCTGATGAACCATCTCTTAGCTTTCCGGCGTGATTCTCATCTGACGAACCGATCGAATTCATGGGCCAGGAGATGTGACGATTAAATGCTGCTCCGGACAATACATTAAGGGCAATGGCCTTCATCCAAAAGACTGGG
>CAVPKT010000067.1:0-41900 GCA_963705775.1 uncultured Solirubrobacterales bacterium | reverse complement strand
CCCCCCGACTGGAGCAAGCTGCTCGAGTCAGCGGTCGCCAACGCGGAGCACAACCACGAGCTCGTCGGTGAGGACCTGTACGTGCAGGCGGTCCGTGCCGACGAGGGTCCCACTATCAAGCGCTACCGGCCGCGCGCCCTTGGACGGGCGACGCGGATCCGCAAGCGCACCAGTCACCTAACGATCTTGCTTACTCCTAAGGATTAGATGGGCCAAAAAGTTCACCCAGAATCGCTACGCGTCGGCTACATCCACGACTGGAAGTCGAATTGGTTCAACGAGCGCCAGTTCTCCGACTACCTGCACGAGGACACGCTGATCCGCAGACACATCATCGGCCGGCTCTCGCACGCGGGCCTGTCCGACATCACGATCCGCAAGAACGCGACGGAGGTGGAAATCAACATCCACACCGCTCGCCCCGGAATCGTGATCGGCAAGTCAGGTTCCGAGGTCGACCAGCTGCGGCGCGACCTGCACCGGATCACCGGCAAGCAGGTCAAGGTCAACATCCTCGAGATCAAGCGGCCTGAGCTCGACGCGCGCCTCGTTGCGCAGTCGATTGCCGAGCAGCTCCAGAACCGCGTCGCGTTCCGTCGCGCGATGAAGCGCGCCTTGACGAGCGCGATGCGCTCCGGCGCCAAGGGCGTTCGCGTCCAGGTCTCGGGCCGGCTGGGCGGCGCCGAGATGGCCCGGACGGAGGGCTACTCCGATGGCCGGGTGCCGCTGCACACGCTGCGCGCCGACATCGACTACGGCTTCCACGAGGCGCGCACGACCTTCGGCCGGATCGGCGTCAAGTGCTGGATCAACAAGGGCGAGATCATGCCCGAGGGCTACACCGGCGCCGACCTCACCATCATGGACGAGCCCTGCGCCTCAGGCCCCCGAGCGCGGTGGCCGTGGCGGGCGTGACGGTCGCGGGCGCGGCGGCGACGGCGGCGGTCCAGGCGGTCGCGGTCGCGGCGGCGGCGGTCCGGGTGGTCGCGGTGGCGGTCCGGGTGGTCGCGGTGGCGGACCCGGCGGTCCCGGTGGCCGCGGTGGCGGTCCTGGTGGCCGTGGTGGCGGCATCGCGGTGGACCGGGTGGCCGCGGTGGCGGTCCCGGTGGCGGCGGTGGCCGTGCGGCGGTCGCGGCGGTGGCCGTGGCCGTGGCGGCGGTGCTGGCGGCGGCGGTGGCGGACGCCCACCCGGCGGCGGCGGCGGTGGCGGCGGCGGCGGCGGTGGCGCTCCGGAGCCGGTGCCGGTCGAGCGGCGGCGGCGAGGCTCCCCAGCGGAGGGCAAAGCTGATGCTCGCCCCGAAGCGCGTTGCCCATCGCAAGCATCACCGCGGCCGGCGCCGCGGAATGTCGCGTGGTCAGACGCGGGTCCAGTTCGGCGAGTACGGGCTGAAGTCGCTCGAGGCCGGCTGGCTCACGAGCCGTCAGATCGAGGCCGCGCGAATCGCGATGACGCGCAAGATCAAGCGCGGCGGCAAGGTGTGGATCAACGTCTTCCCGGACAAGCCCTACACGCAGAAGCCCGCCGAGACGCGGATGGGCTCCGGTAAAGGCAACCCCGAAGGCTGGGTCGCGGTCGTCAAGCCGGGCGGGTCATGTTCGAGCTCGCGGGCGTGCCGGAGCCGCTGGCCCGCGAGGCGATGCGGCTCGCCGGGCACAAGCCTCCTGTCAAGAGCAAGTTCGTCGCTCGGGAGGAGCTGTGAAGGCCGGCGAGTTGCACGACCCCAGCGAAAGCGAGCTGGCGGAGCACATCGCGACCGCGCAGCGTGAGCTGTTTGGTTTGAGGTTTCAGCACGCGACCGGTGAGCTGGATAACACGGCGTCGCTGAGTAATGCGAAGAAGGAAGTCGCGCGGGCGTTGACGGTTGCGCGTGAACGAGGAATTGAGATCAATGGCTGACGAAGAAAAGACCGACATCGAAGAGACTGAGGCCCCGGCCCCGGAGGACACGTCCTCGTCTGAGGCAGTGAGCTCCTCCGAAACCGAAGAGCAGCCCACTGCGTCGGACGCGACTGCCTCCGAGGAGGACGTGTCCTCCGAGGCTGCGGCTGATGAGCCTGCCGAGCAACCCCCCCCTGAAGAAGAGGGAGCAGGTGAGGCGGCTGCTGACGCGGCCGAGGCGCCCGCTGAGGTGCTTCATCCCAAGGAGCGGAAGCGGCGGGCTCGGGCTCGGAAGGCTGGGGCTGCGGCGTCGCGTCCCCCGTGAGCCCTGAGGAGCGGCAGGCGGAGCGGGTGGCTGTGCGGGAGCGGAAGGCGGCCGTGCGGCGGGTGCATCGGGTCAAGGCTCGTGAGAAGGCGCGGGCGCGGAAGGGCGACGCGACTGAAATTCCTGCCCGCGAGCACGCGCCCGGCAAGCCGAAGACGCGTCAGGGCATTGTCGTCTCCGACAAGGCAGCCAAGACCATCACCGTGCGTATCGACACGAGCCGGCGCCACCGGCGCTACCAGAAGATCGTCCGCACCTCGCGCACGCTGCACGCCCACGACGAGCAGAACGAGGCGGGCGTCGGCGACACAGTGATCGTCCGTGAGTCGCGGCCGTTGTCGCGGAGCAAGCGCTGGCGCCTCGTTCAGGTGGTTGAGAAGGCTGAGTAATGATCCAGAACGAGACAAGGCTTCGAGTGGCGGACAACTCGGGCGCTCGCGAGATCCTGGTGATCAGGGTCAAGGGCGGCTCGCGGCGACGGTATGCCGGCGTCGGCGACGTAGTCACAGCGACCGTCAAGCAGGCGATCCCGCAGGGCGGAGTCCGCAAGGGCGAGGTCGTGACCGCGGTCGTCGTTCGGACGAAGAAGTCCTACGGCCGCGCCGATGGCACCTACATCGGTTTCGACGAGAACGCCGCGGTGCTGATCGACGCACAGAACAACCCGCGGGGAACGCGCATCTTCGGCCCCGTGGCGCGCGAGTTGCGCGACCGGAACTTCATGAAGATCGTCTCGCTGGCGCCGGAGGTTCTCTAGCGATGCCCGCCAAGATCAAGACCGGCGACGAGGTGATCGTGATCGGCGGCAAGGACCGAGGAAAGCGCGGGAAGGTGATCCGCGTGGACCCTGGCAAGACCCGGCTGTACGTCGAGGGCCTGAACATCATCAAGCGCCACCAGAAGCCCCAGCAGGTCGCGGGCGCGCAGCGGGCTGAGCAGGTCGGTGGCGTGATCGAGAAGGAGGGTCCGATCCACCTCTCAAACGTGATGCTGGCCGACCCCAAGGACGGCAAGCCGACGCGGGTCGGGATCGAGATCGAGGACGGCAAGCGCTACCGCATCGCGAAGCGCAGCAGAACGAGGCTCGACTGATGCCCACGGCACGACTGAAGCAGCGCTACCTCGAAGAGATCCGCCCGCAGCTGATCGAGCGGTTCGGCTACTCCACCCCGATGCAGGCGCCAAAGATCGAGAAGGTCACGGTCAACATGGGCGTCGGCGACGCCAAGCAGGATTCGAACATGCTCGAGGCGGCAACCCGAGCAGCTCGCGACGATCACTGGCCAGAAGCCGAACGTCCGCATGGCGCGGAAGTCGATCGCCCAGTTCAAGGTCCGCGAGGGGATGCCCGTCGGCGTGGCTGTCACGCTGCGCGGCGAGCGCTCGTATGAGTTTCTCGACCGGCTGATGTCGGTTGCGATTCCGCGAATCCGCGACTTCCGCGGGCTGAGTCGCCGCTCGTTCGACGGGCGCGGGAACTACTCGCTCGGCGTTCGCGAGCAGATCATCTTCCCCGAGATCGACTACGACTCGATCGACCAGGTCCGCGGTCTCGACATCACGATCACCACATCCGCGAGCAGCGACGAGGAGTCGATGGCGCTGCTCGAGGCGCTCGGGATGCCGTTCGCGCGGGAAACACAGAATTAGAAGGAGCACATGGCCAAGACCTCACAACGCGTCCGCCAGCAGCGGACACCCAAGTACAAGACCCGGGGGTACACGCGCTGCCGCCGCTGCGGGCGCGCGCGCGCCGTGTACCGCAAGTTCGGCGTCTGCCGGATCTGCCTGCGCGAGCTGGCCCACAACGGGTACGTCCCCGGGATGACGAAGTCGAGCTGGTAGCCCTATGTCAATGACTGACCCCGTCTCGGATTTCCTCACGCGGCTTCGCAACGCGGCCGCAGCGCAGCACCAGGACGTCGCGATTCCGGCCTCGAAGCTCAAGTCCGAGTTGGCCCGGATCCTCAAGGAGCAGGGCTACATCGAGGACTACGAGGTGCAGCCGGCACCGGACGAGAAGCCCGGCGAGGAGATCCGGATCACGATCAAGTACACGGCCGAGCGCAAGCCCGTGATCACCGGGCTCGAGCGCGTCTCGCGTCCCGGCCGCCGCACGTACGTCGATCACGCCCACATCCCGCGCATTCAGGGTGGAATGGGCACCGCGATCATGTCGACTTCCAAGGGCTTGATGACCGGGCACGAAGCGCGGCGCGAGGGCGTCGGCGGCGAAGTGGTAGCGAGGGTTTGGTAGACACGAAGAGATGTCCCGCATCGGCAGACAGCCCATCCCCGTTCCCACCGGCGTGACGGTTGCGATCGAGCCTGGCCGCGTGACCGTCAACGGTCCCAAGGGCGAGTTGTCGGAGAACCTTCCTCGCGACATCACCGTCGCGCAGGAGGGCGACGAGATCCGCGTCACGCGTCCAACTGACCGCGGCGAGCACCGCGCGCTGCACGGCCTGACGCGATCGCTGGTCGCGAACATGGTCACGGGCGTCACCGACGGGTTCGAGAAGCGGCTCGAGATCCAAGGCGTCGGCTACCGCGCACAGCTGCGCGGTCGCGATCTGGAGCTGGCGCTCGGCTATTCACACCCCGTGCCGGTGAAGGCGCCCGACGGGATCGAGTTCGAAGTGCCCCAGCCGACCAGGATCGTGGTCAAGGGAATCTCCAAGCAGCGCGTCGGCGAGGTCGCCGCCTATATCCGTAAGCAGCGCAAGCCCGAGCCGTACAAGGGCAAGGGGATCAGGTACGAGGGCGAGTACGTGGCGCGGAAGGTTGGTAAACGAGCATGACCGTCCTGACCAAGCCTCAGCAGCGTTTGAAGCGCCGGCGGAGGGTTCGCGCGAAGATCCACGGCACGGCCGAACGGCCGCGGGTCTCGGTGTTCCGCTCAAACCGCGGGATCTTCGCGCAGCTGATCGACGACGACTCGGGTCGGACGCTCGCCGCCGTGAGCTGGACCGAGGACTCGCTCAAGGGTCTCTCGCGGCTCGAGCAGGCGACGCGCGCCGGGGCCCAGCTGGCCGAACGGGCCAAGGCCGCCGGCGTCGAGACCGTCGTCTTCGACCGCGGCGGCTATCAGTACCACGGTCGTGTGAAGGCATTCGCCGACGCTGCCCGCGAGGCCGGGCTGCGCTTCTGAGCTACCCTGGAGCACTCTGATGGCTCGAGACAGAACAGTTGCTGACACCGGCCTGGACCTCCAAGAGCGCGTGGTCGAGATCAACCGCGTCGCGAAGGTCGTCAAGGGCGGCCGCCGGTTCTCGTTCACCGCGCTGGTCGTCGTCGGCGATGAGCGCGAGGTCGTGGGAATCGGCTACGGCAAGGCGAACGAGGTCCCCGTCGCGATCCAGAAGGGCGTCGAGCGGGCCAAGAAGAACCTCTATCGGGTCCCGAAGCACGGCTCGACGATCACACACCAGGTAACCGGCCAGTTCGGCGCCGGCTCAGTGCTGCTGAAGCCCGCGGCGCCCGGTACCGGTGTGATCGCCGGCGGCGGCGTGCGCGCCGTGCTCGAGCTTGCCGGGATTCACGACATCCTCTCCAAGAGCCTCGGCTCGCAGAACCCGATCAACCTGGTCAAGGCCACGATGGCGGGGCTCGAGTCACTGCGCACGCCGGACGAGGTCGCCGAGTTGCGAGGCCTGACCATCAATCAAGTGCTCGGGCTGAGCTCCGGGAACGGAGAGGGCGCTCCGGCCGCGCCCGCGGAGACCGAGGAGGCGACCACCGCAGAGGAGGGCTCCGAGTGAGCACCCTCAAGGTGACGCAACTGCGCTCCCGCGTCGGCAGCGACAAGAAGCAGCGGGACACGCTCCGCTCGCTCGGGCTGCGCCGGATCGGCCAGTCGGTCGAGCATGCCGATACACCCCAGGTGCGCGGAATGATCCACAAGGTCCGCCACCTCGTGGAGGTGTCCGAGGATGGCTGAGTCCGAGCGCGAACCGATCGGCCTTCACAACTTGAAGCCCGCCCCCGGCTCCCGCAAGGCGCGCAAGCGCATCGGGCGCGGCGAGGGCTCGGGCACGGGCAAGACCTCCGGCCGCGGACAGAAGGGCTGGGGCTCGCGCTCCGGCGCCAAGCGCCGCGCGCGGTTCGAGGGCGGCCAGAACCCGATCCACATGCGGATGCGCAAGTTGCGCGGGCCGCACATGAAGAAGTCGATGCCGTTCGAGCCGTTCCGCACCCGGACCCAGCCGGTCAACCTCAAGGACCTGGAAGCCCGGTTCGAGGCCGGGGAGGCGGTGACGCTCGAGGCCCTCAACGCCAAGGGTCTAGCCACCCGGAAGGGCATTCCCGTCAAGGTGCTCGCCAAGGGCTCGATCTCGAAGGCGCTGACCGTCCACGCCCACGGCTTCAGCAAGGCCGCGCGCGAGCAGGTGGAGAAGGCCGGCGGCACGTGCGTCACAATCGAGGAGTGAGGCAAGGATGATCTCGACGATCCTCGGCGCATTCAGGGTTCGCGAGATTCGGAAGAAGATCCTGTTCACGGCGCTGCTGCTCGGTCTCTACAGGCTGGGCACGCACATCCTGGCCCCCGGGATCAGCGCGAGCGCGGTCAAGCAGATCCAGAGCAACCTCGGGGGCAACGGCATCCTCGGCCTGCTGAACCTCTTCTCCGGCGGAGCTCTGACCCGGATCGCGATCTTCGCGCTCGGGATCATGCCCTACATCACCGCCTCGATCATCCTCCAGCTGCTGACGGTGGTCGTGCCGTCGCTGGAGAAGCTCCAGAAGGAAGGCGAGGTCGGCCAGGCGCGGATCACCCAGTACACGCGGTATCTGACAGTCGGGCTCGCGTTCGCGCAGTCGATCGGCTACGTGTTCCTGTTCAAGAGCCTCGAGTCACAGAGCGGCGTCACTCTGATCCCCAACTTCAACGTCGGCAAGGTGCTGCTGATCGCGATCTCGCTGACCGCCGGCACCGTGCTCGTCATGTGGATGGGCGAGCTCGATCACCCAGCGGGGGATCGGCAACGGTATTTCGTTGATGATCTTCGCCAGCATCGTGGCCCGGATCCCGAGCGGGCTCCAGTCCTGGTGGACACCCGAACGCGACGTTCAAGGTCTCGATGCCGTTCATCGCGCTCGCGGTCGTTGCTGCCGTCGTGTTCGTCCAGGAGGGCCAGCGCCGGATTCCGATCCAGTACGCCAAACGCGTTATCGGGGAGCGAATCGAGCGGCGGCGGGCAGACGTACTCCCGCTGCGCGTGAACATGGCCGGCGTGATCCCCGTGATCTTCGCCGCGAGCGTGATGGCGATCCCGCCGACCGTCGGGCAGCTCGTCGGCAAGAACTCGACGCACGGCTTCGGGCACTGGTTAGCCACGTTCTTCGGGCCATCCGGCTGGCACTACGTCGCCGGCGAGAGCATCCTGATCATCCTGTTCACCTACTTCTACACGGCCGTCACGTTCAACCCCGTCGACCAGGCGGACAACCTGAAGAAATACGGGGGCTTCATCCCCGGGGTTCGACCAGGTAGGCCCACGGCCGAGTTCCTCGACCGCATCCTCGCGCGCCTGACGTTTCCAGGAGCCTTATTCCTGGCCGCAATCGCGGCCTTACCTACTTTCCTCATAACGCAGACGAACTCGAACTTCGCGTTCGGCGGTACGTCGATCCTGATTGTGATCGGGGTCGCGCTCGACACGATGAAGCAACTAGAGGCGCAGCTGATGATGCGCAACTACGAGGGCTTCTTGAAGTAGCTGCGGCTCGGCGTGACGCGCGAGACCGAATACATCATGGGCGGACTCGAGGCCGAGCCCGAGAGCCGGCGGCTTGCACTGCTCGAATCCACGCGCGATCCGACCACGGTGCGCCGGCTCGAGGCCCTCGGGGTCGCCGGTGGATGGCGGTGCCTCGAGGTGGGGGCGGGGCATGGCTCAATCGCCCGCTGGCTCGCCGAAGCCGTCGGCCCAAAGGGCTCGGTGGTGGCCGTCGACATCGACCCCCGGTTCCTCAAAGCCTTGCCCGAGAACGTGGAGGTCCGGGAACTGGACATCCGTGAGCGGGGAGTCGAGACCGGCGCGTACGACCTCGTTCACTGCCGCGCGCTCCTCATGCACCTGCCCTCGCCCGCCGTGGCGCTCGCCCGCATGGCCGACGCGCTCGTCCCTGGAGGCGTCCTGCTCGCCGAGGAGGGCGACTACGGCCTGTATCACTACGGTGGTCATCCCGAGGCTGAGGAGATCAGTCGCGTCGCGCGGCAGGTTCTCGACGTGATGACCGAGACGGGGATGTTCGACGCCTCGTTCGGTCGCCGCCTCCCCGGAATGCTCTCGGAAACAGGCTTGACGTTCCTCGGCGCGACGGTCGAGACGGGCGTCAGCAAGCCCGGTGATCCTGGGTACGAGTTCACCCGGCGGAGCGTGATGGACGCGGCGCCCAGGCTGATCGAAGCCGGCGTCCTGGACGACGCCGCGGTTGCGGCCCTCGAGGACTATTGGGGCAAGCCCGGGACCGTCGTCACCGGCCCCAGCCTCGTGTCGGCCTGGGGCCGGAAACCGCGCTGACGCTGCCAAAAGCCTCGCCGCCGGTGACCCCGCGGTCCCGATACAGTGAGCGCCTCGTGCCCGAACTCAACCTGATCCTGTTCGGTCCGCCGGGCGCTGGCAAGGGGACGCAGGCCGACAGGCTGCGGACCGACTTCCGCTTGCCGTTCATCTCGACCGGCGACATGCTGCGCCAGAACGTCAAGGACGGCACCGAGCTCGGCAAGAAAGCCAAGGAGTACATGGACGCCGGTGAGCTCGTCCCGGACGAACTGATCGTCGCGATGGCCGCTGAGCGTCTCCGCGAGGCCGATGCCCAGGACGGCTTCATCCTCGATGGGTTCCCGCGCACGATCGAGCAGGCCAAGGCGCTCGACAAGCAGCTCGGTGAGATGAGGCGCCGGGTGACGACGGCGGTCCTGATCGATGTACCCGACGAGGAGGTCGTGCGGAGGCTCTCCGGTCGCCGGGTGTGCGTCAAAGCCGGGCACAACTACCACATCGAATTCGATCCGCCGAAGCGCGAGGGCGTCTGCGACCAGGACGGATCGCGGCTGATCCAGCGCGACGACGACAAGCCCGAGGTCGTCCAGAACCGGCTCGACGTCTACCACAAGCAGACCGAGCCGTTGATCGACTACTACGACGAGCAGGGTCTCATGCGGCGCATCGATGGAACTCGCAGCCCCGAGGAGGTCCACGACCATATCCGCGCCGTGATCGCCACCCTGCGGATGGAGGACGACGTCTAGCCTCTGTTTGGAGGACCGGATCTGATGATCATCAAGAAGAGCCCAACCGAGGTCGAGCGGATGGCGGCAGCCGGCGCGATTCTGGTCAGGACGATGAACTTACTAGCGGGGAAGATGCGTCCCGGGGTGACGACCGCCGAGCTCGACCAGGCGGCCGAGAAGTTCATTCGCTCGCAGGGAGCAGAGCCCGCATTCAAGGGCTACCGCGGTTTCCCCGGCTCGATCTGCACCTCGCCCAACTCGATGATCGTCCACGGGATCCCTGGTTCCTACAAGCTCGGGCGGGGCGACATCCTGTCAGTCGACATCGGCGTGGTCCACGACGGCTGGGTCGCCGACGCCGCGCGCACCTTCGCGATCGGACCGATCACCCCGATCGCGCGCAAGCTACTGACCGTGACCGAGGAGGCGCTGTTCCTGGCGGTGGAGCAGGCTCGGCCCGGAAACCACCTCGGCGACATCTCGCACGCGGTCCAGCAACACGTCGAGGCCGCCGGGTTCTCGATCGTCCGCACGCTCGTCGGCCACGGCATCGGCCGGGAGATGCACGAGGATCCCCAGATCCCCAACTACGGCGACCCGGGCACAGGCGTGCCGTTGGAGGAGGGGATGGTGCTCGCGATCGAGCCGATGGTGACGGCCGGGCGCCACGCGGTGCGGGTGGGCGACGACCGCTGGGCGATCTACTCGCAGGACGGATCGCTGGCGGCGCACTTCGAGTTCACCGTGGCCGTCACCGCCGAGGGACCGCGGATCCTCACGCCGTGGCACGAAGCCGGCGGCGGCCGCGCAGCGGCGGCGTAGTCTCGCTCGCCCGCGCGCGGCCGGGTGACGGCCGTCAACCGGGGCCCCCACGTGCCACGAACTCGCGCAGCAGCAGGTTGATCCTCACCGGGTCACGCGCCTGGGGACAGTGCCCGCAGCCGTGGAGCGTGACGAGCTCACCTCCGGTCGCCTGCGCGAGCGCAGCGCCCTGGGCGAGCGGGCGAATCAGGTCGCGGTCGCCGTGCAGGACGAGCGTCTGGCAGCGCACGCGCGCACATACCTCGCGGAACGGTTCGTGCCGGGGGAGTTCGATCCCTCGCTCTGTGTCGACGAGTGTCTCGGGGCGCGTCGTGAGCGCCCATCCGATCGTGTCCTCGATCTGCTTCGACGAATGCGGCTCGTTGAACACTTGGCCGAAGAAGAACTCGAGGAACCCGTGGAAGTCCTTGCGCCAGTAATGGCTGTTGTACTTCGCCCAACCCTCTTCGGTGTCGAGGACCTCCTCAAACGAGTACACATTCCGCTCTGGATGACCGGGCGCCAGCGCCACCGCGGGGCCGATGTAGACGATCGCGTCGACCCGCTCCGGGTGATCCGCGGCGAGGACGGTGGCAGTGAGCGCTCCGCACGAAAACCCGACCGGCGTCGCGCTTGCAGTGCCCGTCGCATCCATCACGGCGAGCACGTCGGCGACCGTCTCGTCGATCGTGTAAGCCTCAGCTCCGATCGGCTGATCGGAGCGGCCGCCGCCACGTCCGTCGAATGCGACCACCCTGCAGAAACGGGACAGGAAGGGGATCTGGAGCTTCCAGAAGCGCGAATGCACCATCGACCAGGTGGGGAGCAGGACCACGGTCGGCTCGCCGTCGCCGTACGTCTCATAGAACAGCCGCACGCCGTCTCGCTCGACGTATCCCTCGACGTCTGGATATCGGCCCCGCGTTTGCTCCCGCGGCGCGCCCGCGGCCCCGGCGGGGCTCGCGGGCGACGCCACAGGCGACGGCTTCGGGGTCACGGGCGCGCGCCGTACACCAGGTTGAACGGGGTCCTCACGCGAATCGCCCGTGAAAGCACTCGCACCTCGGGACGCCACAAATCGGCACAATGCCTAGATGCGGATCGATCGCGCGCGCGAGAACGCATTTACGGTCACGGCGACCAGCCAGGAGCTCTCGGCGTTGGTGGCCGCGGCGCGGATGGCGCTCGCGGCGATGCGCGCTGCGCCCGAGCCGCCGCCCCAGGAGGCGATGGAGATCCTCGAGCGCGTGCTGAGCGATTTCGATCGCGCCCGGGAGCGTCTGACCGGAGGGACGGCCGCCGGCGACTGACCGCTTAGGGTCAGCCACCGGCTACCCAGCCACCCGCTACCGATACGACGACTGAATCAGCCACCGCTCGACCGAATCAGGCAGGCGCCCCGGCCGCGGACTGCTCCCGGACATACGCGGTGACCTGATCGAACTCCGCGGTGAAAGCGTCGTAGTCGAACTGGAGCGTATTCAGGTAGGTGCTCCAGCCCATCGTGTTCTTCGCGATCAACGCGGTCTCGTTGATCTCGTCCTCGGTGGCCCCGAACAGCCGCGCCGCCTCGGTGTGGAAGTAGGCGCAGTAGCGGCATCGCGTGGCGCCCGAAACGGCCAGCCCGATCATCTCCTTGTATTTGTTGGGGATCGCGGTCTGGTCCGAGAGCACCAGCGACTTGAAGCTCGCCCACTCGGTGGGGAGCAGGTAGTCGGGAACTCGCTGGAACATCTCGAGGTTCACCCCGAGCGTTTCCTCGATGTCCCGATCCGCCTCATGACGATCATCGACGACTGACATGGAATGACCTCCTGGGTAGGTGGTGTTGTCGAGCTGGACGATCTCAGGCGGCCGTGTGCGCGCCGCGAAGCTCACGCGAATCCCCCGTGAAAGCGCGCTCGATGAACGAGCGCAGTGCGATGTTGACCGCCACGGGCTTGCGCGCATGGGGGTTGTGACCCCCGTCGGGCACGCTGAGCAGCTGACCGCCGGTTGCTTTGGCGAGCGCCCTGGCGTCGGCGTGAGCAGTGATCTTGTCGTTGGGGGACGAGACCACGAGCACCGGGCAGCGCACCCCCCGGGCGAGCGCCACCTGGTCGCGCCGGGTGGCTGGCGCGGCGTTGTCTCCAAGGATGCTGGCGATGAGCGTGTCCCCGTCAGTCTCGAGCCCCCACTTCACCGAATCCTCAAGCTGCTTGCTCGAGTGCGGCGTGTTCGAGACCCGCCGCATGAACCACTCGACGAAGTCGGGGTAATTCGCGCGCCAGTGAGCTCCGTTGAACTTCAGCCAGCCAGCTGCGATTGGGGGGCGGATGAACAACGCCCGGCGAAGAAGTGGATGGGCCATGGTGCGCCAACGAAGCCCGTGCAGCGCGCTCACTGGGAACCACGGGCCGATGAACGCTGCGGCGGTAACCCGCTCTGAATGTTCGGCGGCCAGCAGCAGCGCACGCTGTGCCCCTTTTGAGAGCGATACAAGCGCTGCGCGCTCAGTATCGGTGGCGTCCATCACCGCGAGCGCGTCGGCGGCGAACTCCGACTCCGCGTACGCTCGGGGATCCTGCGGACGGTCGGAGCGCCCGTTCCCACGCGGATCGAACGTCAGGACGCGGAAATGGCGCGCGAAGTACGGGATCTGCGCCTTCCAGCAGCGCGAGTGGATGAGCGTCCAGGTGGGCAGGAATAGGATCGTCGGCTCGCCGTCGCCGTAGCGTTCCCAAAACACTCTCACCCCGTCGCGCTCGACGTAGCCCGTCTCGTCGGGGTACCGCGCGCGGATCACAGCATTTCGGCGATGCGGGCGGCGGCGCGCGCGGCGCCGTCGGCTTCGACCGGCAGGTAGTCGACGCTGCGCCCGATCTCGGCGGAGATCGCGTCGGCGATCACCGCGGGGGTCGCGGCGTCGAAGTCCATGCAGCGCCCTGCTCCGTAGCGCTCGAGGCGGTGGCGGACGTGGAAGTTCTGCTCGAAGTGGTGCTTGAGCGGGAAGTAGATGAACGGCCTGCGGTTGGCGGTCAGCTCCATCGCTGTCGTCAGGCCGCCCTGGACGACCGCAACGTCGCAGGCGGCCAGGTGCCGGTAGAGGTTGTGCACGAAGCCGACGACTTCGAGGCCCTCGTGTTGGGGGAGCGACCCGGGGTCGATTCGGGGTCCCGCGACGACGATCGTGCGTAGTCCCGGTACATGGGCGGCGGCGATGGGGTGCGCGTCGATCACTCGCCTCAGCAGATCCGCACCGACGCCGGATCCGCCAACGCTGACGATGCACACCTGCTCGTCCTCGCCGTAGCCGAGCTCCGCGCGGAGCGCCTCGCGGTCGGCGAATGCGTGAGGATCGAAGCCCGTCACGTATCCCGCGAAGTCGAAATGCTTTTCGGTCCACTCGCGGATCAGGGGCAGCTCGGGTCCGAGCCGGTCGGGGACGATGTCATCGGGGTTGCCCACGAAGATCGCCCGGTCGCGCAGGCGCGGGTGCCGCTCGATGTGCTCGACCATCTCGGCGTTGTAGTCGGAGGTCAGGAATGCCTCGCGCTCGCCGCCGTCGGGCATTGGTAGCCACCCAACGAAGTCCGTCAGCCAGCAGTAGGCGGCGCGTTTGAGCTCGGGGTTCTCGTGCAGGAAGTAATCGAGCTCCCAGGCCTCATCGCCGATCCATAGGTCGTACGGGTCGGCCTCGACGAGGTCGTGGAAGACCATGAAGTTCGTCACGAGGATCTCGTCCATCCGGCGCCAGGCCTCGAAGCAATGCAGATCGTGCTCGGCCGACTCGGACTCGATGTGGGCGGACTCGCTCACGAGCTCCGCGCTCGCGGGATGGATGCGCTCGCCCTCTGCCTCAAGCACGCGCGTGACTGGATCCTGAGCAAGCCAGTCGATCTCGAGCTCGGGTCGCAGCTTCCGCAGCTCGTTGGCGATCGCCACATCCCGCTGGGCGTGGCCGAGGCCGATCGGGGAGGAGATGTAAAGCGCACGCGGGGAGCGAGCCATCGCTCGCGTCCAAGCCGACGTGGGGGCCCGGTGGGGCTCTACGAAGTCACGCAAGATCAGGTTCACCTTCACGGGGTCGCGGGACTGCGGGCCGTGACCGGAGCCCGTCAGGCTGACCAGGGGCGCGTTCAACACCTCGGCGAGCGCGCGGCCGGAGCCATACGGCCGGATTCCGTCTTCGGTCCCGTGGATTACGAGCGCCGGCTTGTCGATCCCGCGATCCCAGCTCTCGAACCGCGGCTTCGTCGAGCGAAGGGGCGAGGATCGTCGCGGCAAGGGTTTCCGCGTCGGTCTCGAGCGCCCACGACACCGCGTCCTCGATCTGCTTGGTCGAGTGCGGTTCGCTGAAGACGTGCTCCACAAAGAACCGCACGAAATCCTCGTAGTGCTCGAGCCAGTAGTGCTGGTTGAACTTCTCCCAGCCCTCATACGTCGCTCGTGGTTCGGTGAACGCCGCCGCCGCGTTCGACCGCGGCGCGGCTGGGCCCACCGGTACCGCAGCGCCGATGAACACGAGACCATTGACGCGATCCGGGTGATCGGCCCCGAGGATCAGCGCCCGCGGGGCGCCCATCGACAAGCCCACGATCCAAGCCCTCTCGGTGCCCGTTGCATCCATGACCGCCAGCGCATCTGCCGCGAACTCCTGGGGCGTATATGCATCTAGGGCCGATGGGCGATCGGAGCGGCCGTTGCCGCGTCCGTCGAACGTAATCACCGTGCCGTACCGAGCGAAGTACGGCACTTGGCCCTTCCAGATCCGAGAGTGGACGATCGACCAGGTCGGCAGGAACAGGACCGTGGATCGCCTTCGCCGAAGCGCTCCCAGAAGACCCGGACGCCATCCCGCTCGATGTAGCCGGTCTCGTCGGGGTACCGGCCGCGCGTCTGCTCGGCCATGCGCGGGTGCGGTGTTGCGACCACGGTCATCGTGCCATCGCCGGCGTTTCCGCGATCGCGCCCGCCAAGCGCCCCATCCCTTCGGCGATGCTCTCAGGTGAGTGGTTGGAGATAGACAGGCGGAGGGACACGTCGTCTGCGACGTCAGCGAAGAAGACCGAGCCGGGCACGAAGAACATGCCGTGCTCGACGGCACGGTCCAGTAGCGCGCTGGCGGACCATCCGTCTGGCAACTGGGCCCACACGAAGATCCCGCCCCGCGGGCGGGTGAAGGACCGAGCCCGGAGGAAGCACGTCGGCAAGTCCCTCGATCATCGCCCGCATCGGGACGGCATACACGGCGCGCAGCTCGGATGTGCGACGTGCCCAGTCGACGCCCTCGAGGTAGATCGCCGCCGCCGCCTGGTCGATCGTCGAGGTGCTCCAGTCCATCGCCTGCTTGATCGGAGCCAGCACCCGGGCGATCTCGGCGGGTGCGACCACCCACCCGACGCGTAGCCCCGGCGCGACCGTCTTGGCCAGGGTGCCGATGTAGATCACGCTGTCGCGTGCGTGCCGAGCGATCGGCGCCGGCGCCGGGCCGCCGTCGTAATAGAGCTCGCGATAGGGCTCGTCCTCGATCACCCACACCCCGTGACGCTGGGCGATCTCCGCGACCGCGCGACGTCGCTCGACGCTGAGGGTCGTGCCGCTTGGGTTCTGGAACGTCGGGATCGTGTAGATGACCTTGGGGCGGTGTTCCAGGACCGCAGCTTCGAGCGCAACCGGGTCGAGTCCGTCCTCGTCGCCCGGAACTGAGATCAGCTGCGCCTGGGCGAGCGTGAACCGTTTCAGCGGAATCACGTAGGTCGGGCGCTCGACCAAAACGACATCTCCCGGGTCGAGCAGTGCGTTGCAAAGCAGGTCGAGGGCCTGCGTCGCACCAGTCGTGACGACGATCTCGTTGGGCTCGCTGGTGACGTCGAGCGCGGCCATTCGCTCGACGATCGCGGCGCGCAAGCGAGGATTGCCCTCCGCCGCCCCGTAGTTGAGCACGCCGGGGGCCTCATCGTCAGCGAGCGCGCCAGCGAACGCCTTGCGTACGCCTGCCACGTCGAACCCGGCGGGGTTCATGAACCCGGCGCCGAACGACATCACGTCGGGACGGAACAGAACCGACTGGAAGGCTCGGGTGACTGGGTCGTCCATCCCTGCGGTGCGGGCCGCTAGCGGTCGTTTGCTCGTCGTCATGCGCAAACCATCCCACCTCGCCGTGTTCGAAGCGCGAAATCATCGTGAAACGGGTTTACGCTGTGATCGGGCAATGTTGAGGGTCCGGGTCCTTGGGGATTTGACGATCGAGCTCGATGGAAACGAGCTCGAGCCACCGGCGAGCCGCCGTGCCCGCGCCTTGCTCGGCTGGCTGGCGCTCGATCGGCGCACGCATCCCCGCTCGGCGCTCGCGGCGCGGTTCTGGCCAGACGTGCTCGACGAGAGCGCGAGAACGAGCCTGCGCAGCGCGCTGTCGGCGCTGCGGCGCTCGCTGGGTGAGAACGGCGAGAAGTACGTGATCGCCGATCGCGACGCCGTCGGCTTGGCGGGCGAGGACCTCGTCTGGACGGACGTTGCGGAGTTCGAGCGCTGCATCGAGCAGGACAGGCTCGAGGACGCCATCGAGCTTTCCCGCGGCGACGTTCTGGCGGGGCTCGACGACGACTGGGTGTACGAGCGGCGCGATGAGCATCGCGACCGCCTGTCCGACGTGCTCGCCCAGCTGGCCGCCCGCGCCGAGGAGGACGGCGATCTGCCGGTGGCGATCGGCTTCACGCGCCGGCGCATCGCCCTGGACCCGCTTGCCGAGGAGCCGCAGCGGAACCTCATGCGGCGGTTGGCAGCCGCCGGAGACCGCACAGGGGCGATCCGGGTATACGAGCGCCTAGGCCAGCGGTTGCGCGACGAGCTGAAGATCGTGCCTTCTGCAGCCACGCGCGAGCTGGCCGAGGCCTTGCGCAGTGGCGGCGAGAGCGTTGCCGCGGAAGCGCCGAGCGAGACCGGCGCAGGCCGGGCGCTCACGTCGGAACCGAGCGGCGCTGTCGTGACGCTGCTGTTCACCGATCTCGTCGGCTCGACCGCGTTGCTCGACGAACTGGGCGATGACGAGGCCGAACGCCTGCGGCGAATTCACTTCGGCTTGCTTCGAGACGTCGCGGCCGCCCACGCCGGGCAAGAGGTCAAGAACCTCGGCGACGGGCTGATGGTCGCGTTCCCGAGCGTGGTCGACGCCTTGAGCTGCGCGGTCGGCATCCAACAGGCCGTCCATCGCCACAACACGCGCGAGGGCGACGATCGGCTCAAAGTTCGCGTCGGTCTGCACGTGGGTGAGCCGATCCAGGATGAGGGCGACTATTTCGGCACGCCGGTGGTTGTCGCCAAACGGCTGTGCGACCGCGCCGACGGTGGTCAGATCCTCGCCTCGGGGCTTGTCCGCACGCTCGTGGGTTCGCGCGGCAGCTTCGCTTTCCGGCCGCTGGGCGGGCTCGCGTTGAAAGGGTTTTCGGAGCCTCTCGAGACCTGTGAAATCGGATGGGAACCGGCCGCCGAGCGTCGGGTCGGGCTACCTTCGCCGTTCCGGCTGGGGAGCCGGCCCCGATGGTGGGGCGGGACGCGCAACTCCAGCAGCTGGGCCGCTGCTGGCACGAGGCTCGCGCCGGGCGCCGGCGCGTCGCGATGCTCGCTGGGGAACCCGGGATCGGAAAGACGCGACTGGCGGCCGAGTTCTGCCGCGGCGGCTACGCCGACGGCGCGTTGGTATTGCTCGGCCGCTGCTACGAGGAGTCGCTCGCTCCGTACCAGCCGTTCGTGGAGGCGTTGCGGCACTACGTCTCGGAGAGCTCGCCGGAGGAGCTGCGACTTGCGGTCGGCCCCAACCGCGCGACACTCGCGAGGCTGCTACCCGACCTCGGCAACGGGCAGCGGGAATCGAGCGCGGAGTTCGGCGAGCGTGAGCAGTTCCTGCTGTTCGACGCGGTCGCCGCGATGCTGCAGGCAGTCACGGCGGAGCACGACCTGATCCTGGTTCTCGATGATCTTCACTGGGCCGATGTCCCGACGCTGCAGATGTTGCGGCACGTCGCCCGCGCCACCGATGGTGCACCGCTCCTGCTCCTTGGTACCTACCGGGAAACCGAGGTCGATGAGGCTCACCCGCTTGCGGGCGCGCTCGCGGAGCTCCGCCGCGCCCGTGTGCTCGATGAGCTCGAGCTCCGGGGGCTCGGCGAGGAGGACATTGCGGCGCTGATTGAGTCGCGGGCCGGGCTCGCGGCCCCGCCCGCGGTCGCGCGCTCGATCGTCGACCGCACCGAGGGCAATCCGTTCTTCGTCGAGGAGTTGCTGCATGACGTTGTCGTGGACGATGACTTCGGTCGCGTGCTGACCGGCATCCCCGAGAGCGTGAAGGACCTGCTCCTGCGTCGTTTGCGCCAACTCGACGAGGACTGCAAACAGGCGTTGACGGTAGGTGCCGTGAGCGGGCGCGAGTTCGAACTCGGGGTCCTCGAGCGGGTCACGGACAGATCAGCGGACCAGCTCGCGGAGAGCCTCGAGCACGCGATCGCCGCTCACATCGTGGACGAGTCGGCCAAATCGGTCGGCCGCTACAGCTTCGGCCACGCCCTGATCCGGGAGACGATCTACGAACAGCTTTCACGGACGCGCCGGGGACAACTTCACCGCCGGATCGGAGAGGCGATCGAGAGCGCCCACGGAGACCGACTCGACGAGCACGCGAGCGAACTCGCGTATCACTTCTCTTCGTCAGGAGACGTGGCCAAGGCGTACGACTACCACGCGCGCGCGGCTGCCGCCGCGCAACGCGTGTACGCCGTTGAGCCCGCCCTCGCCCACTACACGGCCGCGATCGATGCCGCAAAGGAGCTAGGGCTCGAGGCAGATCAGGAGCCGGCGCTTCGAAGGCTCATCCTGCAGCGCGGGCACCTGCGATATCGCACCGGGGACCTCACTCGGGCAGCTGTCGACATCAGAGCGGCACTCGATGCGTCGCGGCGATCCGGCGACCGGGAGACGGAGATGGAAGCACTCAACGACCTGGGGGGGACCGAATTTCTCACCGACGTGAACGCGGGGGCGGCTTGCCACGAAGCCGCGGCCGAGATTGCACGGGAGCTCGGCGACGCTGGCGCGGAGGCAAATGCGCTGGACCGGCTCGCGGTGATCGCGTCGCACCAGCTCCGGTTCGATCGAGCGCTCGAGCTCGGCGAGCGGGCACTCGCGCTCGCGCGCGAGACCGCCGATGAGTCGGGTCTCGGACGCGCGATCGACAGCATCAAGCTGGCTGTGTGGCAGCTCGGCGATCTCGGCCGCTTGCAGGAGCTGACTGACGAACTGGAGCACCTGTGGCGTGAGCGCGGCGATCTCTGGTATCTCCAGTGGGCCGTGCTCGAATCGGCGTACGTGCCGATCGGGGAGGCCCGCTGGGAGGAAGCGGCCGAACGGCTTGCGAGAGCCGGCGAGATCAATTCCCGCACGCGTGACCCCCTTGCGGGCCAGCAGATACAAGACGCGCTCTGTTGGCTCAACCGCAGCCGGGGTGCCTACGACGACGCGCTCTCAGCGGGTCGCCGGGCGCTCGCGTCCACGGCCGATGGCGGCTGGCACGGGTGGTGTGCGGCGACGCTCGGCTGGACGCTGCTCGACCTCGGGGCCGCGGCCCCGGCGGCGGAGGTGCTCGAACGCGGCCTATCGGAGGGCGAGCGACTCGCGGCTCCCAACGAGACCGTGCGGTGTATCAGCCAGCTCGCCTGGGCGCGCTGGATGCTCGGCGATGAGGACGAGGCCAGCTCGCTCACCGCTCGCGCGGTGGAGCTACTCGATCAGGTGAGTGCGCCTGAAGGCGGCGCGTTCCTATTCGGAGGGGCGGCCTATGCGGCGGTCGCGCGAGTGCTGGTCGCGACAGGTGAGCCCGATCGCGCCGAGAGTCTGCTGCTGCCTCTGCACGGGGCCGCAGAGCGCTCCGGGTGGCGCGAGATGGAGGCGACGACAGGACTCGGACTGGGACTCTGCTTCGAGGCGCGGGGCGAGCTCGATCGGGCTCGCGAGGCGTTCGTCTCGGTCGCTGAGACGTCCGATCGGTGCGAGCTTCCGGCGACGGGCTGGGAGGCGCACTCGGTGCTCGCGCGGGTTCTGCGGGCCTCGGGACTCGCCGCCGAGGCAGATGAGCACCAGGCGGTAGCTCGGGAGATCGTCGAGCGCATGGCTGCGCAGGTCAGCGACGAGTCGCTGCGCGATCGGCTGCTCGCACGGGCGAGCGCGTAGCCCAGCACACCTCGTAACCGAGAGATTCCGGGTCGCTCAGCGGGCGACCCATGTATTCCGCCAGCGCCTCGAGCTGCGTCGTGTACATGCGGACCGCCGCAAGCTTGTTTGCGTGAGCCTCAGCGTCCAGCCTTTGCACGCGTGGTGCCAGCTCGTCTAGCGGGATTCCTATCTTGGAGATGCAGCCGTCCCAGACCGCGCCGGCGAGGTCGTTTGAGGCGGGAGCGCGTGTCCCCGTCACCCATCCGGGCAAGCCGCGGAGCGTCGCGTGCGGCAGGTCGGCGTAGAACGAGATCGCGAATCCTTCTGCTCGCAGCTCGAGAGCGGCCGCGCGGACCAGCCGGTGGTCGTCGTGGTCGGCGAACGCCGCGGGCGCGTAGACGAGCGAACCGGGCTCGATCAATTTTCTGAGCCGAGCGGTGAGCGGGGGCGGCCGCTGCCCGTCGCGATATTGCTCGTCGAGGAGATCGAGGTTGATCGGGCTTCGACCGGCGAGTGAGAGCGCCCTGCGATCCTCCTCGATGCGCTCCCGCACTCGCTCGCCAGAGTCCGCGGCGCCGGTGTACCGGTCCCACCACGCCGGCTGATCGAGGCCTGTCGGGACGCCCGCGAAGATGTTGATGACGGTGAGCTCGCCCGGCTGGGTCAGCAGATGCCAGCAAGAGAGGACGGAGTCGTCGAGATGCGGGGACAGGATCACGGTCGGCACGGTCAGAGCTTTTCAGGGCTACGTGGAAGAACCGTGAAGCGGGCGCGAAAGCGGGCCGTGAGGCGGGCGCGCCGCCGATTGAGTCCGGCTTTAAATAATGTGGTAGGTTTATAACCTAACAGGAACCGCACGGGCCTCCGGTCGGCCGGACCGGCCGGCCGGGAGTGGGACGGAATCGGCGCAGGACCCCGCGACCAGGGGGCACCGAGGAGCTCCGCGCTAAGCGGAGAGCTGTGTGCACTGGCGGCCCTTGTGCGCACAGGGCCCCGAATGGGGGCGCAGGCGGGCCACGGCCCGCCTGCGCGGGGCCTCAGCGCGGGGGCCTTGGGTTGCTGGGGGCGGCTGGGGGGCGGGGCGGGCGGGGCGCGGCGGGGGGTTCGGGGGCGGGGCGGGCGCGGGCCGCGGGGCGGCGGGCGGGCGCGTGGCTCGGGGAGCGCGGGCCGCCGGGGAGCGGGCGGCGAGAGCGTCGTTTCTGCCCATATAGGGCAGAAACGACACTCGAGTGGCCTGATCCAGCGGGCGACCGGCTCGCGGGGCGTGGGCTAGGCGTCTGCAATCAGCCCCCAGTCCGCCGGGCTAATCGCACGACGAATCAGAAAAACGCAGGCGATCGTGCGATTCGCGGCCCCGCCCCGCGGCCGGCGGCGCGGCCTCGCCTGCCCTCGCCTCAGCGCTTGGCACGAGGCGGGCGGCGCCCGGGCCGCGTCTTAGCCGCCCCCAACAGCTGCTCGCACGCTGCATCGCCGGCCCATTCCTCATACTCCTCGGGCGTCCAGCCGCGCCCCGTAACGAGCAGCTGCCAGGTATTCGGGTGATTGATCGTCCACAGCCGGTCGGTCGCACGGTCGACGTCGAGTCCCGGGCGAAGGGCACCCTTGTCGTGCAGGCGCTCGACGATCGCCCGTTGGTTGGCGTGATATTCGGTGTTGATTCGCTCCCAGAGGGCGGAGATGTCCGGGTCGAGCTGGGCGGCGCTTCGGATCACCTCGGCGAGGGCGCCGATCCGGAGCTTGCCCGCCCGTGAATTGCGGGCATTGAGGCGCAGCTGGCGCTCGGGGTCGGGATCATCCAAGGCTTCGACGTACCACTGCTGCTCGGCGATCCGCACCTCCTCGCGTCCACCGCGCAGGCGGAGGTTCCACAGCGCTCGCAGAACGCCTGCCTTGGTCTCGAAGGCGACGTAGACAGTCTTCAGCGCCACGAGTGCCTCGGCGGCGATCGCGGCCATCGTCGTGGCCGCAAAGCCGTCGCGTTCGAACAGGCGTTGTGCAGCCTCGAGGATCGCGGCCCGGGTGATCTCCGCCTGCTCGCGCCGGCGCGGAGAGTCGTAATGCCGCTTTGGCTTGACAGGTTCAGCCATTTGTGTATTCTGACGGAGACTTCATTACTCATCACGAGTAATCAAAACTCGGCCAGGGTAACAAAATCGGGAGGGCAGTCACATGGGCGATCAGAGTCTTATCGAGCAGCCGGACGTCGGCGTCGCTCAATCGGGGCCGGCGCATCGGAGCCTCGGCTCGCTCGAGGTCCCCCCGGTCGGCCTGGGTTGCATGGGGATGTCGGCCCACTACGGGAGCTCCGACGAGCGGCAGGCGCTCGCGACCATCGACCGGGCGATCGATCTAGGCTGCGCGTTCCTCGACACCGCGGAGTTCTACGGCCCGTACAAGAACGAGGAGCTGATCGGTCGAGCGGCGGCGGGGCGCCGCGAGAGTGTCGTGATCGCGACGAAGTTCGGGGTGGGGCCAGGCGGGCTCGATGGGTCTCCAGACAACGTCCGCCGCTCGATTGAGGGGTCGCTCAGGCGGCTGGGAACCGACTATGTGGATCTCTACTACCTGCACCGGGTTGATCCGCGGACGCCGATCGAGGAGACGGTCGGGGCGATGGCGAAGCTCGTTGCCGACGGCAAGGTCCGGCATCTGGGCCTGAGCGAGGCGTCGGCCGCAACGCTCAGGCGCGCGCACGCTGTCCACCCGATCGCGGCCCTCCAGACCGAGTATTCGCTGTGGACCCGGCATGTCGAAGCGGAGATCCTTCCGACCTGCCGGGAGCTGGGCATCGGGTTCGTCGCCTATGCGCCGCTGGGCCGCGGGTTCTTGGCCGGGCGGTTCGCCAGCCCGGAGGAGCTCGATCCCGACGACGTGCGCCGCCGGATGCCGCGCTTTGGAGGGCCCGCGCTGGACCACAACCTCAAACTTCAGGCGGGCATCAAAGAGCTCGCCGCAGCCATGGGCTGCACTGCGGTGCAGCTCGCGATCGCGTGGGTGCTGGCCCGGGGAGAGGACATCGTCGCGATCCCGGGCACGAAGCATCCCCGCTACGTGGAGGAGAACGCGGCGTCTTCCGCACTCGAGCTCTCCAAAGAAGATCTCGCGCTAATCGAGGGAAGCCTCCCTCTACCGGCCGGGGAGCGTTACCACGCGGCCGGCATGGCGGTGATCGACCAATGAGCGTCGAGCTTCGCGAAGGCCTTCACGGCATGTGGGCGAGTGTGGCGCCCGCGTGGGGCGCACACGCCGACTACGTGGACCTGCGGGCGGCGGCGCTGAGCGAGCGGATGCTCAGCCTCGCGGAGCTCGCCGAAGGAGAGCGGGTGCTCGAGCTCGCGTGCGGGGCCGGAGGTCTCGGGCTCGCGGCCGCGGAACGGCTGGGGCCGACGGGCGAGGTGGTTTTATCCGACGTCGTGCCGGAGATGGCGGCGATCGCGGCGGAGCGTGCCGCGGCGGCCGGCATGCGGAACATCACAACTCGCGTGCTCGATCTAGAGCAGATCGAGGAGCCGGATCAGAGCTATGACGTGGTCGTGTGCCGTGAAGGGTTGATGTTCACGCTCGAGCCCGCCCGCGCGG
The DNA here is from genome assembly GCA_963705775.1 of uncultured Solirubrobacterales bacterium. GTDB lineage: Bacteria > Actinomycetota > Thermoleophilia > Solirubrobacterales > Solirubrobacteraceae > Palsa-465. Next base: position 17,894 of record CAVPKT010000067.1, on the reverse strand, counting down.
CGAGCGAGATCCGCAGAATCCTGCGTCCCGGCGGGCGTGCGGTCATCGCGGTCTGGGGGCCGCGGACGGAGAATCCCTGGCTTTCGTTGGTGCTCGAAGCCGTCAGCGCACAGCTCGGCGCTCCCGTTCCGCCCCCGGGCATTCCCGGTCCGTTCTCCCTCGAGGACGTCGACCAGCTCAGATCGGCCCTGGTGCAGGGTGGGTTGCGAGACGTTGCGATCGAGGAATTCGCCGTGTCGACCCGAGCCGAATCGGTCGAGGACTGGTGGGACAGGACCTCGGCCCTTGCCGGCCCGCTGGCGAACATCCTCGCCCGCTTGCCGGAGGACGCCGCCCGGACCCTCCGCGCACGGGCTGACGAGGCGGTGGCGCCCTACCGGGTTCACGAGGGCCTAGAGTTTCCCGGTCTGGCGCTGATCGCCACGGCGCGCGCTGTAGATGAAGCCCTGAACGGCGTTTGACCACATCGGCCTCGCTTGGGGTGTGCAGGCGGGCCTCGGCGGGCCTCGGTAGTGGGTCAGTTTGGTCGAGCGCGGCTGCGGGATACTCGGTGGGCGATGTCAGCGGAGAACGTGGAGACATTGCGCGCGAGCCTCGAGGGCCTGCTCGCTTCACTCACCGCCGGTACCAGCCTGGATGACACGGTCTCCGGGATGGGCGGAATCTGGGACCCGGAAATCGAGCTGGATGCCACCGAAGCTCCTGTGCTAGACGTCAATCAGGTCTACCGTGGCGCCGACGCGGTTCGGCAGTTCTGGCTGGAGTGGTTTTCCGCCTGGGAGACCCTCCGGTTCGACTACGAGCTGGTTGATGCCGGTGAGCGCGTGGTCATGCTTCTGGACCTGCAGATGCGGGGGCGTTCTACGGGCATCGAGGTGCCCTTTGGGAAGTTCGCTTGGGTCAACAGATTCAGAGACGGGTTGATCGTCCACGTCAAGCTCCACATGAGCCAGTGTGAGGCCCTCCAAGCCGTGGGGCTGCGGGAGTAGGCGATGTCGCGGGAGAACGTCCAGGTCGTGCTCGCGGCGGTCGACGCCTTCAATCGAGCTGACCTCGAAGGTGCGGTCGTCGAGCGCTGTTCGCCCGATATCGCTTGGCATGACCAGGGGGAGTTGCCCGGTGCCCGCGTCCACCAGGGCCGCGGCGATGTCTTGGAGCATCTCCGCTCCGCCATGGCGGATATCGCCGACTATCGGGTGGAGGTGAAGGCGACTCGTAAGGTCGGTGACCACGTGATGGTCAGGGGGATCATCAGCGGACGCGGGCGCACGAGTGGCGCAGCGGTAGCCGTGGGGCTGCGGGAGTAGATCCTGCCCCAAACTGACCCACTACCCGGGCCTACCGGGCCACACGACCCCTGCTAACATCGCTACGTGCGCTCGGAGCGCAATTTTTTGCGCTGCGTGCCGCTCCTCGGCGCGGTAGCGGCGACCTGAAGCGGTCGCCAGAGCCGACGCCGCTGGAACATTCGAGAACCAACCGGAAGAGAACGATGAAGGTACGACCCTCGGTCAAGCCCATGTGCGAGAAGTGCAAGGTGATTCGGCGGCAGGGCCGGGTCCTCGTGATCTGCTCGAATCCGCGTCACAAGCAGCGACAGGGCTAAGACATGGCACGAATTTCAGGCGTCAACATCCCCTTGAACAAGCGCGCCGAGATCGGTTTGACGTACATCTTCGGCATCGGGCGCGAGACCGCGAACCGCCTCCTCGCCGAGGCGGGCGTCGAGCCCGACCGCAAGGTGCGCGACCTGACCGAAGAGGAAGTCGTCAAGCTCCGCGAGCTAATCGACGGCGAGCTCACGGTCGAAGGTGACCTCCGCCGCGAGCGGCAGCAGAACGTCAAGCGGCTGCAGGAGATCGGCTCCTACCGAGGCCTGCGGCACCGGCGAGGCCTTCCGGTCCACGGCCAGAACACGAAGACGAACGCGCGCACGCGCAAGGGTCCGAAGCGGATGCAGGTGGCTGGGAAGAAGAAGGCCGCCAAGAAGTAATGCCCGCACCTCGTAGACCTCAGCGCGGCCGCCGGCGCGTACGGAAGAACGTCCCGGTGGGCCAGGCCCACATCAAGACCTCGTTCAACAACACGATCGTCTCGCTGACCGATCGTGAGGGGAACGTGATCGCGTGGGAGTCCGCCGGCGGTGCCGGCTTCAAGGGTTCCCGTAAGTCGACCCCGTTCGCCGCCCAGGTAACCGCCGACGCCGCCGCCCGCAAGGGCATCGAGCACGGCCTTCAGCAGGTCGAGGTGTTCGTCAAGGGTCCGGGCTCCGGACGCGAGACGGCGATCCGATCACTGCAGGCCGCCGGGCTGCAGATCTCGGGCGTGCGCGACGTGACCCCGCAGGCACACAACGGCTGCCGGCCGCGCAAGCGGAGGAGGGTCTAATGGCCCGCGACACCGGTCCGCAGTGCAAGCAGTGCCGCCGCGAGGGACAGAAGCTGTTCCTTAAGGGCGAGCGCTGCCTCACTGACAAGTGCGGCGTCGAGCGGCGCTCGTACCCACCGGGCGAGCACGGCCGCGGGCGCCAGCGCCAGAGCGAGTATCGCGTCCAGCTGCGCGAGAAGCAGAAGGCCAAGCGCTACTACGGCGTGCTCGAGAAGCAGTTCCGGATCTACTACGACAAGGCTTCGCGCCAGGGTGGCATCACCGGCGAGAACCTGCTGCGCATGCTCGAGTGCCGGTTCGACAACGTGCTCGTCCGTCTCGGCTTTGCGGCATCGCGTCGCCAGGCCCGGCAGTTGGTTCTCCACGGTCACTGGACCGTCAACGGCAGGCGCGTGAACATTCCCAGCTACCAGCTCCGCGACGACGACGTGATCGCGATTCACCCGCGCTCGAGCGCGACCCAGGTGATCCGCGACGCGACAGAGCTGACCGGGCAGGTGCCCGCCTGGCTGCAGGCTGACCACGATTCGCTCACCGCGAAGGTGCTGCGCAGGCCCGAGCGCCGCGAGATCGCTGCGCCCGTGCAGGAGCAGCTCATCGTCGAGCTGTACTCCAAGTAAACGAAACCTTGATCGCCGCGTCGCCGTGTGGCCTGCAGCCGGTCGCGGCGGCTGAACCCACGACGTTAGGACCCCGATGCTCGACTTCCAAGTCCCCCGAATCTCCGCTGAGTCTGTCGATGACAACAGGGGCTCGTTCACGATCGAGCCGCTCGACAGGGGCTTCGGCTACACGTTCGGAAACTCGCTTCGACGGGTGCTGCTCTCGTCGCTCTCGGGCGCGGCTGTGACCAGCGTCCGGATCGAGGGCGTCGCGCACGAGTTCTCGACCATCAGAGGCGTCAAGGAGGACGTGACCGACATCGTCCTGAACCTGAAGGGCGTCGTCTGCCGGATGCACTCCGACGCGACCGAAATCGAGGCGCCGCTGGTCGTCACCGGCCCCGGGGAAATAACCGCCAAGGACATCGACCTGCCCTCCGGCGTCGAGATCCTGAACCCGGACGCCCATATCGCGACGCTCGAGAAGAAGACCAAGCTCGAGGTCTATCTGACGATCGGGCGCGGTCGCGGCTATCGGCCGGCGGAGGAAAACAAGTCTCCCGACCAGCCGATTGGCGTGATCCCGATCGACTCGATCTTCTCGCCCGTGCGGCGGGTGGCCTACAACGTCGAGCAGGCGCGCGTCGGGCAGCGGACCGACTTCGACAAGCTGACGCTCGACATCGAGACCGACGGCTCGATCGACCCCCACGCCGCGCTCCGCGAGGCCGCCGAGATCCTGATCTCGCAGCTGGCGATCTTCACCGACGCCGATCGGGTGGTCGAGCTGCGGGACACCGGCGGTCCCGGCGCTCTCGAGCCCGGGCTGGGCGGCGCCCCTGGTGGCGCCCCCGCGCGTCCGCCGAACCAGATGGACGAGATCCTGATCGAGGAGCTCGAGCTCGGCGTGCGCTCGTATAACTGCCTCAAGCGCGCTGGGATCCAGACCGTCGGCGATCTGATCTCGAAGACCGAGGCGGAGCTGAACGCGATCCCGAACTTCGGCAAGAAGTCAATCGACGAGGTCGTCGAGACGCTGAACGCGCGCGGGCTGTCACTGCGGCAAGATTAAGGGCGTCATGCGCCACCAGCGTCAGCGGTACCAGCTCTCCCGAAGCGCCTCTCATCGCAAGGCGCTGATCATGAACCTCATCAAGGAGGTCATCGATCACGAGCGGATCCAGACGACGGAGGCTAAGGCCAAGGCCGTCAAGCCCGAGGTCGAGAAGCTGATCACGCTGGCCAAGCAGGGCGACCTGCATGCCCGCCGCCAGGCGCTGTCGGCGCTCGGCCAGGACAAGTTCGCGGTCTACAAGCTGTTCGAGGAGATCGCGCCGCGCTACTCCGAGCGTCCCGGGGGCTACACGCGGATCCTGAAGCTGGGACCGCGCCGCTCTGACTCGACCGAGATGGTGCTGCTGGAGCTGGTGCTGCGACCAGCCGGCTGCTCCTCGAATACGACGGGGCGCGGTTCGCGGGCTGGGCGCGACAGCCGGGGAAGCGGACGGTCGAGGACGAAGTGTCGCGCGCGTTGGCCGTCCTGCTCCGCGTTGATGCGGTCGAGCTGACCGTCGCCGGGCGGACCGATGCGCGGTGTGCATGCCTGGGGGCAGGTGGCGTCGTACTCGGGGCCGGTCGTCCCCTTGGCGGGGTTGAACGCGCTGCTGCCCGAGGACGTCTCGGTGCTGGCTTGCTCCGAGGCGTCTGGACGGATTCGATGCGCGACGCGACGCGACGTCGCGCGCGTACTGCTACCGGATCTTGCCGCGCCCGGGGCGCAGCGCCCTGCTCCGCGGACGCGTGTTGCACTGGCCGCAACGAGTGGATCTCTGGGGTTTGGAGGACTGCGCGGCTGCCCTCGTGGGAACCCACGACTTCACCGCGTTCACCCCCACCGAGACCGAGCACGTGCGCTTTTCGCGAGACGTGTACGCGGCGTACTGGGCTTCGCGCGGCGAGGTGCTCGAGTTCTGGATCGAGGCCGACGCGTTCATGCGCCACATGAACCGGGTGCTCGTCGGGACGATGCTCGAGGTCTCGTCGGGGCGGCGGCCCGTGTCCGATTTCGTCGCGCTACTCGACGGGCGCCCGCGGTCGAGGCGGGGCCGACTGCGCCGCTTGCGGGCTCTACCTCGCGGGCGTGGGATATGGGGGCGAGCGGGTGCTAGGGGTCGGGGCGAGCGCAGGCCTGTCGATCTGCGGCGGGTTGAGCGGGTTCAGTTCGGTCTGAGGATCGCTCTTGCGAGCGCGTCGGTTAGCGTCTGTTCGGCTTGGTCCCAGGAGAGTTTGTGGGCGTGGACGAGCTCGTACCAGGCGTCGTGGGCGGTTGCGGCGCTCAGGAGCGCGGTCGCCCGATCGGGTGGTAGGTCGTCGCGTAGCCCGCCGAGCTCGGCGATCCGGTCGATGGTGAGGGCGGCGCCGTGGCGGTGGCGGCGGAGGCCTTCCGCGACGGCTTGCTCGACTTCCGGTTCTGAAGCCGCCGCAGCGATTAGTGCGCCGACGATGTCGCCGCAGCGCTCCTGCAGGTCACGGGTCAGCCGGTTCTGGGTGCGTAGAACGTCCGCGGGCGTGCTTCGCGACCACGACTGCGGCGGCCGCCTCGGGAACGCCTGCTTCTTCGTCGATCAAGTCAATCAGCGCCATCACGATCCCTCGCTTTGACCCTAGGCGCGCGTAGATCGTCTGGACCGCGACGCTGGCCTCCTCGGCGATGTCGTTTACCGACGTCGCGGCGTACCCGCGCTCGGCGAACAACCGTCGCGCGGTCTGAAGGATGTCGCGGCGAGTCTGAAGTGCCATTCGTTCGCGGCGATCGATTCGGGTTGAAGCCATGCCTTGACAGATTACAGATCTATGTACTAGAGTCAGCTTCCAGTCAGCATAAGCTACTTCTACGGAGGCCCTGATGAACGGCATCGCAGTTTGCAAGCAGGCCCAGGTCGAGATGTTCGGTAACGCGCGTCTCGAGCTCGTCGACGAGCTCACCACCCCGGATGTGATCGACCACGGCGCGCGCCCACACGGCACACACGGACGCGAAGCTCTCAAGGGCACGATCCGTTGGATCCACTCCGGTCTGGACGACTACGCCTACGAGGTCAAGGACGCGTTCCAGAGCGATGACAAGGTCGTGATCCGCTGCACCACGCGCGGCACCAACACGCGCGAGTGGATGGGCCACCAGCCGACCGGCAAGTCGTTCGAGGTCGAGCACATCCACATCTACCGCCTCGAAGGCGACCGCATCGCGGAGCATTGGGGCGCGCGGGACGACCTCGGCATGTTGCGCCAGATAGGACACCTCGGCTAACAAGCAAAGCGGGTGGCGCCGCCTCACTACCGGCGGCGCCGCCCGCACCTCAGAGCCTATGGCTGACGCGTGGACATAGTGATGAAGTCCCGTGCCCACGCGGCGTTGAAGAAGGTGTCCGGCCCGCGTAAGGTCGCTGTGAGCACGTGGCCGTTCGCGGGGGTCGCTATGCCGTGTTCGCTTGCCGGATCGTACGTCGCAAATATCGGCCAGCTTGGGTTGATGTCGAGCTCCATCCCGCGTACGACTCCGGCACGTACGAGCAGGGCTGCAAGCTGTAGCGGGGAGAGATCCGGGCCCTGTGTGTATACGAGCGCGCTGTTCGCGGTCACGCCGACGGCGGATCGCCACTGGTGCTCGATGCCGGGCACGCTGTGGGCGCACGAACTCGCGCCGCAGGTGTTACCCCACGCCTGCCACTCGGCACTCCTTGCCCCCGGCGTCGGCCGGCCGTCGGCGACAAGTGGCACGAGGTTCTGGCGGACTGCGACGACCCCGGGCGTCATAGTCACGTCGCTACCCCAAGCTCCGACGTTGACCGAGCCGTCGGCGTAGATGACGAGCGAGGCAGCCCCGGAACGGAGCGGGACGATCATGCGGCCGTCGGTGTAGTAGCCGCCTCCAGCGTCCTTCATCAGGAAGCCGCCGTTGAAGGCCGCGACGAGATGCCGCGCGCTCGCCTGCCCAATCGGTGCGGTGTAACGATAGGGTCCGCCGCCGGGACTCTTGGATCCTGAGTAGAGCCGGGCGGCCAACAGATGCGTGTCTATCCACGCGATCCCCGCCGGCCGCGAGCCGGCCGGCGGGAACAGCGTGGTCTCAAATACCGCAGGCACGCCGTGAACGCGACGTCCAGCTGCTCGCCACATCCCTTCCGGCGCGCCCCGTGGCGCGAACGAAGCCAGATTCCGTCGGCTTCGGCAGCCGCGCTCGCACGGACAGCACTGGCGACGAAGCCGTGGCGGCAGGCGTCGTAGCCCCCGGTCGCCCGGTCGACACGGCGCTCGAATGAACTCTGCGGACGTGCGCCGGCGCCCCGCCGCCGCACGAGGCAAGCGCCAGCGACAGACACACCGTTGCAACGATGACGGCGACACGTTCCATCAGGATTGCGGCCAGGCGAGTGCTACCCGCGCGGGTTAGCTCCAAGCACCGTTCCTACTTTGTCAGGGGACGGAAGTCGGACCTTCCCACGGAGGCGAGGATTGGGATTACGATCGGCCGACGATGACAGGCGAAGGTAATGTGGGCCCGCTCGCAGGCCGGCACTGGGCGGCCCCGAGAGTGACTTTGTAATTGTCGAGTGGACGGACCGGGGCGAGTCGGAATATGAATGGATCGCGCCGTTGCACGTGCACCATGCCGATGATGAGGCGTGGTACGTGCTCGAGGGAGTGCTGCGCTTCCGGATCGGCGAGGAGACCTTCGAGGCCGGTCCTGCCGCCGCGGTCTTCGCCCCGAAGGGAACGCCGCATGCCTATGGCAACGCGAAGCGTGGTCAGCCGGCGCGCTATCTGCTTGTCATGACGCCGCGGATCCAGGCACTCATACGCGCACTGCATGAGCCCGGCGCCGACGATTACGCGGGCATCTTTCGCGCTCACGACTCAGAGTTGCTCGGCTGAGCGAGCGATCCGGTTGGTGTCTCGATCCGTCTTGCTTGGGGTCTTGGTCGTGGGCGTTTGTGGCGTGGCGGCTCCGGCCGCCGGCGCAGCTGGCGGGTACGTGACGTGCCCCGCGCCGGCGGGCGTCGCGCTCGAGCTTGTCGCCCGCACGGGCTGTGCGGGTGTTGCCCCGGTCGTCGCCGCGATCGAGGCCCATCCGAGCGCCGACATCGGTCCGGCGCTTCGGGCTACGGGATGGTCGCCGGTCAGCGCTCGTCCGGCTGGTACGGGCCTGTTCGACCTCGTTGCGCTGCGCGGTCGCGCGGTGCTCCGGCTGCGGCTCCGGGGGCAAGCGCCTGACCTCGACGGGTGGGCGGCGGGTCGCGAGCTGGTGTTTGCGCCGACGCGTCTGGTCGGGGGCCGGCCGATCCCGCGCGGCGCGGCACTGTGCACTTCGTCGTTCCTCGTGTTCTGGCACCGGAGGCTGAGCGGTCTGACTGCAGGCCATTGTGGGGGGCTGCGGGCAAACGGTTCCGTCGTGCGTCCGTTCGTCGCGCTGCGCAGGCCTCCACAGCCCGGGATTCCGCTCGGGCGCATCAGCACCGTCGTCACCCGCCACGTGCCGTATGACGCGCTCCTCGTACCGGTGCCGGTCGGACCGAACCGTCCGGTCGCCGCGATCGTCGATCGCGGAATCGCCAGGCCCCCATGGATCGTCGCGGGGTTCGCTGCGCCGAGGTCCCGGCTACGTGTCTGCTTTGCCGGTCGCACGAGCGGTGCGGATCGGTGCGGCAAGATTGTCGATCGCGCGGGCCGCTTGACGCAGCTGGTCGCGCTGTTCGAGTTCGGGGTGATCGTCGTCTGCACTGACATCCGCGCGCGCGAGGGCGACTCCGGCGGTCCCGTCTACACGCCCGGGCGTCCGGACGGCACCGTTGACGCTGTCGGCATGGTCACGCTCGTCGCGGTCAGCAACGGCGACATGTGCTTCACACCGCTCGCGCCAGTCCTCAACAGCCTTGGAGCGGCCCTATCCGTGCAGTGAGCGCCGCCGCCGGGCGGGGGCTGGCCAAACGCCACCGATGATTGAGCCCACAACTGTCTGCTATGCTTTGGGACGTGGAACTTGGAGTTGCGACTTTCGCCGATCTCGCCTCGGGGTCACCCCAGAGCAGCGGATGCGGAACCTCCTCGAAGAGGCGCAGCTCGCTGACGAACTCGGACTCGACGTATTCGCCGTCGGCGAGCATCACCGCGCCGACTATCTCGTCTCCTCTCCGGCGACAGCCCTCGCGGCAATCGCCGCGATAACGAAGCGCATCCGGCTCGCGAGTGCGGTCACCGTACTGAGCTCCGACGATCCCGTGCGCGTGTTTCAGCAGTTCGCGCACGTCGACCTCATTTCCGGCGGACGCGCGGAGATCATGGCCGGAGAGGGTCGTTCATCGAGTCCTTCCCGCTGTTCGGATACGACCTCGACGATTACGACGAGCTGTTCGCGGAGAAGCTCGACCTGCTTCTGGCGATCCGCGCGTCGAACCCCGTCACATGGTCTGGCCGCCATCGCGCCCCGTTGAACGACGCGAGCATCTACCCCCGACCTGTGCAGGACCCGCTTCCGGTCTGGATCGCCGTCGGTGGGACACCGCAGTCGGTGATCCGAGCCGGAGCGCTTGGACTTCCCTGACGCTCGCGATCATCGGCGGCCAGCCGGCGCGTTTCCAGCCGCTCGTGGACCTCTACCGCGAGGCATTCAAAGCCGCGGGCCACGATCCCGATCAGTCGAGGGTCGCGATCAACACGCACGCCTTCGTCGGTGATACCTCGGCGCAGGCCGATGCCGCCTTTGCGGCGCCCTATCTCGCCGTGATGAACCGGATCGGGCGTGAGCGGGGCTGGCCCCCGTCGGGGAGGCCGGATACGAAGCGCTGCGCTCCCCGCAGGGTGCGCTGGCGGTCGGCTCGCCGAAGCAGGTTGCCGAGAAGATCCTGTACGAGCACACGCTGTTCGGTCACCATCGCTACGTCGCCCAAATGAGCCTCGGTGCTGTCGCGCACGATGACGTGCTCCGCTCGATCGAGCTGTTCGCCACCGAGGTCGCGCCGCTCGTGCGAGCCGGCCTCGAGAGCGACGAGCAAGCAGCCGTCGCGGCTACCCCGTAGTCACCCCAGATCGATCGCGCCCCGTGGCTTTTCGCCCCACGGATACGTCCGCAGCGTGGCGAGAAACTCTGACGTCAATGGGGTCCAATCGGAGCGGGTGAACGCGACCACCGCCCGGGTTATTCGCGGCGATGCTGGCCGTGCGAAGCTCTCGAGGCCATCGGGGATCGTGTGCTCGGGCATGAGCGTCGGGCCAAGGCCCGTGGCCGCGAATCGCGCGGCGGCGGTCACCTGACTCGTCCTGACGGCGACCTGCGGCGAGTAGCCCGCGCTCGCGCAACAGAAGTCGAGCACTGCGGCTAGCCCATGCGTTGGAACGAAGTGCACCCACCGCCGATCGGCCAGCGCCTCCAGGCGAACCGATCGGTGCGCCAGCAACGGATCGCCCGCCGGGAGCACGACTTTGAACTCCTCCCAGCCGAGGTGCTCGATCGGGCCAGACCAGCCCGCGGGGATCGACCCGACGGCCATGTCGCCGGCGCCGTCCCGCACCGCGTCGGTCAGTGGGCGGCGGTGGGGGAACTCGAGCAGGCTGATCTCGATCTTCGGGTGAAGCTCCTGCCAGGTCCGAAGCACCGTGGGCAAGATGCCGGCTGCGGCGGAGGTCGGGGCCGCGACCTCGAGCTGACCCGCCTCGAGCTCCAGCGCGTTGCGGACCGCGTAACGCGCCTGGTTGGCATGGTGGATCGCCGAGCGGGCCTCGGGCAGTAGACCCTGTCCGGCCGCCGTCAGGCGCACGCCCCGGGGTAGCCGCTCGAGCAGCTGGCCGCCGAGCTCGGCTTCGAGTGCTGCGACTTGCTGGGACAGCGACGGCTGGGACACCAGCAGTCGCTCGGCGGCCCGCGTGACGGACCCGGCGTCAGCGATCGCGACGAAATACTCGAGCTGGCGAAGGTTCATTGAGATAAGTATGGCCTATCGCACAGCTAGAGAGAAGGTATTTGTACTTATGGCAATCCGCTGCGAACCTCGTACTACATATGACACGAACAACACGCACAAGAGATGACCGATCGGGCGACCTGTTGCGGCTTGCTGCCGAGCGGTCAGAGGCGCTAGCGGCGTCGAGCCCGGAAGAGCGACGCTCGGTCGACTGGCATTACGAGGCTGCGAACGTGGGCGACCTCTCGGTCGCGGCGCTCGCGCTGGTAACGCGTCAGCGCTGACCGAGTCGTTCACCGGCGCTCGCCGGAGCCCCCACTAGGATCAGAGGCGCAGCATGCGCGTGCTTCTGACAAACGATGACGGCATCGAGGCGGCGGGTCTCCAGGCGCTGCGCAGGTCGCTGCTCGAATTGCCGGGGATCGAGCTCGCCGTGATAGCGCCCGACGGCAATCGCTCGGCGATGGCCCGGTCGATCACTACCAGGCGCCCGCTGTGGGTGCAGGAGTGCGATTTCGGCGACGGCACGGTCGGTTACGCGACCGATGGGACGCCCGTGGACTGCGTCCGCCTGTCGAACCTCGGCTTGATTGAGGGATTCCGGGCGGAGCTCGTCGTCTCCGGCATCAACCACGGCTCGAACCTCGGAGACGACATCACCTACTCGGGGACTGTCGCCGCGGCGCTCGAGGCGATCGTGCTCGGGCTGCCCGGGATCGCGGTCTCGCAGCAGTCGGTCGCGCGCGAGCTCGACTTCCGAGCCGGGAGCGGCTTCGACTTCACCGTCGCGGCCTCGTTCACGGCGAGCCTGGTGGCCGAGCTCGAGAGCGTGCCGCTGCCGGCGGCACGCTGCTGAACATCAACGTCCCAGGCGGTGACCCGGCCGGGGTGGAGGTCGCCGCGCTTGGAAAGCGCATCTACAGCGACGAGCTCGCACTGGTCGACGAGGGTTCGAGCGGCCGGAAGCTGTACCGGATCTACGGCGACGCGAGCTTCGAGCGGGACGAGACTGGAACGGATTTGCAGGCGGTGGCCCACGGGAAGATTGCCGTGACCCCGATCCACTTCGACCTCACGGACCGAGAGGGGCTGAGCGCCCTTCAGCGCTACGACCTGGCGAGGCTGATCGCGCCGGCGGCGAGCGAGGTCCTCGTAGTGGCGGGAACCGCCCGGGCCAGCGCAGAGGACCCGGCAGCGCGCGCCGCGGAGCTACGCCGGCAGCTCGAATACCACGGCTATCGCTACTACGTCCTCGACGACCCCGAGATCGGCGACGACCAATACGACGCGCTGCTCGACGAGCTGCGCGCGATCGAGGCCGAGCACCCCGAGCTGGTCACGCCGGACTCGCCGACCCAGCGCGTCGGGAGGGGAGCCCGTCTCCGACCTGGTCAAGGTGCGCCACCCCCAGGCGATGCTGTCGCTGGGCAACGCCCGCTCGGAGGAGGAACTGCGGGCGTGGATCCAGCGGATGCGCAACCACCTGGCGAGAGAGGGGATCGAGGATCCGAAGTTCGAGTTCGTCGCCGAGCCGAAGATCGACGGGCTGGCGATCTCGCTGATCTACCGTAACGGCGCATTCGAGCGGGGGGCCACGAGGGGCAACGGCGAGATCGGCGAGGACGTAACCCACAATCTCCGAACGATCAACGCGATTCCGCTGCGGATCGAAGGCGCCGACGTTCCGCCGATGATCGAGGTCCGCGGCGAGGTCTACATGTCCCTATCGGACTTCGCCGCCTTGAACGAGCGCCGCGCCGAAGCAGGCCTGTCCACGTTCATGAACCCGCGCAACTCGGCCGCCGGGACGATCAGGCAGCTCGACCCCAAGCTCTCCGCCGACCGGCCACTGTCTTTCTGGGCGTACCAGGTCGGCGCGACCGAGGGGATCAGCTTCGGCACCCACTGGGACGCGCTGCAATGGCTGCGTTCACACCGCTTCCCCGTGCATCAGGGCGTCGCGCTGCTGAAGACCGAGGAGGAGGTCGTCAAGCAATGCCGTGCGTGGGAGGAGCGCCGCGGGTCGCTCGACTTCGAGATCGACGGCGTGGTCGTGAAGGTCAACGACGTCGAGCTGCAGCGCCGGCTGGGTGTGATCGGGCGAGAGCCGCGCTGGGCGATCGCCTGGAAGTTCGCGCCAACGACCGCCGTCACCAAGCTCAACCAGATCGGCTGGAACCCCGGCAAGTTCGGCGACCTTCACCCGTACGCGATGCTCGAGCCCGTTCAGGTGGGCGGCGTGACCGTCAAGCTCGCGACGCTCCACAACGAGGAGGATCTCGCCCGCAAGGACATCCGTCCCGGCGAGGAGGTAATCGTGCTGCGGGCCGGGGACGTGATCCCGCAGGTGCTCTCTCCCGCCCCGCACGTGGCCGAGCGCGCGGATCGGCCACGTCGACCGAAGCCCCCGAAGAAGTGCCCGATCTGCAAGACCCCCACCGTCAAGCCCGAGGGTTCGGTATTCACGAAATGCCCGAACCGCGACTGCGCCGGGCGACGCTGGCAGCTGCTCAAGCACTTTGTCGGCGCGATGGACATCGACGGGCTCGGGGAGAAGCAGGTTTCGCTGTTCATGGAGCTCGGGTGGGTCGAGAACCGCCGCCGACTTCTATCGCCTGAAAGCCGAGCAGATCGCCGAGCAGACCGGGTTCGGGGAGGTGTCGGCGGGGAAGCTCGTGAAGGCGATCGAGGCCTCGAAGCAGGAACCGTTCGGGCGGGTGCTGTACGCGGTCGGGATCGAGGAGGTCGGCTACGTGACCGGAAACGCGCTCGCCCAGCAGTTCCGAAACGTCGACGCGCTGCTGGAAGCAACTCCCGAGCAGATCGAGGAGACGCCCGGCGTAGGGCCGAAGATGGCAGTGCTGATCCACGACCAGCTTGCCGACCCGCAAATGCGATCCCTGATCGAGGATCTGAAGGGGTTGGGTCTTAGGTTCGAGGAGGAAGGGCCGCCCCCGGGCGAGGGGCCGCTGCCCGGAAAGACGTTCGTCCTGACGGGCACGCTGCCGACACTCACGCGCGAGGAGGCGACGCAGCTGATCGTCGCGGCTGGCGGGAAGGTGACCGGGTCGGTCTCGCGCAAGACCGCCTACGTGGTGGCGGGGGAGACCCCCGGATCGAAGCTCGCCCAGGCCGAAAAACTCGAGGTCCCAGTGATAGACGAGGCCGGGTTGCGCGAACTGCTGCCCTGAGGCCTCGCGTCGTTCTGTCTCAGCCGTTGAAGCGCGCGAGCGCGGCCATCATGTTCCCCTCGACCGTGTTGTGGACGTAGTCGGTCGCGCTATTGCCGTTGACCAGGAACGCGAACGCGAGCATGTGCCCGTCCCGCGCCTGGCAGTAGCCGGCCGTGTTGGCGACGGCTGCCAGCGTGCCGGTCTTGCCTCGGCAGCGTCCGGCCGCACGCGTGCCGGCGCCGACTGACTGAAGTGTCCCGGTCTGACCCGCGATCGCGAGCGAGTTGACGAACTCGCTGTTGCTCGCCATCTGCTGGAGCAGCGTGACGACCTGGCGTGGGGTGGTGGAGTCGAAGTACGACAGGCCGGAGCCGTCATTGAGGCGCGGGTGGATTCCGAATTGGCTCGCGACTTCGGAGCGCACCACCGCCGCGCCCGCAGCGGTGGTGCCCGCGCCCCCCAGTTGCGCCCCAATGTCCTTCAGCAATGTCTCGGCGAAGTAATTGTCGGACGGCGTATTGGTGAGCGCGATCAACTGTCCGATCGTCGGCGATTGGACCACAGCGAGTTGCGCCGCCGATCCGGGCGCTGGGCCGGCCGAGATGGAGAGGTGGGCCGGAAGCCGAACGCCCGCGCCGCGGAGCGCGGCGGCGAACTGTTGGGCGGCGAACAGGGTGGGCCTGGACTGGAAGACCGAGCCGTCCGAGGTCAGCCAGCCACGATCGAACGAGAGGCCGTCCAGCACCCCCTCGACGAAGATCGAGGGCGCAAACCCTGTCGCCGGCGTCCCGCGGCGAGCGTCGAAATATGACCCGTCGCCGACGATGCCCCCTTGGAGCGCCTTGATCCCGGTGGTCTGGACGAGGCTCCTCACCAGTCGCTGCATCGTGGCGCCGGTGCCGTAGTTGGCCCGGTCGAAGGCGTTCGAGCCGAACGTCGGGTCACCGCCGCCCTTGAGATACAGCGTCCCGTTGAAGGTGCCGTTGGCATCGACGGAGCCGACGCCGAGAACCTGGGTGTTGAGCGTCGCCGTTGGGCCCAAGCGCAGCAGCGCCGTCGATGTTGTGTAGAGCTTCTCGACCGAAGCGGGCAGGCGCCCGATTCCGGCCTTGTACGCGTACAGGGGCGAGCCCGTGTTGAGGTCGAGGACGTACGCCCCGCTGGAGCGTCCCGCGGCTCGGATCCCCACTCGCAGCGCCTTTTTCAGCGCCTGTTGCGGACTTGCGGCGATCGCGCCCGCCGGTCCCGCGAGCAGGGCGACCCCCGCGGCAAGCACTGCAACCAGCCTGCTGAGCGCAAGCATCGACCGTTCCTAACAGTTGGGGCGGACAAAAGGTGCGGTCGGACCGGGGCCGCTAGGCCCGGGTGGGGGGTGCCGTCCGTACAATCGCCAGTCCAATGGGCAAGGTCGTCAAGCTCGACTCGGTCGCCGGGGAGGCCGGGCAGCGCGGAGGCGCACAGCGGCGCCGCCCACGGCGCTCGAAGTCGGCGCTCGTACTGGGTGGGGGAGGGTTCACGGGCGGCGTGTATGAGATCGGCGCGCTGCGGGCGCTCGACCTGCTGTCGGTCAACCGAACGGTCAACGAGTTCGACGTATACGTGGGCACGAGCGCCGGATCGTTTGTCGCCTCGGCGGTCGCCAACGGCGTGACGCCGGAGGAGATGATGCGGGTGATCGTCCAGCAGGTCCCGACGCCGTTCCCGGACGCTCGCGTCAACTCGCTGCTGAGGCCGAACTACTCGGAGTTCGTCACCAAGGCGCTGCTGGTGCCCTGGCGGGTGGCCGGGCTTCTGCGGACGCTGGTCCGCGACCTGGGACAGGTGTCGCTGGTCGATCTCGTGATCGGGCTCGCGGAGACGCTGCCGTCAGGGCTCTACTCGACCGACGGCGTCGAGCGTTATGTACGCCGGGTGCTGTCCGATCCTGATCGCACCGACGACTTCCGGCTGCTCGCGAACGAGCTGTACATCGCGGCCACGGATCTCGACACGTGCGAGCGGATCGTGTTCGGGGCCGAGGACTGGGACGACGTCCCGATCTCGACCGCGGTCAGCGCGTCGACCGCGCTGCCAATGGTCTACAAGCCAGTCCAGGTCAAGGATCGGGAGCTGATCGACGGGGGCATTCTGTCGACGACCAACCTCGACATCGCCGTCGAAGCGGGAGCCAAGTTCGTAGTCGTCGTCAACCCGCTGGTGCCGTTCGTCAACGACTTCGAGAAGAGGATCCAAACGATCGGCGGGTCCCGGGCGAGGCGCGTATCGGACATGGGGTTCCCGCAGATCGGCTACCAGGCGTTCAAGCTGTTGGCCTACCAGCGCCTGCACGAGATGACACGCCGTTGGGAGGAGCGCTATCCGGGCGTCGACATCATCCTGATCGAGCCCGAGCCGAACGATGAGCTGATGTTCCAGACGAGCATCCTCAACTACACCTCCCGAGTCGACATCGCCCGGCACGGCTTTCAGTCAGTGACGCTGCAGCTCGCCCACGAGTATCAGCGCTATAAGCGCATCTGCGCGCGTCACGGGATCGAGATCTCGGCGTCGCGGGTGCGCAAGGTAGTCAGGCACTTCGAGGCCGAGCGCGAGCAGACGCGCGCGTGGCGAAAGATCCTCGAGCAGACGACATCGGCGCTGCTGCGCCAGTCGAGCCAGGAGTAGCCCGCCGCCGGACGGCGGCGCCGCCCAGGTGCTAGACCCTGACGGGTTGAGGCTGAGAGGTCTGCGGGACTGCTTCCCGCAAGCTACAGAGGAAGAGGGTCTTGTCGATTCGACCCTGGAAGATCGGGACGCCCATCTCGATGCACTTGGCGATTACATCTCTGCGTTCCAACCCGGACTCTCGCGCAAGCTCGGTAGGCGTCAGGTGATTTGCCATCCTCTTCCTCCTTTTAGGGGGCTACATGTTATGAAGTATGCCGTGCGCGGCGGATGGTCTCAACGGAAATTTCCACGTTTTTTATCCTGGCAGGGGCGAGGCTCCAAATAGCTAGGCGGGCTAAGGTTGTGCGGCAAGCTCGCCGATGGTTTGAACTAGACGCAGGTACTGATAAACGGTAGAGTTCATAAAAGTCCCAGGTAGGGCATTACGCCTCGAGGGGGTTGTCAGTCGGTCGATGTCAGCGCTTAGCTCGGTCAAAGTCGCACCGGCGTGCAGCGAGCACGATCTGGTCGCTGCCGTAAGGCTCGGTGACGACCGCGCCTTCGGCGAGCTCTACGAGCGCTTCGGCCGGCGGATCGTCTCCTACGTGTTCGGGATGGTCGGGGATCACGGGCGAGCTGAGGACATCACGCAGGACGTGTTCATCTCTGCGCTGCGCCGGATGCGGGAGACCGAGCGGCCGATCGCTTTCAAGCCCTGGATCTATGAAATCGCGCGCAACGCCTGCATCGACGAGTTCCGACGCACCAAGCGGACGCGCGAGGTTCCGCTCGCGACCGACGACGATCCCGAGGATTCGGACCGGCGGCTCGTGTCGCGCGCCAAGTCTCCGGACGCGACGCTCGAGCAGCGCCAGCAGCTGGACGATCTGCGCGGCGCGTTCCGAGGGCTATCCGAGAACCATCACAAGCTGATCGTGATGCGCGAACTGGAGGGCCGGTCGTATGACGAGATCGGCAAGCGCATGGGTATGTCCCGTCCGGTCGTCGAGAGCACGCTGTTCCGCGCTCGACGCCGACTGAACGACGAGTACCAGGAGATCGCTAGCGGCCGCCGGTGCGAGCAGGTTCACGCAGTGATCGAACTGGGCGCGAAGGCGATTCAGTCG
>CAVPKT010000066.1:0-15669 GCA_963705775.1 uncultured Solirubrobacterales bacterium | reverse complement strand
CTCGGGATCAAGGAGCACCGCCGGCTCGCCCGCCATGTTTCCCACTGCCAGCCGTGCCAGCGCTTCGCGCCCCGCGAGCCGACTCGACGATTCGGTCCTCCAGACGCCCGGCCTCGTCGGGAAGTTGGCAGCGCTCTCCCGATTCGGCCTTCCTGCGGTGGCGGCGCGGTGGCGGAAGCGGCGGCGACGGGGACACGGCAACAGCATTGGATCGCACTCGTTCAGCGCGTTCATCGGTGCAGACGGTCGCCCAGTACGTCAACCCCGCTTCGCCGGCGTCGGCCTTGGCCGCGCCGCGGCGGCTGTGGCTCCGTGGTGGTCGCAGGCGGAGGCGTCGTCGAAGGCTTGAGCGCCGCGAACAGCGGGACTACGTGCACAGTGTGAAGCCCGCGGCCCATGTGCACCTCGAGTACGGGCAGCGGCAAGCCAACGAGCCACGCGCGGCGGCGACGAATCCGCGCACGACGAGTGGCGCGGCCGCTTCACGATCGCGAAGGCCCGTCAGTCGGGAGCCGCGAGCTCGGGCGCATCGACTCGCGCGGCGACGTCCAGTCGATCGGGCTCGTCCACGGCCTGCTCGGGCGGATCCTCTGCGGTGGCGGCGCGACCGGCACAACGGCCTCGACCCATGCGGCGGCGCACAGCGGTGGCGGATCCTCCAACGGGGGGACGTTGCAGAACCCCGGCCTTCGTCGACGCCCTCGCTTCCCCGATCCGGGTGCCCAGGCTGCCTTCGCTCAACCTGCCTCAGGTCGACATCCCCGGCACGGTGCAGAACACGGTCGACGGCGCCGGCAAGACGGGGGGCAACGTCGTCAACACCCTGAAGGGAATTCTCTAGAGCCGCGTCTCAGCGCCCGCGCCTGCGGCGGGCGCTGTGTTTACTGGCTACGGGGCGTGGCGCAGCCTGGTAGCGCGCACCGTTCGGGTCGGTGAGGTCCCCGGTTCAAATCCGGGCGCCCCGATTGAAACCGTCTTCGGGCCATGCTCGTAACGGATCTGCTTGTGGGGGTTGGTCGGCCATTGCTCAGCGCATGACTAGGCCGCCGTCGGCCGTCGATCCTCTTCTAACCCTGGAAAGGACTGATCCGCATCCAGGCAGAGGCCGTCGAGTTCTCACACGCTGAAGATGACCGGGCAATCAACAAGAGAACCGCCGAGTGAACAAGGACCCGGGTCGATGGGGACAGGCGCGGTTCGGGCGTCAGGCCGCTACCTGCTTGGTGACAGCCCGGCTGAGATCCGCCACCTGGTCGAGCAGGCCGAGGTCTACGCCGAGGAGGCGATCGAGCTCCTCGACCTGATCGGGGTAAGGGCCGGCAGCGCTGCGATCGACTTGGGCTGCGGCGTCCTGGGCGTGCTGCATCTGCTGGCCGAGCGGGTCGGTGCAGACGGACGCGTCGTCGGCCTGGACCGCGAACCGCGGATCGTGCAGTCGGGGCGCCGGTTCGCCGAGCAGCGCGGCCTCCGGGTCGAGTTCATCGAAGCGGACGCCACGGACACCGGTCTGCCCGGTCGCTCGTTTGATCTGGTGCACGCCCGAACGCTGCTGCTGAACGTGCAAAACCCGCACGAGATCCTCGCTGAGATGGTGCGTATCGCGAAGCCCGGAGGTGTCGTCGCCGTGCAAGAGCCCGACGCCACGGCATGGAGCTGCGATCCGCCGCATCCCGCCTTTGAGATCCTGCGCAACGCGATCCTGAACGCCTACCGCCGCACCGGCAAGGACTTCAACATCGGCAGGCGAATCGCACGCATGCTGCGCGACGCAGGCCTGGAGGACGTTCGCGTCCGTGCCACCGCGCGCGTGACACGCTCGGGCGAGTACTACCAAACGTTCCTGCTGACGATCGCCACCCTCGTCGGTGACGTCATCGTGCAAACCGGGGAGCTCACGGCTGACGAGCTTGGCTCCTACACAAGCGCTCTACGCGCGCACCTCCAAACAGCCGGCACGATCACCTGCCAGCCGCTGATCTGGCAAGCCTACGGTAAAGCCAGCGAAACGCGCGCCGCAGAACCGTCACCCTGACATGCCTGGGAGGCCGCCGTCGGGTCGCGGTGGCGTGCTGCCGTCTCCGTACTTGGGCCAGTAGTGCTGATCAAACATCTTCGCGACCAGTTCGCGCCGCGAGCGTACCCCAAGCTTCTCGAACACGGATTTGAGGTAGTCCTGGACCGTGTAGGGGGAGAGAAACAGCGTGTCGGCGATCTCTTTGGTCGACAACCCGTGGAGAACGAGTCTGGTTAGTTCGGCCTCGCGCTCTGACAGCTCGTAGGCCTCGATGATGATCGGCGCGATCTCGGATGGCTTCGCCTCTTCGATGATCACCGCGGTTGTCGCCTCGTGCTTGCCGCCCGGAGCCACTCGTGATCCATGGACGACGAGCCAGCGGCCAGAGGGCGCCCTGACGCGCGCTCTCGCGGTGTGCGCTTCGGGTCCGTGGCTGTCGTCAAGTCCGCCTGCGGCTGCGGCCACCTGACGAATCACCTCCGGTAGTCGCTTCTGCTGCTCGTCTAGCTCCGAGAGCCAGCGCTCGGCGGCTGTCGTGATCGCGACAGTCCGGCCGTTGTCGTCGAGCATTATCAGGCCGGGCCCGTCGGGCACGCTGTCGCTCGAGACGGCGCCGAGGACAAGGCCGATCCGGAGGCCATCCGTGAGTGGATCGGCGAGCTGCGCGGCAGCCCGCGCGTCGGCCGCGGTGAAGTCGGGTCAGTCGGGCGCGCGAAGCAGGGTCAGCGCGCCCCAGCAAGACGATCCGCTGACGAGCGACAGGCGCAGTTCGTGCTCGAGCCCGGCCGCCGTGATGACGTTTCGATAGCGGCCGCTTTTCTCTAAAGCGCCCCCCGTCGCGATACTCAGCACACCGCAGTGCGTCGAGCGCCGCGCGAGCACCCGGAACTTGTTGTAGTCGGGCTCGGTGAACTCGTTGGCGTGGACCGCCAAGCAGCGCTGCTCGTCGTGGACCTCGGAGTCATCGCTCGTGTAAAAGCTGGTGAAGAACGCCGAAGCGGGATCGGTCGTCCACCACCACACGCGGTCGAACGGGACGGCCTTCTCGATCTTTGCCGACGCAGCCTGCCGGAACTCGAATGAGTCCAGGCCCGCATGAGCGAGGCTCACGAGCTCCGTCTTCGCAACGCGTGCGGCCTGCCCGATCCCCATGTTGGAATTGTGCGCCGATTTGGCTGCCGGCACAAGCCCACATTTATGGGTATGGCCCACGACTCCGAACCCAGCATTCTGGGGTACCGCCGGGGCTCTGGCCGCGCTGCAATCCACCCCCGAGATCAGCCACGACCCGAGGAGCACTCATGAACCAGATCCCGACCGCAGACCGCCCCGGTCTTCAGCCACAGGCGCTCGACCCCGGCGAGGGCGAGGCGCTGTGGTGGGCCGGACAGCTAGCCGTGATCAAGGCGACCGCGGCCGACACCGGTGGCTGCTACAGCCTTGTCGAGATCACGGTCGGCCCCGGATACGGCACCCCACTGCATGTTCATCATCGCGAAGACGAGGGATTCTGGATGCTCGACGGGCACGCGACCTTCTCGGTCGGGGATCGGTCGATCGAGGCCGGGCCGGGCGCGTACCTCTTCGGGCCGCGCGACATCCAGCACCAATGGATCGCCGGACCACAAGGCGCGCGCATGCTCTACCTGTTCGCCCCGGGCGGCTTCGAGGACGCGATCCGGGCAATGGCAGGGCCCGCGGAGGCGCCCGCACCGCCGCCTCCCGACGCGCCGATCCCGGAGAACCTCGCCGAGATCGCCGCCGAGTTCGGCATCGATCTGCTCGGCCCGCCACCGTCGGCATAGGAAGAGAAGAGCCGACGATGGCAGCCACGAACCAAACCCCGGACTACGACGTCAGGGGTCTCCCCGACCCCGCGAAATACGATCGCCTCGTCGAGCTCGAGTCGCCCGCGGTGTGGTGGGAGCTGAACGGGCCGCTCGGAGGACTCCACACGATCAATCGGGTGAGCGCTCCCTACTTCGAGCGCGTGCTCGGCGGATACGCGGGCAAACGAATCCTCGACCTTGGTTGTGGTGGCGGCATCTTCGCCGAAGCGGCCGCCCGCGCGGGCGCGAGCGTGGTCGGTATCGATCCAGGCGAGCGATCAATCGTGGCCGCGCGGGAGCACGCCGCGATCCAGGGACTTGCCATCGACTACCGCGTCCACTCAGCCGAGGGCTTCGAGCCCGTCGAGCAGTTCGATGCAGTGATCGCCGTCGCCGTGCTCGAGCACGTCAGCGACCTCGAGGCCACGCTCGATGTCTGCGCTCGGGCGCTCCGGCGCGGCGGCCTGCTGGCCTTCCTCACGCACAACCAGACGCTCCCGACGCGTAAGCGTCTGAGCCCCAACGACCTCTCCAAGCACTTGGCGATGCGGGGGCTGCAGACCGCCGAGATCCGCGGCCTGGCCATCGACCTCGACCACGGTAGCGCGCTGCTTACGGAGGGCACGGCCGTCAGTTACCTCGGCTACGCAATCAAGGAAGGGGTGTGACATGAGCACCACGACCGCACATTCGAACAGGAAGGGAGCAGCAAACATGAGCACCAGTACGAAACTGCGCACGGCACGCGAGCGGATGGACCGGATCGTCAATGAGCACTTCGGGTTCGAGGCAGCCGATGACGTCGACGGGGTGATGGGCACGCTGACCGAGGACGCCGAGCACGAGGTGATCCCCTCTCCGGTGGGGGCGTTGACCGACAGGGCGAAGATGCGCGCGTACTACGAGACGCTGTTCGAAGCCCTCAACGGCGAGGACGTCACACCCGTGCGCCGCCTGTACGGGGAGGACTTCATCGTCGACGAGACGATCTGGCACGGCCACGTCAACAATGGCGCGCCGTTCCTATGCGACGGCAAGAGCGGGCCGGTCAGCTTCCGCCTGCTGCACATCTTCGAACTCCGCGACGGGAAGATCACGCGCGAACAAGTATGGTGCGACCTCGCCGCGGTCCAAGACCAACTCCGATGCACGCTCAGCTAGACATTGCTCGGACACACGAGGCGTGAGCGATGCAGAGCGCTCGCATAGATCAGATCGTTGGTGGGATTTACAGGATCTCGATCTGGCAACCAGGAACCGGCATCACCTACAACCAGTTCCTGATCGACGACGAGCAGCCGACGCTCATCCACACCGGACGTCATGGCCACTATGACGCCGTCGTGGCAGCGGTCAGGCAGGTGTTCGATCCCGCGCGGCTCGCCAACGTCGTGCTACTTCATTGGGAAGGCGATGAGAACGGCGGCATGGACCGCTTCATGTCAAACGCCCCGCGCTGCCAGCTCGTAGGCTCCGCGCTGTCGATCCGCCTGAACGCGTCCGGCTTCGGAGTGCACGAGCGGACCCAAGGCTTCCAAGACGGGCAGACGCTCGACCTCGGCGAGCACAAGCTGCGTTTCCTCGAGACCCCCACGTCCACCACTGGGACTCGATGATGGTCCTCGAAGAGACAACTGCAAGCCTGTTCCCGTCAGACCTCTACGCGCAACCCGGCCAACAGCCGCCAATTACGCGCGAGAATCTAGCCTCAGAGATGCTCGACGCATACCGAATGTGGGCCTCTTCGCCCACGAAGACCCCGTTCGCACGGTCGCCAAAAACATCGAACAGCTCCACCCGGCTTGGATTAACACCATGCACGGCGCGACTATCGAAGGTGACGCCCTGCCGTACTTCACCCGAGCCCTCCTGGAAGAGCAATTCGCTTTTCGAGGACTGCTGTTCGGGCGGCCCGTAGGCGGCACGCAAACGCATTCGAGAGCGTGAGGACGTCATGTCGGAGTTCAATGCAGACGGAGTGTCGATCGAGTACCTGGAGGGTGG
The DNA here is from genome assembly GCA_963705775.1 of uncultured Solirubrobacterales bacterium. Taxonomy (GTDB): domain Bacteria; phylum Actinomycetota; class Thermoleophilia; order Solirubrobacterales; family Solirubrobacteraceae; genus Palsa-465. The sequence goes on along the minus strand of CAVPKT010000066.1, from coordinate 9,822 downwards.
CAGTGGCGCACCATTACTGCTCGTGCACGGGTCCTGGGTTGACCGCAACAACTGGAGACTCGTGCGGCCCGGCTTCGAGCGAACGTTCCGGACGATCGACTACAGCCGCCGCGGGCACGGCCAAAGCACGGGCGGAGGAACGCTCGATGACGACGTGAGCGACCTCGTCACGCTGATCGAGCGCTTGGAGCTCGGTCCCGTCCATCTCGTAGGCAACTCGCTGGGTGCCACAATCTGCCTGCGCCTCGCGGCCACGCGGCCTGAGCTGCTGGCGAGCCTAAGCCTCCACGAGCCGCCTCTATTGGGCCTGCTCGTCAGCGATCCGGAATGGCAGGCTGCGCTGGAGGAAAGCAACCGCCGCGTCGGCGCTGTGCTGCAGCTGATCGCCCAGGGCGATCCCAGCCAAGCCGCTGAGCGCTTCGTCGAAGACGTCGCCCTTGGCCCCGGCGCCTGGGAGTCAATGCCGCCCGAGGAGCAGGAAACGTTCATCCAACACGCCAGTACGTTCGCCGAAGAGAACACCGACCCATCCATTTATGGCATCGACCTAGCCGCACTCACGAACATCACCGCCCCGGTGCTCCTGACCGGTGGGGGCATGAGCCCACCGCTGTTCGCACCGATCCTTGACCGCCTCGGAGCATCACTTCCCCGAGTCGAACGGCACCAGTTCCCCGAAGCCGGCCACATCCCCCACATCAGCCATCCGACCGAATACGTGCAAACCGTGACCAAGGTCGCCTCCCCGCTCGCGTAGGGCTCCCCCTACCCAACCCCTCCGGCGGCTGGGAGCGACTTCTCTGGTCGAGCCATCTGTACGGACGCCACGTATGAGGGGAGGCTCATGCGGATGACTGCCGCACGCTCCCGACCGCAAATGGCGCACACCGCCGACGCAGGGCTGGTTTTGATGCCACCGCGCTCGCGTTCGCCGTGGCGATGCTCGGGACGACGTTGCCGACGCCGCTATACGCGCTTTACCGCGAGCGGTTCGGCTTCTCGGAGCTGATGGTCACGGTGATTTTCGCAACGTATGCCGCGGGGGTGATCGCGTCGTTGGTCCTGTTCGGCCGGCTTTCGGACCAGATTGGCCGCCGGCGAGTGTTGCTCCCCGGACTGGCGCTCTCGGCACTCAGCGCCGTGTGCTCCCTGACCGCGAACGGCGTGGCGCTGCTGCTCGTCGGTCGCGTCCTCTCGGGGCTGTCGGCGGGCATCTTCACGGGTACTGCGACCGCCACGCTGGTCGACTTGGCGCCTCCGGACCGTCGTGGCCGGGCCACGCTCGTCGCGACGGTGGCGAACATGGGCGCGCTTGGATCCGGACCGCTACTGGCCGGAGTGCTCTCGCAATGGGCGGCTCCGCCGTTGCGGTGGCATTTTGGGTCCACCTGGCGCTGCTCGTACCCGCCGCGATCGGCATCTGGGCGATGCCGGAGCCGGTTGCGAGAACGAGCCGCCCGCGACTGCGGCCTCAGGCCCTGGGGGTCCCGAGCGAGATGCGCTCGACATTCATCCAGGCCGCGCTCGCCGGCTTCGCGGGCTTTGCTGTCCTTGGTCTGATCACTGCCGTTGCTCCCGCCTTTCTCGGACAGGCACTCGGGGTGACGAGCCTCGCGGTCATCGGCCTCGTCGTGTTTGCCGTATTCGCCGCCTCGACCGCCGGGCAGCTGAGCCTCAAGTTCGTCGCCGAACAGGCGGCGATCCCCGCCGGAACCGGCGTGCTGATCGCCGGGATGGCATTCCTTGCCATCGGACTCGCAGCATCGTCGCTTGCGCTGCTCGTGCTCGGGGGCGTGATCGCGGGATTCGGCCAAGGTCTCAGCTTCCGTGCGGGACTTGCCGCCCTCAACGAACGATCCCCGGCACGCGAGCGCGGCGCGGTGGCGTCGAGCTTCTTCGTCGTGATGTACGTCGCGATCTCATTGCCGGTGATAGGCGAGGGCGTGCTCGCACAGGCGGTCGGTCTGCGGGCTGCCGGACTGACGTTTGCGGCCGCCGTGGCGGCGCTGGCCGCGGTCGTGCTGGTCCTGGTGGCGCACACACGGCGTCGTACTCCTCGCGTCCGCGTACGGCCGGCGGCGCATGCCGTCCGCCTCCTGATTCATAAGGAACTCTTCGCGGCTCGCGAAGCTTCTCTTCGGCGACTCACACGAGGTTGTTACCCATGCGCCCCATAGTGACATCAGCAGTCACCCCCCGAACCTCAGAAGGACTTGACTCCGATGATCACAAAACGCCATCTGCTGCGGAGGCGCGTATTAGGAGTGCTCGCCGTTGGGGCAGCACTGACCGCCGGCGGCAGCTTTGCCGCCAACGCGAGCGGCGCATCTACCCAGAACATCAACGCTCAGCAGGAAGTGAGCCAGAACTGGAGCGGGTACGTGGTGCAGAGCACGTCTGGCCAGAGCTACTCGAACGTGTCCGGCAGCTGGGTACAGCCGACCGTCAATGGAAGCTCTGCCGGCGCGGGTAGCTACTCGGCGTTCTGGGTTGGTCTCGGCGGCTCGGGCTCGCAGTCTCAGTCGCTCGAGCAGGTCGGAACCGCGGCCAACGTCACGGGCGGCCAGACGACCTACTACGCCTGGTACGAGCTGGTCCCCTCGGCACAACAAACGCTGAGCCTCGCAATTCATCCCGGTGACCACATGTCAGGCAGCGTGACCGTGAACGGAACGTCCGTCACCGTCTCGTTGTCGGATCAGACCACCGGACAGTCGGCGACAAAAACGCTCCAGATGAGCAATCCCGACACATCCAGCGCCGAGTGGATCGCCGAAGCCCCGGCGGCTCAGACCGCCTACGGTAGCTACTCGATCCTGCCGCTCGCCGACTTCGGCAAGGTCACGTTCACGAATGCTTCAGCGACGGCTGGCGGTCACACCGGATCGATCGCCGATCCCAGCTGGACGGTGCAGCAGGTCGACATGACCTCGGTGGGCTCAAATCCCGGCGTCGGTCTTGGGTCCCGCTTCAGCGCGGCCGGGTTGGCAGGCGCTGCGCAGTCCACGAGCGGCGCGTCGGCCGGTGCCGTCTCGAGCAGCGGGAGCTCCTTCACGGTCTCGTACTCATCAGATACCGCAGGTCAGCCGGGTAGTGCCTATCCCGCGAGTGCCTATGGCGATCCCGGGTACGGCTACGGCGGCGGCTACGGCTACCCCGGCGGCTACGGCTACCCAGGCGCCTGAGATCCGTCGCGGGCGGGGTAGGGGTCCCCCTACCCCGCCCGTTGGGTACTCGGGGGCGAGTGCTCGGGCGGAGCTGTATGTACGCCCAGGACGGCAGGTGCGAACGTTTTCCCATGGCCACAGGTTTAGTTTCGGAGACGCCCACCCGCGTGAGACGTGGGCGCCGCTGGCGCGTCGGGGGACCGGAAGGCAACGAGGTCCTGACGAGCGCGGCGGCGGTGGTGCTCGTCGGCCTACTGGTGGCCGAGGGAGTAACGATCGTCCACATGGCGGGGCTGTTGAGCGCCCACATGTTCATCGGTTTGGTCCTGATCCCGCCCGTGATGCTGAAGCTTGGAAGCACCGGCTACCGCATGGTCGGCTACTACGGCGGATCGCGCGCTTACCGTAAGAAGGGACCGCCGCTGCTGCCGCTGAGGCTGATGGCGCCAGTCCTCGTGGCGAGCACCATCGCGGTGCTCGCCAGCGGAGTGCTGCTGCTCGCCGCGGGACACAAGTCGAATTCAGTCCTGACGATCCACAAGCTCAGCTTCATCGTGTTCGGAGCAGTCCTTGCGGTTCACTTCCTCGCCTACGTCCCGCGCGTGGCGCACTCGCTGGTCGCCGAGTGGGGCGCAGCCCGCCGTCACGCCGCGCCCGGCGCCGGCGCACGGGCGATGCTGGTGGCGGCCGCCGTCGGTGGCGGCGCCGCGCTCGCGTTGGCGCTACTACCGACGATCCACGCCTACGGCGGTCACTAGTCAGCCGCTGAGGCTTCGGGTTTTCCCGACGTGCGCCCTCGGATGTCGCGAGAACGGTTTCGGGCGAGGGGGTATAGAGCTCGCCTTTGCGGAAGGGGATAGTCCTCTCGTGATGGCACAGACATTGAGCACGCGGCCCTTGCCCAGCCACCTACACCGCCGGCCGTCGTCATCGCTGCGCTCGTTCGGCCCCCCGGTCCGTACGGTCAAGTTTCCAGCGCCTGCGATGCGGCACGCCGGACGGCCCACTCCGGATGCGGACCTGATCGCCGAGATCTTCGATCTGCTGGCACAGAGGACGACCCAATCAGCGGTGAGCAAATCGGAGCCGATGCGCGAGCCGCTCACAGAAGCCGAGCTGCGCGTCCTTCGCCTTCTGCCGACCAATCTCTCCAAGCGCGAAATCGGCGACGAGCTCTACTTGTCGGTGCAAACGATCAAGACACACGTGAAGCACCTCTACGCCAAGCTCGACGCGCACAGCCGCCGCGAGGCCGTCGAGCGCGCCCGCGAGCTCGGGCTCTGCAGGTAACTCCCGATCTCTCACCTGACACCCCCCGGTCGGGGTGATGTCAGTTCACCCCGGCCAGCGGAATGCTCTGGTCTCCCGATATTAGAAGGAGTTCTAATGACGACGACCGCGATTCCCAATCGTGCCACTGCGTGGCAACCTCAAACCAGGCGAGCATTAACTCGGCTGCGCGACTATTTCGCGTCGGACGGCCGTCGCGTTTTCCAGACGGCGCTGGGACTGATCTGGCTGCTGGACGGGGCGCTCCAGTTCCAGCCGTTCATGTACTCGAAGGGCTTCATCTCGGTCCTGACAGGGACCGCGTCGGGACAGCCTCACTGGTTGTCGAGCAGCATCGACTGGGCAGCGCATGTCACCCAGCACGACCTGACCCTGTTCAACACACTGTTCGCCCTGGTCCAGGTTTCGATCGGGCTCGGACTCCTGTATCGGCGGACGGTCAAGCCTGCGCTCGCCGTTGTCCCTCGCGTGGGCGCTGGGCGTCTGGTGGTTCAGCGAGGGGTTCGGGATGCTGTTCGCCGGCACGGCGAACCCGCTCACGGGCGCGCCCGGCGCGGTACTCCTCTACGCGATCGTCGGCCTGCTGGTCTGGCCGCGGGAGCGCCGGGCGGTCTTCTCGGAGCTCGGGGTGCGAGAGCAGCGTGGGTGACGCTCTGGCTGGTGATGGCGTGGTCGTGGCTGCAGGCGCCGAACAGCAGTGCCAACGCGACAACAGACGCGATCATGAGCGCCCCGGGGTGGGTTGGTTGCACAGCCTCCAGAGCAGTGCCGCATCCGGCGCCAAGGGTCATGGCCTCGTGATCGCGCGTGGTCCTCGCGCTCGTTATCGGCTGCGATCGGCGTGGCGGTAGCGAAGAACTGGCGGCCAACGGCATTCGTCGTGCTGGCGATCGTCCTGAACCTGGGCTATTGGGTGATCGGGCAGGGATTCGGCGGAATCTTCTACACGAATTCGGCCACGGACCCGAACGCGGGCCGCCGTTCATACTGCTCGCTCTGGTCATCCTTTCGCTGACGCGAAGCCGGTTGATCGTCGATCGAGCTGCGGAGGCTCGGCGCCTTTCACGGTCCGCGTGGTGGCGCCGGGTCACCCTCACACATCACGCCACGATCACCCCGCAGGGGGATGTGCACTCCCCCCGTGCTGCCTGACACTCAGGTCACTAACCGTCGTTACTAACAGAGGAGAAGTTGAAGTGCTATTTGGACTGATTCCCACAGAGAGCCGCAGCGCACGAGATCATCGCGCTCGTGACCTCGGGCGTCGCGGCCCCGCCGCAGCGTGATCGCGGTGATCGTGCTGGCTGCGGCCGGCGTGTTCAGCGGCCTCGACCACGGTCGGCCAGGTTCAAGCTGCACCTGGCCGCGAACACGACTCCCGCTGGGGGAACCCCGAATGCGCAGATGTATCCGTTCGGCACACCGGCAGCAAGCCGGACTTCACCGTCCCGCCGCCGCCCGGCGAGTCCAGTTTGGTGACGACCATCGGGACCAAGACGACGCAGCGCATCTACGGCACGAACCCCTACCAGGAGGCGGTGTCGGTCACGCAGCACATCTGGCCGGCGGCGCTGCCGGAGAACGCGCCGAACGAGAACAACAACGTCCCCGACCGACCTTGGGGGCTCACCCTGCTGACGCCCGACGACCCGCTCACCGCGATCACGGCGACGCCGTTGATCCACTTCCCCGATGACGCGCCGGTCCTGTACGTGACGCCCAACGGGATCCCGAGGTCACCGCGGATGAGATCAAGCGCCTCGGCGACACCGGCATCTCGCGCTACCACAACGTGGACGCGTTCCTGGTCGGCGCCGCCGCCAACCCCGGGGTCGAGAAGAACTGACGGCGATGGGACTGAAGTACGTCACGGTCACCGCCCCGACATCCCGCGCTGGCCAACACCGTGGACAAGCTCTACGGCGCATCCAGAACCCGGACACCGGCATCCCGGGATGGGCGGCGGCACGACGATGGGCGGCGGCCCGGAGAACGTGATGATCGGGTCCATGCAGGGCACGACTACCAGTACATCCTGCCCGCGACGCACTGGGTCGCGCACATGGCCTCGGGCCTGTTCTGGGTGAACCGGAACTCGGTGCCAGCGGCCACTATCGCCGGGCTCCAGCGGCGCGGCGGAAAGGCGAACATCTATCTGTTCGGCGGCCCGCAGCAAATCTCCTCGTCGGTCGCCACCCAGCTGTCGCAAGTACGGCAACGTGGTCCGGATCTCGAACAACGACAACGTCGCGTTCAACGCCAATCCGACCGACACCCCGATCGACACGGCCATCGCGTTCGCGAAGATGTGGGATCCGGGCGGCATGGTCGGCTGGAAGATCACCGGCCCCGGCCACGGCTTCACGCTGATCAACGAGAACGACTGGCAGGCCGCGGTGGCTTCCGCTCCGCTCTCGCATCTGGGCTTCCACGCCCCGCTGCTCATGACCAACAACGCCAACCAGCTGCCGTCGCAGCTCGACGCGTACTTCAGCTCCGTCGCCCCGACGTACACGAACACGCCGGCCGACGGTCCGTACAACATGACGTACGTGATCGGTAGCTGGAACCAGGTCACCTGGGGTACCCAGGCGCACGTTGACTTCATCTCCGAGATGAACAACCGGCGCCTGTGGAACGCCGCGACCGGTGGTAGCTACAACGACAGTCAGCCCAGCGCTGGCTAGCTTGCGCTCGCGCGGCGGGGTAGGGATTTCCCTACCCGCCGCTCTGGTGCCCGGACCGGGTTCGGGAGGGTGTGTATGTAACGCGCGCGAGCGCCGATGCGAACGTTCCGCAGAACAACGCGACAGAAGAGGTTCAAGATGCCAGCGACGCAACTTAGCAGCAAACCGCTAGGGGAGACGGGGCTCGAGATAACCCGGGTCGGACTGGGAGCCTGGGCCATCGGAGGCGGGGTTGGGAGTTCGGCTGGGGTCCGCAGGAGGACGACGAGTCGATCTCGGCAATCCACCGCGCGCTCGATCTCGGCGTCAACTGGATCGATACCGCGGCTGCCTACGGCTTCGGCCGCTCCGAGCAGGTCGTCGGACGAGCACTGGAAGGACGTCAGGAGCGGCCTACGTGTTCACGAAATGCTCGCTGCTGGAGGGCCCCAGCCGCATGGTCGAGCACAGTCTCAAGCGTGACTCGATCCTCCGCGAGGCCGACGCAAGCCTGACCGGCTCGGCATCGACGCGATCGACCTCTACCAGATCCACTGGCCCGATCCGGCAGAGGACATCGAGGAGGGCTGGTCGGCGATGGCCGAGCTCAAGCAGCACGGGTTGGTCCGCCACATCGGCGTCTCCAACTTCGATGTCGAGCAGCTTCGCCGGATCGAGCAGCTCGCGCCGGTCGAGACGCTGCAGCCGCAGTACTCACTGTCGAGCGCGACGTCGAGCGGGAAATCCTGCCTTTCGTAGAGCGCGAAGGAACCGGAGTGATCGTCTACTCGCCGATGGGCTCCGGGAATGCTCACGGGAGGAATGACCCGCGAGCGGATCGACCAGCTTGGCCGACGATGACTGGCGTAAGCGCGACCCTCGCTTCACCGAACCGCAGCTCTCCGACCACCTGGTGATAGGAACTGCGGAGTCGATTTCAGAAACTTCACTTCAACATGCTCGAAATCAATCCAGGCGCCAGGAGTCTCTTCGGTCAACACAATTCGCGACTTACCCGAATTCTTCGCATCGACAAAGTACAAATCCATCTTGTCTTCGGTGCGGTTCAATACCTCGGCCCAGATCACTCCGTCTTTTACCCAACCAAAACGCGGAACATAAGTGTCGATGTCACTGGTCAAATTGATCCAACGGGTCTTCCCCTTGTCCGCGTCGACCACTCCCAGCTTCACCACTGGGTTGGGGTCGCCCACCTTCGGATACTTTTCCTGATCGACCGTCGGATGGAGGTGCGCGGTCGGCACAGGCAGCACCGCGAGCCGCGCTGGCGCGGATCGCAGACGGATGGGGGTCGACCGCGGCAGCCGCCGCGGGCGCTGTCGGCATCGCGGCGGTCCTGCTCGCATCATCGGTGCATTCGTCGGCCGCGCCGCCGGTTCCTCGCACAAAGGCCTCCCTACGGACGCATTCGCCCAGACCGCAGCACTCTGGCTATTCATGCCCGGACGGCCGAAGCGGCTCCCGGCGCCGAGCGTCAACAGCGCCCACGGCGGCGCCAAGCGCGGGCTGCGGCCGCGCCGGGTTCACAGCCTCGCTGTCGGGCACCGTGATCGGCGACCAGTTCGCTCTATCGCGGGCGATCAGATCCCGGCGACCCCGCGTCGTATCCAGCCCTGGGCCGCCGAGGTCTTCACCACCGCCGCCGCCGCCGACGGCGGCTTCCGCGAGTCGAACTCGGCGATGTCGATCATCGCTGCCGCCGGCCGGCGTCGAGTTCCGTCGTCGAGCTGACCAGCAGCGGCTCGTCGACGCGGGCGCGCGTTACACAGCGGTCGCGTCCGCTGTGGCGGGTGTGTCTCGCTCGCTCTGACGCGTTGGGTTCTCTACCTCGTCGCGGTCGTCGGGATAGCAGCGACGGCTCGCAACACGATCGACCCGCCGTCGCGGCGAGTCGTGGAGATCCGCACACGGACTTCAGCCGGTGCACGCTCAGCCTGGTTGGCGGTCAGCTTCGCCCGTGCGTATCTCTCCTGGGCGGGCGACCCGTCGCTGCACCAACAAAACCTCGGTGAATTCGTTTCGGAGACCGGCGACAATGATGCCGGTCTGACCCCCTCAGCGGGCACCGCCGGGCGTGTCGGCTGGGCTCAGGTGGCCGCCGAGCAAGCAGGGCCCTCAGGTCCCGCGCGACTACACCGTTGCGGTCGGGACCGGCGCCGGGACCCGCTACCTGGCCGTGCCCGTCGCTCGAGGTCCCGGCGGTCTTCCTGTCCTCGCCGGCTACCCGGCCCTTGTCGCCTCGCCAGCCGTCGACCGAGCGGGCGCACTTGGCGATGCGGGTCTTCCGGCGGTCACCGACTCAGCGGCAGCGGCGGTCTTGCGGCGCGCCCTGCGCAACGACCTCGCGGGGTCCTACGACAACCTCGCCGCCGATCTCGCGCCGCATGCTCGCATCGAGTCTGCTGCGCCCGGGCTCTCGCCGTTGGGGGTCGTGCGCCTCGCGATCGAGCCGTCCGGGGCGGTACTTGCGACCGCGCGCGCGGCGGACTCCCAGGGCGACGTATTCACCCTCGGCTACGAGCTGACAGTCGCAGAGCTCGACGGGCGCTGGGAGATAACACGGATCGGCTATGACGACAGATAGGAGGACCTTGTGATGAAGAAGATCCTGGTTGGCACTTTGACTGTGGTGTGGGCGCTGGCGTGGCCAGTGATCGCGCTCGCTGCGAGCTCCCTCG
>CAVPKT010000065.1:0-20887 GCA_963705775.1 uncultured Solirubrobacterales bacterium | reverse complement strand
AAGGGAGGCAAGATAATTTGGACTTACCCTAAGTGACCCGTATCGATCGCAATGCAAGTGCGGTTACAGTACGACCATTGTCGCGAATTGTTTGAAAACGCCACGCCCGTAGCGGTCCTCCTTTGGCAAATCCAAGTGCTATGCATGCTCAGAATAAACGCCTGGGAGGTGAAGGTTCAGGGCGATACAGCTTGTCGAGCAGGAGCATGAAAAGCTCCGACATGTGCTTAGATACGTGGCGGATTTCGGCGAGGGCTAAACAAAATGAAAGAACTTAGGGGCCAAATTAAGTCCTTATTTGGTCATGAAGCGTTGGAGGCCTGCGAACGCGCCGTAAGAAATGGTATCAGCAAGCTTAATTTTCTCACTGAAAACGAGTTAAATCCGCTGAGCGTATATCCCAGCGTCTTCGAAAACCTGCTGGGTAAAAGAAACGGGGAGGCGCAGAAACCAATTTCTCGCATTTGCGGAGCCGCTATCTCAGGAGGACTACGTTATTTGCGCTCTGCACGGGGGAATCAACGGTCCCTATCGTCTTGGAGCACCGTTGACAGATGAGCAAATGAGGGCCGTCTGCGTTAAGGATTAGATTCATCTTTACGCAATCGCCTCCTGGTTGGGGCGTTTGAAAAGGACCCGCGCAGAATGGTTGGATGCGAATATTGCCTCGCATTTCATCGCGATTGATTGAACTAGATCCGGGAGCAATGAGTTTTTTTGAGCAAAGGCTTTGTGATGATGCTTGGCGCTTACTGCTCCAGCTTGCGAACGGAGTTGTAAAGGCGGGTAAGAAGATCGGGGTCACATACAATTGGTCGTCAGACCAATGTTTGCGCGGAGTTCAGCTTAAGGGGACCGAATTGCGCATCACTGGACCACTTCTTGATTTTCCGACCGCGGAAGTCGAGCGGTGGAATGAGCGTGGTCAATCTCTGTGGAAGCCGAAATCGCATACGTTCTGGGCATGAAATAGGGCCGCTCAAAGGATAAGGGCCAATACCGGTGCGGCAGAAATCGACTTCGATTTTGCTCTTGTCCTTGGCCGCCTCGGGTCGGAACACCAGAGCTCCCGACGAAACTATCGCCCGACCTCGGCCCGATACAATTTTGGCGTGGGCCGAGGTCGATAGGGTCTTTGCAACGGTCAGGGCGCGGCGATGTCGGACTTCCGCTGTGTCGCGCTCCCAATATCAGGATATTCTTCTATTCCTCGCTTCCGCCGACGAGCGGAAAACTTGCAGTGTAGGGCACGTCAAAGTTCCCGCCCGGTGTGTGCCGTACGTATTCGGAATTCAGGCGGCGGATTAGGTGCTGTCGGGCCTCGCCTTCAAAGATGACCCTTCAGTCGTCATCGAGCCGAACAAAGGCGTAGAGCGCGCTGGGTCGCGCCAGCCGCCACTGATTGCCGTTATCGTGGCGACGAAGCTGACAATCAAGGCAGCTCACGGAGCCGATTGGGGGCATCACCCGGATGTCCAGCGAGCCTACCACAACGATTACAGGGTGGAGGTGGGCCGCGAAAATCAGGATCGGAAGGCCTTCGTCCGGCGCGAGTTCTTCACTAAAATGGCCATGGCTTCGACCATATGAGCGCCACCCTCGGAGTAGAAGGGGCGTGGTCGGAGCCTGTCGCACGGACGGCCTCACAAATCGGCTCAAGGGCCCTTTTTGTTAGTGGAGGGCCGTGTTTCGAAAACGACCTCCACCGTGGGAAATTTCCCGGCGGGGCGCAAGTGGCGCTGATCGTCACCATCAATCTGGAATATTGGGAGCCGTTCCGGCCCGGCCAGAAGGAGCCGCTGTTCGCCGGCGGCCCGGCGACCATTCCGCATGCGCTGCCCGGCGACGTGCTCGACACCGCGAACTGGACCTGGCGCGAATACGGCCAGCGCGTCGGCGTCTGGCGGCTGCTCGACGCGTTCGATGCCGCCGGCATGGCGCCGTCCTGCACCTGCAACGGCCTGATGCTGACCGAGCGCGCCCGCATCATCGCGGCGGTGAAGGAGCGCGGCTGGGAACTGGTGCCGCACAACTGGGCGCAGAACGATCTCTTGACCTTTTACGCCCACCGGCCCGACGACGAGCGCGCCGTGATCCGCCGCACCCTCGACACCTATCTGGAGGTGGTCGGCAAGCCGGCCAAGGCCTGGCTGTCGTCGGCCATCGGCGGTACGCCGTACACGCCGGCGTACGATCAACGCGACTTCGTTTTCCATCAGCGTCATGCGCTTAGCTTCCTGCGCCGCGGCCAGCTTGCGACGGTGCTCCGGCCAACGCGGATCGTTGGCCATGTAGGCGTGTTGAGCAGCTGACAGCTTGGCGCGCTGTTCCGCGCTCATCGGACGGCGCTTACGCCGCTGGATGCACTGGACCTGATTGGTAGTCTGCTGCTGCGTTGTTTGGGTTCTGACCTCGCGGGAGGTGCCCTGCTCAAGATCGGTGATGATCCTAATGGCCCGGAATTCGGTCATGTCCCCGTCTCCTTCTCTTGGGTTGCGAAGCAGCGCGCTGCTTCCTGCCCGTCGGCGAGACCGGGGTGTGCAAACGGAAAGGGGGTTCTCAGGGACCCGAAACGCAACGAAATTGACCGCCCTACAGGGCAATTTCGTCTGTCGTTTTGGGTGGAAGCCCCTTGGAGTGCGCTGAGGGGCTGGCCCCTTAAGCAATCGAACAGACAACGTCGCGCGGCCATGAAGCCGCGCGTCCGTTCTCGTTCTGTGCGGGTTGTTGGCCGCTGTTTACAAGCGCGGCTCGGCGACGGTGCCCGCCAAGGCGATGGCCTAGATCTCGAGCGTGCCCTGCCTAGTGTCGGGACACTAGGCCCCGGATGCGAGGGTCTTGCAGGTCGGGTCCTTCGCCGCCGCGGCGTGCAGGGCGGGGTTCTTCAGGCGTGACGGTCGACATCGCCGCGAGCGCGCCGCGAACGTCGCCCTGGACAGCCGCCGCCTTCGTTTGGAAGTCCTTGGCGTTGCCGGTCGGGATCGCCTGCGCATCGGACAGCGCCCGCGTGAGGCTGTGCTTGGCGTTGGTGAAGATCCCTACCAGCGTCGAGGAGATCCTCTTGCCGCCACTGACCGACGGCGCGCCCGCTGAGGACAGCTGGCTCTGGGCGGCACCGGTTGCGCTGACGAGCGACGAGACGAACGACACGTACGCCGACTTGGTCTTGGGCAACGACTTGCTGCTGGCCTGGCTCTGGAGCTGGGAGCCGGCACTCTGGATCGCGTTCTTCCACGTGGTCGCCGCGGTGCAGACGGACTTCACGTATGAGGCCGCGCTGACGCTCGAGGGGTTCGAACTCGAACCGCAGCCGGCGACCGCAAGCACGGCGATCGCAAGCGCCGCAGCGAGCAGGCGGCGGGCGGACATCTCAATCATCGGCGGCAGGGTAGCGGCTCAGACGCGCGCTAGACCGCACCGGCGGCGGCCGCAATCTCAACATAGGCCGCGGCCGGATCGGGCGAGCCGAAGACGGCCGAGCCCGTCACGAGCACTCCGGCGCCCGCACGCGCGCAAGCGCCGGCCGTGTCCCGGTGGACGCCTCCATCGCACTCCAGGGCGATTTGGTCCGGTAGAGCACGACGCATTCGCTCGAGCTTTCCCAGTGTGGCGGGGATCAGTTCCTGGGATCCCCAGCCCGGATTGACCGTCATGCCGAGAGCCAGGTCGAGCCCCTGGGACGCGACCTCGCCGAGGTTCGACGCGGGCGTACCGGGACAGATCGCGACGCCGGCGCTGCAACCCGCCTCGTGGATGGCTTGGATGGAGTAGTTCAGGTGTGGCGTCGCCTCGGCGTGGACCGTGATGTTGTCGGCCCCCGCGCGGGCCATGTCCGGCACGTGGCGCTCGGGGCGGTCGATCATCAGGTGCACGTCGATCACGCCGCCGGCATCGTGGACGCGGTCGGCGATCGCCGCGACGATCAGGGCTCCGAAGGTGATCGGCGGAACGAAGTGACCGTCCATCACGTCGCAATGGATGATTCGGGCGCCGGCGTCCATTACCTCGTCGACCTGTGAGCCGAGGCGGGCGAAGTCCGCCGACAGGATCGACGGCGCCACGCGGCGCTCGCGCATGAGCTCCTGCGCTTCGGCTCGGCCCACTAAACGGCCTTCAGCATGCTGCCCTGGCAGTGGTTGCACGCGACAACCGACGTGCTCGACATCCGCACGATCGTCGAGTGCTCGCCGCAGTTCGGGCAAACCGACACGAGCTCGAAACGGTGCAGGCAATACACACAGCGGTAATGGCCCGGCACGGCCGTCGGACGCAGCCACGGCTCGCCGCAGTCCGGGCACTCGGTCCCGAGCTTGCCGTCGGAATCGCTCACGCGCCCTCAGCTTACCCCGCGGCCCGGCGCAGCTTCGCGATAAAGAACCCGTCGGTGTGGTCGCGGTGGGGAAGCGTCTGGATCAGCTGCTCGACGCTGAACTGGCCGTGATCGCGTACGAAGCGGTCGATCATGTCCTGTCCCTCCTCGCGGGAGATCGTGCAGACCGAGTAGACGAGCACGCCACCGGGCGCTGTCGCGGACGCGGCCGCTTCCAGGATCTGCGCCTGCAACCTCGCGAGCTCGACGATCCGTGCCGGGCTCGCACGCCAGCGCAGGTCCGGTCTTGACTGGAGCGTCCCGAGCCCGGAACAGGGAGGGTCGACGAGCACCCGCCGGAACCCGTCATCGTCCCTCGGCTCGGTCGCGTCGGCGTGCTCGACCCGGACGCAGGTGGCCCGCATCCTCGTGCACGTCTCCGCGAGGACCACCGCGCGGTCGGCGTTCCGCTCCACCGCTACCACCTCGCCGTCGTTATGCATCAGCGCCGCAATGTGGGTGCTCTTTCCCCCCGGCGCCGAGCAGAGATCGAGCACGCGGTCGCCGGCGTGAGGATCGAGCGCGCGGGCGACCAGCATCGAGGCTCGCGATTGACCCATGATCGCGCCCTCGGCCCAGAGACCGGAGGAGCGCACATCAAATGGCCCGTCTAGGACCAGGCCCTCGGGGATCCCGGGAGCGGGCCGGGCCGGTATCGGGAGCCGTGCGGACACTTCGTCCGCCGTGGCCACGAGGGTGTTCGCGCGGAGCGCCGACTCGGCGGGTTCATTGATCCTGAGCAGCAGCGCGCGGGTCTCGGCGGGGCCGAGCTCGTCCCACCATCGGCTGGCCAGCCAGCCGGGCACGGAGTGAAGCTTCGCGGCGCGCTCGGGCGTGTCCTCGCCGAGCTCACCCAGCAACACCCGTCCTTCGCGCGTGGCGCGACGGAGCACGGCATTGACGAGACCAACCCCGAACGACCCGTCCGACCGCGCGAGCTCGACGCTCTCGTTGACCGCCGCGTGCGGGGCCACTCCGTCCAGGAACAGAAGCTGGAACAAGCCCAGCCGGAGTGCCGCGAGAACCGGCGCGTCGAGCTTGCCCTGCGGCCTGCCGGCGAGCCGCTCGGCCACGTGATCCAGCGTCGCCCGCCGCTGGACGGCGCCGTAGGCGAGACGCATTGCGAGCGCGCGGTCCCGCTGGTCGAGACCGGCCGCCTGCGCCTCGGCCTCGAGCGCCCGGTCGGCGTAGGCGTCCTGCTCGAACACGCGGCGAAGAACGCGGTAGGCACACACCCGCGCCGGGGAGATGCTTCCGGAGGCGACGGTCATCGCCGCAGCCCTCGCACGTAATCCTCGCCACTCATCGGCCGGCGCCCGGGGGGGTGAACCGCCAGGAGCTCGAGCGCGCCCTGCGCACAGCCCAGAACCGGAACGCGTCCCTCGACCGAAAGCTCGCCGGGCGGCGGGCCCGTCGCGAGCACCTTCACGGCCGTTACGCCCAGCAGGCCGCCATCTTCGAGCTGGAGCTGTGCGCCGATGTGGGGGGTGAGCGCCCGGACGGTCCGTTCGAGCTCCTCCGCGGGCCTGGCTGGGTTCAGGCGCCGGTCATCGGCGGTGATCTTCTCGGCGTAGGTGGCGTTCGCGTCGTCCTGCGGTGTGGGCGTGTGTGGATCGTCGAGCACGCGGATCAGGAGCTCGCCGCCGAGCTGCTCGAGCCTGGGGGCCAGCGTCCCATACGTGTCCTCGGGAAGGATTGGCTCCGCCGCCTGGAGGTACACGGGTCCGCTGTCCAGGCCGGCGGTCACGTGCATGATCGAGACCCCCGTCTCCGAGTCACCGGCCATGATCGCCCGCTCGACCGGCGCGGCCCCACGCCAGCGCGGAAGGAGCGACGGGTGGACGTTCGAGCATCAGGTGCTCAGACAGCAGCGGCTCTTTGATCAGCGCGCCGAACGCGCAGACGCAGATCGCGCCGGGATGGTGGGAGGCGATCGCAGCCCGCGCGCCCTCATCGTTCACAGAGGCGGGTTGCAAGACCTCGATCCCCAGCCTCCGGGCCGCCTCAGCAGCCGGCGGCGACGCCAGCTTCCGGCCCCGCCCACGGGGACGGTCGGGGCGGGTGACGACGAGTGCCGGACGATGCGGGCTCGCCGCGAGGCGTTCCAGCACCGCGGCGGCGAAGTCGGAGGTGCCCAGAAAGACCGTCCGCACGGGCTGGCCAGAACCGCGCTTAGGCCGCGGCTTGCGCCTCGCGCAGGGCCCGCATCGCCTCCTTGCGCTGCTCGCGCGTGGTGCGGTCGAGGATCAGCACCCCGTCGAGGTGGTCGATCTCGTGCTGGATCACACGTGCCTCGAGGCCCGCGGCCTCGACCACGACGTCCTCGCCGCGCTCGTTCTTACCCTTCACCCGCACGTGGATCGGACGCTCGACGTCGACAAGGACCTCCGGCAGGCTGAGGCATCCCTCCTCCGCCGCCTCCTGCTCCTCGCCAGTCCACTCGATCTCCGGATTGACGAGCGCGGACACCGGGGAGTCGGGCTGGACCCGATACACCAGCAGGCGATGGAGTACCCCGAGCTGGGTTGCGGCCAAACCGACCCCCAGCGCGTCGTGCATGATCTCCGACATTCGCTCGACCTCGTCGAGGAGAGTGTCGTCGAACCTGTCGATCTCCCTGGCCCGCGTCCGGAGCACCGGGTCGCCAAACTTCCTCACCCGTGACAGAGCAGCGGCCCGCCGCGCAGCGGTCTCGGGATCGAGCTCGGGCTCGGGCTCGTCGCGGTGCTCATCGTCCGTCTCGTCGAGGGGGACGACCTCCTCGATTACGTGCTCTTCGGCCATGCGAGGGAGTTTAGGCGCCCCCTTCGGTCTCAGACCGGGTCGACGTCGACGCTTACCCTCACCCGCCGGCTGATGCCCTCAGACGCCAACCCCGACACGGCCGCGCCCACTTGCGCGATCGCCGGGGCTCGGTCACCGGCCTTTATCACCAACTGGCTGCGGGCCCGCCCCCGAAGCGCGAACAGCGGCGCGGGGCCGAGAATGACGGCACTCGGAGGCGCGATCCGCTCCCGCAGGGCTGCGGCCGCGGCCTGTGCGTCGAACGCGTCACTCGCCGAGCAGACCACGCGTATCAGCGAAGCGAACGGCGGGTAGCCGAGCGCCTTGCGGCGCTCGAGCTCGCCCTCGAGGAAGCCGTCGCTGTCGTGTCGGGCAGCCAGCCTCAATGCGCGGGCATCGGGCGACAGCGTCTGCACGAGCACCCGCCCGCCGCGCTCCCCACGACCTGCGCGTCCGGCGAGCTGGGTGATCAGCGAGAAGGTTCGCTCCTCGGCTCGGAAGTCGGGGAAGCGAAGCGTCTGGTCGGCATCGAGCACCACCCCCAGCGTCACGTCTGGGTAGTCGTGGCCCTTGGCGACGATCTGCGTGCCGACGAGCAGGCCCGCGTCGGCGGCCTCGAACTGCTCGAGCACGCCGGCGCGGCCGCCGAGCCCGGCGGCACCGGCGTCGAGCCGAAGCACGGGAAAGCCGGGATCGGAGATCGCAGCACGAAGCTCGTGCTCGATCCGCTCGGTTCCGGCACCATGGCGCGCAAGGCTGCTCGACCCGCACGCACCGCACCGCTCCGGAACGGGTTCGCGGTGCCCGCAGTGGTGGCAGGCGACAAAGGGCAGGTCCGTCTGTGCTCGGTGGAGCACGAGCGCGACCTCGCAGTTCGGGCACATCCAGACTCGTCCACAGGCCCGGCAGGTGAGGAAATTCGACCAGCCGCGGCGGTTGACGAGGATGATTCCCTTGCCGCCGGCCCGGCGCAGGTCCGCCAGCGCCGTCCGCGTATCCGGGTGAAGCGGATGATTCTGCCCGCGCATGTCGAGCAGCTCGACCGGAGGCAGCGGCCACCCGTCGATCCGTTCGGAGAGCCGCAGACGGGGCGTGGCATGCACCGACTCGGGCCTCGGCGTGGCGCTCCCGAGCAGGAGCACCGCGCCGTGCTGCTCGGCGCGTCGTTCGGCGACCGCGCGGGCGTCGTACCGCGGATCTCCCTCGTGCTTGTAGGCACCCTCGTGCTCCTCGTCGACGACGATCAGCCCGACGTTGCGAAGCGGCGCGAACACCGCCGACCGGGGACCGACGCAGACGCTCGCCTCGCCTCGCTCCAGGCGCGTCCACTCGTCGTGGCGCTCGCCGTCCGAGAGCGCCGAGTGCAGGACCGCGACCTGATCACCGAACCGGGTCTGGAAGCGGCCGAGCGCCTGCGGCGTGAGCGCGATCTCGGGGACGAGCACGATCGCCGTCCGTCCGGCCGCGAGCGTCTCCTGGACCGCGCGCAGATAGACCTCCGTTTTCCCGGAGCCGGTCACGCCGTGAAGCAGAAACCGGTCGGAACTGCGCGTGCCCAGCGCGTGGAGAACGGGCTCGAGCGCGGTCCGCTGAGCAGCGGTCAGGGCCGGGGCGGTGGCCTGAGGGGACCCGACGCTCCACGTGGCCGGGATCCGGCGGCGCGCGCGGGCGCCGAGCTCGACCAGGCCTCGGGCCTCCAGCCGGCGCAGCCGCGGGGTGCCGAGCTCGGCGGCCGCCGTGGGTCCGTCGCGCTGCAGGCGCTCGAGCAAGACGCGTTGGTGCTCGTTCAACTGTGCCCCATTCGCCAGCGCATCTGCCCCCGCGGCGGAGAGCTGCGCTACCAGCACCTTGCGTGCCTTGATGCCCTTCGCCGCTCCTGGGGAGAGAACCAGTGCCAGTGCGCGAGCCGGCGTGGAGCAGTACTCGGCTGCCATCCAAAGCGCGAGCGCCACAAGATCCTCGGGGACTCCGTTCGCGAGGATCCCGTCCGGTTCTACGAGGCGCTCGGGTGGCAGCTCCGACCGATCGGCGAGGCCGACGACGACGCCGATGGTCCGGCTTCCTCCGAAGCGCACGCGCAGCACCGATCCGATCGCGATGCCGCCATGCTCCGGGCCGAGGCGGTAGTCGAACGGGCCGCGCACCGCGCGCGTCCGCGTGAGCGGCTCCACACGGGCGATTGCGGCGTGCGTGATTCCGGCGTTTTGCTCCAAAACTCGACCCATCTCTCGTGATCCGGACAGTAGAGTGGGCCCAGGATGACAACCGAGCAGGTTGCCAGCGAGGCCGGGGGCGGCAACCAACCGCTGAGCGTTGCGCGGGTGCTCGACCTCTGCGACCGCATCCTCCAGGAGCTCGGACGGCGCCAGCATCTGTTTTCGTGGCTGCGGGCGCCGGACGCAGGTCGTGACGAGTGGCTGAAGGTCGACGCCTACTACCCGGGAAATCAGCTGCTCGTGGTCTGGCATGAACGGCCCGGTCCACACGACCAGGTGTACTCCGAGCTCGTTCCCGGACGCGGGCTGCGACTTCTGCAGCTCACGCCGAGCGACATCGACGGTGACCTCGAGGGGACGGAGATGGCGCTCCGCCGGAGACTCGCCGCGCTCGGCCCGGCGCCGCAGCGTGCGATCGAGCCCGTGACGGAGCAGAGCAAGAGGCACGGCGCGTTAACGCTGGCGCACGCGGCGGACGCCGCGGTCCGTCCGCGGCCTGTCGGTGAGCCGGCCGCACACCCGGAGCGAGTCGGCGCCGTGATCGGCTTCGCCCTCGCCGTCATCCTGCTGCTCGAGATATACGCCGGGGTCGTGGAGTGGGGCCTGAACGGAGGCCACCTCGTGCTCGCATTCGGCCTCGCGATCGATGTCTGTGCCCGCGCGCTCGGCACGATCGCCGCCGAGCGAGCCGGGGAACCCGACTGGGGGTGGTGGTGTGCGCTCGTCGGTAGCCCGGTGGTAGCTCGCTTCGTCCTGGCCGGCGACAGAGGGCCGGTCACCGTCGAGCCGGCACCCCTCGCGGGAGTGCTTTCGTGCCTCGCGCTGGCAGCGTTGACGATCGCGCTGCTGGCCGCCGTGCTCTGAATTCGACCCGTTACGCTGCTGTTGCCATGGACACCCAGGCGCGCGGGCACGCTCAGGCCGAGGAGATCTTCTTCCACGGCCACCCGTCGTGGCGGGCGATTCTCGACTTCTACTTCAAGGGAGTCGCCGTCGCGATTGTCGCGGGCGCGATCGCCGGGCTGGTGACCGCGATCGCCGTGGGCCACGTGCAGGTCGGCTGGGTGGTCGCCGCGGTCGCCGCGGTCCTCGCGAGCGTATTGCTGGCAGGCCTGATTGGCCGCATGCGCACCACCTACACGATCACGAGCGAACGGCTCACGATCCAGAAGGGCTTCCTGTCCCACGAGCTGCACGAGACCCGGCTGGAACGCGTGCAGAACGTGAACTCAAGGCAGTCGATGCTGGAGCGCCTGTTGAGTGTGGGGACGGTCGACTTCGACACCGCGGGTGGCGCGGAGTACGACTTCGCGTTCCGAGGGGTCGCAGATCCTCGTCAGATAGTCCGCACCGTGCACGAAGCGCTCAATAGGGCCGACTACGGAAGCTCGCCGTAGTTCGCCGGATCCCAGGCCAGCATCGCGTAGATCTCGAGCATCGCCCCCTGATCGAGGAGCTGATAGCCCGAGCCCGCGGAGGACGGAAACTGGAACAACCCGTTCGAGCTGCGGTAGTAGCTCCACGAGTCGTCGGCGTAGGTCTGGATCGTCTGGATGATCTGGGCGCGGAGCCCGGCATCGCCGGTCGCCGAGTAGAGGACGAGCAGCCCGCGGAAGAAAATCGCGTTGAACGCCGCGGGCTGGTTGTTCAGGTAACGGGTTTCGTTGAACGTGCTCAGCGCGGTGGTGGCGATCGCTTCGGCCGTCTGAAGGTACGCGGACTGGCCCGTCGTCTGGTACTCGCGCACGTTGGCCGCGATCATCGCACCCTGGTTGTACGTCCAGAGCGTCTTGTCGATCGTGTTTCCGCCACGGACCTTGTCGAACATGAGCGCCGGCTGAGTCGGGTCGTAGTTGGGGTTCGGGCCCTGGGGGTCGGCGGCGTTGTAGACGTTGTAGAGGTAGTGATTCACCCACGCGTAGATGTTCGCCGCGTCGTTCTCGTAGGTCGTCGCGTAGGTGGGGTCCAGGGCCGCGAGCAGCAACGCCGTTTCGGCGTGGGGCGCATTCGAGTTGGTCGTGCGGTTGTGGTTGCTGACCCCTACCCCGGTGCCCTGGTTGACCCAGTAGATACCGCCGCTCTCGAAGCTCGCGCCACCGGCCCAACCACCGGGATAGGCGAAGTTCAACGCGTTCCTGGCATCTTGAAGCGCGACCGGATTGCCGGTCAGGTGGTATGCCTGCGCGGACGCCAGGCCGACCCAGCCTGCGTCGTCGTAGTACTTGTCCCCGCCCGAGCCGTAGGGCGCGGGCGGGTAGGACTCATAGCCCGTTCCGTCCCAGTAGCGGGACAGTCCCTGAAGACGATCGGCGAGGGCGGCTCCGTAGCTGGCGCCGCCGAGCACGTTGGACGGGATCCCGGCCAGCGCGATCGTGCCGTCCAGCATCCGCGAGAACGGCCACAGATAGGAGTAGTGCTTCGCGCCCTGCGGCTGCAGATAGAGGCTGCTCCCATCGGTCGCGTAGAAGTACTGCTGGGTCGCGTTGTAGGTCGCGACGGCTCGGTCGGCGTCCACCTGCCACGACGGCAACCCGGCCGTGCCCCGCGTGGTGAATGTCCGGTCCGCACCGTAGCTCGTCCCCCACACGCACCCGCCGCAGTTCGTGGCGACGAGGCGGTAGTGGTAGGTCGTGGCGAAGCTCAGCCCCACCGCATTCGCGGACACGTGCACGACCTTGGGTTGCGACCGGGTGGTCTGGCTGGCGGTCTGCGCCCCGTACGCGGTCGTCGGACCGTACTCGAAGTAGTACGCGTTTCGCTGGCCGCCGGACACGACCTTTCCCAACAGCGCCGCACCCAGTTGGGAGATCGACCCCGCACGGTTGGTGAACGCGCCCGGCGCAACCGAGCGCTGCGGCTGGAGCAGATTGACGAAGCGGCCGTCGTGGCCGACGCGGACGACGATCGCGCTCCCACGAGCCCGCAGCTTGCCCGCACCGGTGACGGCATTCGCGCGCACGACGTAGATCCCGGCGGCCGGAGCGCCTTTGCCCCGTCGAAGCGCGGTCACCTGCGTGCGGAGCCCGGCGCGCAGCGCGCTCAGCTTGACCTCGGCCACGGTCTTCGAGCGGCCGCCCACGGGGAAGCGCCCGCTAAGAACTTCGCGTGGACGCTCGCTCAGCACCGCCAGATCGGCGCGCACCAGCCGCCCGCCGGACACGCGCGTCAGCGAGAGCTTGACCGGACCGCTCTGCGCAACCAGCAGCCGGACCCGGACCGTGTCGCCGCGAAGCTGCTGGAGCACTACCAGCTGGGGACCGCCGTTCTGCCCGCACAGTCCGGGGCAAGGCTCAGCACTCGTCGCCGTCCAAGCCGGCGACGAGCCGAGGGCCAGCGCGGCGAGCGCCGCTGCTAGGCCGCTACCGGCGCTTCTCCGAGACCGGCGGCGCCGCGCAGCTCTGAGGCCTTGTCTGTGCGCTCCCACGTGAAATCGTGGTCCTCACGGCCGAAGTGTCCGTATGCCGCGGTCTTCTGGAAGATCGGGCGGTGGAGGCGCAGGTACTGACGAAACGCCCCCGGCCGCAGATCGAAGTGCTCGTTGACCAGCTCGAGGATCTTCGCCCGGCCGATCTTCTCGGTCCCGAACGTCTCGACCATCACAGACACCGGGTGGGCGACACCGATCGCGTATGCGACCTGGACCTCGGCCCGGTCCGCGAGGCCGGCGGCGACGAGGTTCTTGGCCACGTAACGCGCCGCGTAGGCTGCCGAGCGGTCCACCTTCGACGGGTCCTTGCCGGAGAACGCACCACCTCCGTGCCGGGCCATCCCACCATAGGTATCGACGATGATCTTGCGCCCGGTCAGACCGCAGTCGCCCATCGGGCCGCCGATCACGAAGCGACCAGTCGGGTTGACGAGGAGGTTCTTGTGGAGCTTGCCGCGGTCGTACAGATGCTCGGGAAGAACCGGCTCGATCACGTGCTCCCAGAGATCGTCCTTGATCAGTGACTCGGCGCCGTCGCGGTGCTGGGTCGAGATCAGGACCTTCTCGATCTCGACCGGCTTGCCGTCGACGTAGCGGACCGTGACCTGCGTCTTGCCGTCAGGGCGCAGGTAGGGCACGATCTCGGCCTTGCGCACGTCCGCGAGCCGCTTGGCGAGCTTGTGCGCAAGCGAGATCGGCAGCGGCATCAGCTCGTCGGTCTCGCGCGCCGCGTAGCCGAACATCATCCCCTGGTCGCCGGCGCCGGCGATATCGAGCTCGTCGTCGTCGCCTGGATCGGTCCGAGCCTCGTAGGCCTGATCCACGCCCTGGGCGATGTCCGGGGACTGTTTGTCGATCGCGCTGATCACCGCGCACGTATGGCAGTCGAAGCCGTAGTCCGCGTCGGTGTAGCCGATCCGCTTGATCGTTTCGCGCGCGATGTCCTGGATGTCGACGTAGGTCGTGGTCGAGATCTCGCCGGAGACGACGACGAGGCCCGTGTTGACGAGCGTCTCGCACGCGACGCGACCCGTTGGGTCATCGCGCATCACGGCGTCCAGGACGCCGTCTGAGATCTGGTCGGCGATCTTGTCCGGATGTCCCTCGGTAACGGACTCGGATGTGAACAGGTACTCGTTGTCGGAAAGCGTGGTCATTGGATCTGGAGAAACAGCTCCGCGGTCGAATCGGCCTCCCCCCTCGTCGAGTTCAGACCGACTGCGCGGATCGCGTTCAGGTCCGGCCGCAGCGCTCGGTAGCGCGCGCCACGGAACAATCCCGTCTGCTCAGCGAGGCTGAGGAGCTGGCTGAAGTCGAGAAAGACTAGCGAGGTCACCCGTTGGGGGCGGCTACCCAGCGTCAACTGGTAGGGCTTCTCGTCGGCGAGCGCGTGCACATGCGTCGCGACCGCCCCGATTCCTGACAAGCTGGTCGAGATCACGACCAGCCCGTGGAACACCGCATAGTCGAACTCGAGGCCCGGCGCGAGCGACAGCTGGTGGGCGGTCACCCCGTCGATCTGGCGCTGGTTGAACTCAGGCACCTGCCCGGACCCGCTGGTCGGAGCCGGGAACAGCTGCGAAAGCGGCACCTCGAGGTTCGCGAGCCGCGCGGACGTCCCAGCTTCATTCGACGTCCTGGTGACGATGATCAGCTCCGGCGAGCGGCTCCGCCCGGCTCCCGGCGTCGTGCTGCCGGGACCGATCGCCACAGCGGTCTCGCCGCTGAACAGCGACTGGATGCTCTGAACGTTGACTCCTTCAGAGGCGAGCGCGGCCCCCAGGCGGCTCAGCAGCGGCCCGAGGTTGCGCGCGACGCCGCCCGCCGCGCCCGCAGCCAGCACGCGCGGGGCGATCCGGTCCAGCCCGGTGACGTCCAGCATCAGCGAGGAGCCCGCCGGAATGACGCTGGCGAGCGTGGGGCTGAACGCCTGGTTCTGCGCCGCAGCACGCCGCGCGGGTGCCGCACTCAAAGCGCTGTGCACGCGCAGAGTGGCGCCGCCGGCGGTACCCGATAACGAGATCGTCGCCCCGGTCAGCGCGGGCTGGTAGAGCAGATCGCCGAGGGCCCCGATCAGTCCACCCTGGGGAATCAGCAGCCGCTGGACTGCCGCGGCCGACGCATACGCGTCAAGCACCCTGTCTGCCGGCTCCCCAGCCGCCGCCCGTCGGTAGTCGCGGTTGTGCGCCAGCGACCCATCCGGCCGCCGGAGACATCGATGGCAGCGCGGACGCTCGCCTGCTGCCCGAACACGAGGTAATGGCTCGACGAACGCCAGCTCGGTCCCCGTCCGGTAACCGTAAATCTGCACGCTGCGGTAGGCGACGAGTGGGGTGGCCCCGGCTCGCGCGACGAAGGCCCTCCCGGCGCCCGGCTGCGAACGTCGAGCACCACGAGCGAACCGGCGGTCGACGAGGACGTGTTGAGCAGCGCCAAGGCCGCCTCCTTGCCCAGCCACGGCCGGATATCGCGCTGGAAGTCAACCGCCGAGTCGCCTCCCGCCGCGATCGTGGTCACCCGGGACAAGATGGCGCGCTGAAAACCGTGTAATCCGGCAGTCGCGAAGCGACGGCGAGGGCGCGCTTACTCCCGGGCGGGCACGTCGGTCGAGACGTGAACGTAGGCCAGCGCATCGGAGGGAACGACGGATGCGGCACCCGTGGCGGGCCCAGCCTCGCCGCCGCCGCGTGGCGAGGGCCACCGCGACCGCGGCCGCCGCGAGCGCGATCACGCCGCCGGAACCACGGGCCGCCTCCGCGCGGTAGCAGTCATGCGACCGCGGCCGGTGCGACGGCCGAGGAGCGCCCGCGCCGCTCGACGAAGTCGATGATCAACGGGATCCCCTCGAGCCGGTAGCGCTCGCGCAGCCGGTTCTCGAGGAAGTACGCGTAGTCCCGGGTCACCCGGGTCCGCGAGTTGACCTGGATCGAGAATCTGGGAGGCCGCGCGGCGGTCTGGGTCATGAACAGAAGCTTCAGCCGGTGTCCGCGGCGGGCGGGAGGCTGGCGCACCGTGACCACCTCGGAGAGGAAACGGTTCAGCTGCGGGGTCGGGATCCGCCCCCCACTGCGATCGGCGAGTGCGAGCGCCTCCACCAGCAGCCGCTCGACGTGGCGGCCCGTCTTGGCACTCGCGGTCAGCACCCGCGGGCGCAGCCTGAGCTTCTGGTTGACGCGCGCGCGCTCGTGGTCGAGGTCCACCCCGTCGGCTATGTCCCACTTGTTGAGAACGAGCGCGGTCGCACATCCGGAGCGCATCGCCAGCTCAGCCACCCGGAGATCCTGCGTGGTGACCCCGTCGACGGCGTCACAGACCACGAGCGCGACGTCGGCGCGCTCCGCCGCGCGACGCGAGCGCAGCGTGGTGTAGTACTCGAGCGACTCGGCGACCTTCGCCTGGCGGCGTAGCCCGGCAGTGTCGATCAGGATGAGCTCGCGGTCTTCGAAGGACAGCGGCAGGTCGATCGCGTCGCGAGTCGTGCCCGCGACGGACGAGACGATCACCCGCTCGACGCCCAGGAAGCGGTTCACGAGCGAGGACTTGCCCACGTTCGGACGGCCGATCACCGCCAGCCGGACCGCGCCGACCCCCGAGGCTCCTCTTCCTCAGCCGCCGGTCCGAGCGCGACGATCCGGTCGAGCAGGTCCCCCGTGCCGAGTCCCTGCGCGGCCGACACCGCGATCGGCTCGCCGAGCCCCAGCGCATGGAATTCGGCGCCAGCGGCCTGTCCGCGGTCGTGTCGACCTTGTTGGCCGCGACGACGACGGGCAGAGGGCTCCGCCGGAGAAGGTCCGCTAGCTCGAGGTCGCCGGGTCTCACGCCGGCCCTGGCATCGACCACGAGGACCGCAACGCGCGCGTCGGCGAGCGCCGCGCGTGCCTGATCCTGGATGTCCCTCGAGAGCTCGTCGCGATCTTCGAGGTCGACCCCTCCGGTGTCGATCAGCGTCAGGCGGCGGCCGTTCCAGTCGGTGTCGAGCTCCTTGCGATCTCGGGTCACGCCTGGCCGCTCGTGTACGACCGCCTCACGCGAGCCGCTGAGGCGGTTGACGAGCGAGGACTTGCCCACGTTCGGATATCCGACTACTGCGACCTTCATCGCGCGTGAGGGTAGTACCGCGCAGCGCCAACCACGCGCTCCACCACTTCCGGTAAGCCGAGGTCCGTCGTGTCCAGCACAACGGCGCCTGGGGCCGGCTCGAGCGGGGGTGCTCGCGCGTGCGGTCGCGCTCGTCGCGGATCGTCTGCTCGGCGAGCACCCACTCCGGGTCCGCGCCCAGCTCCATGGCCCGGCGTTGAGCGCGTTCCTCGGGCGAGGCCGTCAGGAACACCTTCAGCTCCGCGCCGGGCATCACCACAGTGCCGATGTCGCGCCCCTCCGCGACCCAGTCTCCCGTTGCAGCACCCGGCGCTGCTGGGCGACCATTGCCTTGCGGACCTCGGGGTCCGCCGCGGCCCGCGAAGCGGCTTCCGAGACCTCGGGGGCGCGGATCGCGTCCGTGACGTCGTCTCCGTCGAGCAGAACGCGCTCGCCGAGCTCGATCTCGACTTCTGGCGCGACCGTCTTCGGGTCGCGCCCGGAGCGCAACGCTGCGAGCGCGACGCTTCGATACATCGCGCCGGAATCGAGGTAGGTGAAACCGAGCTCGTCCGCCACCGCGCGGGCCACGCTCGACTTCCCGGCCCCCGCGGGACCGTCGATCGCGATCACCATCAGCTTTTCGCCGAGGGTGGGATATCAGCCGGCTATGTCGTCGTTATATCCCACAGTCCCCTAGTGTCTCGAGTCGGAAATTCGGCGACACCGAGAGGCGTCGTTGGGGGATGGCTGGCGAGGACGCAGGTGGCGACGCGCAGCAGCGCTGCGCGAGCCGACGAGGACGAAGCCAGACGCCGCCAGCGACGACTCGAATGGCGTCCAATTTCTGACTCGGGACACTAGCTCGAGAGCCTCGCGAGGTCGCCGGCGAAACCCGGATAGGACACATCGGCTGCCTCCATCCCGACGACTTCCACACCCTCGTCCGACGCCAACCCCGCGACCGCTCCCAGCAGCGCCAGCCGATGATCCCCGTGGGCCTCGATGACGCCACCCCGCAGCCCACCGGTGCCCCGGACCACGAACCCATCCGGCAGACCCTCGATCTCGGCCCCCAGGCCGCGCAGACCGTCGACAACGGTCGCGATCCGGTCTGACTCCTTCACGCGCAGCTCCGAAGCCCCGCCGACGACCGTCTCGCCCTCCGCGAAGCACCCGAGCAGCGCGACCAGCGGCAGCTCATCGATCGCCAGCGGGACCTCGTGCGGCTCCACCGTCGTTCCCTCGAGCGGACCGTGACGGACGTCGACGTCGGCCACCGGCTCGAGCTCCGCGAATGAACCGGGAGGCTCGAGCTCCGAGAGCACGATCCCCCCCATCCGTTCGACGATCCGGATGAAGCCCGTCCGTGTCCAGTTGACGCCCACGTCCTCGAGCAGCAGCCTCGAGCCCGAGACCAGCACCCCGGCAGCGATCAGAAACGCCGCCGAGGACGCGTCGGCCGGGACGTCGAGGACGTCCAGCTCCAGCTCGTCGGCGTTGTGGATCGTCACGCGCCGCCCGCCGCCGTTCAGCGCGGTCGACTCGATCGGGGCCCGTGCATGAAGCAACATCCGCTCGGTGTGGTCCCGGGTCGCGACCGGCTCGATCACGGTGGTCGCGTCCGTCGTCAGCCCCGCGAGCAGAACGCACGATTTCACCTGCGCGCTGGCGACGGGCAGCTCGTATTCGATCCCGGACAGGACCCGCCCGTGGATCGTGAAGGGGGGGAATCGGCCGTCGCGTGCGTCGACGCCCGCGCCCATCAGTTCCAACGGCGCGGCGATCCTGTCGACGGGTCGCCGCCGGATCGAGTCGTCTCCGTCGAGCGTGAAGCTGGCGCCGATCTGGAACGCGAGCCAACCCGGGAGGAGACGCATCAGCGTGCCCGCGTTCCCGACGTCGATCGCGGCGTCGGGGACGTGCGCGTCCCTCAGTCCGCCGCCGCGGATCATCAGCTCATCCCGTCTGTGCTCGACGACCGCGCCCAGCTCCTGGATCGCCCGCAACGTCGAGTTGGTGTCCGCAGCGTCGAGGTACCCCCGGACCCGGACCGGCTCGGACGCCATCGCGGCGAGCAGCGCCGCACGGTGTGAGATCGACTTGTCGCTCGGGGGCCGCAGCCGCCCGCGCAACCGCTCCACAGGGGGGAAGAGGGTCACGCCCGCACCACCGGAAACCCGAGCCCGGCGACCAGTTCCTCCGTGCGCCGCGCGCCGTCTTGCCCCGCGATCCACAACGCGACCACGCCCTCGCGCATGTCGGGCGCCGGATACAGCGCCATGTCCGCGATGTTCACGCCCGCGCGACCGAGCTCCAGCGCAATCTCGGCGATCACGCCTGGCCGGTTGGGCACCGACACCCGGAGCTCGAACAGCTCATCACCCGCAAGGTGCGCCTCGAGCAGACGCCGCCGTTCGCCGGCGGCCGCGTCGTTCCACGAGGTAAGCGCCTGTGCGTCGCGACGTCCGAGCGCGTCCCTCACGACCGAAAGCCGCGCGATCGCGTGGTCGATCTCGCGTCCCAGCGCGTCCGCGTTCGACAGGTAGATATCGGTCCAGATCGCGCTCGATGCCCCGGCGACCCGGGTCGCGTCGCGAAAGCTCGGCCCCGTGGCGGGCAGGCGCTCATCGCCCGAGGCCAGCGCCCCCGCGGCCTGTGCGACGAGCACGTTCGCGAGCACGTGAGGGAGATGGGAGACGGTCGCGAGGATCGTGTCGTGCGTTTCTGGATCGATCGCCGCCGGCCGCGCGCCGAGGCCGTGGAGCAGCCGGTGCAGCCGCTCATACAACATCCCCGAGGTCGTCGGCGCCGGCGTGAGGTACCAGGTGGCGCCCTCGAACAGGTCGGCCCTCGCGTGCTCCACTCCCGAGCTCTCCGCGCCAGCCAGGGGATGGCCGCCGACGAAACGGCTGTCGTCGTGGGCGGAGGCGACCGCTCGCTTGGTCGACCCAACGTCGCTCACGACGCAATCCTCGGGAGCGACTGCAAGTACCTCGCCCACCATCGCGGGCAGCGCACCGACGGGAACGGCGACAAACGCGGCTTCGGCGCCCTCGAGCGCGGCGGCGAGGGAGTCGCACGCTCGGTCGAGCGCGCCCCGATCGAGGGCAGCCCCGATCGCCTCCGCGGAGCGGTCGACGCCCGCCACCTCCGCGCCAAGGCGCTCGCGAGCGGCAAGCGCGATCGAGCCGCCGATCAGACCGACGCCTACGATCGCGATCCGCATCGCGAGACGCGCGCTACCGCGCGCTGACGGCGCTGCGCCGTGCGCTGACGGCGCCCGCCAATCCCTCGAGCACGCCGACCGTGGTGTCCCAGTCGATGCACCCGTCCGTGATCGACTGACCATAGGTCAGCTCATCCGGAGCGCCCAGCTCCTGCAGGCCGGCGACGAGGAAGGACTCGAGCATCACGCCGACGATCGCCTCATTGCCGGACGCGACCTGGCCGGCCACGTCGGCGGCCACGAGCGGCTGCCGGTTGCTTTGGCGAGAGATAGGCTAACGAGAATTTGCGCATGGAGAAATAGTGGAATTCAAGTCGCAGCGACCGCGCACGAGGAGTTGGGATTTGCTCAAAGGGCAGATTGATGTTGAGGCCGATGCTTTTGCCTCCGGCTTCGTAGGCCGCCAGCGCTTGGCGAAAGTCTTCCACGACGCCCGGGCCACCGCCGGTGGTGACGACGAAGGATGGCGGCGGGCGGGGATTTGGATGGACGATTCGGTGAGCAGGTGCGCCAGGCGGCGCGCGTCCTCGTAGTAGTGGGCGATGTCGACGGCGGCGCGGGCGCGCTTCAGGCTGCGTTCGTGTTCCTGGAGAGATTTTTTCTTCGTTTTTTTGGACAATGGCGAGATGGCTTTTGGCGGCGTCCCCTCCTTGAAAGCGCGCGGAGCCAAAGAAGACGACTGTGTCCTGAATCTGTTCGCGGCGAAAACGGGACAGCTGTTGTCCTGATATTGTGAGGCAACGCCAAAGGATGTGGCTGTCGGGACTACTGAGAAAGGGTTTGTT
>CAVPKT010000064.1:0-3611 GCA_963705775.1 uncultured Solirubrobacterales bacterium | reverse complement strand
TTATGTTGTGGTCACCTCGACCGTTCGTATTGCTGTCGATGTGGAGCGCGCCGCCTATCCGCGGGCGTGAACACGCCGATCGACTCGAGGACCGAGCCGGTGAACGGTTCTCGCGATCCGGGACCGCGATCTCGCCCCGGTTGGCGATCGGGTCGGGGGAGAGGTCGTCGAGTCCCGCCGGACACCCCGCGGCTCGCTCCTTCAGGCCCCGAGTGCGCGGGCGATCACCATCTGCTGGACCTCGTCGGTCCCTTCGCCGATCGTGAGGATCTTTGCGTCGCGGTAGAAGCGGCAGGACCGGATACTCCTCCATGCAGCCGTAACCGCCGTGGATCTGAACCGCCTCCTCGGCCGACGCGGCTGCCAGCCGGCCGGTCTTCAGCTTGGCCTGCGCGGACGTGAGCGAGAAGTTCCGGCTCTGGTCCTTTGAGCACCGCTGCCTTGTACGTGAGAAGGCGCGCGGCTTCGATCTCCGTCGCGACGTCCGCGAGCTTGGCCTGAATCGTCTGAAACTTGGAGATTGGTTTGCCGAAGGCGCGCCGCTCGCGGGCGTACGAGAGCGCCTGATCGAGCGCCCCCTGGGCGAGGCCCACGCCCATCGCGGCGACGCCGATCCGCCCGATGTCCAGCACATGCAGGAACTGCTTGAAGCCGGCCCCGCGCGGCCCGAGCAGGTTGGCCTCGGGCACGCGGCATCGTCGAACGTCAACGGCCGCGTGTCCGACGCGTTCCAGCCGAGCTTGCGGTACGGCTCGCCCTGTTCGTAGCCGGGGGCGCCATTTTCCACAATCTAGTTCGAGATCTCGTTCTCGCCGGTGATGGCGGTGATCGCGACGTGGCCCGAGATCTCCGTGCCGGCGTTGGTGATGAATTGCTTGGCGCCGTTGACCACCCAGTCACCGTCATCGAGCGTGGCGCGGGTCTTCGTGTTGCCCGCGTCGCTGCCCGCGTCGGGCTCGGTCAATCCAAAAGCGCCGAGCTTGCGTCCAGTGACCAGGTCCGGCAGATAGTGCTGCTTCTGCTCCTCGGAGCCGAACAGGTAGATCGGCTGGGTGCCGAGGGAAGTGTGGGCGCACAGCGTGATCGCAAGGAAGAGTCCACGCGGCTTAACTCTTCGACCGCGATCGCGTACTGGAGCGTCGTACCGCCCGCGCCGCCGACCTCCTCGGGAAACGGGATACCCATCCAGCCGAGCCCGGCCATCTTCGTCACGAGCTCGTACGGGAATGACTTCGTCCGATCGAGCTCCTCGGCCACCGGGGCTACTTCGCCCTCCGCAAACTCGCGCACGGTGCGCTGCAGGAGCCGGGTCTCGTCGTCGAGGTCGAACAGCATCGGCGAAATTATATAGAATGTTCGTTCGAAATTCATGCCCGTGCCTCCTGCCAGCCCAACGCTCCGCGCGCGATACGACCTCCGCCAGCAGGAGGTCGTAAAGACGGCGGCGCGTGTGTTCGCCGAGCGCGGCTTCCACGCCACCTCGATGCAGGACCTGATCGCGGCGACGCGTCTGACCGCCGGCGGCCTGTACCACTACATCGGGAGCAAGGACCAGCTCCTGGTACGGATCTGCGATCAGCTGATGGAGCCGCTGCTCGAGCAGGTGCGTACGATCGTCGCCTCGACCGAAGACCCCGGCATCCAGCTGCGGGAGATCGTACGGGCGTGGATGGCGCACGTTGAGCGCAACCGCGACCACATGAAGGTCTTCCAGCAGGAGCGCCACGTACTCGAGCACGGACCGAAATGGCGAGCGGTCCGCCGCCAGCGGAAGGAGTTCGAGCAGCTGCTGGCCGATGTGCTCCAGCGCGGCGAGCGGGATGGCGCCTTCCAATTCGCGGACCGCGACCTCGCTCTCCGGGCGCTCCTGGGCATGGTCAACCACACGGCCCAGTGGTACCGGCCGCACGGTCGTCTGAGCGCCGAGGACATCGCGGACGGCTACGTGTCGCTGTTACTGGGCGGGTAGCGTTGCGCGCGTGACGCGCATCCCCAGCGAGTTCCGATATTGGCAGCGGGTGAATGACAGGCGGGTCCAGCTCGCCCGCAAGGCCTGGGCGGCTGTGTGGCGGTTCGACCCGCAGCCGGACGAATCGCTCGTGCGGCGGTTCGCAGAGGACTACTACACCTCGGATCCCGTCGCGGAGGGGTTCGTCGACGACGTCTACATGACCCGGGGTGCTCAGGAGGGGCGGAAGTTGCTCGACCGGGCGATCGAGCACGGGATCGACTCGATCGAGGACCCTCCGGCATCGATGGTCCGCCTGTTCGAGGAGTTCGAGCGCGATCCGGAGTGGCTCGACTGAGGGCCTCGTCGAGCGCGGCGCGCGCGTGTTCCGTCGCTACGGCACCTCGGTGTTCAGCTTCGCGACCACGTCGCACGCTCGAGATGTACTCGGAGAGCTCGATCGCGAAGCCGCTCTCGCTCGCCGGAGGCTACGCCGGTGACACAGCACACAAGCGCCAGCTCGAGACGGTCCGTTTCTGGATCGACATCTCCGAGCCGGGCGGGCTGGACAAGGGTCCGCCGGCCTCGCGCGGGCGCGGCACCGCGATGCGGGTACGGATCATGCACGTGTTCATCCGCCGGCGGCTGATCAAGCACCCCGAGTGGGACCTCTCGGCGTGGGGCGTGCCGATCTCGATTTCCGACGCGACGCTGACGCTGATGGGCGGGCGTTGTGCCGGGGCTGGCGCTTTGGAGCGTGGGACATCAAACCACCGCTCTCCGAGATCGAGGCGCTGCTCCACTTCTGGCGCTACGTCGGGCACCTTCTGGGCGTCCAGCCGGATTGGTATCCGAAGGGCTTCCAGGAGTCGGTCCAGCTGATGTACGCGGCGTTCGTGAAACGCGCGTACGCGGCGGGGCGCGATGGGGAGGAGCTCGTCGATTCCCTATCTCCCGGCGTTCGCGCCGCAGTCAGGGACCGGAGATGCTGGAAGCGAATACGGGATGAGCTGAACTACCGCACCAGATCGGGTACACGCGCTTCTGGCTGCTTCCGGCGACGTACCGGCGGCACGAGATGCCCAACGCGTGGCCGTGGGCGCTCCATCCGCTGATCCAGTTCCCGTTCGTGCTGACGCTCGAGAGTTTCCGCCGGCTGTTGCCACCCCTCGACCACGCAGCCGACCGCGTGCAGCGCGTCAGGCGCAATAGCTGGTACCGCAACGAAACGGGCGGAGGGTGAGGCCGAGTTCAAGCCTGTGGAGGAGTTCAGGCGCTAGCGCTAATGCCGTCAGCGGGCGTAACCGGTCACAACCCTTTCGGTATCCTTATTGGCAGGCCGCCAACAACTTCACACCAGGCGCCCCGATCCCCACACCAGGAGCTAGAAAATGCCTGAAGCGCTCGTTTTCGACGCGATCCGGACCCCCGCGGGAAGGGCAAGGTCAACGGTTCGCTCCACACCACCAAGCCGGTGGATCTCGTTGTTGGGCTGATGCACGAGATGCTCGCCCGCAACGCCAAGCTTGACCCGAAGCGGGTCAACGACGTCGTGCTCGGCTGCGTCTCCCCAGTCGGCGACCAGGGCATGGACATCGCCAAGACTGCCGCACTCAAGGCCGGGCTCCCGGACACCGTCCCGGGAGTGCAGGTGAACCGCTTC
>CAVPKT010000063.1:0-46120 GCA_963705775.1 uncultured Solirubrobacterales bacterium | reverse complement strand
CAGTCGGAGTCGCGTCCTTGTTCCATTTTGTGTCGTTGTCGCGGTTGCAGGTGTGGAGTGGTGTGGGTGCTGGGGTGGGTTTGTTTGACAGTATTGTGGTGTTTGAGAATTATCCGATTGATGATGATGCTGCTGGGGTTCATGGGTTGCGGGTGCGTGAGTTGCGGGCGGTGGAGACCACTAATTATTCGTTGATGGTGGTGCTTCGCCGGGTCGGCGGTTGTCGGTTGAGTTGGGTTATGACGCTGCGTTGTTTGATGTGGCCACGGTGGAGGGGTTGGCTGCTGGTTTGGTGCGTGTGTTGGATGCGTTTATTGCGAATTCGATGGTTGCGGTGGGTCGGGTTGATGTGGTGGGGCCGGCGCAGCGGGAGTGTTTGTCAACGAGTGGAATGATACGGATCGGGTGGTGAGTCCGGCGACGTTGCCGGTGTTGTTTGAGGCGGCGGCGGCGCGGGCGCCGGATGCGCCGGCGGTGGTGTTCGACGGTGGTGTGGTGAGTTTCGCGGAGTTGGAGGGTCGGGCGAACCGGTTGGCTCGGGTGTTGGTGGCGCGGGTGCGGGGCCAAGGTACAGTCGCTAGCGAAACCGGCTTCCGCCCCGAACACTTATGGATTTTTATTACTCCTACGACAGCCTGATTGAGATTCCGTTCAACTTCATCTCTAAATTGATATCATTAGATTGTCTCTTTTCAAGAGTCAACTCGCGAGGGCATTTTCAACCTTTGAAATAGCAGACAAAAGATTCTCGAGCGAAGCAGCAGAACCTGAACAGCGCATAGAATACATAGTCTTGTGCTGCAAATCCTCAACTATCCATTCATCAACTGCTCCGATAACACCGCGATGGAGTGGAATACGGGAAAGGGCGGCACTCGGCCCACGCTGAACGCCGAAGAGTACACTATTGGCTGGATTTGTGCTCTGCAGGTGGAATTCAAGGCAGCGGAAGCCATGCTCGACTCGTTGCACCAGAAACCAAATACTGGGCTTGCGTAGAAAATGCGATTGAATACTTGTTGGGGAGTATCCAGAAGCAAAACATCGTTGTTGGCATGCTTACGCCTTCATATCTCTCAACTGGAGTAGTGAAGATCACGCTGGACGTCCCACCCCGAGCCGTCGAGTACCCGAGCCGGACGACCCGCGTGGCGACCTCAGCAGCGATCTCCTCCACCTGCGCGCGGCGGTCAAAATCTTTGCCCCCGTACCGGTAGCCATCGATCGCGAGCAACACCTTGGGCTCGATCTGGCTGAAACGGTCGATCACGCTGCGAGCACCGAACTCGGGCGCCGCGGAAGACCACACGGCCCCGATCGAAGCGGTCGCCAGAAACGCCGCCACGGTCTCGGGGATGTTCGGCAGGTACGCAGCGACCCGATCCCCGCGGCCGACCCCCGCCGCGCGGAGACCGGAGGCGATCGCCGCGGTCTGGGAACGCAACTCACCCCACGTCCACTCGCCGAGCGGCCGCAGCTCCGACGCGTGTCGCAGCGCGACTCCGAAGGGATCCTTGTCCCTGAACACGTGCTCCGCGTAGCTCAATGTCGCCCCCGGAAACCACTCGGCCCCCGGCATCGACCGCGACCCCAGTACGTCCGAAGGCTCCGTGGAGAAGCGCACGTCGAAAACTCCACGATCGAGGCCCAGAAGGCATCCAAATCTGAAACCGACCATCGCCGCAGCTCGTCATACGACGAGAACCGCAGCCCGCGCGTGTCCTCGAGCCAGCGCTGATACCGCGTCAACGTGGCGCGCTCGACGCGCTCGTCGGACGGCTCCCAGAGAAGCTTTGCCATGGCGACAGTATCCTTCCACCGCGATGTTCGGAGCCGCATCCAGCAAGCAGACTGTCAACCCGCCCGAGCGGGCGGATGCGCTCGCCGAGATCACGCTCCCGACCAGGACGGCAATCAAGTGCTGCTCGGGGATCTATGGGCAGACAGCCCGGTGGTGCTCGTCTGGCTCCGCCACTATGGCTGAATCTTCTGCAAGGCGCACGCGGTCCAGTTGGACCGCGCCCGGCAGGACTTCGAGGCCGCCGGCGCGCGCGTTGTGCTGATCGGTCAGCTCACGCCCCCGCAGGCTGCTCACTTCCGTCGCCGGCAGAAGATCGACCTCCCCGTGCTCGCTGACAAAACGCGGGCCACCTATGAGGCCGCCGGCGCGAAGATCGCCACGATGGGTGAATTGCTCGGCCCTAGCGTCACCGCCAAGGGCCTCGCCGCCAGCGCTCAAACGGGTCGCTTCCAGACGCGCACGCTCGGCCACCCGGCGCAGCTCGGCGGCACGATGGTGATAACGCCGGACGGAGCGGTCGCCTGGTCGCACATGTCGGACGACGCGAGCGACAACGCGGCGCCGGACGAGATCCTCGCAGCGGTCCGCGCGGCCGCCCGCTGATCAGCGGCCTCGCCAGTACGAGAAGATCCACGGCGTGAGCGACTCGAAGCTCCTCGCACCGTTCTCCGGAACGGTGATCGCGATCGCCCGGTCCCCGCCGAGCCAGTGAGCAAGGGGTCGGCCGTGATCGTGCTCGAGGCGATGAAGATGGAGCACGAGGTCGCATCCGATCTCGATGGCGTGGTTCGTCGTGTCAACGTCTCCGTTGGGATACGGTGGAAGAGGGCGACGAACTGGCGGTGCTCGCGGCCGGGGACGGCGCCGCCGCGCCGCGCCCGAGCCCGAGACGGAGCCCGAGGACGGCCGCGATGACCTGGACAGGGTCAACAGGCGCCACGAGCTGACCCTCGACGGAGCCCGGCCCGACGCGGTCGCCAAGCGACATTCGAGCGGCCGCCGAACGGCGCGCGAGACATCAACAATCTCGTCGACGAGGGGACGTTCGTCGAGTACGGACCGCTGATGTTCGCTGCGCAGGAGCGCAGACGGTCACAGCAGGAGCTGATCGAGCGGACGCCGGCGGACGGACTCGTCGGTGGAGTCGGGGAGGTTCGCGGCGCGCCCGCCGTCGTCATGTCCTACGACTACACGGTCCTGGCCGGAACGCAGGGACGCGCAACCACCTGAAGAAGGACCGCTTGTTCGACGTCGCCGAGCGCCGCCGCCTGCCGGTCGTGCTGTTCGCGGAAGGCGGCGGTGGCCGGCCGGGCGATGTCGACTGGCCGATCGTCGCCGGGCTCGACTGCCGCGCGTTTCACCTGTTCGCGCGACTCAGCGGTCTCGTACCGCTGATCGGGATCGCGTCGGGCTATTGCTTCGCCGGCAATGCCGCTCTACTCGGATGCTGCGACGTGGTGATCGCGAGCGAAGACCGAGCATCGGGATGGGCGGCCCGGCGATGATCGAGGGTGGCGGCCTGGGCGTTCATGAACCGGGTGATGTCGGTCCGATCGAGATCCAGTACGCGAACGGAGTCGTGGATCTGCGAGTCGCGGACGACGCCGAGGCTGTGGCGGTCGCCAAGCGGTACATGTCCGTACTTCGCGGAGGGGAGCACGCCCTCGTCGCCCGCGCCGACCGGCAACCAAAGGCCCGCGGACGAGCTCCGGACCCTCATTCCCGCGAACCGCAAGCGGATCTACGAAGTCCGCAAGGTGATCGATGCCCTCCTCGACGATGTGCTCGAGCTGCGCCGCGGCTTCGGGCTCGGGATCGTCACCGCGCTCGCCCGCCACCAAGGCAGGCCGCTCGGCGTGATCGCAAACGACCCCTCCCATCTGGGGGCGCGATTGACGCCCACGGGGCCGACAAGGCCGCGCGGTTCATGCAGCTCTGCGACGCCTTCGGGCTCCCGCTGCTGTTCCTTTGCGACACGCCCGGGTTCATGGTCGGGCCGGCCGCCGAGCGGACCGCCACCGTGCGCCACTTCTCCCGCATGTTCGTGACCGGAGCGAACCTCGATGTCCCGACGGGGACGGTCGTGCTCCGCAAGGGTTATGGCCTCGGCGCCCAGGCGATGGCCGGCGGGGGCTTCAAGGCGCCACTGTTCACGGTTGGCTGGCCAACGTCGGAGTTCGGCGCGATGGGACTCGAGGGAGCGGTCCGCCTCGGGCTAAGGCGCGAGCTCGAAGCGATCGAGGACCCCGAGGAGCGAGAGCAGGCCTTCCAGGCGGCGGTGAGCGCGGCCTACGAGCGCGGGCAGGGGATCAACATGGCCGCCTACTTCGAGATCGACGATGTGATCGACCCGGCCGACACGCACCGCTGGATCGCGACGCTGTTCGACGAGACCCGCCCCCACTGGTCACGCCGCCCGGGCAAGCAGCGACCTTTCATCGACGCCTGGTAAGCGCCCGGCGGCGCAGAACCACGTCGAGCGCGAGCAATAGCGCAAGAGACGCGGCGCTCAGTCCGAACAGCGCGAGGTAGTCCCCAAAACCCTCGTATCTGAAGACCAGCGTGTGGCTGCCGGGGCCGACGGCCGCCCCTACGACAGCCGGGGCGATCATCACGGTCCGCGCGGCGTGACCATCGATCGTCAGCCGCCACCCCGGGTCGAACGAGGCGCTCAGGACCGCGACCCCGGGGCGTCGCATCGCGACGCGAGCGGAGACGAGGCCACCCCGGAGATTGTCGGTCTCTCCGGTCACGCTTCCGGTTGGGGGACCAGCGCGGGCGACCGGCAGCGATCCGGCCGCACGCGATGCGCGATATGACACGCGCAGAAACGCCTGGCGTTGCGCGAGGTTCGAGTGCAACAGCGCGACGCTACGGGCTCCGACGGTCGTCCTGTCGGCCGCGAGCGTCCCGACCACCGTGCCCAGATGCACGTAACCGCGCACGCCGGTCGTCCACAGCGAGTACGGCCCCGCGCGCATGACCAGATGCGCCGGCACCGGCGGAGCGCGCCACGGCGGCAGGATCAGGTAATGAATTCCGAACAACTGGTAGTCGCCGGGGGCGCGTTCGTCGAAGAAGTACTCGGGATCGGTCATCAGCGACGCCGTTCGGAGCGTGTACCCAACCTCGTCCACGTCCCTGCTCTCGAGGTACTTAAAGACGGGAACCGCTCCGACCGTGAAGCTCATTCCCCAGTTCGATGGCATCCCCGCGTACACGCGTCCACCGCCGCCCTGCCGGATCACCGCCACCAGCCGATCGACCTGGCCTCCCTGGATCGCGTCGGCCGTCCGTTGCGCCTCGATCGTCGTGGCAGACCGATTGTCCAGCGAGCGGAGCTGTAGCCACGCCGGTGCGAGCACGACCGTCATCGCCGCCATCGCGAAGACCGCCGGCGCGGTCCGGTTGGGCTGGAGCAGTCTGCCCGGCCACCCTCGAGAGCTCAGACTCCAGATCGTCCTCCCGCTCCACGCAGCGCCGATCCCCGCCAGCAGCACGCTCGCCAACTGCACGCCCATCATGAACCGCCGGAAGAAGAGGTCGCCGCTGCCCGGAATGAGATCGACGAGCCCCCCAAACGTGGTTCGACCGAACGACAGGATCAGGCACAGGGCGAGGGCGACCAGCAGCGCCCGGGAGCTTGCATCCCGTCTGGCTCGCGCGCAGGCGACCCCCAGACCGATCCCCGCGAACACCGTTATGACCGGGATTCGGCCCGCGTCGAGCAGCTGACCGGATACCAGCCAGGCAATGACTCGACCGGCGCCGTAGCCGTTGGCCAGCGCGCTGCCGTGAAGCACCTCGTTCGTCGCGGCCCAGTTGCGCTGCGCGATCACCGGCACGATCACCCACGCCGAGGCCAGCAGCGCCCCCGCGAGCAGCAGGCCGGCGCGTCTGAGCCGAGCGGCCACCGGTGCCCCGGCCACCAACGGCCACGCCAGGAGGGGAATCACCGCCAGATAGGCGGTCTGGAAATGGAGAGCGATCGTGAGCGAGACCAGTGCGACCGCCGGAAGGAACTGGCGGCCGGTTCTGATCGCTCGCCAGCTCAATCCCCAGGCGAGCGGCAGCGTGAGCGACGCCCACAGCTGGGTCCAGACGCCATAGCCGCTCCAGATGTATGCCCGCTGCTCGTAGCCGATTCCGACGACGCTCATCAGAAACGGCGACATCGCCGCTGAAGCCGCGGCGGCGGGCCGGCCGGCTCCGAACAGCCGCGCCGAGAAATAGACGCTGACCGGCCAGATCGACAGGAGCAGGTACATCGTCCAGCGGAACGCCGCGTCCGGGTTGCCCGTCAGCCCGATCAATCCCGTCAGCATTGCGGGCAGGCTCTGGTAATGGAGAAACTGCGGTGAGCCGAGACCCAGGTAGGGAAACCAACTCGTCAGAGGCAGATGCCCCGAGTGGAACTGTGCGGTGGCAAAGCGCACCATCTGCTCGTGGATCGAGCTGTCGTCCAGGTACGAGACGCCGAGCATCTCCGGCCGGAGGCTCAGCAGGTTCCATACGACCGCCGCCGTGACGAGCAGCCACGGCGCAAGCACCCGGACGCGCGAGACCGTCGACTCCGACGCCGCGACCGCAACCCGTCCTGCTGGCTGACCGAGCGTTCGCGTCCAGCCGCCGACGCTCATCTGACGCCCGCCTGCGCCCGCCGGGCGCCGCGCAGGGGGAAGCCGCCGGCCACAGCGCGGAGTCGTCCGAGCTGATCGCGGGCCGCGAGGATCAGGCGTGCGGCCGCGTCGGACGGGACGAACGCGACGTAGATGACGAGCATCCCCAGGGTGAAGAACCCGACCCGGATCGAGTATTCGATCCCGAGGTGGAGCGCGACACCGAGCCCGAGTACCCAGGGCCGCGCCTTCCGATTCCACACGAGCACGGCGAGCGCGAATTCGGTCGCCAACGTGCCGTAGGTCGCCACGCTGCTGAGGACGGTCGAGCTGGTCAGAAGATGTGGGACCGGGAACCGGTTGAGATCTTTCAGACGCAGCGCATACGAGACTGCGGTGCCGTGGTTCCAGGCGGTTCCGCGGGCCTTCGCCCACACGGTCGCGAGGTAGATCACGCTCAGCTGAATCTGCATCAGGCGCAGCGGCCACACGGCGCGCGATGGGAACTCCCAGAATCGCTCGCGCGCCTTGCGAAGGCGGTCGATCGACAGCGAGGCGCCGGCCGGGGACAGGGCCAGGAACAGGGCGATGATCCGCAGGAGCGAGTCGCCCGAGTCGAACACGAACGGGTTCCGCCGCTGGAACGAGACCAGGCCCGCGAATACGAGCACCGATGCGAGTCGCGTGCGGTAGCCCACGAGCAGGCAGACGGCGGCGGCGAGCAAGACCACCGCACACACGATCAGCGCCGCGTGGCCAGGCAGGACGGCCATCAACCCCCACGTCCCCGGCGCTCCCGGCTCCGAAGGGAGGATGCCGGTGCTACTGAACAGCGCCGAGAGGTCGACGACGACCGCGAGCGTCCAGCCGATCACCACCAGTGCGAACGCGATCCGGAGCAGCGCGAGCGTCGAGGTCTCCTCCTCGCTGAACCAGAAACGCTGCCACGACTCGGTCATCGGGCCGTCCCCCACCGAGCAGCGCGGGCGTTACCCGCAGCGTGTAATACGGCTCGGACACCGTCGGTTCGCTCTCGGGTCGGTGGCCAGGCGGGTTGTTCATCGAGGTTTGCCGGACGAGGGTCACGAGCACCACAGGGTGGCCGGGGCGACTGGTCTGCCGCGCGATGTAGACGGCCGCAGGCCGCCATAGCGCCGAGTGGCCCGCGTCCATCACCCATTCCTGCCACTTCTGCCAGTGGTAGTCCCAGTAGGGGCCGACCAGCGCGCCGCCGCTTGGCGCACGCCACGCCTGCGTGCTCCCATCCGCGTACTGAACGACCGCCTCCAGCGCTATCGAACGGCGGCGCGGGTCAGGAGCGAACAGGGCCCAGCTTTGGTCGAGCCCGACCGCGTTCAGATACGGCTGACCTACTCGCAGAACATCGGCGCGGAGCCTCGACGCGGGGAGGTTTTCAATGGTGACGACGGCGAGCGTTACGACGATGACGGCGCTGATCAGCGCGCGTCCCCAGGTGCTTCGCTCAAGGCGTTCCTGGATGCTCAGGCCGCACCTGCTCAGCCTGTGGTCCCGCCGCCGGTCGACCCACTCCCGGTGTTGCCGGTGTTGCCGCCCCCGGTTGTTCCGCCGCCGGTCGACCCCCCGCCCGTCGTGCCGCCACCCGTGTTACCCGTGTTACCACCCCCGGTCGTCCCGCCGCCGGTCGACCCCCCGCCCGTCGTGCCGCCACCCGTGTTACCCGTGTCGCCACCCCCGGTCGAGCCTCCACCGGTCCCGCCACCCCCTCCGCCGGACCCGGAGTTGCCCGTCCCCGAGTTCTGCGTCGGCGGCGGCAACGAGGGAGAGACGACGGGCGCGGACTGCGATGCCGTCGCGTCGCTCGCCTTTTGCTCGTACTTCAGGAGGTCGCGGTAGGCGAGCGCGACCGCTTTGGGTCCCGGCGCGTATGACGCACTCGCAGCCCCTCGACAGAGCTCCGAGATAAATCCTTGGACGACGTGGGTCTCGGAGCCGAACGAAAGCTTGTAGCCATTGCTGTTGACGAAGGGACCGGAGTGCTGCTGGTGCAGATCGTCGGTGAGCAGACCCAGGCCATGCTCCCCAGTGCTGTCGGAGGCGCTGGTTGTATACGAAGCCCGGCCCGAGGACCCCGGCGTCCTGCCAGTCTTTGCACGTCCAATCAGCCGACGATGCCGCTTGCAGGGGCAGGATGTTGGAACTGCTGTTGCCGCACGCGGACAGCGCGAGCGATCCGGCGAGAAGCGCAACTACGACCGCCGGGCGAGAAGCCCTCGGTCTACTGCGTGCGCTGAAGGTTGA
This sequence comes from uncultured Solirubrobacterales bacterium, assembly GCA_963705775.1. Classification (GTDB taxonomy): domain Bacteria; phylum Actinomycetota; class Thermoleophilia; order Solirubrobacterales; family Solirubrobacteraceae; genus Palsa-465. Next base: position 37,420 of record CAVPKT010000063.1, on the reverse strand, counting down.
AAAGCCGCCCCGAGCATGACGGTCCGCGCTCGTCGGCGCGGCCCCCGCGTTGCCCAACGCGGCTAGATTGACAGGTCGCCAGATCGCTGTCAATCGCTGCAGGGCTCGATCAGGGTTGACAGGGGCGGTATAGTCCGCGTACTGGGGCAATGGCTGGACTGCCAGGCTTGTCGTAGCGATACAGGGGGCTCGTCGCCCTAGCCGTTCGTGCACGGCTATCGTCGTCGTGCTCTCGGCGATGGCACTCGTGGCTTGCGGCAGCAGCGCTGTCAAGCAGCTGGCCTCCGGGGTGAAGGGCGCGAGCGAGGTGGTCGCGTCTCCGACCTCGACACCGGGCAACAACCCGTTCACGAACTCCGTCGGAACCGACAAGAGCGGCATCAGGGCCCCCGCCGCGGCCGCAAGCACGAGCGGCGGCCCCGCGACCTACAACGCGTCGCTGCCCGGGCTCTATGGCGGCACCCGGAACTACCAGAGCTGCAACAAGGTGCAACTCGTCAATTACCTCGAGCAGAACCCGGCGAAGGCCCAGGCATGGGCATCGACGCTCGGCATCCAGACGACTCAGATCAGAAGCTACGTATCCGGGCTGACCGACGTGCTCCTGCGAACCTACACACGGGTCACAAATCACGGCTACGTCAACGGGTGCGGATCCGATTCAGTCGGTGCTGGAGGCGGGGACGGCCGTGCTCGTCGACCAGTACGGCAGGCCGGTCGTGAAGTGCTATTGCGGCAATCCGTTGACCGCGCCCGTCCTCTACTCGGCTCCCGTATACACCGGGCCGCTTTGGAGCTACTTCAGCACCACCCGGATCACGATCATCCAGCAGTCGATCACGATCATCAAGGTTTCAAGCTCTACGACCCGGCGACCGGCAAGATCTTCACTCGAACGCCGAACGGGCGGGACGGGCCATACACGAACTCATCGCCGAACACGCCCCAGCCATCGCCGTCTCCTGGCAATCCGTCGGCCCCGCCGACGACACCGGCGTCCCCTTCGGCCCCGCGGGAGAGCCCAAGCGTGTCGCTCTCCCCCAACCCCGTCGTTCAGGGGCAGACCGTGACGCTCAGTGCTTCGGGCTTTGCCCCCGACGCTTCGCTGCAGATCACTGTCAACCGACCCGACGGCGTGGTGGAGCATGATCCGTACACCGCGGACGGCAGCGGCCGCGCGACCTACACGTTCTCGAATGCCGCCGCCACCGCGCCCCTTGGCACGTACAACGTGACGGTCGCCAACACCGCGACCGGAGCATCGGGTTCGGCATCGATCGATGTCGTGGCGCCATCGTCGAGTAGCTCGGGCAACTCAGGCGGTGGGGGCACAGCCGGCAATACGGGCAACACCGGCGGGGGCACTGCCGGCAACACCGGCAACACCGGCGGGGGCACAGCCGGCAACACCGGCAACACCGGCAACACCGGCCACTAGGCAGTTAGACCGAGGACCGGCGTACGGCTTGGATTCCGCGAGCGACGCTCGCGGTAGGGAGTCGCGATCCATGCCGCCGCCGGATCCTCGGGGATGCGGAGAGGGCACTCCCCGCATGCGACGAGGCGCACTTCGTCGCATGTCGATTGCGCCGCGAGAGATGCCTCCAGACTGGGTCGGGTGCGGGGATGCCTCGACCCCGCCTTCCGGCGTCTCCCAAGATGCGGCCCGAACTCGACATTGATCGAGCGTATGGATCGGCGCGTCAGCTCTCCGTAAAACGCCGGTCTACCCGGCCCGGAGCGCTTCCGTGGGGCTGAGGCGCGCGGCCTTGGCGGCCGGGTACAGGCCGGCGAGCGCGCCGATCACAAAGCCCGCGACGGGCGCCGCGATCAATGCCCAGGTGGGGACGACGAACGGCTGCCCTTTCGCTTGCGAGTAGGCGAGCGTCGCGATCGCACCGAAGACCAGCCCGGCGATCCCGCCCAGCGCAGCGAGCAGCGCCGACTCGGCCAGGAACTGGGATGAGATGTGCTTCTTGGTTGCCCCCAGTGCCCGTCGCAGGCCTATTTCTCCCCGGCGCTCCAGCACGCTGATCACCATGATGTTGGCGATCCCGATCGCCCCCACCAGCAGGGCGACCGCCCCCAGCCCGAGCAGCAGGCTCGTGAACTGGCCCTTCGCCGCCGCCCGCGCTTCGAGCGCATTCGAGGGACGACTGACCTGGACCCCGTCGGGGTTCTGCGGGTCCGCAGTGGGCGCGAGCAGGTTCGACACCTGACCTACCTGGTTGACGTTCGCGCGCACATAGATCTCCGAGGGGTTCGGCTGCTGTTGAAACAGGCGCTCCGCGACAGGCAGGCCGATGAACACCTGGCTGTCCAGGTTGGGGTCCAGCAGCGCGGGTTTGAGGATCCCGATCACGGTGAACCACGTTCCGCCCAGGAACACCTGCACGTGACCCGATGCGCTCGTGATCTGGAGCGTGCTCGCCGCCTGGGCTCCGAGCACGACCGTAGGAAAGCTCTGATTGGACGCGGTCAGGAAGTGGCCGGACGAGACCGTGTCGCTGAGAGCCTTCAGCAATCCGGGGTCGGCGGCATCGACGCCGATCCCGCCGGTTTGCTCGGAGGGCACGTACCGTGTTCTCAAAACCGTCGCGTTCTGGACCTGGTACACGGCGGCGGCCCGCTGGACTGACTGCATGTGGAGGATCGTCCCTACCGCGGTGTTGGGCAAGACCTCGTTCGAGCCGAGGAACGTCTGTCCCGGCGTCACCGTCAGCAGGTTCGTCCCCAAGCTGTCGATCTCAGCCAGCAGATTCGCTTGCGAAGACGACGAGACTCCGACCACGGCAACCATCGCGCCGATCCCGATCGCGATTCCCAAGGCCGACAACGCAGCCCGCAGGCGCCGCTGGCGCAGCCCCTGCAGCGCTCCCACAGAAGCTCGTGCGGCGCCATCCGCGCCTGGTCGGGACCAACGCCGCTACCACGCCCCGCGCGGCCCGGCAATCGGCGCGCCACCGCCCCGGCGCTCATCGCCGCACGTCTTCACGATCTCGCCGTCGCGCATCTGAAGCCGCCTGGCGAACGTCGCCGCGATCCCCTCGTCGTGGGTGATCAGGGCGAGCGTCGCTTCGTCCGCCGCCAGCTCGTGCAGCAAGTCGATGACTTCGCGCCCCGAGTTCGAATCGAGGTTCCCCGTCGGCTCGTCCGCGAGGATGATCACGGGACGTTTCGCGAGCGCCCGGGCGATTGCGACCCGTTGCCGCTCGCCACCGGAGAGTTGTGGCGGACGGTGCGTAAGGCGGTGACCGAGGCCAACTCGCTCGAGCGCCAGCCGCGCCGCCTCCCGCCGCTCGGCCGACGTCGCGCCCGTGTACAGCATCCCGTTGGCGACGTTGTCCAGGGCCGACATCCCATCCTGCAGATGGAACCCCTGAAACACGAACCCGATTTCATGGGCCCTCAACCCTGCGAGCTCCGGGTCGGATGCGCCGACGGCATCCCGTCCCGCGACCTGGACCTCGCCCCCGCTGGGGCGCTCGAGCGTCCCCATGATCGTCAACATCGTCGTCTTCCCCGAGCCCGAGGGGCCAACCACCGCGACCTGCTCACCGGTCTCGATCTCGACGCTGACCGACCGCAGCGCGTGAACCCCGCCGGGGTACTCCTTGGTGACACCGCGCAGGGAGACGGCGACGCCCATGCTCAGCCCTGGGAGTCGGTGACCTGCAGGCCGGGGTAGATCTGGGAGCTCGAGATCTGGACGTATCCGGCCGCGAACAGACCCGGCGTGACCGGGATCAGCTTGTGGGGCGCGACCGCGTCCTGCAGCGCGTAGCCGCCGCCCTGCGTCGCGAGCAGCGCGGTGACGGGCACCGACAGCACGTTGCTCGCCTTCTGCTGCTGGAAGTTGACGCTCACGGCGGCCTGATCGAGCCCGGAGGAGGGGATCCGGCCCTGCAGCCCGATCGTCACCGGAATCGTCGCCGAGGGCGTGCCCGAAGAGCCACTGCCGCCGCTCCCGCTGCCGCCAGACCCCGAGCCGCTGCCCGAGCTGCTGCTCGAGCTCTGCGCGACCGGACTGACCTGGGTGATCTTTCCGTCCACCGTGCTTCCGTCAGGCATCTGAACCGTGACCGGCTCGCCGACCACGGCCTCGCTCTGCTTGGTCGCGTCAGGTCGACGACCACGTTGAGCTCGTTCGAGGTCGTGCCGAGGATCGCCTGCGCGCTGCCCCCGGAGCCCGAGCCGCTCGAGCCGCTCGCAGCGCCACTCGCCCCGCTCGCGGCGCCGCCCGAGCCGCCACCCGACCCGCCTCCGCTCCCGCTCGCACCAGCGCCAGCGCTCGCGCTCGCGCTCGCCGAGCGGGCGCTGCCCGCCCCGGCCCCGAGATGCCGAGCCGCCCGTCGCCGCGGAGCCTTTGCCGGACGACGCGAGGCTCTTCTGGAGCAGCAGTGTCTCGGCCTTCAGCAGTGCCTTGAGCGCGCGATTGATCGTCGCGTCCTCGCTGATCGACCTGCCGCTGCCGGACGAGGTCGGGGGATCAGTGACGGGGTCGTGGCCGTGGTTGCGGCCGGTGTTGGCGCCGCGGGACTCGCCGCGGGAGCCGCTGCGGGGCTTGACGGCGTGACGGCCCGCGCGGCGGCGGCGCTCGTCGTGGCGGGCTCGCGGGCCGCGACCGGCTTGGCGGTCGTTCGTTTGCACGTCGAGGGGCGCAACGAAGCGAGCAGCTGCGGGTGCGCGCGCTTGAGCGCCCTCAGGCGCCCGACGTCGTGAGCGGCGCAGGCGTCGGCCCAAGCGGCCTTCAGCGCCGCGGCCCTGGCCTCGGCCGCCGCGCTCACGGCCACCGGCACGACCCTCGTCATCGTCAGGCTGACAAATTCGGCACGGGGCGCGTAGGTCGTGCTCGCGCCAGTCCCGGAACCGGTGCCCGAACCCGACCCGGCGGAACCGGTGCCCGAGCCCGACCCGCGGACCCCGCCCCCCGGTCGATCCCAGCACGGTGTCGACCGACGTGATCCGCTGGACGCCCGGAAGGAACACAACTTCTCCAAGCGTGATCGTCCCCGTCTCCGTCTCGCCAAGCGAGTTCTGCCAGCGGTCCACCGCGTCGGTGGTCCCCGTCTGCCAGCTGTTGTCGACGGTGATCTCGTGATTCGGATCGAAGCCCATGTCGACGAGGCCCCGGTTCAGCTCAAGGATGTCGGGTCCGTTCGAAGCGCTCGAGCTGAGATCGCGATACGCAGGGGTGGCGCCGTTGAACAGCACGATCGGCTGGTTGTCGACGTAATAGAGCGCGTGGCCCGGCTTGATCACCTGCCCGACCTGCGGCAGCCACGTGATCGTCCCTGACATGCGGTTGAACACGGTCTGGGGACTGGCGTAGTTGAGCGTGCCCGACTCGGTGTCGGTCGCCACCAGATCGCGGCGCTGCACGGTCGCCGCCCCCGAGACCTTCGTCGCGGGGCTCGCACCCTGGCTCGAGTCAGGACCCGCGCCGACGATGATCCCGATCGCCAGCGGCACCGCGCCGACGGCCGCACAGGCGGCCGCCACCCGCGCGCGGCGCGAGCCGCCCTTCAACGCAGTAAGCCTTGGGCTACCCACCCGGCGGCCCTCCGCCCGGGCCGCCCTGACCACCGCGGCCGAACCGTGGCCTCAGGCTCTGGCAGGCGGTGTTGGCGGTCTGGAACGCCGGGCTGTTGCGCACCGCAGGGGTAATCACCCCACGGAGTCCGAAGCCGCCACCTGTCGTGGTCGAGGGATCCGGGACATCGACGCCGTGCGATCGCATGCACTCGGCGTACTTGACGAACTGCTGGCGGAATTGCGCGGCCTGGGCGGGGGAGACATTCGCGAACGCGAATGCCTGCTTTAGGTACTGGGAGCACGCCGTAGTGGCCGCCTGCACCTGGGTCTGGGAGTACTGCCTCAGCACGCGGAACGCCCCACCACCCCCGGCCGGACCACCGCCCTGAGTGGGATCGGGGACGTTGATCCCGTGGGCGCGGAAGCACTTGGCGAGATTGAGGCGTGCTTGATATCGAGCGGTGCTGGAACTGGTCCCGGCTCCCCCCGAGGTGGCCGCGGCGTTGGTCGACCCCGATGACGATGACGATCCGCAGGCGCTGATTCCCAATGCGAGGGCACCGGTAAGCGCAAGCGCTGCGAGCAAACGAGAAGGCATCACTTTCATCTCCTGAAGGAAGGTGCATCTCTTTGTAGTGCGCGCGTCGTCAGGTCCGCGTAAGCGCCCGCGACGCTTGCGAAACGCCAACATTTGGTGCCGCGGTCCCGGGCAGCGATACGCGCACCGCGAGCCCGCCCTCCTCGCGCGCGCGAAGATCGAGCGTGCCCCCATGGACCTCGACGACGGTCCGCACGATCGACAGCCCGAGACCGAAGCCGTCGTACCCCCGGTCCAGGCGCCGGAACGGCTCGGTCAACGTGGCCGCCTCGGCGGGATCGATCGGCGGCCCACCATTCACGACCCTGACTTCCACGGCCCCGTCGCGCACAGAGGTCGAGACCTCGAGAAACCCGCCGGGCTCGTTGTGCCGGATGCCGTTCTCGATTAGTTCCGATCATCCGCCCCAGCAGCGCCGGCTCACCGTGTGTCCACGCTGGATCGAGCGCCGCGGTGATAGTCACCTCCGCATCTTGGGCCCGGGCGCGGAGGTCCGTGATGCAGTCGCCGGCCATCGACGCCAGATCCACGACGTCCTCACGCCCGCCGGCAGCCTCGCTGCGAGCGAGCATCAGGAGGCTCTCGATCAGCTGCTCGCAGCGGTCGATCGTCTCCCGGATCGCCTCTCCCATCGCGCGCATATCGCCGCTCGAGGCGTCCGGGTCGGCGAGCGCCACGTCCACCTCGGTCCGCATGATCGCGAGCGGCGTTCGCAGCTCGTGCGAGGCGTTGGCCACGAAGTGACGCTGACTCGCGAACGCTCCGTCGAGCCGCGCGAGCATCCCGTCGAAGGTGTCGGCGAGCTCCTGCAGCTCATCGGCCGGGCCGCTCAGCGCGATCCGCTCGCCGAGGTTCTCACCGGACACCCGCCGCGCGGTCGCCGTGATCTCGCGCAGCGGCCGAAGCGCCCGTCCCGCGAGCAGCCAGCCGGTCCCGACCGCGATCATCGTCATCACGCCGAGCGCGAACAGGTACTCGATCAACAGTCGATTCAGCGCGCCGCTGACGAGCTGGTCGCGCGCCGCTCGACCGCGTCGCGCCCGAAATCGGCGTTGCCCAGAAACGTGTGCAGCGGATGTGGCCCCTTCAGGTTGCTGCGCACCAGCAGGTATCCGATCGTCAGCAGCACGGCGCCGGTGACGAGGAACACGAGCCCGTAGGTGACGGTCAGCCGCAGACGGATCGTCGGCCTAGGCCACGGCAGCGCGGACCGAGTCTCCCCACGGCGCTCCCTCGGGATCCGCGCGCGCATCACGCCATCCGATACCCGACGCCAATCACGGTCTCGATCACAGCAGGCTCGCCGAGCTTGCGCCGCATGGTCATGATCGTCATCCGCACCACGTTCGTGAACGGATCGGTCTGGTCGTCCCACACGCGCTCGAGCAGCTCCTCCGCTGACACGGTCGCACCCTGCGCCCCCATCAAAGTCTCGAGCACGGCGAACTCCTTGCGCGCGAGCTCCACGTCTCTGCCGGCGCGGGTCAGCTCCCGTCGTGCGGGATCGAGCGCGATGTCGCCGTGCCGCAGAACGGGCGGCCTGCTCGGAGACGACCGCCTGGCGAGTGCGTGGATGCGGGCCACGAGCTCGGCGAACCTGAACGGCTTCGGCAGGTAGTCGTCCGCGCCGAGTGCGAGGCCTTTCGACCACGTCATCCAGCGTGCCGGCGGCCGTGAGCATCAGGATTCCCGTCTCGGGCCACTCGCCCCGCACGGCCCTGCAGACCTCATCGCCGTGCACACCGGGCGGTCTCTGTCCAGCACCAGAACGTCATAACGCACGACGCGCGCCTTCATCAAGGCACCCGGGCCGTCAGGAGCCAGATCTACGGCCATCCCCTCCCGCCGAAGGCCCCGGGCGATCGCATCGGCCAGCCGCCGCTCGTCCTCTGCGATCAACACACGCATCAAGCCCAGAATGACGGAGCCAGCGTAAGAATCGCGTAAGAGAGGGCGCGGCCCGGCGCGCCGGGGGCCCTCTCCCGCCGCCCCGGGCCGGGGGCCCTCCCGAGGCCCCGCGCCCCGCGCCCGGGGCCGACTTGACATCAAATAACGTCACAACAAATAACGATATGATGCGTCGATGCCACCTCAGCCATCTATTCAGGAGCGCGGGATGGCGGCCGGCCTGCGCGCCCTGAACCGCTTCGCCGCTTCGCCGGTCATCGACCGGCTGGGACTCCGCCAGCCGGCCGAACGGTTCCTCCACAGCGCGTCGAAGACCACGGCGCGGACCGCCGCGAAACGCCGGCCGGACGTTCGCCGCCGCCCAGAAGCTCACCCGTCCCGCCCGCCAGCCCCGTGCCAAGACGCCTGACCTGTTCGACCTGCAGCCGACCGACGAGCAGCAGATGCTCAGCGAGTCCGTCCGCGACTTCGGGCTCGAGAAGCTGCGACCCGCCGCCGAGCAGGCAGACGCCGACTGCGCCGCCCCCGCGGCGCTCCTGGCGCAGGCCAACGAGCTGGGGCTGACGATGGTCGGTGTCCCCGAGCAGCTTGGCGGCGCGATGGAAGAGCGCTCCGCGGTCACCACCGTGCTGATGGCCGAGTCGCTCGCACGCGGCGACATGGGACTGGCGGTCGCCTGCCTCGCCCCGGCGGCGGTCTCGACCGCGCTCAGCCTCTGGGGCGACGGCGATCAGCAGGCCACCTACCTCCACGAGTTCGTCTCGGAGAACGTTCCCGCCGCCGCGCTCGCCGTGCTCGAGCCACGCGCCCTGTTCAACCCCTTCAAGCTCGGCGGCCGCGCCCGCAAGCAAGGCGACGACTTCGTGCTGGACGCGGTGAAATCGCTCGTCCCGCGGGGAGCGGACGCCGAGCTGTTCATCGTCGCCGCGGAGCTCGACGGCAGCGGTCCCGCGCTGTTCGTTGTCGAATCCAAGGCGACGGGCATCGGCGTGGCGCCCGAGCCCGCGATGGGCATCCGGGCCGCTTCAACCGGAACCGTGACCTTCGAGGACGTCAAGTTGCCGAAGACCGCCCTGCTCGGTGGCGGAGACCCCCAGGTCTACGCCGACTGTGTCCAGCTCTCGCGGCTCGGGTGGTGCGCGGTCAGCGGTCGGGCCGGCCAGGCCGTGCTCGACTACGTGATCCCGTACGTCAACGAGCGCCAGGCGTTCGGCGAGCCGATCGCCAACCGCCAGGGGGTCGCGTTCACCGTCGCCAACATCGGGATCGAGCTCGAGGGGATGCGCCTCGCGACCTACCGCGCCGCGGCCGCGATCGACCAGGGCAAGAGCTTTGCACGCGAGGTCGGCGCTCGGCGCGCCGCTGTGCTCAGAGCACGGGATGGGGATCGGCTCCGACGGCGTCCAGCTGCTCGGCGGCCACGGTTACGTCAAGGAGCACCCGGTCGAGCGCTGGTATCGCGATCTTCGTGCGGCCGGCGTGATGGAAGGAGCTCTGTTGGTCTGATGATCAACCTCGAAATTCCCAAGAAGTTCGCATGCTCGTCAACCAGGCGCATAGGCGGCGACCGAGGTGTTCCGCGCCAACTCGCGCAAGTACGACCTCGCCGAGCACACGTACCCCAAGGAGCTCGACATGCTCGCCGCATGATCGACGGCATGAACGACTCCGGCGCGCTCGCGGCGCGGGTGCCGGCGCAGTCGGCGGCGGCGACAACGAGCGAAGGCCGACACCGGCGATGACGGCAACCGCAACGGCCGAAACATCGCGAGCCTGCTCGGGATGATCGAGCTCTGCTGGGGCGACGTCGGCCTGCTGCTGACGATGCCGCGCCAGGGCCTCGGCCAGGCCGCGATCTCGGCGGTCGCCAACGAGGAGCAGCTGAGGCGCTTCGGCGGCAAGTGGGCCGCGATGGCGATCACCGAGCCCGAGGCCGGCTCCGACTCGGCGGCGATCCGCACGACCGCGACGCTCGACGAGGCGACGGTGAGTACGTCCTCAACGGCGAGAAGATCTTCGTCACGGCGGGCGACCGCGCCGAGCTGATCGTCGTCTGGGCCTCGCTCGACCGCACGCAGGGTCGCGCCGCGATCAAGTCGTTCGTGGTCGAGCGCGACAACCCCGGCCTGAAGCTCGACCGGCTCGAGCACAAGCTCGGGATCCGCGCGTCGGACACCGCGAACTTCGTGCTCGACGACTGCCGGGTCCCGAAGGAGAACCTGCTCGGTGCTCCCGAGATCGAGGCAAGTGCGGGTTCGCGCGGCGCGATGCAGACGTTCGACAACACGCGCCCGCTCGTCGCCGGGCATGGCGATCGGCGTCGCACGCGCGTGCCTCGACCGCGACGCAGGAGCTGCTCGATGACGCCGGCATCGAGGTCGACTACGACGTCCCGCCTCACTGCCAGCAGCGGCGGCATCCGAGTTCATCGCGATGGAGGCCGACTGGGAGGCAGCCCGCCTGCTGACGATGCAGGCGGCCTGGATGGCCGACAACAAGATGCCCAATTCGCTTCAGGCCTCGATGGCGAAGGCCAAGGCGGGCCGGACGGGTACCGACGATCACGTTGCGGTGCCTCGAGCTCGCCGGCTCGATCGGCTACGGCGAGAGCGAGCTGCTCGAGAAGTGGGCCCGCGACGTCAAGATCCTCGACATCTTCGAGGGCACCCAGCAGATTCAGCTGCTGATCGTCTCCAGGCAACTCCTGGGACGGCCCTCGTCAGAGCTCAAGTAATCCGGAGCTTGGCATCGATCTTGGTCGCCGCCGACTTGGCGGCCACGATGTCGCGTACAAGATTGCCCGCGTCAGTCCTGGCAGCCGTTGCGTCGTTGCTCCCGGCAGCCCGCGAGAGTCCTGTCAGGTCGGATGTGACCCGGTCGGCCGCCGCTTTCAGGGTGCTGAACTCCGAGCTCACGCTCGCGGGAGGAGCGAGCGCGGAGAGCTGTCCGGCCTGGCTCGACCAACGCGCCGCCAGCGCGCTGAACGTCGAGGCGAGCTGCGCGCCGGTCTTCGAGGAGGCCGTTTGGATAGCGAGGCCGATCGCCCTCGAGGTCTGCTGAAACTGGGCGGTCACGGCTTTGAAGCCGGGCGTGAAGGCGGTCGTCGACCCGCCCGCGGACGTCGTCGTCCCCGAGGACGCCCCCGCGGACGTCGTCGCCGCGTTGGTGCTCGTGGTCTTCGAGCTGCTGCCGCAACCCCCGGCAATCACTGCGGCTGCGACCAGCGCAACCGCGACTACGCCCCTTAGCGTCATTGTTCCTCCCGATTTCGCGGTGCCCCGTTCGGTAGGGAGCCTACACGTCCGCGGCCTCTCGCTGCAGAACATCCCACGCTCGCCGGACGTCCTCGAGAGTCGTCCGCTGCTGTCCCACCGCGAGCCGCAGCACGTAGCTCCCATTGAGCACGGCATGCGAGATGAAGATCTCGCCGGATGCGTTCACGCGCTCGAGCAAGGCGCGGTTGCGTTCATCGTCTCCTTCGAGCCTGAAGCACACGACGGAGAACGGCCGCGGCGCACACAGCTCCCAGCCGGGCGCGGCGCCGACCCACTGCTCGAATTGCGCGGCCAGCCGGATTCCGTTGCGGATGTGCTCCTGCAGTCCGCTGCGCCCGACGCAGCGTAAGACCGCCCACAGCTTCAGCGCGCGAAAGCGGCGGCCGAGCGCCGGCCCATACTCCGACAGCGACAGCGCGTCCTCGGAGTGCGGGGTCCGCAGGTACTCCGGGACGAGGCTGAACGCGGCGCGGAAGTCGGCGGCCCGCCGCGTCCACAAGAGCGAGCAGTCCATCGGCGTGAGCATCCATTTGTGCGCGTTGACGACGAGCGAGTCCGCGCGTTCCACCCCCTCGAACGCCCATCGGTGCTCCGGGCATACCATCGCGGCACCGGCGTACGCCGCGTCGACGTGCAGCCAGGCGCCGTCCCGCTCGCACACGTCGGCGATCGCGGCCACCGGATCCACCGAGGTCGTCGCGGTCGTCCCCACGGTCGCCACCACCGCGCAGACGTCGCTCAGATCACCCAATTCCTCGGCGCGGAGCCGGAATGATCCGTCAGCGCCGACCTTGCGCAACTCGAGGCCCAGCATCCGCGTGTCTTTCTCGACCGACGAGTGCGCGTGCTCGGAACACACGACCACGTCTCGGCCCGTCGCCCCCCGCGCCGCGATCAGCGCGGCCAGCGTGGAGGTCGAAGCGCTGTCCTCGATGTGACCGTGCCACCCGCCCGGAAGCCCGAGCAGCGAAGCGGTCCAGTCGAGCACGACGGCCTCGAGCTCCGTGGAGGCGGGAGCGGTCCGCCACAGAATCGCGACGGAGTTCAGCGCCGCCGCAAGCAGCTCCGCCAGGATCGCCGGCTCGGCGGCGCTCGTCGCGAAGTAGGCGAAGTAGCGCGGGTGCTGCCAGTGGGTCACTCCCGGCAGCAGCACCTCGTCGAGGTCGCGCAGCACGTTCTCAAAAGGTTCCGGCTCCTCCGGCGGCGCAGCCGGAAGACGAGAGCGAATCTCCCCGGCGCGACCCGCGAGAGCACCGGCAGCTCACGTACCCGCTCCAGGTACGAAGCCGCCCACTCGAGGGCGACGGCACCGTCCTTACGGAGATCCGTCAAACGGGTACCGCACCCCGGTCAGCTCCTCCGACACCTCCCAGAGCCGCCGGGCCACGTCCTCGTCATACGCCGACTTCTTGGCGGTGACGAGGTGCGGATACCCGCGCTGCTGGAGAAAGCCGTCCGGGCCGACGAACGAGCCGCCCGCGAGATCCGGCTTCGTCGCGGCGTAGAGCGTCGGCAGCGCGCCCATCTGGGCGCTCTGCGCGACGACCCGGTTCGTGAGCCCCATGATCCCCTTCTCGTACCACGCCGCCGGGCCAGCGAACTGGAGGTTCGTCGCGGCGTACCCGGGATGCGCCGCCGCGCTGATCAGCTTCGAGCCGGCCGCTCTCGCCCGCCGGTCGAGCTCCAGCGCGAACATCAGGTTGGCCAGCTTCGACTGTCCGTACCACAGCCAGTTGTTGTAGCGGCGCTCTCCCTGCAGGTCGTCGAAGTGGATCGTGCCGATCAGGTGCGCCCCGCTCGATAGCGTCACGACGCGCGGCTGCGGCGCAGCGAGCAGCTTCGGTAAGAGCAACCCGGTCAGAGCGAAGTGACCCAGGTGGTTGGTCCCGATCTGGCTCTCGAAGCCGTCCGCCGTCAACCGGTGGGGCGGCGCCATCACGCCGGCGTTGTTGACGAGCACGTCGATCGGCCCCGACACCTTGTCGGCGAACGCACGCACGCTGTCGAGCGAAGCGAGGTCGAGCTGCTCGAACCGCGCCCCATCGCCGATCTCGGCGGCAGCCGACTCACCCTTGGCGACGTTCCGGGAGGCGAGCACGACCTGGGCCCCAGCCCGCGCGAGCTCGCGCGCCGCCTCCAAGCCGATGCCGCTGTTCGCGCCGGTGACGACGGCGAACTTGCCGCTCAGGTCCGGGATGTCCGCGGCTGCCCATTTCCCGGGCACGTCAGGCAGTCCTTCGCTCCACCGACACCGAGTACGCCTTCGGGCGGAAGTTCAGCACCGGGTCATCGGACACCTCGATCCCGTCCGTGACTCGCGTCGGGTCGAATACCAGTACGTCACCGCCCGTCTCGCGCTCGGTCTCGAGCCCGGTCACCTCGAGCGTGCCCACGTTCACGCGCCGCCGGTTCTTCGGCCAGGCCGCGCTCGGGTCGTCGACCGGATCGCCGGGCTGCGCGATCTGCACCTCGAGCGTGAACCGGATCGGGGCGCTCTGCAGCCGCTCCCGCAGCTCGGTCTGGAGATAGTCCCGATCCCGGGTCCGTTTGCCACCGCCCTGCTGGGGACGCCAGGTGTAGCGGACGAACCGCTCGCCGCCATCCTCGGAGATCCATTTGAACGCGTGGATCCCGTAGTAGGGGATCGCCGCATAGCTCGTCGGGGGGCGTAGCGTCGGTGCGGCGACCGGCAAGACCCTGATGGCCTCGGGGTACCTGGCCAGGAACAACGGCATCCTCCACGGGGCGGACTGCGCGCGTAGGAGCTCCATGAATCCTTCCGGCGTGCGCGTGGGGAATCGCGGCGTGGACACGGCGACGATGTCCGTGCGCGAGTCGTCAGGAAGGTAGAACTTGACCGCCAGCCCGCGCGGGTCGGGCGCGTAGTCCGGGTGCTTGGGGTTACCCGAGCCGTTCGAGAACCGGATCGTCGTCGAGATCACCTCGCCCTGCATGTGCGCCGCTCGTGTCAGCGTCGCCGCCTCCGGCGACGCAGCAAACGTCCCCTTGCACAACGTGCCTTTGGCGTGAAGTGCGCGGAAGCCGTCGTGCTTGCCGAACTCCTTGTTGGCCGCATCGACCGCCTGCTCTGGGGTGAGGGCCATCAGGGCTGCTCCACGACGCGAAACTCGATCCCGGCCCGCTGGAGCCGGTCGATCAGCGGCTGGCCCATGGCGACCGCCGGCGTGATCTGCCCGGCGCGCTCCCGGGGAGCGGGGTCCTCCGCGAGGCAGAGCGCCGATTCGCGAGCATCTTCGAGGTCTCGCCGTAACCGGGATCGCCACCCTTTTACCTCCGCTGACCACCTCGCGTGCCGTTCTCGACTTGCCGACCATCCGGGACGCGGAACCACGACTTCGCCCGCTGCTCCTCCGACGGACCTTCGCCCGGGTCCTTCAGCTTCAGCAGCAGGTTTCGCGTCGGCGCCATTTGCGCCAGGGCGACCGCCAGCGCCCGCGCGCCCGCGCCCAGTCCGGCGAGGGTCGCGAGGCGCTTGCTCACGAGATAGTGGGAGTAGGTGAAGTCGGGGCCGTAGCGGTCTAGCGCCCGCGCCGAGCGCAGCACTGTCTGCGGGTCGATCGTCGGGAAGGGCACGACCCAGCCGCCGGCATCGGGATCGACGGTGCGGGTGTCCGGGGACCCCCCGAACGCGGCGGCCGACCGGCTTCGGCTCGCGAGCCCTTGCGGTCGCGTGCGGCCCCCGCACGCCGTGCCGCAGACGTCCCATGATGTGGATCGCGGAGTGGTAAGTGCCACCGGAGAACGTGCCACCGATGCGCACGAACCCGTCGAGGGCGATTGGAACTCCCTCCGGTAGCTGACCGACGGTGAACAGCGCACCGAGGTCGTATGGGATCGAGTCAAACCCGCACGAGTGCACGATCCGCGCGCCCGTCTGTTGTTGCCTGCTCGTGGTAGCGAAGCCACATCAAGTCCACGAACTCGGGCTCGCCGGTCAGATCGACGTAGTCGGTCCCGGCGGCCGCACACGCGGCGACGACGGGTTCGCCGTAGTTGATGTAGGGCCCCACGGTCGTGATCAGGACTCGCGTCGATTCCGCGAGCTTGCGCAGCGAGTCGGGGTCGTTCACGTCGGCGTTCAGCAAGGACAGCTCGGCGAACTTCGCACCCAGCCGCCCGCGCACATCCTCGAGCTTCGCGCGGTTGCGCCCGCCCAATGCCCAGCGTGTCGATTCCGGTGCATGCGCGGCGAGGTACTCGGCCGTCAGAGCGCCGGTGAATCCGGTCGCGCCGAGCACGACTACGTCGTACTCGCGCTCAGGCATCGCTCCCCACCCCGCGCGCGCTCGCGAGCGCGTCCTCGGGCGAAACGCCCGCCTTCGCGGCGACCCAGCACGCAACCGGCGCGGCGACCCGCTCGGACGAGTGAGCCGCCTCCCCTGCCAGGTCGAGCAGCGCACTGAACTCCGAGGTCGTCGGCGCATTTGTGCCGAGCTTCTCGGCGAACTCGGCGATCCACTCCTTCGCGTTCATGGCGCGCGGGGACTCTATACGGCTGCGCCCCGACGGTCCCCCAACCACTCAGCCTCCACCCTCCCGAGCTCCGTCACGGGCTCCTCGCCGAAGATCACCTCGCGACCGATCCGGTACCAGTTGTTGGTGGCGCCGAGCTGGCCGAGGATCCCGAACAGGAGCCCGTAGGCCCGCAGCGTCACGATCTGGTTCGCGGGGATCTTGATGTTCCCGAAGCCCTCCTTGCGCATGTCGCCGTGCTCGAGCAGGATCTTCGTCGCGTCCTTCGGGCTCAGGGTCACGTCCCGGTCCTCGAGGAACCACCACGAGCCGGCGCGGTATTTCTCCATCAGCGGCGCGACGAGATCGCGGCGATTCTTGGCGATGATCCCCTGCTCGACCGTGAGCTCGAAGAGCCGCTCTGCGTCCTGGGCGTAGCAGGCCTTCAGTACCTCGAGCTGGTCGGCGACGTCCTCGCGCGTCTGGCGCTTGAAGAATCCGAAGTCGATGAACGCGACCCGACCATCGTCCATGAACAGCGAGTTTCCGGGGTGGGGATCGCCGTTCAGCAGCAGGTGCCGGAACGGCCCGTTGACGTAGAACCGGAACAAGATCTCGCCCCAACGCGAACGGTCCGCCTCGGAGTCCGAGCGGATCTGGTCGAACTTCCGCCCCTCGACAAATTCGGTCACTATCACGCGTTCCCTGCAGAGCTTGGTGATCACCTGAGGGACGAACATGAACGGGTGGCCGCGGTACTCACGCGCGAGTGCGCGGTGGTTTGAGGCCTCGAGCTCGTAGTCGAGCTCCTCGGTGATCCGCTCCTCGATCTCAGCGGCGATCTCCTTGGTGTCGAGTCCAGGCGCCACGAACGAGGCCATCTTCAGTCCCAGGCCGAGGTTCTTGAGATCGGCGCGGACGACCTCCTTGATCCCGGGGTACTGGACCTTGACGGCGACGTCACGTCCGTCGTGGATCTTGGCGCGAAACACCTGACCGATCGAGGCCGCCGCAATCGCCTCCTCTCCGAACTCGGCGAAGGCCTCAGACAGCGGCTCGCCGAGGTCCTGCTCGATCACCTTGCGCATGTCCTTGAACGACACGCTCGGGGCCATTGTCTGGAGCTGCGCCAGCTTTGCCTGGAACTCCTCGCGGTACGGCCCGGGCACCATTCCCGGATCGAGTACCGATAGGGTCTGGCCGAGCTTCATCGCGGCGCCCTTCATACCGCCGAGCACCTTGACCATCCGGTCCGCCATCTCCAGCGCTTGGCGCCCGAGCGCCTCCTGCGCCTCCTCCTCGCTTCGACGCGTATTCGCCACGCGGGTGCCAAGCTGTCGCGCCGCAGCCCCGGCGGCCATGCCGCCGATCCGCGTGGCGCGGCCAAAGCGAGACGTGTTCAGGCGGCTATCGGACATCGGCGCTCCTCCTCTACACCCCTATTGGCAGACTGCCAACAGTACACCCGGGCGAAGGCTCGATTACACCCAAGACGAAAGGAAGTAGATGACTCTCCTCGACGGCAAGGTCGCGATCGTCACCGGCTCCGCGCGCGGCATCGGCCGGGCGACTGCTGAGCTGCTGTCCCAGCAGGGGGCGAAGGTGCTGATCAACGATCTCGACGGCGACGTGGCCGAGCAGACCGCTAGCGAAATAGCCGGACAAACACTTGTGTTTGCCGGCGACCTAGTCAAGCCGGGCGTGCCCGACGAGCTCGTCGAGAAGGTGGTCGGCGAGTGGGGCCAGGTCGACATCCTCGTCAACAACGCCGGCTACACACTCGACGCCCCGATCCACAAGATGTCCGACGAGTGGTTCCAGAAGATGCTCGACATCCACCTCGTGGTCCCCTTCCGGATGTGCCGAGCCGTCGCGCCGCACATGCGCGAGCCGGCCAAGAAGGAGCGCGATGAGGGCCGCGAGGTGTTCCGCAAGATCGTCAACGTGAGCTCGATCTCGGGCACGATGGGGAACGCCGGGCAGGCGAACTACTCCTCGGGCAAGAACGGCGTCGTCGGCCTGACCAAGACCCTCGCCAAGGAGTGGGGCCAGTTCAAGATCAACGTCAACGCGGTCGCGTTCGGCTACATCGAGACGCGCCTCACGGCCTCCAAGACAGACGAGAACGTGGCCGAGATCGGCGGCGAGAAGATCCAGCTCGGGATCCCCGACCAGCTGCGCCAGATGGCCTCCGTGCTGATCCCGCTCGGTCGCCCCGGAACCCCCGAGGAGGCCGCCGGCGGCGTGTTCTTCCTCTGCTCCCCGTGGTCGAATTACGTCCACGGCCAGGTGCTCAACATCACCGGCGGCCAGTTCGGCGGGATGACGTCTTAATGGTTGTTCCGCCCGGAACATGTTCCGGGCGGCCGGTCCGATCATGATCGGACCGGGGGCGGGGCACATGTGCCCCGCCCTACTGGACCTCTAGGGATAAAACTGTCGTCTGACGACATGTTTTATCCCTAGACCGCCCACACGCCCCATATCACCCTATTGGCAGCCTGCCAATAGCTGCTAGCCTCCGGCCCGAGATGGCCCCCGCCCCGGCCGAGCGAACCGCCCCCTCCCCCCGCTGGCAGCGGCTCGACCACGATGAGCGCCGAAGCCAGATCCTTGCCTGTGCACGGCGGCTGTTCTCCGAGCGCAACTACGACGCCGTCTCGACCACGGACATTGCGCGCGAGGCCGGGGTCGCTCGCGGCCTGCTCCACCACTACTTCGGCACCAAGCGCGACCTGTATCTCGAGGTCGTCCGCTCGCTGATGCGGATGCCGTCGAACCCGGTCCCGCTCCAGAACCCCGGGCGCGGGCTCGAAGTCGTGATCAACGAGAGCGTCGACCGCTGGCTGACGATGCTCGAGCGCAACCGTGAGACCTGGCTGGCGGCGATGGGCCCCCGCGGCCTCGGCCGCGACCCCGAGGTCGAGGCGATCCTCGAAGAAGCTCGCGAGCAAGCGGCGGATCGGCTGATCGAGGGGCTTCAGACCTATGAGGCCGCCCGCGCGCCCGACGAGCTGCGGGCGACAATCAGGGCCTACTCCGGTTTCGCCGAGGCGGCGAGCATCGAGTGGCTGCTGCGTGAGCGCCTTACCCGCGAGCAGCTCGAGGCACTTTTGATCCAAGGATTTCTGAGCATCGTCAACGACGTGCTCCCCGCTGTGGAGCGCGCGAGAGGAGAGCAATGAGCAACAAGACCTACGTGATCGGCGTCGGGATGACGAAGTTCGACAAGCCGGGCACCAAGGAGGGCGACTACCCCGACTGGGCCAAGGAAGCCGGCGAGAAGGCGCTCGCCGACGCGGGCGTTCCGTTCGATTCGATCGAGCAGGCGTACGCCGGCTACGTCTACGGCGACTCGACGTACGGTCAGCGCGCGATCTACGAGCTCGGTCTCACGGGGATCCCCGTGATCAACGTCAACAACAACTGCTCGACGGGGTCGAGCGCGCTGTTCCTCGCCCGTCAGGCGATCAAGGGCGGCCTCGCCGACTGTGCCCTGGCAATCGGGTTCGAGAAGATGGAGCGTGGCTCGCTGGGGATGAAGTACACGGACAGGACGCCGGCGATGGACAAGCACATGGCGAAGATGTTCGCGCTGCGCGATCCGGAAGCCTCGCCGTTCGCCCCGCAGATGTTCGGCAACGCCGGGCGCGACCACATGGAGAAGTACGGGTCGAAGCCCGAGCACTACGTCTGGATCGGGTGGAAGAACCACAAGCACTCGGTCAACAACCCCTACGCGCAGTTCCAGACCGAGTACACGCTCGAGGACATCAAGAACGCCCCGATGATTCACGAGCCCCTGACCAAGCTCCAGTGCTCGCCGACGTCCGACGGCGCCGGCGCGGCGATCGTGGCATCCGAGCGGTTCGTCGACCAGCACGGCCTCTGGGACAACGCGATCGAGATTGCGGGCCAGGCGCTCGTTACCGACCTCCCCTCCACCTTCGACGACGACGCCGACTGCATCAAGATCGTCGGCTACGACATGTCGAAGAAGGCCGCGGACCTCGCCTACGAGGAGGCCGGGGTTGGCCCCGAGGACGTGCAGGTGATCGAGCTGCACGACTGCTTCTCCGCCAACGAGCTGATCACCTACGAGGCGCTCGGCCTCGCGCCCGAGGGCGAGGGTCACAAGCTCGTCGACGCGCAGGCAACGACCCTACGGAGGCGACGGCCCAGTCGTCAATCCCTCCGGCGGCCTGATCTCCAAAGGCCACCCACTCGGGGCCACCGGCCTCGCGCAGTGCTCCGAGCTCAACTGGCAGCTTCGCGGAAAAGCGCAGAACCGCCAGGTCGATGGCGTTAAGGTTGCGCTGCAGCACAACATCGGGCTCGGCGGCGCGGCCGTAGTGAGCATCTACAGAAAGGCGGCATGACAATGGCGACGACGGTTGAACGGCAGAACGGCGCGGCAACCGCAACGGGAGAATCGATCGACGTCGAGAACCCCGCGACCGGCAAGGTCGTCGCCACGCTCAAGGCCCACACCCCGCAGGACCTGGCGGACATGGCAGCCCGCGCCCGGGCCGCCCAACCGGCCTGGAACGCGCTCGGTTTCGACGAGCGCGGGAAGGTGCTGCGCCGAGTCCAGAAGTGGCTCCTCGACAACGTCGAGCGCGTGATCGAGACGGAGATCTCGGAGACCGGCAAGACGCGTGAGGACGTGCTGCTCGAGATCAGCATCCCCATCTCGGGTTTCGGCTTCTGGGCCAAGCAGGCGCCGAAGTACCTCGCCGACGAGAAGGTCAAGACCTCCTCGCCGTTCTTGTTCGGCAGGAAGGTAATCGTCCGGTACGAACCGGTGGGCCTGGCTGGGATCATCGGGCCGTGGAACTACCCGCTGGCTAACAACATCGGCGACGTGATCCCCGCCCTCGCGGCGGGCAACTCGGTGATGCTGAAGCCCTCGAGCGTCACACCGCTCACCTCGCTGCTGATGGAGGAAGCGCTGCGCGAGTGCGGCTGCCCCCAGGACGTCTTCCAGGTAATCGTCGGCCGCGGAGCGATCGGCGAGGATCTGGTCGACCTCGTCGACGTCGTGATGTTCACGGGCTCGACTGAGGTCGGCAAGAAGGTGATGGTGCGCGCCGCCAAGACGCTCACTCCGGTCGCGCTCGAGCTCGGCGGCAAGGACCCGATGATCGTGCTCGACGACGCCGACGTCGAGCGGGCCGCGAACTCCGCGGCGTTCTGGTCGATGCAGAACGCGGGTCAGACCTGCATTTCGGTCGAGCGCGTCTATGTCGAGGAGCCGATCCATGACGAGTTCGTCGCGCTGGTCGCCGAGCGGGTTAAGGAGCTCCGCCAGGGCGTCGCCGAGGGCTTCGGCTCGACCGACGTCGGGTCATTCATCAACCCGCCCCAGGCCGACATCGTCGAGGAACACGTGAAGGACGCCGTCGCGAAGGGCGCCACGGTGCTCACCGGCGGGCATCGGCTCGAGCGCGAGGGCACCTTCTTCGAGCCGACCGTCCTGACCAACGTCGACCACACGATGGAGGCGATGACCGAGGAGACCTTCGGCCCGACGCTCCCGATCATGAAGGTCAAGGACGAGGACGAGGCGATCAAGCTCGCCAATCAGTCCCAATACGGTCTCCAGGCCTCGGTGTTCACGCAGGACATGAACCGGGCCGACCGGGTCGCGCGTAGATCCAGGCCGGCGCGGTCGTGATCAACGACTGCAACGCCAACTACTCGGCGCTCGAGGCCCCGATGGGCGGCTGGAAGGAGTCGGGGATCGGCGTCCGCCACGGACCCCGGGGATCCGCAAGTACACGCACCCGCAGACGATCGTCTTCACCCGCTTCTTCATGAAGAAGGAGCTCTACCACTTCCCGTACGGGAAGTTCCGGAGCGGCCTCCTGCTCAGGGTGCTCAAGCTTCTCTACGGAAGAGGCGACCGCGGGTAAGGCCGGGGCAGGCGGCGCGGGGTCGTACCCCCGCCGTCGCGCCCGGAACTCCCGGTTCTTCAACCGGTTCCCGCACACCGCCATATCGCACCAGCTGCCCTGCTGGTTTTTCGAGCGGTCGTAGAACGCCCAGCGGCACTCGTCGTTCGCGCAAACCCGAAGACGTGACCACGTCCCGTCCTCCTGGGCGGCGCGGATGATCAGCAGCAACTGAAACAGGGCGTCTTGGACGCAAGCGGGCTCGGGGGCTTCGAACGCCAGCTTTCCGCCGTCACCGACCGTCAAATGCGGCCTGCATCCCTCGGCAACCTCGCGCAGAGGGGTGAGGTCGGCCTCACCGGCTTCGAGTAGTTCGCGGATGCTCTCCCGCATCGCTTGGGCAAGCTCGAGCTCGTCGGAGGTCAGTCGCGCGCCCTTGCCGAGTACCGGCGTCCACGAACCACTCACCGTCGCGAAGCAGGTCCTGCCCCCGCTCCACATCGAGGGTGTTGACGAACCCTTGCACCAACAGCAGCGGCATCGGAGCCGGCTTGGTCTCGGTATCGGGCCACGGGTACCAGGCGGGACAGGGCCGTCATCGTTCGGATCATTCTAGGTGACCGGCAAACCTCTTGACAGGTCAGCGTGACCTGCGTAGAGTCTTTGTAGGTCATGCGAACCGAACCGGACAAAGACTTTCGTGTCGCCCCGCCGGAGCGTCTAGCAGACAAACTGGCCGCTCGCCTGACTCCCGGCTACCTCGACATGGCGCTTGCGAACGGCACTCCCCCGGAGACGAATGCGGCGCTCGCTCTTCGCGCTCGGCGGCTCGCACGTCTGCAGCGACGGCGTGCCCTAGCCTGCACGGTTCGCCGCATCGTCGGAGATCCCGGCAGGGGCCCGCTTCGCGTGGGCCCAATTTGGGGCCGCGTGTCAGCCGCGAGCGAGGAGCTCATCGCGCTCGCCGACGCGCTCGCGCAGCCGGACCCCGTCTCCCCGCGTGGGATCGCTCAGACTGTCCTGCTCCTCACTGACGGCGCCTGCCCGCTCGACAACCCCGCCAACAGGGCGAGCGTCGCCGATCGCGCCGCGACGGCCACCGCCAACCTGAGCCGTCGCCTAGCCCGTCGACACGATCAGCACGTTGCAGCGCGCCTTGTGCGAGACCTCGTTGGGAACGCTCCCAAGCACCCGCCTGGCGCCGTGCCATCCCGCGACTGCCGACGACGATCATCGTCGCGCCGACTTCGTCTGCAACCTTGAGCAACGCCTCGGCCGGGTCGGATTCCAACGCATGTGTCTCGACCGGCACATCATGCATGCGGACATTGGCCGCAGCCTCGCCCAGGATCCCCTCGACGCTCGCGTCAGGCAGCGGGGCCCAGACCTTGGCCGCGCCCTCTGGCGCGCCGGCGATCTTCGCTCCCCGCAGGGGCTTGTAGCCCGATACGAGGTGCACCCAGCCTCCGAGCGCCTTGGCCAGGCGTACGGCCTCCTGCACGGCCACCGTTGCGGTCTCGGAGCCGTCGGTGCCCACCACGATCTGCTCAGCCATTGGTTCCTCCATGTTGCTCTCGGGCGCTCCTCGCTTGACGCACCTTAACGCAGGTCGTCCTGGCCGGCGCCTTCCTGGGCCGTCGCGGGACCACTTTGAGCCCGCGCCTCCCGCGCTCGGGCCGCTCCCGCCCCCCTTGATGAGACGCCGCGGCGGTCGCCACGTCGCGCGGATATGTGCGTCGCGCGAAGATCAGGAACACGCCGGCGCCGATCAGCGTGACCAGCAGGACCAGGAACGTGATCTCGAGCCCGGTCGCCGACTTCGACGAGATCGCGCCGTGCACATGGGTGCCGACGGGGGTTTGCGAGGGAACGATCCCTGCGATCAGCTGCGAGAGGCCACCGAAGACGATCGGCGCCAGCGCCTGGGCCAGGGAACGCAGGAAGGTGCGCGTACTTTCGGCTCGGCCCCAGAGTCCGGCGGGCATGATGTCCAATCGGGCGGCGTCGAGAGGAGGATTGGCCGCCGACAGCAGCGCCGCCCCCGCGATGTCGAACCACAGCGCCGGAAACAGCTTGGTCGCCACGAAGCCGGGGATCAGCAGCAGTGCCGCACCGATGTAGCAGGCCGCAGGCACCAACACGCGGGCCTCGAGGATCCCGCGGCGGAGCATCGCGTCCGTGACCGGCCCGCTGATAAGCGTCCCTGCCATGGCGCCCCCGACCAGGCCCGCGAGCACGGCCTCGGCCTCGACTTGGCTCGCGTGGTAGTGACCGCGCACGAACAGGAGAGCGAACGTCGACAACCCCGAGAAGAAGAAGTAACCGAGCGCCGAGGACGTGATCATGTGCACGTTGGTCGGGATCCGAAGGATGTAGCGGATGGAGTCGATGACCCCCATCTTCTGCGGATCCTCCTTCAGGACCAGGTTCGGGTCCGGCTCGACGCCCCGCTGGCGGGCCGCCTCGCGTGCGAGCTCGCCTTCGTTCGCGCCTCCCTCATCGTCGTCCCACTCCCAGTCGGTCTTTGACTCGGCTTGGTCAAATGCCTCCTGGACGCTCGTCATGCCCGGGATCAGCCGGCTCTTGCCGCCGCGCAGCGGTTCGGGCACCGTTCGCCACAGCTCGCGCGCGAGGAAGAAGCCGGGGATCGCGAGCAGGATGAACGGCGCGCGCCAGGTGATCGCCGCGGCCGTTCCGGAGACGATGAACCCGACCGC
Organism: uncultured Solirubrobacterales bacterium; assembly: GCA_963705775.1. GTDB lineage: Bacteria > Actinomycetota > Thermoleophilia > Solirubrobacterales > Solirubrobacteraceae > Palsa-465. The sequence goes on along the minus strand of CAVPKT010000063.1, from coordinate 13,020 downwards.
CGTGCCCGCCACCTCGCCGCCGAGAATGTAGGCGTACACCCGACCCCGTTCCCTGGCCGGGAAGTAATCACCCGTCAGCGACGCGATCGCCGGACCGGCTGTGGCGGTGACGGCACCGAGTAACAGTCGCGTCAACAGCAGCGCGGAGTAGCTGCTCGCGAACGCGCTGAACAGCGACGCGAGACTCCACAGGACGATGCTCGCCGACAGCATCGGCATCCGCTTGTACCGGTCGACCAGGAACCCGACGGGGATCACGAAAACCGCTCCGACGAGCAGGGTCACGGAGCTCAGCAGACCGATCTGGGTGTTGTTGATGTGGAGCGCGTGCTCGAGCTGCGGTGCCGCCGCGCCGACGGTGGCGCTGTCGGCGCCGCTCAGAGCGAGCACTGCGCCGAACAGGGTTATCACCCGAGCCCGCGCCGGGCCGCCGACCAACACCACCACGCGCCCGCGCGCCATCCGTCCGAGTCCCCGGAACGCCCGGCCGATCAGCCGGAATAGGGCCCCGGTTATCGACGGCTGCCGGCGAGGCTCGTCGGTCATCGCTGGCCCTCGCGAATCCGGCGTCGTTCCTCGCGGGGGACGCAAGTCGAGTGGCTGGTTCCGGCTGCGGCGAAGCAGCAGGAACGCCAGCGTGCCCCATGTCGCCGGGATCCACAGCGAGATCGCGTGATAGACGACCGATGCCGCGGTGGCCGCGGTCGCGTGTGCGCCGTAGATCACGAGCATCCCTACAAGACTGCCATCTAGGACACCGACCCCGCCGGGGATCGGGATCGCGTTCGAGAGTATGCGATCTGGTAGGCAAGCACGATCGACGTGATGGGAAGGCTCGCACCTGCGGCATGGAAGCAAGCGACCAACACGGCGATGTCAAACCAGAGATAGCCGATCGCGCCCAGGAGCCGCCAATCAGGGCGAATCAGCAGCGTTCGTGTGTCGCGGATGCTCTCGTCGAGTGTGTTCAGCGCGACCTGCAGCTTGTGCGGCAACCTCCGGGTCATCCCGCGCTCGATCTACCGGGGAGCACCAGAAGAACGCGAGCACGAGCGTCCCCACCGCACCGGGGAGCAGGCTCAGCAGAGATTGCGGGGACCGGGCAAAACCCCGATCCAGAGCCCCAGCCCGCACAGGCGAACGTGACCACGTTGATCGCGCTCGTCAACAGAAACAGGACGGCCGACCGCTCGGCCACCCGGCTCGCCGGTGCCCCCGCTCGACGAGCAGCCACGCGCCGACGCGCGACGCTACCCGCCCCGCCGAGCGACACCGCCGACTGGAAGGCGAGCTCGGACAGCGCGACGCGGGCGCCGAATCGCAGCGGTGCGCGCTCGAACACCTGCAGGAACGCGCGATGTAACCAACGCACGACAGGATCTCGAACCCGATCGCGGCCCCAACCCACCCGGCCTTCATGTTCGTAACCGTGTGGGCGACGCCCTTCAGGCCGGGCACGGCGAGCAGCAGCCCGACGACGATCACGAGCAGGATCGCGAGCGAGATCAGCCCGCGCCACAAGCGCCGGCTCTCGCGGGCGATTTCCTTATCGGACGAGATCTCGCTGGCGGTCACGCGGGGTGAGCGGGCGGCTCAGATCCCCGCAAGCTCCGCCACCCGGTCCCGATGCCAGCGCGCGTCGCCGAACGCGTGCGCGTTCGCCTTCGCGCGCTTGAGGAAGAAGTGGAGGTCGTGCTCCCAAGTGAAACCGATCCCGCCGTGGACCTGGAGCGCCGAGGCGGCGACGCGGAAGCCGGCGTCGCTCGCGTATGCCTTGGCCATCGACGCGGCTCGCGGACCGGTCTGGGCTCGTGGTCGAGCGCCCAGCCCGCCCAGAGCACAGCGATCGCGCGCCCTCTACCTCGAGCAACATCTGCGCACAACGGTGCGACACGGCCTGGTAGGACCCGATCGGGCGGTCGAACTGCTTGCGGTCCTTGGCGTACTCGACCGCCATCTCCATCGCGCGCTGAGCCGACGCCGACGTTCTCGGCGGCGAGCGCGTGACGATCGTCGCGTACGCGTGCGCGATCCTGTCGCGGCGCGGTCCGAGCGGCTCCGCCGGCGCCCCGTCGAGCTCGACCCGGAACAGCTTGCGCGTCGGGTCGAGCGGTTTCTCGAGGATGATCTCGACTCCCGAGCTTGGTCTCGACCAGGAAGTGCCTCCCGTCCGCGCCGGCGACGATCACGAAGTCGGCGGTGCCCGCCTCCGGAACCGCCACCTTCGTCGCGGACAGCGAGCCGTCCGAGACTCGACCTCGGAGTGGTCGGGCGACCAGCCCGAGTCTCGTCCCAGACCGCGACGGTGCCGCGGCCTCGCCGGTCGCCAGCGGCGCGAGCCACGGAACGCTGCTCGTCGGTCCCCGCCGCGACCAGCAACAGCGCGGCGGCGACGGTCGAGAACAGCGGGCTCGGCGCGAGCGCGTAGCCCATCTCCTCCTGGATCACGACCAGCTCGACGGCGCCCAGTCCGAGGCCTCCGTCCTCCTCGGGGACGATCACGCCGGGCCAGCCGAGCTCCGCGAGCTCCCGCCACTGCTCGTCAGTGAACCCGCGCTCGCCCTCGGCGAGCTCGCGCACGGTCTCGAGCTTGTACCGCGCGGCGAGGAACTCGTTCGCGGTCCGCTTGATCGCCTGCTGGTCGTCGGTCAACTCGAAGTTCATCGCATCCGCGGCAGACCGAGGACGCGCTCGGCGACGATGTTCTTGAGGATCTCGGTCGTCCCGCCCTCGATCGAGTTCGCCCGCGCCCGCAGGAACCGGTACGCCCAGCTCGCTCTCGGCGCGCATCGCGTGCGGTCCCGCGATGTCCATCGCCAGCTCGGTCAGCGACTGGTTGACCTCGGACCAGTGCCACTTGCCGAGCGACCCCTCGGGTCCGGGGACGCCGCTGCGCATGATCGCCGTCAGGCCGCGGTACGCGTTCAGCCGCAGCACCTCGGACTCGATCATCAGCTGCGCGAGCCGCTGCCGGATCACCGGATCCTCGGTCGCGGCTGGCCGTTGCTCCCGCGCGTCTCGCGCGCCGTGCTCGAGCAGCTCGCGCAGCGCGATCTGGACCGCACCTGCAGGCCGAACGCGAGCGTGGCGCGCTCGTGCATCAGCGTCGTGATCGCGACCATCCAGCCGTTGCCCTCGCCGCCGACGATGTTCCCGTGGGGGATCCGCGCCTCCTCGATGAACAGCTCGTTGAACTCTGCCTCGCCGGTGATCTGCACGCAGCGGCCGAACCTGGACCGCGTCCTGCTCCATGTCCATCAGGAAGTAGGTGAGCCCCTTGTGCTTGGGCGCGTCGGTGTCCGTCCGCGCGACGAGCATGCACCACTTGGCGTGGTGCGCGAACGTCGTCCACACCTTCTGCCCGGTGACGACCCACTCGTCGCCGTCGCGGACGGCGCGCGTCTTCAGCGACGCCAGGTCAGACCCCGACTCGGGCTCGGAGAACCCCTGGCACCAGATCTCCTCGGCGGACAGGATCGGCGGCAGGTAACGCTGCTTCTGCTCCTCGGTCCCGTGGGCGATCACGGTCGGGCCGCCCATCGCCAGACCGAGCACGTTTGCGACCGTCGGCGTCCGCGCTCGCACCACCTCCTCGTTGAAGATCGCCTGTTCGATCAAGGTCGCGCCGCGGCCGCCGTACTCCTTCGGCCAGGCCACGCCGGCCCATCCGGCGTCGTTCAGCTTGCCGCTGCCACGCGCGCCGAAACTCGAACCCGGCCTCGTCGCCGGCGGGCTCCCGCCCGGGGTGGTTGGCTTCGAGCCAGCGTCCGCAGCTCATCGCGGAACGCCTCCTCAGCCGGTGAAAGCGTCAGGTCCACGGATCGGCATCCTATCCTGGCGCTAGCCTCGACCACAGCCAATGCTTGAGTCAGAGCCCGTCCAGGTCGAAGGCATTCCGGGCAGCGAGCTCCCGGGGCCTATCCCGTCGGCTCGTACGCCGCGCAGCTGAAGCGCCGCCTGCAGGAGTTCGCCAACGTCCAGCTTGTCGGTGAGGTGTGGGGGTTCCGCGCGAGCCGCGTGCGCGTGTATTTCGAGCTGCGCGATGCCCGCGGCGCGCTTCCCTGCTCGATGTGGCGGAACGACTTCGAGTCGCTCGGCGTCTCTCTTTCGGACGGTGTCCGGGTCGTGGTCGGGGGCGGATGCGACTACTACCCGGGCAGCGCGTCGTCCTCGCCATCGTTCTCGTTCGCCGTCGGCGAGCTCCGGATCGCGGGCGAGGGCGATCTGCTCGTCCAGCTCGAGCGACTGCGCCGCCAGCTCGCCTCGGACGGGCTGTTCGAACCCCAGAAGCGCCTGAAGCGGGCGCTCCTTCCGCGCACGATCGGCGTCGTCACCGGGGAGCGCGGCAAGGCGCGCGACGACGTCGTCGCCGGACTCGAGCGGCGCGGCTGGGCGGGGCGGCTCGTGTGGGCGTTCGCGCCGGTGCAGGACCGTCACGCCGCGCCTCAGATCGCGGCGGCGCTTCGCGAGCTCGCGGCCAACCCGGACGTCGACGTCGTGATCGTCGCGCGCGGTGGCGGCTCGCTCGCAGACCTGTTCGCGTTCTGCGACGAGGCCCTGTGCCGGACCGTGGCACTGCTTCGCGTCCCGGTGATCTCTTCGGTCGGACATCACACCGACCGGACGCTGATCGACGATGTCGCGGCGGTGTGCTGCTCGACCCCGACCCATGCCGCCGAAGCGGCGGTTCCGATCGACATCAACGCGGCCCGTGCCAGGGTCACCAGCGACGCCCGGCGCCTCCACGCACACGGACGGCGCTCCATCCTGGCCCGTGCGCGAATGCTCAGCCAGCTCTCGCGGGCGCCTTCGCAACACATCGCGAGACACCGGGCGCGGCTGCACCAGCTGCTGCGTGAGCTTCGCGCGAGCGGCCGTCGGGCCACCGCCGACGGGCGCTCGCTCGCCGGCGTTCATCTGCTGGTCCTCCGCCGGGGTGCCGAGCGGGCGCTCAGCTCCGACCAGGGACGCCGCCGAACGGAGCTCGAGCGTCTCGCGCTCGCGCTCGGCGCCCACGACCCGCAGCGGACGCTCGCGCGTGGGTATGCGCTGGTAGAGGACCGGGCGAGTGAGCCGTTGACCTCCGCCGCCGCCGCCCGCGCCGCCCGCGAGCTGAACATCCGCTTCCACGACGATGTCGTGCCGACAACGGTGGACCCCGACCGGTGAACGACGAACGCACCTACGAGACGGCGGTCGCCCGCCTGGAGGTGATCATCCGCAGGCTCGACTCCGGCGAGGCGGGGCTGCGCGAGACGCTCGAGTTGATCCGCGAGGGACGCGAGTTGGTCGAGTACTGCGCCGGCGAGCTCGATGCCGTCACCAAGGGCCTCGAGGAGCTGCGGCTCGAGGAGCTCGTCGCGCGGTTGGAGCAGGGCGCGAAGCCCGAGTAGCGACACGCGAGCCACGTGCGCCGCCTGGTTGTCAACGCCGACGATTTCGGCCTGTCGCCCGGAGTGAACGCCGGAATCATCGAGGCCCACTCCCGTGGGATCGTCACGAGCACCAGCCTCATGGTCGACCGTCCCGGAGCCGAGCAGGGTGCGGGACTTGCGAGGGAGCACCGCTTTCTGTCGATCGGCCTCCACTTCACCGAGAGCCAGGACGTCGATCTCGACGACCCGGCTCAGGCCGAGGCGGAGTTTGTGCGCCAGCTGGATCGCTTCCGCGAGCTGACCGGATCTGACCCCAGTCACGTCGACTCACACCATCATGTTCACGCCGAGGGGGAGCGGCTGGCGCTCTTCCGCGAGCTGACCGAGCCGCTCGGCGTTCCGCTGCGGCACGCCGAGGCCGTTTCCTACATCGGAGGCTTCTACGCGCAGTGGCAAGAGGGCGTGACCGAGCTGAAATTCGTCCGCCGGCCGTTTCTCCTCGAGCTGATCGACACAGCGGTGGGCGAGGGCTTCACCGAGCTCGCGTGCCATCCGGCTCACGTAACCGGCGACTTCACCTCCTCCTACCTCGACGAGCGCAGTGTCGAGCTTGCGACGCTCACCGAGCCCGGCCTGCGCGAGGAGATCGAGGCCAGGGGCGTGCAGCTCGTCAGCTACCGATCCTGGCCCGGCAGGTCACGCCGGATGGCCACCTTCGACCGCCTCGCCGACCTCCCGCTCGAGGTCGACGGTTATGGGCTCGAGGGTCTCCGCGAGCAGGTCTCGAGCGCGTTCGAGCGCCTGAGCACGGTGCGTCCACCTTCGCGGCGGAGACCTCGAGGGCGTCGGCGAGGACGTGGTCTACGACGCAGTCGACCACGAGGCGCTCCAGGCCGCCGGCGCCGTGCACGATCTGCGCGGCAGCTACGCGCTAGGGGATTTTTGCGAGCTGATCGACTCACTCGACCTGTTCCCGGTCCCGCCCCAGCGCGATGTGTCGCGGCTCACCGGCGCTGGACGTTCCACAGCGCCGCGCTCGATCTCGCATTGCGCCAGGCCGGCCGGGCGCTGCACGAGGTTCTCGACCGCGAGGCGCGCGCCGCTCACGTTCGTCGTGTCGCTGCGGCTCGGCGAGCCGCCGACGATCGAGCCGGTGGCTCGACGGCTCGAGCGCTACCCCTCGCTTCGGTTCAAGCTCGACCCGACGAGTTCCTGGACGCCCGAGCTGATCTCCGCAGCTCGTCGAGACGGGCGCCGTCGACTCGGTCGACTTCAAGAGCCTCTACCGCGGGACGATCGTGACCAGCCGCCGGATCCCGTCCTCTACCGGCGCGTAGTGGACGCGTTCCCCCAGGCGTGGATCGAAGACCCCGACGTCGAGACCCCGGAGACCGCGGCGGTACTCGCCGACCAGCACGACCGCATCACCTGGGATGCCCCGATCCACTCGATAGCCGACATCGAGTCGTTACCGTTCGCCCCGAAGATGGTCAACATCAAGCCGTCGCGGATCGGAGGGCTGCCGAAGCTCTGCGCCGCCTACGACTATTGCGCCGAGCAAGGGATTGGCGCCTACGGCGGTGGCCAGTTCGAGCTCGGACCCGGGCGGGGCCAGGCTCAGTACCTCGCCTCGCTGTTTCACCCGGACGCGCCGAACGACCTGGCGCCGAGCGCGTTCAACCTCGCGGACCCGCCCCCCGGTCTCCCGAGCAGCCCGCTCACCGCCCGCCGCGTCGGCGATCGGCTTCCGATGGGATTCGGCGTGAGCGGCCGCCTCGACGGCACCGTCGCCCTGGTCACCGGCGCCTCGAGCGGCATCGGCGAGGCCACCGCGCTCGCGCTGGCGGCTGAGGGCGCAGCGGTCGCCATCGCCGCGCGTCGCGCGGACCGGCTCGAGGCGCTGGCCGGCCAGATCCGGGAGCGGGCGGCACCGCACTCGTGATCGAGGCCGACGTGACCGACGTCGACCAGGCCGCGCGCGCGCGGTCGAGCGCACCGTCGTCCGAGCTCGGCCGGCTCGACACCCTCATCAACAACGCCGGCGTGATGCTGCTCGGCCCGGCCGTCGGCGCGCCGCTTGAAGAGTGGCAGCGGATGCTCGACGTAAACGTCGCGCGGCTTCTCTACTGCGCCCACGCAGCGCTGCCGCATCTGCTGCGTGCGGCCGAGGACGGCCCGCGCCAGTCGCCGACATGGTCAACATCAGCTCGGTCGCGGGCCGCGTGGCCCGGCGCGGGCACCGGCGTCTACAACCTGACCAAGCACGGCGTCGGCGCGTTCTCCGAGTCGCTGCGCCAGGAGGTCGCCAGGCGCCACGTGCGCGTGTCGCTGGTCGAGCCGGGCGCGGTCGACACCGAGCTCGCGGCCACAACCGCCCGAGATCCAGGAGGCGATCGGCCGCCGCTTCGCAGACGTCGAGCCGCTGCAGGCCGAGGACATCGCCGACGCGATCCTCTACATCGTCACGCGACCACGGCATGTCGCGATCAACGAGGTGCTGATCCGCCCGACCGAGCAGGCTGACTGAGCGCCGCTCCCCGGAACGGTCGCGTACCCTCCCCACCCCTATGGCTGAAAACGAGAAAATCGGAATCGCAGGTGCCGGCGCGATCGCGTGCGGCTTGGCTGCCACGGCAGCCCGTACAGGAGATGTGTTGCTCTGGGCCCGGTCGGACCGTTCCGCCGAGCGAGCACGGCAGACCGTCCACAAGATCTCGAGCAGGCTTGATGACGAGCACGCCCGTCCGGACCGAGTCCACGTCGTTCGCGAGCTGGACGCTTTGGGCGGGGCGAGCTTCATCGTCGAGGCGGTCGTCGAGGACCACGAGAGCAAGTGCTCACTCCTCGCCGAGCTCGCTGGGCACGCCGACGAGAGCGCCGTGCTGTCCACCACGACCTCGTCGCTCTCGATCAAGGACCTCGCCGACGCCGCGGGCCGGCCCGATCGCTTCGTCGGCCTGCACGTCTTCAATCCCGTCGCGCGGATGAAGCTCGTGGAGCTCGTGTTCCCGCCCAGGCGGCCGATCAAACGAAGACGCGCGCCCGGGATGTGTGCGAGGCGCTGGGCAAGATCGCCGTCGAGGTGCCGGACATCCCCGGGTTCGTGGTCAACCGCCTGCTGTTCCCGTATCTGTTCAGCGCGGTCGACTTGATGGTCGAGAACTCGATGGACCCGGTCGACATCGATGAATGCATGACGCTGGGCGCCGGCGTGCCGATGGGACCGCTCGCGCTGCTCGACTTCGTCGAGCTCGACGTCGCCAAGGCGATCGGTGAGGCGATCGGAGCATCGGTCCCGCGCGAAGCTGAATGAGCTGGTTGCGGAGGGGAAGCTGGGCCGCAAGACCGGCGAGGGCTTCCTGGCCCACGACTGAGACGGGGCGCCCCGGGCGGGCGAGACGGGGCGCCGAGCGGCCCTTACGTTTCCCCTCCACTCTTTTAAGGCTCATTCATCTCCGGAGCCGACACTACCCGTGCGACGTACCTCATAGCAGCACCTCCTCCCCAGAAGCACGAAGCCGGCCCGCCCCCAGCGGGCCGGCTTCATTTCGCGGGGGCCGCGGTGGGCTCGCGCCAGCCGGCCCCCGCCCCCAAAACGCCCCCCGGAAAATGAAGTCGAAGCCGGCCCAGTGGAGGGCCGGCTTCAATCCTCCTCTCAACCGCCGGAATGGCTTATTGCCTAGCGGCTAAAACCCCGGCCGTTGTGCTGATGCGAAATGTAACGAATGCCTCGACGGCGTGCGCCGACACCGCGATCCGGCCCCCGACCGCCCCAACCGCCCAGCACGCGCCGTCGACTTACCCCGACCGCTCCGCCGCCGACCGCCGCGGTCTGATCCGAACCGCTTCGATCCGGTTCTCCCGCACGGACTCGACCCTGATCGAGTAGCCGTTGGCCGCGATCGTGTCGCCGCGCTTCGGCAGTCGCCCGAGCTCCGCGAATACGAACCCCCCGACGGAGTTGTACGCGTCCGTGTCAATCGGGAGCTCGAGCCCGTAGTCCTCGAGATCGGTAACGGCGACGTGGCCCCGCACGAACCAATCCCCGTTGGCCAGCCTTCGCACCGCGCCGCCGGCAGGATCGGTTTCGTCGGCGATTTCGCCCACGACCTCCTCGATGATGTCCTCGATCGTCACGATCCCGGCCGTACGCCCGTACTCGTCGACGACGATCGCGAGCTCGGTGCGCTCGCGCTGGAGATCCGCGAGCAGATCGTCGAGCGGCTTAGTCTCGGGCACGATCGGGGCCGCACGCACCAGTGGCGCAATCTGGGCATCTCCTCCCTCGGCCATCAGCCGCTTGACCAGCTGGTTCACGTGAACGATGCCCTTGACCCGATCCTGGTTGAACTGCTCCGTCACGACGAGGCGCGAGTGACCAGTCGAGACGCATCGCTCGAGCGCCGTCTGGACCGTGTCAGTTTCGTCGATCGTGACGACTGCGGGGATCGGGGTCATCACCTGGCGGGCCTCCTGCTCGTGCAGGTGGAAAACGCCGGTGAGCATGCTCGCCTCGCCGATGTCGAGCTGGCCACCGGTGGTGGACTGGGCGATCAGGCGCTTCAGCTCTTCTGGCGTACCCCCTTCGGGCTCGGCCTCGGGATCGGTGCCGAGCAATCGCAGGATTGCGTACGAGGACGAGTTCAGAATTGTGATGAACGGCGAGAACAGGACCCGGAAGAACTGCAGAGGGCGGGCGATCCGACGGGCCAGGGCTTCCGCGTGCTGGATCGTGTACAGCTTGGGCACGATCTCGCCAATGACGCTCTGGGCCACGGTGATCAGCAGGTATGCGATCGTCACCGAGATCCCCACCGCCACGCCATGACCCAACGGCTTCCCGAGCGGATGCTCGAGCAGGTGGGCGATCGCGGGCTCACCGAGCGCCCCGATCCCAATCGAGGCCATCGTGATTCCGACCTGGCACGCCGCGATGTAGTCACCGATGTCACTGCTCTGCGCGAGCGCAAGCCGGGCGCCCCGAGCGCCCTCGTCCGCGAGCGCCTCGAGCCGCTCTCGTCGCGAGCGAACGAGCGCGTACTCCGCGATCACGAAGAACGCGTTTACCAGGACCAAGAGTCCCGTCAAGATGATGAAGAGGACCTTCACCCGCGGCGGTGCCCTGGTGCAGTCGCGGCCCTTGCGCCGTCGGTTGCGTACCGGCTCTGGGTTAGCGCGGCTTTGCCCTCCAACCGCGCGCTGCTACTTCGGGATGGGTCGTCTTCGTTCATTTACGGCGACCGGGGATAAAGTAGCAGCAGGGCCGGAGGCTGGAAATCGGCTACAAGGCATCGAACTTCGAGGCCATCTCGAAGTCCGCCTCGGTCAAGCCGCCCGCCGCGTGGTTAGTCAGCGAGAGTCGAACCTTGTTCCAACCGTGGACGAGAATGTCCGGGTGGTGATTGGCCTCCTCGGCCGCCTCTGCGACGCGGTTTACGAACGTGATCGCCTCAGCGAAGTCCTTGAATTTCCAGTCGCGGACAATCTCATCGCCTTCGCGCCGCCAGTCTCCACCTTCGAGCCGGGACTCGATTTCCTGGTCTGAGAGCAACTCTGCCATATCGTTCTCCTTGTGCGAATCGTAAGCCTCGTCCCATCCGCCACCGAGATGCTGTTCGCGCTCGGCCTGGGGTCCGACCTTATCGCCGTCACCCACGAGTGCGACTACCCCGAAGCTGCGCTCGAGCTACCAAGGATCACCCGCGACGTGCTTCCCCAGGGCCTCACCTCGGCGGAGATCGATGCTGCGGTCAAGGAGCGGACGCTCGAGGGGCAGTCGATCTACGAGCTCGACGCCGAACAGCTGCACGACCTCCGTCCGGACCTGATCATCACACAGGCCCTGTGCTCGGTGTGTGCAGTCTCCTACGACGACGTGCGCGCGATCGCCGACGAGATCGAACGCGGCCGACAGTGCTCTCACTCGACCCCCATACGGTCGGGGAGGTGCTCGGCGACGCGCGCACAATCGCGGAGTTCACCAACACAAGGGACGCGGCGGTCGAGCTCGTACGCGATGCCGCCGCCCGGATCGACCGTGTACGGATAGCCGTCCGCCGCGCCAAGACCGCGCCCGCGTCGTCGCCCTCGAGTGGCTCGATCCGCCGTTCGCGGCCGGCCACTGGCGCCCCAGCTCATCGACTACGCGGGCGGCGAGGACGTGCTCGGCTTCGCCGGGGAAAACTCCGAGCAGCGCAGCTGGGACGAGGTCAAGGCCGCCCAGCCCGACATCGTGATCGTGATGCCCTGCGGCTACGACGCCCAAATCGCCTACCGCGAGGCGGAGATGCACCGCGATCGAGCTGCGCGCGGTCGGCGCGGGCGAGGTAGTCGCGGTCGACGCCTCCGCTTACTTCTCGCGCCCGGGACCGCGGATCGTCGACGGGCTCGAGCTGCTCGCGAACATCATTCACCCAGAGCTGGTGCCAGACGCGACCGGCGAGGCGCTCACGGTCGAGCTCTGAAAGGTCCTATACTGCTGCTGCACTCCTCGAGCGGCCGTTACGGCGCCGACCGGCAGCTGCACCTGATCGCGACGCGACTCGACCGCGCACGCTACGAGCCGCTTGTCGTGCTCCCGCAGCCGGGCCCCTCGCCGACGACCTCCGGGATGCGGGCGTCGAGGTGCTGATCCGTCCGCTGAGCGTGCTCCGCCGCGGGCCGAGACGAACCCGGGGGACTGGCTCGCTCGCCGGCGGCAGCCCGCGACGGTGCAACCCTCGGCCGGCTCATCCGCCGCCGCGTGGGATCTCGGTCGTGCACTCCAACACCTCGGTGATCCTCGGCGGCGCCGCTGCATCCGCGCTCGCCCGCGTGCCACATGTCTGGCATGTGCGCGAGAGCTATGCGCGGTTCGCGCCGCCTGTGGCCCTCCTACCGCCGCATGCTGATGACGGCGCGGCGCTTCCGTGCGTGTCCGAGGCCACCGCAGCGCAGTTCGGACCGAGTGACCGGGTGAGGTGTTATCTACGACGGGCTCGCCGTCGACGCGCGTCGCGCTCCACGTGGTGCAGCCCGCGCTGCGCTCGGACTCGACCCGACGCCGCCGTCATCGCCGTGCTCGGCCGGGTGTCGGACTGGAAGGGCCAGGACGTGCTCGTCCGCGCCCTGGCGGAGCCGGCGCTCAAAGAGCGGCGGGCGATCGGGCTCGTCGCGGGCGAGCCGTGGCCCGGCGCCGAGGATCGCCTGGAAGGCGTGCTCGCGTTAGCCGAACGCCTCGACATCAGGGACCGCTTGCACCTGACCGGCTTCCGGGGAGACGTCGAGACGATCTACGGCGCGGCTGATCTCGTCGCCGTTCCATCGACAGCTCCTGATCCGCTCCCGGGCGCTGCGATCGAGGCCGCCGCCGCAGGTTGCGCCGTGATCGCGTCGGACACCGGCGGCTTGCCCGAGATCGTCAGAGACGGCCAAACCGGATGCCTGTTTCCGCCCGGCGACGCCGCCGCCCTCGCGCGCCTCGCGGGAGAGCTGCTCGATGACCCGGCGCAGCGTGAGCATCTCGGTCGCGCGGCAGCCCGCGACGCGCGCGAGCGGTTCGCGCCGGAGCGCCTGACCACTGCGGTGCAGGACCTGTACGACGAGATCCTCGGCCGGGCGCCGGAGCGATCAGACGCTCGCGGTAGTAGCTGACCGGTCGACCATC